>JAIXYT010000014.1 GCA_027490095.1 Sphingomonadales bacterium | reverse complement strand
TGCTGGAGTATGAGACGCTGACCGGCGAGGAGATCCATAAGGTGATCGCCGGTGAGCCGATCGAGCGCCCGGACGCAGCCGACAAGCTGCCCCCGCTGGGTGTCGGCGGTGTGAGCGGGCTGCCCAAGGCCGGCAAGCGCCGGGGTGGTGGCCTGGGAGATGTGGCTCCGCAGGCCTGAAGGCGGCTGACGCCAGCGCGAGAGCGCTGGTCGTCAGACTCGCCGCAAGGCCGGCCGGCGTGCGGTGGCGAACGCCACCGACACGTCCGACGAACGGGCTTTGCCCGCAATTTTCCTCATTTTTCACTTCATAGCGGACTCGGCGGCTTGGCCGCCGGCTGCTTTTTGCCGATCTGGTTATGCTGTGCGGATGAAAAGTTCCACGTGGAACATTCCTATCCGGCGTAAAGTCAATGTGTTGGCTCGATTTCGTGTAGGATATTGACCAGCAGAACAGCTGGGCCCCGGGTCAAGCCCGGGGCGACGGGGAGGGCATTTTCTGCATCACATACATGACATGTCGCGTGCATTCGGGCGCGTTTTGCGCGCGCATTTGTGTGCAATCGCGCAGGAAACGCGCGCAACCGGCGCACTCGTCCTGCCAAAGCGCCAGCTTTTGCGCACGCGTGGGCGGCGCTAGGCCCTTCAACCGAGGGAGACTGCCATGCCGACACGCATCGAGGATCTGGACCCGGTGATTGCGCAGGTGCTGGAGATGGGGCGCGGCCAGCCGGCGCTGGAGACGCTGAGCGTGGCCGACGCGCGGGCCAACATGCTGATGCGCGTCGAGCTGCTGAAGCCCTTTGCGCCGCACGGGGTGGAGACTGAGGATCTGTTGGTGGCCACGGGGGCAGGGCCTTTGCCGGTTCGGGTGTATAAGCCGGCGGGCGTGGCTGGGCCGCTGCCGGTAGTGGTGTGGTTGCATGGCGGGGGCTGGGTGCTGGGCAGCATCGAGACGCACGACAATGTGTGCCGGTTCCTCAGCGTGGAAGGGCCGCTTCTGGTGGTGAGCGTGGATTACCGGCTGGCGCCCGAGGCGAAGGCGCCGGCGCAGGTGGAGGACACGCTGGCGGCGCTGCGCTGGGCTGCGGCGAACGCGGCGGCCAGCGGTGGCGACCCGGCGCGGCTGATCGTGGGTGGGGACAGCGCGGGCGGGAACCTCGCCGCGCTGGCGGCGCTGGCGGCGCGGTCGTCCGGGCCGAAGCTGGCCGGGCAGCTGCTTGTGTATCCCGTCACCGATTATCCGGCGGATGCGCATGCGAGCTATGCCGAGAATGCGGATTTCGGGCTGACGCGCGCGGCGATGGAGTGGTTCTGGGCGCACTGGCTGGCGGACGGCGCCGGGCCGGATGCGTCGACCGCGCCGCTGCGCGCCGCCGACCTTTCGGGGCTGCCGCCGGCCTATGTCGTGACGTCGAGCCATGACGTGCTGCGCGACGAGGGCAAGGCCTATGCTGGCCGGCTGGCGGAGGTGGGCGTGCTTGCGGGCCATGACCATGTGGAGGGGACGATCCACGGCTTCTTCTCGATGGGCGGGCTGGCGCCTGTTGCGACCGAGACATGCAAGCGCGCGGCCGGCTGGGCTGCGCACGTGAAGGCCGTGGCATGACGATCGATCCGCGCACGCCTGTTCTTGTCGGCCTGGCGCAGAGCGTCGACCGGACGTCGGAGGCGGGGAAGGGCCTGAGCCCGCAGGAGATGATGGCTGCGGTGAGCCGGGCGGCGATTGCCGATGCGGGTGGCGTGGGGCTTGCCGAGGCGATCGACTGCGTGACGGTGGTGCGATTGTTCCAGGATTCGGGGTTCGGGGCGCCGTTCGGGCAGCAGAACAACTTGGCAGCTGCGGTGGCCAAGCGGATCGGGGCGGCGCCGAAGAGGACGCTCTATGGGCCGGTGGGGGGGAATTCGCCCCAGATGCTGGTGAACCATTTCTTCGAGAGCATTGCCCGGGGCGAGCATGAGGTGGTGCTGCTGACGGGGTGCGAGCCCCTGCGGAGCCAGGCGCGGGCGCAGAAGGCGGGCATGGTGCTGGACTGGGCGGAGCAGTCGCCCGAGGAGGCCGAGCAGTGGCCTGAGAAGACGCGCTATGCGAGCGGCCACGAGATGCAGCATGGCATTGCCTTGCCGGTGAACATCTATCCGCTGTTCGAGAATGCGCTGGCCGCGCACTATGGGCGGGATCCGGTTTCGCACCGGCAGGCGATCGGGCGGCTGATGGAGCGGTTTGCGGCGGTGGCGGCGGGGAACCCCTATGCGCAGCTGCCGGTGGCGCGGACGGCGGAAGAAATCATCACGCCGGAAGGGGACAACCGCTATATCGGCTATCCCTATACCAAATATCTGAATGCGAACATGTTCGTGGACCAGGCAGCCGCGCTGGTGCTGATGAGCGTGGGCGCCGCGGACCGGCTGGGGGTGCCTGTGGCGAAGCGGGTGTACCTGCATGGCTCGGCCGACACGCACGAGAAGATCCTGGTGACGGAGCGGGTGAACTATTTCAGCTCGCCGGCGATCCGGGTGGGGGCGGCCCATGCGCTGAAGCAGGCCGGGCTGACGGCTGCGGGACTTGCGCACATGGACCTCTACAGCTGCTTTTCGAGCGCGGTGGAGATTGCGGCCGACGAGATCGGGATTGCGCATGACGACCCGCGCGGGCTGACGCTGACGGGGGGGCTCCCCTATTTCGGGGGCCCTGGGAACAATTATTCGATGCACGGGATCGCCGAGGTGGCGGCGAAGTGCCGCGCCGCTCCGGGGGCGAGGGGCCTTGTGTTCGCCAATGGCGGGTACCTGACCAAGCACAGCTTCGGGGTGTGGAGCACGGCGCCCAAGGCGTTCGAACGAACGGACCCGGCGAGCTACCAGGCGGCGATCGACGGGATGGAGAGCCCGCCTTTGGTGGAGAAGCCGGAGGGTGAGGGCACGATCGAGACCTACACGGTGATCCACCACAAGGGGGTTCCGGCCTTTGCGCTGCTGGTGGGGCGGCCGGACGATGGGGCGCGGTTCCTGGCGCAGGTGCACGAGAATCCCGGCGCGCTGATCGATGTGCCCGTGATCGGGCGGCGGGTGCGGGTGGCGCCGACGGATACGGTGAACCTGGCGACGATGGCCTGACCTCAGGGGGTCGGGTTCGCGCGTTCGAGGGCTTCGACCATTTTCCGGAGCTCGCCGGCCTGGGTGTCGAAGAGCTGCATCGTGTCGCGGAAGGCGGCGGCGGAAATGCCCGGGCGGGCCATCGAGAGATCGTGGGCGAGGATGGGGTCGCCCGCTTCGTCGAGGCTGAGGGTTGCGAAGCGCCGGCCGTGGTTGAAGGCGTTCACCTGCTGGAGGGTCAGTTTGCGGATCGTGCCGATGCCGATCTGGAACTGCAGGCCGACGCAGTTCCGGCCTGCCTGATCGCAGTCGTAGAACCAGATGCGCCCGGCGATTCCGCCGAAGCCGGTTGCGATGCTGGGCTCGCCGGCCTCGTCGGTTTCAAGGGCGGCGGGCCGGCCGTAGAAGCGGACGGCATCGACGATGCGGGCGGGTTCGGCGGCGGTGAGCATCTCGGCATCGGTGATCGCCTGGGCGGCGGCGGGGGTGGCCGCCAGGAGGGCGAGCGCGATCAGGCCTGCTTTTTCCATCCGCCCTTTTCCGTCTGCTGCCAGTAGCTGCGTTCCATCCCTTCGCGGTCGGCGAGCGCCTTCCAGTCTGCGCGGGCGCGCGTGTGGGCGGGGGTGCCGTCCTCGAACAGGTTGAAGAGGCGGTCGAAGCCGTCGAGGGTGGCCGGCACGCCGGCTTCGAGGCTGAGGAGGAGTTTCGCGCCGTTTGCCGGTTCGGCGGTTTCCGAGAGGAGGACCGGCTGGTCGGCATCGTGCGGGCCGCCGGCAAGCGCGTGGGGGAGGAAGCTGTGGTCGGCGTAGGTCCACATCAGCGTGTCGAGCAGTTCGAGCCGCTCGCGGGCGCCGATGACGAGGAGCCGCTGGCCGCCCGCGAGTGCCTTTTCGGCCAGCCGGATGGCCACCTCGTTCGCGGGCGCCCGCGTGCAGTGGTAAAAGCCGATATCGATTGCCAGCGTGTCAGCCCTCGAAGTGATCCGCGACGAGCTTGTCGATCAGGCGGACGCCGAAGCCGGTTGCGCCCTTGTCGTGCAGGGCGCCGGCCTTGGGGCGCCAGACGGCGCCTGCGATGTCGATGTGGGCCCATTCCACGCCCTCGTCGACATAGCGCTGGAGGAACTGGGCCGCGGTGATGGAGCCGCCTTCGCGGGGGCCGAGGTTCTTCATGTCGGCGATCGTGCTGTCGATCATCTGGTCGTAGTGGCCGCCCGGTTCGGAAAGGGGCTGGCGCCAGACGAGGTCGTTGACCGCCTTGCCGGCGCCATCGAGCTTGCCCCAGAGCGCATCGGAATTGCTGAACACGCCGGCATAGTGGTGGGCGAGGCTGATGATGATGGCGCCTGTCAGCGTCGCGAAATCGAGCATCACCTTGGGCTTGTAGGTGCGTTGCGTCCAGGTCATGCAGTCGTTCAGCACGAGGCGGCCTTCGGCGTCGGTGTTGAGGACCTCGATCGTCTGGCCGGACATGGAGGTGACGACGTCGCCGGGGCGCTGGGCGTTGCCGTCGGGCATGTTCTCGACAAGGCCGCAGACGCCGATGACACGGGCCTTGGCCTTGCGGCCGGCGAGTGCGACCATGATGCCGGCGACTGCGCCTGCCCCGCCCATGTCCCACTTCATGTCTTCCATGCCGGGCCCGGGCTTCAGGCTGATGCCGCCGGTATCGAAGGTGACGCCCTTGCCGATGAGGGCGAGCGGGGTGGCATCCGCCTTGCCGGTGCCGTTCCATTCCATTGCGAGGAGGCGGGGCGGCTTCACGCTGCCCTGGCCGACGCCGAGCATGGAGCCGGCGCCGAGCTTGGCGAGTTCCTTCTCGTCGAGGACGGTTACCTTGATGCCGAGCGGCTCCACCTTGGCGCGTACGCGGTCGACGAAGCTTTGCGGGTAGATGATGTTGCCGGGCTCGGTGATGAGCTCTTTCGCGAAATGGACGCCGTCGGCGACCTTCTGCAGGCGGTCGGAGAGGGGTTTCGCGCTGTCGGGCGCGCCGACGAGCGTGACCTTTGCGAGCTTGCCCTTCTGCTCGTCCTTGAGCTTGGTGCGGTAGATGTCGAAGCGCCAGTTCCGCAAGGCGAGGCCGTGGGCGAAGTGGGCGGCGGCGACATCGGTGCCGACGGCAAGGTCGGAGATTCCGCCGAAGTCGGCGACGAGTTCGGCTTCGAGCGTCTGCAGGCGGGCGGCTGCCTCGCCGCCCAGGTCCTCGAAGGTGCGGGCGTCGGCCTTGGTGGGATCTCCGAGGCCGGCGAGGAGGACGCGCGCGGCGGCGGTGCCTGCAGGTGCGAGGATTTCGAGCAGCTTGCCCTTCTTGCCGGTGAAGTTGGCGGCCTTCATGGCCCGGCCGACCTGGCCATTGCTTGCGGCATCGAGGTTGCGCGCGCCTTCGGACAGTTCGCCGCCTTCGCCGACGAACAGCAGGAGGGCTGCTGCGCTGGCGGTGTCGCGGGTGGCGGCAAAGGCTACGCTGGTCATCGTGTCACTCTCCCCAAGGCCCTGGCCTACCGGTCGCGCAGGGTTTCCTCGAACAGCAATGGCACGCCAGTGGGCGCGGGCGCCAGTTCATTTTCCCACATCACGGTCGCACCGCGGAGGATGGTGCCGACCGGGCGGCCGGTGATCTGCATGCCGGTGAAGGGGGACCAGCCGCAGCGGCTGGCGAGCCAGCTGTCCTCGATGGTCCAGCGCGCCTTCAGGTCCACGATCGTGAAGTCGGCATCGTAGCCGGCGGCGATGCGGCCCTTGTTCACGAGGCCGAACAGGCGTTGCGGGCCCGACGCCATCAGGTCGACGAGGCGGGCGAGCGTGAGGCGGCCTTGCGCCACATGGTTCAGCATGAGGGGCACGATGGTCTGCACGCCGGGCATGCCGGATGGGGTGTTGGGGTAGTCCTTCGCCTTTTCCGCGAGCGTGTGGGGGGCGTGATCGGAGCCGAGCACGTCTGGGACGCCCTGGCCCATCCAGTGCCACAGGCCGTCGCGGTGCCAGGCGGAGCGGATCGGCGGGTTCATCTGGGCGTGGGTGCCGAGGCGGGGGTAAGCGTCTTCGCCGGCGAGGGTGAGATGCTGGGGGGTCACCTCGACGGAGGCGATGTCCTTGTGGGCGCTGAGGAATTCGAGTTCCTGCGGGGTGGTGACGTGGAGGATGTGGACCCGGCGTTTCGCGTTCCGGGCGGCCTTGATGGCGCGTTTCGTGGCGAGCAGCGCGCTGTCGTCGTCGCGCCAGACGGGGTGGCTGGAGGGATCGCCGGCGATGCGTTCGCCGAGGCGGGCCTGCATGCGGTATTCGTCTTCGCAGTGGATGGCGACGCGGCGCACCCCGTGCTTCAGGACCCGGAAGAGGTTTTCGTCGTCGGGGATGAGGAGGTCGCCGGTGGAGGCGCCCATGAAGATCTTGACGCCGCAGCAGCCGGGGAGGCGTTCGAGTTCGGCCATATGTTCGGCGTTCTGGGCGGTTGCGCCGAAGTAGAAGGCGTGGTCCGTCCACATGCGGCCCTTCGCGCGGGCGACCTTGTCGGCCATCGCCTCTGCCGTGTCGGTGAGCGGCTTGGTGTTGGGCATTTCGAACAGGGCGGTGACGCCGCCCAGCACGGCTGCGCGGCTGCCGGATTCGAGATCCTCCTTGTGCTCGAGCCCGGGCTCGCGGAAGTGGACCTGGGTGTCGATGAGGCCGGGGAGGATGGTGAGGCCCGTGCAGTCGCGCGTTTCGCCCGCCGAGCCCTGCCCGCGCGGCAGGATGGCGGCGATCTTGCCGGCGGTCACGCCGATGTCGCAGTCGGTTGGGCCGTCGGGCAGCCAGACGGTTCCGTTTGCCCAGATCTGATCGAAGGTTGCAGCGTTTTCCATGGACGCTATCTACTTGGCGGATGCCGCTGTGTCACATGAGCAATCGCGCTGTTTTGCGCCTGCAGGGGCCCGATGTGCGGCCGTTTCTGCAGGGGCTGCTGACGCAGGACGTGGGGCTGCTGACGGCGCATATGCCGCTGTATGCGGGGCTGCTGAGCCCGCAGGGGAAGGCGCTGTTTGGGCTGTTCCTGTTTGCGGATGGGGACGACGTGCTGGTGGACGTGGAGGCTGGCCAGCTGGAGGCGCTGGCGCGGCGGCTGGCGATGTTCCGGTTGCGGCGGCAGGTGGTGATCGCGCCCGAGCCGGGGCTTGCCGTGTGGCAGCAGTGGGGTGCGCCGAGCGTGCATCCAGCGGACCCGCGCCATGCGCTGGCCGGGAGCCGGTTCCTGGGCGGGCCGGGGGGTGAGGGTGTTTCGATGGCGGAGTGGCATGCGCACCGGTTGCCGCTGGGGCTGCCGGAGGCGGACGAGATCGGTTCGGACGAGCTGTTGTGGCTGGAGACGAACGGGCGCGAGCTGAACGGCGTGAGCTTCACCAAGGGCTGTTACACGGGGCAGGAGAATACGGCGCGGATGCACCACCGCGACCGCTTGCGAAAGCGGCTGCTGGCGGTGCGGGTGCCCGGCGGCGTCGATGGGCAAATCCTGTGTGACGGGAAGCCGGCGGCCGAGCTGCGGGGTGCGCGGCATGGGGGCCTGCAGATGGCGCTGGTGCGGATGGAGTATGCGGACGGGCCGCTGGAGATTGCGGGCGTGGCCGTCGAGCTGTTGAAGCCGGAGTGGCTGCCCGCCGATTAGGGACGCGTGAGGTTCAGCGCCTGGATCTGGACCGTGTTTGTGGGGGCGAGCAGGAGGCGGCCGGTGATTCGGCCGGTGGTGCAGCGCCACTGGAAATTGCCGGAGAGGGCGCCGGTGGGCTGGATCGGGCTGGTGGTTTCGCAGGCGCCGCTTTCGGCCTTGAGGCGCTGGAATTCGGCGGCCCAGTTGGCGGCCGAACGATCGATCAGCATGTTTTCGGCGAGGATCGCGGGGTTGCTGTCGATGCGGCCTTCGGACCACATGCGGCGGGCTTCGGAATAGGCCTGGGCGAGTGCAGGCGAGACGGGCGTGGGGTGCTTGGCCAGCTGGCCGGCGCGGAGCAGCACGCCGGCTGCGTCCCAGACGGCGGGGATGGGGGCGGCGTAGGTGCGGTTCGAAAACGCGAAGACGCCGACTCCGGTTTCGGGGAGCAGCAGCATGTGGGAGCCGTAGCCGGGGTAGCCGCCGGAGTGGAACAGGACGGCGCCGAGCAGGCAGTCGTTCCCGGAGACGAGGCCGCCGGCATAGATGAAGCTCATCCGGCAGTCGGGCGCGTCCTTGCCCGGGCGGCCGCGGCCGTGGGGGATTCCGCCGCCATAGCGCATCTGGCGGAGGACGGCGCCGTCTCCCCCGGCCTTGGGTTCGGCGGGCCAGCCGGAGAGGAGGTGGGCGACCCACTTCGCATAGTCGTTGGCGGTGGTGACGACGCCGCCCATGGCGCCGAACTCGCCGTCCTTCATCATGGGTTCAGCGGACCAGCGGTTGTTCTCCCAGCGGTAGCCGCGGGCGAGGCGCGAGCTGGGGACGGTGAAGACGTCGTAGGTGGTGCTTGCCATGCCGAGCGGGCGGAAGACGGTGTCGCCGATGTGGCTCTGGTAGGGTTTCCCGGAGACGTTGGTGAGGATGCGCCCCAAGGTGGCGTAGCCGAAATTGGAATATTCGTAAGTGCTGCCCGGCGCGGACTGGAAGGGCACGCCGGCCTTCAGCATGGCGGTGAATTCTTCTGCGGTGCGGACCTGCTGGCGGTCGCCCCAGGGGTCGTCGGTGACGAAGCCCGCGCTGTGGTGGAGGAGGTCTCCGACGGTGATGCCGGTTGCCCAGGGGGTCATTTCGGGGACGTGCTTCGATGCGGGGTCGGAGAGGGTGAGCTTGCCCTGCGCCTGGAGGTTGAGGATCCCGTAGGCGGTGAAGGCCTTGGACATGGAGGCGATGCGGAAGGCGGTGTCGGGGGTGACCGGGCGCCTTGCTTCGAGGTCCTGCACGCCGAGCCCTTCGACGGCGACGAGCTTGCCGTCCTTCACCACGCCCCAGACGAGGCCGGGGACATGGTTGTCGAGCATCCAGGTCTCCATCCCCTTGCGGATTTCGGGGATGCTGGCCTCGATGGTGCTCTGGGCCGCGGCTGGGGTCGAGAGGGTGATGGCGACGGCGAGGATGAGTGTGCGCATGGCGGTCAGCGTAGCGCGTTCGGCGGGGGACTGTAAGCGGTGGATGCAGGGGTGCCTGTGCGGGCGCGTGAAGATCGGACTGGGTATCTGGCATCACCAGCTTGGCTTGACAGCCTGGCGACCCAATGCGAGCCTCAGCTTGCGAGACCAGTCCATATCGCTTGTAGAGGTGTGCAATGTCTGAGCCTGTGATCGTGAGCCGCCGGGATGTTGTTGCCGGCGGGGCGGCGCTTGCTGTGGGTGCCCTATCGGCGGGGGCGCCGGTTGCGGCCCAGTCCGGCGCGTTCGACATCACGCGCAGCTTTGCCGGGTTCATGAAGGAGATCGGCGGCGCGATCGGCGATGCAGGGGGCAAGGTGACCTTCACGGGCACCGACCCGATCATCCGCAGCCATTTCCGCGTGGGCGCCGCCATGGCGATCCCGGCGATGGGCGCGGGGCTGGGGGCTGCTGCCATCTGGCGGGAGCGCACGGGCCAGAGCCAGGACCTGTCGGTCGACCTTCGCGAGTCCGTCTACAACGTCAATCCGCTGATCGGGGCCATTCTGCTGATGGCGCAGCGGGAGGGGACCGTTCCGGCAGCCGACGCCATCCCGCGGGATTTCGTGATCCCCACCAACAACGGGCTGATGCTGCAGGCGCCTGTGGGGCTGGGCAATCCGATGACCTTCGTGCCCTTCGAGACGAAGGACGGGCGGTTCTTCAACGTGACCGGCGCCTATCCGCACCTGAACGATCGGGCGCTGCAGGCGCTGAAATGCCCGCCGGGCGGGGAGAATATCCGCAAGGCGTTCAAGCAGGTGAACGCGTTCGAGTTCGAGGAGGAGCTGAACGCGCTTGGCGGCGTGGGCGTGGTGCACCGGACCCGGGCGGAGTGGCTGGCGCATCCGGAGGGCAAGGTGCTGGCGGCGACTCCGCTGATCGAGATCGTGAAGATTGCCGACGGAGCCCCGGTGCCCTGGAGCGTGGATCCGACCCAGCCGCTGTCCGGCCTGAAAGTTGTCTCGAACACCCATGTGATTGCCGGGACCTGCTCGTCGCGGACGCTTGCCGAATATGGCGCGGATGTGCTGCACATCGCACGCGACCAGGCGTTCGAGCATGAGGCGCTGGTGATCGACGTGAATGTCGGCATGCGCTCGGCCTTTGTCGACCTGCGCAATCCGGAGCAGAACAAGCGGCTGAAGGCGTTGATGCCGGACGCCGACGTGTTCGTGCAGAACTTCCGCAAGGGCGCCATGGACCGTCTGGGGTTCGGCGCCGAGGAGCTGGCCCGCGGCCACAAGGGCATCGTCTATCTCAGCTGCATGGGGAACAGTGCCGGTGGGCCGTGGTCCGATCGGGGCGGGTTCGACATGGAGGGCCTCTCCACCTCGGGCTTCACGCTGGAGGAAGGGGCGGGTGGCCCGCCGCGCTTCCCGCCGACCCTGGTGATGAACGACTATATCGCGGGCTATCTGGGGGCTGCCGGCGTGATTGCAGCCCTGAGGCGGCGGGCGAAGGAGGGCGGAAGCTATCATGTGCGGGTGAGCCTGACGCGGGCTGCCATGTGGTATGCGAGCCTCGGCCGGTTCCCGGACACGAAGTTCGACCTGTCGGGGCCGCAGAACCGGATGGTCTCGCCCGAGATCCTGGTCGCACAGACGCCCTATGGAGAGGTCCGCCGGCTCGGGCCGCAGGTGAAGCTCTCCCGAACGCCCGGCAAGTGGCGCACGCCGCTGGTTGCCGTGCGCGGCGCGGACCCGGTCAGCTGGTCTTGACGGGCGCGATGAGGCCCCGTGCTGCGGTTGTTTCTGCTGTCCTCGCCCTGATCGCAGCCGCCCCGGTTTTCGCGCAGGCCGGGCCGGACGCGCCGCAGCCGATCGATGCGGCGGACGCCGTTCCGGATGGGGCCGACGGGTTTCGGCCGAACCTGATCGACGGCACGCTGAGCGCAGCCGGTGACCTTGCCGACGATGCGGTGCCGCGTTCGACGCTGGTCAACCCGACGCCTTCGCTGCCGCCCTGGTTTGCGATGAAGAAGCGCTTCGAGGAGCGCACGGGGATCAACTTCGGCGGGTCCTATGGCCTGCTGGCGCAGGGCTATTCGCAGAGCCGGCTGGGCGAGGAACTGGCCTTCGGCCACAAGTTCACCTTCAACGCCTCGGCCGCGCTCGCCAACAAGGGCAAGCCCAATGCGCTGACCTTCGACGTGGCGATCGAGGACCGGCGGCCGCTGGGCACGGATTTCGCGCCGCTGCAGGCCGGGTTCCTCGCGGGGTCAGGGGTTCCGACGGCTGCGACATGGGGGGATTTCAGCCTTGGCATCACCCAGGCCTATATCCGGCAGACGACTGCCGGCGGGCGGTTCCAGTACACGATCGGGAAGATCTTCGCGCCGAACTTCGTGAACGCCTATCCGTTCTTCGACGACAACCGGCAGTTTCTGTCCCTCGCCTTTTCGACCAGCCCGACCATCGCCGTTCCGCTGCGCGGCGCCGGCTTCGTGGTTGCGGCCTATCCCGGCGCGGGCAACCTGTATGTGAAGGGCGGCATGTTCACCGCCAACTCGGACGACACGGGCTGGACGGTCGACGACTTCTTCGGGCGCGACGAGCATTTCTACTTTGTGGAGGTGGGCCAGACGAGCTTTGCGCGCCGCCCGATCCCGATCCATGCGCGCGGGCCCATGGACCGCAACAACATGCATGTGACCGTCTGGTATCGCGACGGGCTGACGCCGCGGCCCGACCGCCCGACCGACATCATCGACCCGCGGAGGCGCGACGAATCGGCCTATGGCGTTGCCTTCAACATCAACCGGATGGCGGGCGACAGCCTGATGTGGTTCCTGCGCGGCGGGGTGGGCCGCGGGGGCTTTGCCAAGGCGAACATCAGCGGCGGGGTGGGCATCCGCCCGGCCCGCGCCACATCCGACCTGTTCGGCATCGGCCTCGGCTGGTCCGACCCGGAGGACTTCGGCCTGCCTGAGGCGATTCCGATCCTGAGGGACCCGCCCAGCCAGTGGACGAGCGAGGTGTTCTACCGTTTCCACGTCACGCCGAACCTGGCGCTGACGCCGGTGTTCCAGTTCATCGTGAACCCGTCGCTGGACCCGGACTCGGACACGCTTTCGGCCTTTTCCATCAGGACGCGCATCGCCTTCTGATCGGGGCGCCGTTCTTGGGCGGCGCCTGGTCAGCGGGATGCCTTTGGTTGCGGGTTCAGGGGAAGTGGGGGTGCGACCTTGGCCGACAGGGCCGCTGCTTCGCCCTGCGGGAGTCCCGACAGGGTGAGGGCCTTCACGAGGGCGTCTTCGGCGGGGACGGCGATGTCGGGGGCGACTCCGCGTCCCTCCCAGTCCTTGCCGGTTTCGGGATCGAAGGTGCGCCCGACGGGGATGAAGGCGGTGTAGGCGCCGCCGAGCTCCTGGTCGCCGCCGAAATGGTTGGCGCCGTAGGTGGGGGTGCCGATCAGCGTGGCGCGGCGCGTGCCTTTCAGCGCCTGCGCGAAATGCTCGGCGGCGGATGCCGCCAGGCCCGAGGTGAGCACATGGACCTTTGCGTCGTTCAGGCGGCGATCCGGCCCCGGGGTCACCCAGTGCTCGCGGGTGACGAAGGCGGGGTCGCCGGCGACCTCCCTGAGGGTGGGGATGCCCGTGAGGGGCGACTGCCCCGCCTGGTCGACGGCCTTGCGGGTCGCCATGGTCAGCAGGCGGGTCGGCCGGTCGAACAGCCAGGGGAAGATCGCGTCCATCTCGGCAAGGCCGCCGCCCGTGTGGGTGCGAAGGTCGACGATGATCGCATTCGCGTCGGCGTGGGTTTCCATGAACCGCCGCGCCGCCTCCACGGTTGCCGGGTCGCCGGGGAAGCCGTTGAAGCGCACGAAGGCGATGCCGGGCGCGATCCAGCCGGCGTGTTCGATGGCTGGGGGGCGCACCATCCGGATCCTGCGCGGCGGCTGGCCGGGGGCCGCTTCGCCGCCGTTGGCTGGTGGCGGGCCCTTGAGGATGATCTGCGGGCCGCCGCCGCCGAGGCCTGCATGGCGGACGCCAAGGTGCCCGTCGGGCGCGACCGCCTGCAGATCTTTCGTGAGGCGATCGGCCAGCGGCAGGCCCGAAAGGGCATCATAGGCGCCGGCGGCCGCATTGGCCTTGAGGGCGGCGGCGTAGCGGGCGCCCTGTTCGGGAAAGACGAAGTCCGACACCAGCTTGTCGGCGAGCGTGGTTGCAACCGCCCGGGACGACAGCTGCGGGGCGGCTGCGGGCTGCGGCTGGGCGGGGAGGGGCGACGGGAGGGCGATGGCGGCGAGGAGAAGGGCGACGATGGTGCGCATGCAGACGAATCCTATATTGCTAATCGCAATATATTGACGCGAACGCCCGGCTTGGTCAACATGGGGTGATGGAAAGGGGTGGCGCGCAGCTGACGGACCTGGAGGGGGCGACGCTCGCCGAGATCGCGACGCGTGGGGCGGCGACGAGCTATGCGATCGCCCAGGCGTTTGCGGGGTCGCCTTCGGAGTATTGGTCGGGGTCGGCCGGCGCGGTCTATCCGCTGATCAAGCGGCTGGCAGCGCGGGGCCTGCTGGAGGCGAGCGCTGCGGCGGCCGGGCGGCGGGAGCGGCTGGACTACCGGATCACGGGCGCCGGGCGGGCGGCGCTGGAGGGCTGGCTGCTGGACGCCCAGCGCGCGGCCGGCATGGGCTTCGATCCCTTGCGCACCCGCCTGATGCATCTGCACCTTGTGCCGCCCGAGCGGCGAACGGCGTTTCTGGACGAGGTCCGTGCGCTGTCGCGGGACTTTGCGGCGCGGCCGGCGTTCGTCGGCAACCCGGTGGCGATGAAGGTTCACCAGAGTTGGACGACTGCTCGCGCGAAGTGGCTCGCAATGCTGGATTTTCTGGCGGGCTAGCCAGGATGGCGCCCCGACTGGGTGGTCGTCTCAGCGACGTTCGCGGGTGGCCGAGAACCGTACCGCGGGGTGGCGGCCCTGGATGTAGTTGAGGTCCCAGAGGTCTTTTGCGAGGAAGACGGGGTGGTTGTCTCGGTCTGTGGCCATCTGGCTCTTGTGGTCTTCCTGGAGCTTCTTGAGGGCGGCTGGGTCGTCTGAGGCGACCCAGCGGGCTGTGTCGTAGGGGCTGGCCTCCAGGACCGCCTCGACCTTGTATTCGACTTCGAGGCGGCTGATGAGGACCTCGAGCTGGAGCTGGCCGACGACGCCGACGACGGTTTGGGCGCCGATCTGGGGGACGAAGGTCTGGATGACGCCTTCCTCGGCCATGTCGTCGAGGGCTTTTTTGAGCTGCTTGGTTTTTGTGGGGTCCTTGAGGGCCACGCGGCGGAGGATTTCGGGGGCGAAATTGGGGAGGCCCGTGATGGTGACGTTCGGGCCGTCGGTGAGGGTGTCGCCGACGCGCAGCGTTCCGTGATTGGGGATGCCGATGATGTCGCCGGGAAAGGCTTCGTCGGCGAGTTCGCGGTCTCGGGCGAAGAAGAGGACGGGGGAGTGGACGGCGATCTGCTTGCCGGTGCCGACCTGGTTCAGGCGCATGCCGCGTTTGAAGCGGCCGGAGCAGAGCCGCATGAAGGCGACGCGGTCGCGGTGCATGGGGTTCATGTTGGCCTGCACCTTGAAGATGAAGCCGGTGACGGTGGGGTTGTCGGGTTGAATCGGCGCGGGTTCGGCCGGTTGCGGGCGGGGGCCTGGGGCGAAGCGGGCGAGGGCCTCGATCAGGGGCTCGACGCCGATTTCGCGGAGCGCGGAGCCGAAATAGACGGGGGTGAGGTCGCCGTGGCGGTAGGCTTGCGGACTGAAGGCGGGGTAGCCGGCTTCGGCGAGTTCCAGTTCCTCGGAGACGCGGGCGTAGATTTCGGGGGAGACGAGATCCTTGAGGGCGCCCTTGGCGATGCTGCCGTCGGGGCGCTGGAGCTGCTGGCGCTCGATGTCCCAGAGGCCTTCGAATTCGCCGCCGAGGCCGACGGGCCAGGACATGGGCGCCACATCGAGGGCGAGCTTGTCGGCGATCTCGTCGAGGAGCTCGAAGGGGGAGCGCCCCTCGCGGTCGACCTTGTTGACGAAGGTGATGATGGGGACGGAGCGCAGGCGGCAGACTTCGAAGAGCTTGAGGGTCTGCGCCTCGATGCCCTTGGCGGCGTCGATGACCATGACGGCGGAGTCGACGGCGGTCAGCGTCCGGTAGGTGTCTTCCGAGAAATCCTCGTGGCCGGGCGTGTCGAGCAGGTTGAAGAGGAGGCCGCCGCGTTCGAAGGTCATGACGGACGAGGTGACGGAGATGCCGCGCTGCTGCTCGATCTTCATCCAGTCGGAGCGGGCGCGACGGGCTGCCCCGCGGGCCTTCACCTCGCCGGCGGCGTGGATGGCGCCGCCTGCGAGGAGCAGGCGTTCGGTGAGCGTGGTCTTGCCGGCGTCCGGGTGGGAGATGATGGCAAAGGTGCGCCGGTCCGGATGTGAGCCGGGGCGCGCGGCGGGTTGTGTGGACATGGGTGCGCCCTAGCGCGAATATGCGCGGGCCTCAATCGGCGGGAGGATCGCATGGCGCAGCGCATTCAGGTGGACGTGATTTCGGACGTGGTCTGCCCCTGGTGCTTCATCGGATACCGGCAGCTGGAAAAGGCGCTGGCGATTGCGGGGCTGGAGGGGGATATCCGCTGGCATCCGTTCGAGCTGAACCCGAAGATGGCCCCCGAGGGCGAAGACATCGCCGAGCATGTGCGGCGGAAATATGGGGCGACGCCGGAGCAGTCCCAGGCTAGCGGCAAGCAGATGAAGGCGATTGCCGAGCCTTTGGGGATCGACTTTTCGGGGCGATCGCAGCGGATCTGGAACACCTTTGATGCGCACCGGTTGCTGCACTGGGCGCGAGAATCGGGGAAGCAGACGGCGCTGAAACTGGCGCTGTTCGAGGCCTATTTCACGGCAGGCGCCGATGTGAGCGACCGGGCGGTGTTGCTGGGGGCGGTGGAGGCCGCGGGGCTGGACCGGGCGGCGGCTGAGGCTGTGCTGGAGAGTGACGAAGGCGCGGACGCGGTGCGGGCGCTGGAGCAGAAATGGTGGGAGATGGGGATTTCCGGGGTGCCGACCTTCATCATTGCCGAGAAGGGGATGGTGATGGGGGCGCAGGAGCCGGAGCGGCTGGCGCTGGCCTTGAAGAAGATGGCGGCGCTCAGTCCGGCAGGGTGACGGTGCCGTCGTCGTTCAGGGGGAAGAAGGGGTTGTAGGCGACTTCCCAGGGGTGGCCGTCGGGGTCGAGGAAGTAGCCGGAATAGCCGCCCCAGAAGGCCTTGTGGGCCGGCACGTGGAGGGTGGCGCCGGCTGCGACGGCCTGGGCGAGGATGGCGTCTGCGTCGGCCTCGGAGCGGGCGTTGTAGGCGATTGTTGTCGCGCCGGCGGGCTGGCCGCCGGGGAGGTGGCAGTCTTTCGCGAGCTTGTCGAAGGGGTAGAGGCCGAGGACCAGGCCGTTCAGCTGGAAGAAGGCCATTGAAGGGGTGCTCTTTGCCTTCCGCTCAAGGCCCATCGCCTCCCAGAAGGTGCAGGCGGCCCCCAAGTCGGCGGTTCCGAGCGTGACGATCGAGATTCTTGGTTCCATATTGGCACCGTGCCGCGCCCGGAATTCGCGGCCAAGCAAAAACGCACAGGGAAACCTGCGGAGGGCAAGTGAGCGGAATGATGAAGCGGGTGGTGCTGGTGCGCCACATCGACGGTGTGCCGACGGCTGCCGACTTTCGGGTGGAGGAGCTGCCTCTGCCGGAGGTGGGCGAGGGGAAGTTCCTTGTCGCCAATGCCTATGTCTCGGCCGATCCGGGGACGCGGTCGCGGCTGAGCCCCGGCGCGAGCTATGCGCCGCCGCTTCCGCCGGGGGCGGTGGTGGACGGATTCTGCGTTGGGCGGGTGGTGGAGAGCCGGAATGAGCGGTTTCCTGTCGGCACGCTGGTGACGCATGGCGGCGGCTGGGCGACGCATGCGCTGCTGGGTGGGCGCGGGTACTGCATTCCGCTGCCGGAGATCGGGGTGCCCGAGAGTGCCTGGATCGGGGTGCTGGGGGTGCCGGGGATGACGGCCTGGTTCGGGTTGAAGCGGGTGGCCGCGATCGTGGCCGGCGAGACGGTGCTGGTGACCTCTGCGGCGGGGCCGGTGGGGGCGACGGCGGGGCAGCTGGCGCGGCATTTCGGGGCTTCGAAGGTGGTGGGGCTGGCCGGTTCGGAGGAGAAACGGCGCTGGCTGGTGGAGGCGTGCGGGTTCGATGTGGCGCTGGATTACCGGGATCCGGGGCTGGAGGCGGCAGTGGATGCGGCCTTTCCGCAAGGGATCGACATCCTGTTCGACAATGTGGGCAATGCGATGATCGACCGGATGCTGCCGCGCATGAAGATGCGGGGGCGGATCGTGATTTCGGGGCAGGTGGCGGATTACAACACGGCGCCCGACCAGGTGCCGGGCATCAGGAACACGCGGGAGTTCATTGCGCGGCGGCTCAGGATGGAGGGGCTGGTGGTGTTCGATGACCTGCCCATGTTCGCGGGCGCGCAGTCGGAAGTGGCGGGGCTGCTGAAGGATGGGGCGCTGAAGACCCGCGAGGTGTTGGGGGACGGGATCGAGAGCCTGCCCGGGCTGTTTGCCGGGCTGTTTGCGGGTGGCGATTTCGGGCGGAGGATCGCGCATGTCGGCTGAGATTGATTGGGGGCGCTATACGCGGTTCGAATTCAGCCGCGAGGGACGGGTGCTGACGGCTGCCATTGCGGCGCCGGGGGCGGTGAATGCGATCGATGGCGCGTTGCACGACGAGCTGGCGCAGGTGTTTACCGACCTGCAGCGCGATCCCGACAGTGACCTGATCGTGCTGACGGGGAAGGGGCGGGCCTTTTGTGCCGGCGGCGACTTCGACTGGTTCGAGGCGCAGATCCGCGATCCGAAGCTGTTCCGCGACATCGGCTGGGATGCGAAGCGGATCGTGACGACGCTGCTGGACATCGAGAAGCCGGTGATCTGCCGGCTGAACGGGGCGGCCGCCGGGCTGGGGGCGACGATTGCGCTGATGTGCGACGTGATCGTGGCGGCGGACACGGCCGTTATCGGCGACCCGCATGTGAAGGTGGGGCTGGTGGCTGGCGACGGGGGGGCGGTGATCTGGCCGCAGCTGATCGGTTATGCGCGGGCGAAGGAATATCTGCTGACGGGGGACATGATCCCGGCGGTGAAGGCCGCCGAGATGGGTTTGATCAACCATGCGGTGCCGGCCGAGCAGCTGGACGCCAAGGTGGCGGAGATTGGGGGCAAGATCCTGGGCAATCCGCGCCATGCCGTCCGGTGGAGCAAGGTGGTTGCGAACCAGCCGCTGAAGCAGCTGGCGATCCAGTCGATGGATGCGAGCATTGCCTATGAGACGCTGAGCAACATGACGGCGGATCGGGCCGAGGCGGTGGCTGCCTTTCGGGAACGCCGCAAGCCCAATCTGACGGGGGAATGATGCGGCAGACCTTTATCGACGAGCCCGCCCATGTGGCGGAGATCCGCGACCAGCTGCGGCGCTTCGTGGCGGCGGAGGCGCCGCGGGAGAAGCGGATTGCGTGGGACAAGGCGCACAGCTGGCCGCGGGATGTGTATGCGAAGCTGAACGCGCTGGGGCTGACGGCGCTGACCGTGCCGGCCGAATATGGGGGCGCGGGGCAGGATCTGGTGGCGGCGGTTGCCGTGATCGAGGAGCTGGCGGCGGCGGGGGCCTTCCTGGCGGGGCCCTATATCCACACGGCTTTCTATGGGGGCATGAACCTGAGCGAGAATGGCTCGCCGGAGCAGAAGGCGGAGTATCTGCCGCGGCTGGCGAAGGGCGAGCTGTTCTTTGCTTATGGGCTTTCGGAGCCGAATGTTGGCGGCGACCTGGCCAGCGTGGAGACGCGGGCCGAGCTGGACGGCGACACGGTGGTCGTGAACGGCGCCAAGCGCTGGTGCACGGGGGCCGACTGGGCGGATGTGATCTATTGCCTGGTGCGCTCGGGGCCGGCGGACCAGCGCTACCGGAACTTGAGCTTCCTGCTGATCCCGACGGATACGCCCGGCATTCGCATGCAGGGCATCGAGCATTCGAACCTGCGCTATACGGACAGCCAGGACGTGTTCTTCGACAATGTGCGGATTCCGGCTTCGAACATCGTTGGTGGTCGCGAGATGTGGAACCAGGGGTGGAAGCTGCTGGCGGGGCGCGCGCTGGATGTGGAGAAGATCGAGATTTCGGCGACGGCCTTCGGGATTGCGCAGGCGGCATGCAAGGAGGCCTGGGCATATGCGCAGGAGCGGGTGCAGTTCGGCAAGGCCATCAGCCAGCACCAGGCGATCCGCCACAAGCTGGTGACGGCGGCCACCAAGCTGGAGGCCTGCCGGCACATGCTCTATCATGCGGCCTGGCTTGCGAACGAGGGGCGGCCCTGTTCGGTCGAGACCAGCATGGCGAAGCTGTTCATCGCCGACACGGGCGTGGAGATCGCGCTCGCCTGCCAGCAGGTGATGGGGGCCTATGCGATGTCGGACGCCTACGAGATGGAGCGGCATGTGCGCGACCTGCTGGGGATGCCGATCGTCGGCGGGTCGAGCGACATGCAGCGCAACAATCTTGCCAGCCTGATGAAGTTGTGACGGCGCTGGAGTCTGCGCGGGCGCTGCAGGCGCGGATCTCGGCGCGGGCCGAGGAGATGGAGGCTGGGCGGCGGTTGCCGGCGGACCTGGCGGCCGAGATGGCGAAGGTCGGGCTGTTCCGGATTGCGACGCCGAAGTCTCTGGGGGGTGATGAATTGCCGCCGGCCGACATCGTGCGCGTCATCGAGGCTGTGGCGGAAGCCGACGCCTCGGCCGGCTGGTGCGTGATGATCGGATCGACCACCACTGTCAGCCTTGCCTATCTGCCGCATGACGTGGCGGCGGGGATGGTGGCGGACCCCGACATGATCACCGGGGGCGTGTTCGCGCCGATGGGGAAGGCGCATGTGGAGGGCGACCATTACCGGGTGTCCGGGCGGTGGAGCTGGGCGTCGGGGAGCGCCAACTGCCGCTGGCTGTTCGGTGGGTGCGTTGTGCAGGAGGGCGGGGCGCCCCGGATGCGGGACGGGCGGCCGGATGCGCGGATGATGGTGATGCCGGCGGACAGGGTGGAGCTGATTGACAGCTGGCATGCCGCCGGGCTGAAGGGCACCGGATCGGGCGACATGATGGTCAAGGACCTGATGGTGCCGCTGGACCACAGCGTGAGCCTGGTGGCGGACAGGCCGGTGGAGCAGGGGCGGCTGTATCTGTTTCCCGTGTTTGGCCTGCTGGCGCTGGGGATTGCTGGCGCTGCCAGCGGCAATGCGCGGGCGGCGCTGGATGCGCTGCAGGCGGGGCTTTCCAGCCGGCGGCCTGCAGGGTCTTCGCGGTCGGCGGCCGAGCGGGCGACGGTGCAGGTGGAGTTTGCGAAAGCAGAGGCTCTGCTGACCGGTGCGCGGGCGCTGCTGTTCGAGACGCTGGACCGGGCTTGGGACAGTGCCGGCAGCGCGGGCGAGGTGTCGCTGGAGATGCGCGCGCGGCTGCGGCTGGCGGCGACGCACATGGTGCGGACGGCGGCGGATGTGACGCGGATTGCCTATGACCTGGGGGGTGGTTCGGCGCTGTACCTGGAGAGCCCGCTGCAGCGGCGGTTTCGCGACGCGCATGCGATGACGCAGCACATGATGGTGCAGCCGGCGACCTATGAGCTGGCGGGGCGGGTGCTGCTGGGGCAACAGGTCGACGCGTCCATGCTGTAGTTGCGGGGGCGAAGGGGCGCTGCTAGGCGCGGCCCCATGGCTGTTGACGACAAGATGGTGTTGCGGGTCGCCGGGCTCGCGCGGTTGAAACTGGCGCCCGCAGAGGTGCCGCACCTGACCGGGGAGCTGAACAGCATCCTGGGCTGGATCGACCAGCTGCAGGCTGTCGACACCGGTGACGTGCAGCCGATGGATGCCGTCATTCCGCTGACGCGGGCGTGGCGGGCCGACGTGATCAGCGACGGCAACATCCAGGCCGATGTGCTGGCGAATGCACCGCAGGCGGCGCACGGCTTCTTCGCGGTTCCCAAGGTGATCGAATAGTGGCCGGGCTGACCGATCTGTCGCTGGCCGCGATGCGCGCCGGGCTGAAGGCGAAGCAGTTCTCGGCGCGCGAGCTGGTGACGGCGCATGTGGAGGCCGTGGAAGCCGCGCGGCCGCTGAACGCCTTTTTGGTGGAGACGCCTGATCATGCGCTGGCGGCGGCGGACGCCGCCGACGGGGCGCTTGCCCGCGGCGAGGCCGGGTTGCTGGCGGGCATTCCGCTGGGGATCAAGGACCTGTTTTGTACCAAGGGCGTGGAGACGACTGCCTCGAGCCGGATCCTGATGGGCTTTGTGCCGACCTACGAAAGCACGGTGACGGCGAAGCTGTTTGCGGCGGGTGCGGCGATGCTGGGCAAGCTGAACCTGGACGAGTTCGCCATGGGGTCTTCGAACGAGACCTCGGCCTATGGGCCGGTGATCTCGCCCTGGCGGGCGCAAGGATCGACGGCGAAGCTGGTGCCGGGCGGGTCTTCGGGGGGGTCTTCGGCGGCTGTGGCCGCGCGGCTGTGCGCGGCTGCGACGGGGACGGACACGGGGGGCTCCATCCGGCAGCCGGCGGCGTTCACGGGCATTGCCGGGATCAAGCCGACCTATGGGCGCTGTTCGCGCTGGGGGGTGATCGCCTTTGCCTCGTCGCTGGACCAGGCCGGTGTGCTGGCGCGCGACGTGACGGATTGTGCGCTCGTGCTGGAGGCGATGGCGGGATACGACCCGAAGGATTCGACCAGCCTGGATGTGCCGGTGCCGCATTATGCCGGCGGGCTGACCGGTTCGCTGAAGGGCAAGCGGATCGGCATCCCCAAGGAATATCGGGTCGACGGCATGGACCCGGTGCTGGAGGACCTCTGGCAGAAGGGGATCGACTGGGCGCGCGATGCGGGCGCCGAGATCGTGGAAGTGTCGCTGCCGCACACGAAGGAGGCGCTGCCGACCTATTATGTGGTGGCGCCGGCCGAGGCCTCGTCGAACCTCGCGCGCTATGACGGGGTTCGCTATGGCCTGCGTGTTGCGCCCGATGGCGGCAGCCTTTCGGACATGTATGCCGCCACCCGCGCCGCCGGGTTCGGCGCCGAGGTGAAGCGGCGGATCATGATCGGCACCTATGTGCTTTCGGCCGGTTACTATGACGCATACTATCTGAAGGCGCAGAAGGTGCGGGCGCTGATCGCGCAGGATTTCGCGCGCGCGTTCGAGGCCTGCGACCTGCTGCTGACGCCGACCGCGCCGACCGGCGCCTTCGAGCTGGGGGCGAAGACGGCCGACCCGATCGCGATGTTCCTGAATGACGTGTTCACCGTGCCGGCGAGCCTTGCGGGGCTGCCTGCGATGTCGATCCCGGCGGGGCTGGACGGGCAGGGATTGCCGCTGGGCTTGCAGCTGATCGGGCGGCCGCTCGACGAGATGGGGGTGCTGGACGCGGCGTTTGCGCTGGAGAGCCGGGCCGGGTTCAGCGCGGCGCCGGTGCGGTGGTGGTGACGCCGGGCGCAGCCCCGGGGCGGTAGACGCCCCAGAAGGGGCCGGCGGCCACGCGCTTGATGTCGGCGCTGGAGGGAACCGGGCCGTCGCCGTCGCAGGCGACGATGGTGTCGAAGCCGTAGCTGAACTGGCGGGCGATCCGCTGCTGGCGGAGCTCGACGGGGGCGCCTTTCAGGAACTTGATCCGCTCGGACCGGGGCTCGACCTGGTTGCGTGCCGTGACGGCGGCCTTGAGCGGCCCGTCGGTGTCGAGCGGTTGCTGGCTGGGCGTGGCGAAGGTGGGCACCGCCATGCCCTTGGTGAAGGTGAGCGCGGGCAGCAGCCCGGAGCAGAAGGGCAGGTAGCCCAGCCGGTCGGCGCCGCGGAAGTGGAGCGCGGCCGCCGTTCGCCCGAGGTCGAGCGGGTGGACCTGGGCGAGATAGTCCCGGAAATGTGCGCCGGCGCGCAGGTAGCTGCTTGTGACGAGGGCGAGGTGGGCTGCCAGCAGGATCGCCAGCAGGGTGGTGAGCCGGCGCATGTGCGGGTGGCTCGCGACCGGGGACAGGCCGGCGGCGAGCAGCGCCATCAGCAGCAGGGGCATGCGGTCGTTGGTGTAGCCGCTGCCGAACAGGTTGGGCGGCAGCACCAGCACGAGGATGAAGGCGAGCGCGGCGGCGACCCGGAGGACGGGCGCGAGCCGGAGTGCGCCCAGGATGAGCCCGCCCAGCACCACGGCCCAGAGCAGCAGGCCGATCACGCGGTCGGGCCAGGGGTTGATCGAATCCGCGATGCGGAGCAGCAGGTCCAGCCGCTTGACGACCTCTTCCAGCACCCGCCCAGCGAGGTTGCCGCGCTCTGCATGGGCGCCCAGGTTGCCGACGGCGGCCGTGACGCCCTGTGGCGCCTCGGCCGTGCGGGACGAGAGGAAATAGACGGCGGGGAGGATCGCCACGGACACCAGCCGAAGCGCGCGGAGCAGAAGGTTTCCGAGCGTCGGCCGGCCGGCGGCGAAGGCCAGCGCAAGCTCGATGCAGCCGAGCATCAGCCCCCAGACGCCGAAGGCCAGGGCGTGGACGACGATGAGGACGATGCCGATGAGGATCGCGCCGGCGAGCTGGAGCCCGGGGCGGCCTGCCATGCGGATCCACCAGCCCATTCCGAAGAGCAGCAGCGCGAGCCCCAGCAGGAAGTTGGCGAACCCCCAGGTGAAGATCAGGCTGTAGCCCAGCATGGCGGCAAGGAGGCAGGTGAAGAGCGTGATCCGCCCCTGCACGGCGTGCCCAAGATACAGCACGCCCAGCACGGGTGCCAGGAGCACGAGTGCTGCCAGCAGCTTGCCGGCCGGCAGCGGCTCCATCAGCATCAGGAGGCCCGTTCCGATGAAGTCCATGCCGAGGTTCGACAGCAGGGCCCAGCGGGGCGTGTAGTTGTCGGCGAGCACCGGCGTGGCGCCGTTGTCGGCCAGGATCCAGTAGCGCAGCAGGTGGTCGTTAAAATCGACCGCAGGGATCATCGGCGTGAGCGCGAGCGGGACCAGCATCAGCGCGAAGATGAGCGCCGGCACCCACAGGGCGACGGGCGCTGCCTGGTCCAGCTGAGGTTCGAACCCTCGTGTCGCTTGCCCTGCCACGACCCTTGCCCCTCTTCCAGCGGCTGCCCTGCTGCGCTGCAATATCGGCTGTAGCCAGCGCGCCCATGCCGCACAAGCTGGCTGCCGTGCCTGCTCTTGTCTTGAACGCGCGGGCACGCCAAGAGGCTGCGCATGGCAGACCCATATGTGATCGAAGGCCGCACAGGCCCCTGGGAGCTGGTGATCGGGCTGGAAGTGCATGCCCAGGTGATCTCGCAGTCCAAGCTGTTTTCCGGCGCTGCGACCGTGTTTGGCGGCGAGCCCAATTCCCAGGTGAGCCTGGTGGATGCGGCGATGCCCGGCATGTTGCCGGTGCTGAACGGCGAATGCGTTGCGCAGGCCGTGCGGACGGGCCTGGCGCTTGGCGCGAAGATCAACCGCTGGAGCCGGTTCGACCGGAAGAATTATTTCTACGCGGACCTGCCGCAGGGTTACCAGATCTCGCAATATCAGCACCCGGTGGTGGGCGAAGGCGCACTGGAGATCGAGACCGAGGAGGGCGCGCGGACGACAGTCGGGATCGAGCGGATCCACCTGGAGCAGGATGCGGGGAAGTCGATCCACGACCTGTCGCCGACGAGCAGCTATGTCGACCTGAACCGTTCGGGCGTGGCGCTGATGGAGATCGTGTCGAAGCCCGACATGCGCTCGCCGGCGGAAGCGGGCGCCTATGTGGCGGCGCTGCGGGCGATCGTGCGGGCGATCGGTTCGTGCGACGGCAACATGCAGGAAGGCTCCATGCGGGCGGACGTGAACGTGTCTGTGCGCAAGGCGGGTGCGCCGTTCGGCACGCGCTGCGAGATCAAGAACGTGAACTCGATCCGCTTCATCCAGCAGGCGATCGTGGCCGAGGCGACGCGCCAGATCGCGATCCTGGAAGAGGGGGGCTCGATTGCCCAGGAGACGCGGCTGTTCGACCCCGACCGGGGCGAGACGCGGAGCCTGAGGAGCAAGGAGGATGCGCACGACTATCGCTATTTCCCGGAGCCCGACCTGCTGCCGCTGGAGCTGAGCGAGGACTTCATCGAGGCGTGCCGGGCGAGCCTGCCCGAGCTGCCGGCTGCGCGCCGGGCGCGCTATGAGGCGGAACTGGGGCTTTCGCCCTATCTGGCGGGCGTGCTGACGGCGGACGTGGACCAGTCGAACTGGTTCGAGGCTCTGCTGGCCGACAGTGCGAAGCGGCAGGACAAGCCGGCGAAGGACGTTGCCGAGAAGGCTGCGAACTGGATGACCGGCGAACTGTTCGGGGCGCTGAACCGGCTTGGCCTGGAGATTGGCGAGAGCCCTGTGAGCCCGGCGCAGGGCGCCGAGCTGTTGGCGCTGGTGGCGGACGGGACGCTGTCGGGCCCGTTGGCGAAGCAGGTGTTCGAGATCATGCTGGAGACGCGCGAGGACCCGGGCGCGATCGCCGAGGCGCGCGGGCTGAAGCAGGTGTCGGACACCGGCGCGCTGGAGGCGGCCATTGTCGAGGTGATGGCGGCGAATGCCGACAAGGTCGCCGACTATCGCGGCGGCAAGGACAAGCTGTTCGGCTTCTTCGTGGGCCAGGTAATGAAGGCGAGCGGCGGCAAGGCGAACCCGGCGGTTGTGAACGAACTGCTGAAGAAGGCGCTGGGGTAGCTGAGCATGTCATTTGACTTGGACAGCGAGGAGAAGGCGCTTTGGGATCGCCTTGTGTCAGGTCTTCGCCGATCAAGTAAATGGCAGTTCCTTATCAAGGTAGTTCTTATTCTTCTTGGTACTTTGGTCAGCGTCATTGGTGGAGCGATGGAGGGTTCCTTAACCCCAAAGGACGGTGACGGAATACTTACACTTAAAGGGTTGATGGTTATTGTTGGGGCCATTTCTGCTGGTCTCGGTGGATTGCTGTTACTTTATGTTGATTGGGATACTCCCGAACTGCTAGACAAAGCAAAGCGATATGTAGATGAAGTGAGGCGATATCTTGCAGAGCGCGACAATCTATTGGCGTTAGATGATCGACGCCGAGCATTGCTTGAGATGCAGAAAGACATTTATGAGGCTTGCGAACTCACCGGGAAGGATGTGCCCCTCGATGAAGTTGTTAAAACCATAGTTTCCTTCGCCAGCGCAAATCTAATTGGGGCAATTGGTTTTGAGGCTAGCGAAAAATGGGCTTTTTCTGTGTTTCGGCGTGTCGGAGACGGCGAGACAGCGGAGATGAAGCGAATTGCGGCTTGCTGGGCTGATCGCAAACGTGAAGCGGCGGATGGGCGGTCCTGGAAGAAGAAGGAGGGCCTTACAGGTTGGGCGTGGCACGATCGACAGGAGGTTGTGGTTGAGAACGTGAGGGACGCCCAGTGGGGAGGCAGATTCATGGCCCCAGAGGGGAAGCAGAAGGCGGATGACCCAGCTCGCTATGTGTCCGCTGCCTCGATTCCAATTGAGATCGGCGAGGCTGACGAAATTTGGGGAGTGGTGACGGCAACCAGCAGCGCCACCCGTCGCTTTCGGCGCGATCCATCGGACGTTCAATCTCAAGCTGTTGAAACCGTTCGGGTCGTTGCGAGGTTGATAGCGATGCAAGTCGCCCTGAGGAATTAGGTCTTAAAGTTTGATTTTTGCCATATTCAGCGTCTATGAATGTCGTACGTGGCAAGGGGAGTATCATGACGATCAAACAGGAAGATCGGCTGATCGACGAGCTTCGGACAATCGAAGGGCGGAGAAGAGATTTGATCCGTAAGATCGTCGCCCAGCGCCGTGCCGGTAAGGACGATGCAACTGCGATGGATGAAATGCGCGTCCTTGCTCAGAGAAAGATAGAGCTCACGCGACCGGTTTTGGTGGCTGCATAAGCAGGACAATCTGCCGTGCCGCAATAGCGCGGCGGATGGCCGGCTGAGGCATGGCGCCCCCCTAGCTCAACCCGCCGCGCGACCGGAAGACTAGTTGCGGATGAACGCCAGCAGATCGGGGTTCACGACCTCCGGGTGGGTGGCGCAGAGGCCGTGGGGTAGGCCCTCGTAGGTTTTGAGGGTGCCGTGCCTGAGCAGCTTGATGGCTTTCAGTGCGCTGTCGTGGATGGGGACGATCTGGTCGTCGGTGCCGTGGATGACGAGGACAGGCACGTCGATGGCCTTCAGATCCTCGGTGAAGTCGGTTTCGGAAAAGGCCTTGATGCATTCGTAGTGGGCGTGGGCGCTGCCCATCATGCCCTGGCGCCACCAGTTGTCGATGAGGCCCTGGCTGACGGTCGCGCCGTCGCGGTTGAAGCCGTAGAAGGGGCCTGTGGGGACGTCGCGGAAGAGCTGGGCGCGGTTGGCGGCAAGGCCGGCGCGGAAGCCGTCGAAGACTTCGATGGGCAGGCCTTCGGGGTTGTCGGGCGTCTGCACCATGATCGGCGGGACCGCGCCGATGAGGACGGCCTTCGCGACGCGGCCCGGCTCTGCACGGGCGACGTAGCGCGCGACTTCGCCGCCGCCTGTCGAGTGGCCGATGTGGACGGCGTTCCGAAGGTCGAGCGCGGCGGCCAGGGCCTTCACGTCGGCGGCGTAAGTGTCCATCTCGTTGCCGGCGGCCGTCTGGCTGGAGCGGCCGTGCCCGCGTCTGTCGTGCGCGATGACGCGGTAGCCGGCCTGCAGGAAGAAGAGCATCTGGTTGTCCCAGTCGTCGGCGCTCAAGGGCCAGCCGTGGTGGAACATGATCGGCTGCGCGTCGCGCGGGCCCCAGTCCTTGTAGAAGATCTCGGTGCCGTCGCTGGTGGTGATGGTGCCCATGGCATTGCCCCTGCTGATGGGTCGGCGGAGTCGCCGGGCCGGAATGATCGCACGAAAGGCGTTGCCGTTCGATGTCGAACACGATCTTCCATCCGTTGCGCCAGCAGGGCCTTGATGCCATCAGGCGGGGCATGATCCGCATCCTGACTTTCGCGGCGCTTGCCGCGTTCGCCGTCCAGCCCGCATCCGCCCAGCCCAAGCCCGAGACGAAGGAGGCTGTGAAGGACAAGCCCGCGGCCGAGATTCCGCCGCCGACTGTTTCCGTGACCCGGCACAAGGGTGTCTTCGGCGGGCGGGCGATCGCCTACACCGCGACGATGGGCGAGACCTATCTGAAGGACGAGAAGGGCAAGCCCACCGCTGCGATCGTGACGACGGCCTATGTGGCGGAACCGCGCGACCCGAAGCGGCCGGTCGCCTTCTTCTGGAACGGGGGGCCAGGCTCTGGATCGCTGTGGCTGCACATGGGGGCCTTTGGGCCGAAGCGCGTGGTGGTGCCGGGTGACGCCAGAGACGATGGGGCGCCGCCTTATCCGATGGTCGACAACCCGCATGCGTTGCTGGATGTCGCCGACCTGGTGTTCATCGATCCTGTGGGCACGGGCTTTTCCCGCGCACTTGGCGACACCGACCCCAAGACCTTTTGGGGGCTGACGGCGGATGCCAAGGCGGTGGCGCAGGTGATCCGGACCTGGCTCAACGAAAACGGGCGGTGGAACAGCCCCAAGTATATCGGCGGGGAGAGCTATGGCACCACGCGGTCGGCGGCCGTGGTGCGCGAGCTGGAGGGCGGCTATTCCGACGTCGGGCTGAACGGGATCATCCTTGTCTCGACCGTGCTCGACTTCGGCCTGGGATCCGAAGCGCAGGGCAACGAGATGGTGCATGTGACGAACCTGCCCTCGTTCGCGGCGACGGCGATGTATCATGGGAAGGTACCGAACCCGCCGGCGACGACGGCCGAATTCGTCGAGGAGGCGCGGCAGTTCGCGACCGGGCCCTATCTGTCGGCGCTGGTGAAGGGGCAGAAGCTGGGCGCCGCCGAGCGGGCGGAGGTGCGGCGCGAGCTGGCGCGGTTCACTGGGCTTTCGGAGGACTTTCTGGAAAAGGCCGATCTGCGCGTGGCGCCGGGCCGTTTCTACAAGGAGCTGCTGCGCGACCGCGGGCTGACGGTGGGGCGGCTGGATGCGCGCTATACGGGTCGCGATTATGACAATGCCGGCGAGGAGCCCGACAACGACCCAAGCTTCTATGGCATCGATGCGGGCTATACGGCTGCGATGAACGCCCATGCCCGCGACACGCTGAAGTTCCCGATCGACCGGGATTATGTGTCGATCGGGGGCGTGCGCGACTGGGACTGGCGGATCGGGGGGCGGGATTCCAACGCCTATCTGAACGTGGCGCCCTGGATCGGCAAGGCGATGCGGGAGAACAGCGGGCTGAGGGTTTTCGTGGCCCAGGGCTGGTACGATTTCGCGACGCCTTTCTTTGCGGCGGAATATTCGCTGACGCGCACCGGTATCCCGCAGGACCGGATCACGTGGAAATACTATGATGCCGGGCACATGATGTATGTGCGCGAGGCGGACCTGGTGAAGCTGAACAGCGACATCCGCGCCTTCATCCGCAGTGGCGGCACGGGGCGCTAGCCGGCTAGTCCGAAACCCACTCGCTGCGCGGGATGCCCTGCGCGCTGAGGAGGACGGTGAGGTCGCCGATGCGCACGGCGGCGTCTGCTGCGGCCGCCGCCTTCGGCTTGGCATGGTAGGCGATGCCGAGGCCGGCGGCTTCGAGCATGGGGATGTCGTTGGCGCCGTCGCCGACTGCCAGCGTGTCGGCGGTTTCGAGGCCGAGGGTGGCGCGTTCGGCGATCAGCGTGTCGCGTTTGACCGCACTGTCGACGATGGGCTTGGCGACGGTGCCGTCGAGCCGGCCGTCGATGATGTGGAGCAGGTTGGCGACTTGGGCGTGGAAGCCGATCCTCGCGGCGACGGGCCCGGTGAAGGCGGTGAAGCCGCCGGAGATGAGGAGGGTTCGGCACCCAAGCGCCTTCATGGTGCCGATGAGGGTGCGGGCGCCGGGGGTGAGGGTGATGCGCTCGGCGAGGCAGCGGTCGATGGCTGTCGCGTCGAGGCCCTTGAGCGCAGCGACGCGGGCATCGAGGGCGGATTCGAAGTCGAGTTCGCCCTGCATGGCGCGTTCGGTGATGGCGGCGATCTCGGCCTTCAGGCCGGCGAAATCGGCGAGTTCGTCGATGCATTCCTGGGCGATCATGGTGGAATCCATGTCGGCGACCAGCAGGCGCTTGCGACGCGTGGGAGCAGCGGGTTGGACGATCACGTCGAGGTGGGGGAGGGCCGATTCCAGCGCAGCGCGGGCCTGTGGCCGGGAGAGCCCGCGGATCACGAGGTCGGTGGCGTGCGGCGGATCGAAGGCGCTTGTCGCGCTGGGCACGCCGCCGGCGGCTGCGATCGCGTCGCTTGCAGTGGTGAGGTCGTTCGGCGACAAGCCTTGCGCCGAGACGAGGGTTGCAATGAGCGCGGGCGATTGAGGTGGCATGATGTCGGGACGTCCTCCGCTGGTCGTCATTGCAGGGGCGACGGCGAGCGGCAAGTCCGCCCATGCGCTTGAGCTGGCCGAGGCGCGGGGCGGGGTGCTGATCAATGCCGATGCGAGCCAGGTTTATGCCGACCTGCCGATCCTGTCGGCGGGGCCGAGCGCGGACGACCTTGCGCGTGTGCCGCATCGGCTGTTCGGGACGATCGACGGGGCGGTCGCCTGCACCGCGGCGCATTGGGCGGGGCTTGCGCGGGTGGAGATTGGGGCAGCCCATGCGGCGGGGGTGCTGCCGATCCTGGTGGGGGGCACGGGGCTTTACCTGCGCACCCTGCTGGAGGGGATTGCGCCCGTGCCCGGGATCGACGCCGGCGTGCGGGCGATGGTGCGGGCGATGGTGCCGGCGGCGGTGCGGGGCTGCCTGGAGGTCGAGGATCCGGTGGCTGCCGCGCGGCTGCATCCCAATGACGCGCAGCGCAATGCGCGCGCTCTTGAGGTGGTGCGGTCGACCGGGCGCTCTCTGGTCGAGTGGCAGGTGGCGCCGCCGGAGGGTGGGCTGGCGGGCGCGGTGGCGCTGGAGCCGTTGGTGATCGACATGCCGCGTGGGCGGCTGGTGGAGCGGATCGAGGCGCGGGTGGATGGGATGTGGGCGGCGGGCGCGCTTGCCGAGGTGGAGCGGCTGGCGGCGCGCGGGCTTTCGCCGAGCTTGCCGGTGATGCGGGCGATCGGGGTGCCGCCGCTGCTGGCGCATCTGGCGGGCGAACTGACGGCCGAAGAGGCGCTAGCGCGCTGGAAGCTGGACACCCGGCAATATGCGAAACGGCAGGCGACCTGGCTGAGGAACCAGCAGGCGGACTGGCCGCGTCATCCTGCCCCGGGCTAAATCTTTACGGGTATCAACCATCGCCCTTGTGGGGGGTGATGCGCCTGTGCTGAGTTGGGGGCGCGGGGTCTGGGGCAGACAGGGGAGATTCGGATGCTGATGCATGTTCGTGCAGCCGTGGTTGCGGCGGCTGTCGGGGGGTTGTCCCTTGTGGCGTCGGCTGCTTCGGCGGCGACCTTTGTTCCCTCGCAGTTCGTGATCTTCGGCGACAGTTTTCTGGATGCGGGGTCGGTGAACCGCTTCACCGGTGGTGCGATCGCGCCGGCCTCGCAGGGGTTCTGGAAGGGCCGTTTCTCGGACGGGCCGACCTGGGTCGATTATCTGGGCTATGCGAATTTCGGGCAGACCACCCGAGCCTTCAATGCGGGCGTGGGGCCGGGCCAGCTGCCGCCGCCTTTCCAGCTGGGGGCGACCAATTTCGCGGTCGGCGGCGCGCGCGGGTCGGGCGATGACGTGCAGGTGGGCGGCACCATTCCGGGCCTGCCGACGCAGCTGGCCCTGTACCAGGGGTATCTGCTGCAGACGGGGCAGAGCGTCGATCCGAACGCGCTCTACATCATCAATTTCGGCAACAACGACGTGAACTTCATCCAGTCGATCCAGGCCGACCCGGGGCTGACGGCCGACGAGAAGTCCGTCCTTATCCAGGGCGTGCAGGCCAACTATGTCGGCAACATCGTTGAGGCGACGCTGCTTCTGGCGACGTTTGGGGCCAACAACATCCTTGTGGCCGGTGTGCCGAACCCTTCCGAGATCGAGGGTCAGCAGCTGCAGGCGCTGCTGCTGGGCGGGTTCCAGAACCCGCTGTTCCAGGCCGCCTTCGCGCCGACCGGGGCCCGGCTGGAGGTGTTCGACTATTTCGCCTTCTTCACCGCGCTGCAGGCGGACCCGACGCAGTTCGGGCTTCCGGCGGGGCTGGATTTCACGACGCCCTGCCTTCTGGCCGAGGTGCCGTCGCCGAACGTCGACTGCCGCAACTATCTGAGCTTCGACGGCATCCATGTGACGACGGGGGTGCAGCGGGCGATTTCCATCCAGGTGGCGAACCAGCTGGGGATCGCGGCGGTGCCGGAGGCTGCGACCTGGGCGATGATGATCGCGGGGTTCGGCATGGTGGGCAGCGCGATGAGACGCCGCCGCGCAGTCGCGGCTGAAGGGGGGCGCCGCGCAGTCGCGGCTGGAGGGGGGCGCTGCTGATTCGCCGGGCCGGCGGGGCTGCGGCTGCCGGTGGTGCCTGAAATCGCATGAATCGCACTGGTTTCGTGCCCGAATAGACAGAAAAATACAAATACGCCGACTTCGACGTTAGAAAATGTCGGGTTCTGCATTGACACGGGTGGCGGGGCTGCCTATGCGCGCCGTTCGCGACGCAGATCGCGCGGACACGCAACGAGCACGAAGGACAGTCGACATGCAAGGCCGGGAGTTGAGCGGCGCCGACATCATCGTGCACGCCCTCAATGACCTGGGCGTGGACACCATCTTCGGCTACCCGGGCGGGGCTGTCCTACCCATCTATGATGCGCTGTTCCGGCAGACGAAGATCCGCCACATCCTGGTGCGCCACGAGCAGGCGGCCGTGCATGCGGCCGAGGGCTATGCGCGCTCCACCGGCAAGCCCGGCGTGGTGCTGGTGACCTCGGGGCCGGGTGCGACCAATGCCGTGACGGGGATCACCGATGCGCTGATGGATTCGATCCCGATCGTGGTGCTGACGGGGCAGGTGGCGACGCATCTGATCGGGTCAGACGCCTTCCAGGAGTGCGACACGGTGGGCATCACGCGCCACTGTTCCAAGCACAATTACCTGGTGAAGGAGACGGCGCGGCTGGGGCCGGTGATCCACGAGGCCTTCCACATCGCGACCTCGGGCCGGCCGGGGCCGGTGGTGATCGACATTCCAAAGAATGTGCAGGTGGCGACCGCGCGCTATGAACGGCCCGCACGGATCGAGCACAAGACCTATCGCCCGCGGGTGAAGGGCGATCTGGCGGCGATCGAGGCGGCAGTCGAGATGCTGGCGGTTGCCGAGCGGCCGATCCTCTATGTGGGGGGTGGCGTCATCAACTCGGGGCCGGGGGCCTCGCAGCTGCTGCGGGACCTGGCGCGGCTGACCAAGGCGCCGGTGACCCAGACCCTGATGGGGCTGGGGGCCTTCCCGGCGAGCGACCCGCAGTTCCTGGGGATGCTGGGGATGCACGGCACGTTCGAGGCCAATATGGCGATGAACCAGTGCGACCTGATGCTGTGCCTTGGCGCGCGCTTCGACGACCGGGTGACCGGCCGGCTGGACGGGTTCAGCCCGCACAGCCGGAAGATCCATGTCGACATCGACCCGTCGAGCTTCAACAAGACGGTGCGCGTGGACCTCTGCATCGAGGGCGATGTGGGCCATGTGCTGGAGGACATGGTGAAGCTGTGGCGGGCCCGCGGGCACCGGGCGCAGGCGCAGACCGACTGGTGGAACCGCATCAAGGGCTGGCGGGCGCGGCAGAGCCTGGCCTTCACGCAAGAGGGCGAAAAGATCCAGCCGCAGCATGCGATCCGGCGTTTGTGGGAGGCGACGCACAAGGCGAGCCCGATCATCACCACCGAGGTGGGCCAGCACCAGATGTGGGCGGCGCAGCATTTCGACTTCGAGAAGCCGAACAAGTGGCTGACGTCAGGCGGGCTGGGCACCATGGGCTATGGGCTGCCGGCCGCGATCGGGGCGCAGCTGGGGAACCCGAAGGCGCTGGTGATCGACATTGCCGGTGAGGCCTCGATCCAGATGAACATCCAGGAGCTGGCGACGGCGACGCAGTACCGCCTGCCGGTGAAGGTGTTCGTGCTGAACAACGAGTATATGGGCATGGTGCGCCAGTGGCAGGACCTGACCTATGAGGGCCGCTATTCGGAAAGCTATTCCGACAGCCTGCCCGATTTCGTGAAGCTGGCCGAAGCCTATGGCTGGAAGGGCATCCGGATCGAGACGGTGGACCAGCTGGACGCCGGGATTGCGGAAATGCTGGCGCATGACGGGCCGGTGTTCGTGGACTGCATGGTGGAGAAGCTGTCGAACTGCTTCCCGATGATCCCGAGCGGCGCGACCCACACGGAGATGCTGCTGGGCCCCGACCAGGTGGCGGGCAAGGTGGACAAGAGCGCGGAGGCGCTGGTCTGATGGCGCGGGTGAAGGCCTTGTTTCCCGAAGAGATCTCGGAGCGGCACACGCTGTCGATCCTGGTCGACAATGAGGCGGGTGTGCTTGGCCGCATCACCGGGCTGTTCTCGGCGCGGGGCTATAATATCGAGAGCCTGACGGTGGCGGATGTGTCGGCCGCCGGGAGCCTGAACGACGGGGCGGTTTCGCGGATCACCATCGTGACTTCGGGGCCGCGCCGCGTGGTCGACCAGATCGTCGCGCAGCTCGATCGGCTGGTGCCGGTGCACTCGGTGACCGATCTTTCCGAGCTTGGGCCCCATGTGGAGCGCGAGCTGGCGCTGGTGAAGGTGGCAGGCACCGGCGAGAAGCGGGTGGAGGCGCTGCGGCTGGCCGACATCTTCCGGGCAAGGCCGGTGGACACCACGACCCAGAGCTTCGTGTTCGAGATTTCGGGCTCCACCCAGAAGGTGGACCAGTTCATCGAGCTGATGCGCGAGGTGGGGCTTGTGGAAGTGGCCCGCGGTGGCGTGGTCGCCATTTCCCGGGGGGCGACGGCCGCCTGAGCCTTTGCGCCAATCGAGATCGAGACGGGGGTGCAAGGGCGCCCCCACCCACCCCCGACCCCTCCCTTGGAGGGAGGGGAGAAGAGAGGATGAAGATGCGCGTTTATTATGATGCCGATGCCGACCTGGCGCTGGTGAAGTCGAAGAAGGTCGCGATTGTCGGCTATGGCAGCCAGGGCCATGCCCATGCGCAGAACCTGCGGGATTCGGGTGTTGCCGAGGTGGCGATCGCGCTGCGCACCGGTTCGGCAACGGCGGCCAAGGCCGAGGGTGCCGGCTTCAAGGTGTTGAGCAATGCGGATGCGGCGAAGTGGGCCGACATCATCATGATCCTGGCGCCCGACGAGCACCAGGCGGCGATCTGGGACCAGGACCTGCGCGCGAACATGAAGCCGGGGGCGGCGCTGGCCTTTGCGCATGGGCTGAACATCCACTTCGGGCTGATCGAGCCGCGGCCCGACATCGACGTGTTCATGATCGCGCCCAAGGGGCCGGGGCACACGGTGCGCAGCGAATATCAGCGCGGCGGCGGGGTGCCCTGCCTGATCGCGATCCACCAGGATGCGAGCGGCAATGCGCAGGATGTGGCGCTGAGCTATGCCAGCGCGATCGGCGGCGGGCGTTCGGGGATCATCGAGACCAATTTCCGCGAGGAGTGCGAGACCGACCTGTTCGGCGAGCAGGCGGTGCTGTGCGGCGGCATCACCCACCTGATCCAGGCCGGGTTCGAGACGCTGGTGGAAGCCGGCTATGCGCCCGAAATGGCCTATTTCGAGTGCCTGCACGAAACGAAGCTGATCGTGGACCTGCTGTACGAGGGCGGGATTGCGAACATGCGCTATTCGATCAGCAACACGGCCGAATATGGTGACATCACCACGGGGCCGCGCATCATCACGGACGAAACCAAGGCCGAGATGAAGCGGGTGCTGGCGGACATCCAGTCGGGCCGGTTCGTGAAGAACTTCATCCTGGACAACCGGGCGGGCCAGCCGGAGCTGAAGGCGAGCCGCAAGGCGGCGGCGGCCCACCCGATCGAGGAAGTGGGCGAGCGGCTGCGGGCGATGATGCCGTGGATCGCGAAGAACAAGCTGGTGGACAAGACGCGCAATTGAGCGACGGCGAGCGCGCAGCGCTCGTCCGCGACTCAATTGCCGTTCGGCCGGCGGGTTGGGGCAGGCCCGCAGGGCGGGCTTTGCCCGCCTGGAGGGTCTGCCCCAAGCCCGTCCGACGACTCGCGCGGGCTAGCCACACTCACCCCCACAGCATGTTTCCGAAGCTGCGCCCCGGCATCGCTGCCCACCCGAGCGTGAGGATGAGGCTGGCATAGACCGACAGCATCGCGCGGCGGTGGCGGGGGATGCGCCCGGCGCGGGCGTGGATGATCCCGGCCACGAGGCCCCAGATCGCGGCGAGTGCCAGGAGGTGCAGGAAGCTGAAGCCCTCGCCGGCGATCCCGGTGATCCAGAAGCTGGTGATGGCGGTGGTGAGCATCAGGGCGACATAGACGCGGCCGGCGAGGCGGTGGGCGGCGGTGCCCTTGGCGCGGAGCAGCATCCAGCCGCCGAGCGGGACGGCGAGCAGGGCAGCTGTCATGTGCAGGGCGATGACGGGGGGCATTTGGCGCGGGCTCCTGTTCAAGGCCGGCGCCCCGATGGCGCCGGATGCCCCGGTGATGCCGTGGCGCCATTCGCCGGCAAGCCGAGCTTCGTTACGAAGCCATCGCCTTCGCGAAGCGGCTTTCGAGAAAGGGAAATGCCTGTTCCCGCTTCGTGAAATGGCAGCTAGGCTGGGCACCATGCGCTGGCCATCCGTTCGCGACATGCTGATCGAGTTCACGATCCTGCTGGCTGTCACGCTGGGGGTCGCGCTGATGGGGCCGTTCGGCACCTTCGAGATGGGCGGGCTTGCCGACAGGCTCGGATACTGGGCCGTGATGATCATCGGCGGCTATGCGATTGTTCGGCCGATGATGGCGGCTGCGCCGCTGATCTCGGAGCGGCTGGCCTTTCCCGAGGCCGTCGTTTGGTTTGCGCTTGTGCTCCTTGCGGGCGTGCCGGTCACCTTGCTGGTCTGGTACGGTGGCGGGGCGCGGGCGGCGCCGACGGGGGACCAGTTCCTGCAGCTCTATCCGCATGTCGCGTTGCTGGGGGGCGTGGTTTCGGCGCTGTTCTGGCTGCGCCGCTCGCGCCGCCCTGCCGCAGCGTCAGCGCTGCCGGCGCCGGCTGCGCCAGAGGTGCCCAGGCCGGTCGAGCGGGTGCCCGCCCCGCCGGCCGGATCCGACACCCCGCCGATCCTCGCCCGCCTGCCGGTCCACCGGCGAGGGCGCCTGAGGGCGCTGGAGATGGAGGACCATTATGTGCGCGTGCACACCGACCAGGGCCAGCACATGCTGTTGATGCGGATGCGCGATGCGATTGCCGAAGTCGGCGCGGTCGAGGGCGAGCAGGTGCACCGCAGCTGGTGGGTGGCGCGTGCGGCCGTGGAGGGCCAGGCCGGGCAGGGCCGCAGCGTGCGGCTGAAGATCGCCGGCGGGCTGGAGGCACCGGTTGCGCGGACCAGCGTGCCGCGGCTGAAGGACCTGGGCTGGATCGCCTGACGGCGCGTCAGGCCCGGGCGGGAACGGCGGTCGGCTCGGGCCGGCGCCACAGCAGGAAGACGAGGAAGGTGCCGACGGCGACGGGTGCCAGCATCGCGACATAGCCCTGGCTGCCGACTCCCGTGTCGAACACCCGGCCCGCGATCCAGCTGGCGAGCGCCTGGGCCGGGGCGGTTGCGAGCGCCATGAACATCATCTGCGCGGTGGGCGTGCGGTCGTCGCCCCAGAGCAGCTGGATGCCGCGCATGGCGCCCAGGAAGGTGCAGGCGAAGCTGAGGGCGTGGAGCGCCTGGAGCGGGATGAGCAGGGTGAGGCTGGGCGACGTTGCCATGAGGCTCCAGCGCAGGAGCGCGCCGAGCCCGCCGACGAGCATGAGGGCCGAGGGGCGCACATGTTCGATCCGGGGGGCGACGAGCATCAGGAACAGCGCCTCCACGATGACGCCGAAGGCGAACAGCCAGCCGGCGGCGGTGGCGGAGATGCCGAGCTCGTCAATCCAGAGCTTGGTGCCGAAGATGTAGTAGAACTGGTGGCCGGCCTGGATGAGGCCGCAGCCGAACATCAGGAGCGCGAATTCGGGGCGCTTCACCATGGCGAAGCCCTGCGACAGGCGCTGGGCAAAGGGGGGTTCGGCCATGCGGGCGACCGGTTCGGCCGCCATGGTGAGGCTGGCGGCGAGAAGGCCGGTGATGGTGAGCGCGAGCCACCACCAGATGCCGTCGGTGCCGATGGCATCGACAAGCATGCCGGTCGCGACATTGCCGACCACGAAGCTCAAGGAGGCGAGGCCGCGGGCGACGCCGTAGCTGGGGACGGCGTCGGGCCGGCAGAGGCGCAGCAGGGCGGCTTCGAGGAAGGCGATGAGGGCCCAGAAGGTGACTTCGGCGGTGAAGGCGAGCGCGAAGCTGACGCCGAAGCTGTTCGAAAACCAGAGGCCACCGAGCGCCATGAGGGTGATGGCGCTGAGGAGCTGGATGGGGGCGCGTCGGTCGCGCCTGCCGTCGGCCCAGGCGCTGGTGAGCGGGCCGGCCACGATTCGGCCGATGCCGGCGATCGAGATGACGAGGCCGAGCTGTTCGCCGGTGAATCCGCGCGCCTCGATCAGCCAGATGGGGAACCACTGGATGAGGCCGCCGAACGCCGCGTAGAAGAGGCAGGCGGCGATCATTGCGCGCACGGCGCGGACGTTCATGGTGGCCATGGACCTGACCTGAAGCATGGTTGTCTGCCTGCCGCAAGCGCGCCATCAGGGCTGTGCACAATCAGGGAGAGAAACATGGGTTCCTTGTTCGACATGACCGGCCAGGTGGCCGTGGTGACCGGCTCTTCGCGGGGGATCGGGAAGGCGATCGCGCATCGGATGGCCGAGCATGGCGCGAGCGTTGTCGTCTCGAGCCGGAAGCAGGATGCCTGCGAGGAAGCGGCCGCCGAGATCAACGCCGCGGTGGGGCGGGAGGCTGCTGTGGCGTGCGCGGCCAACATCAGTTCGAAGGAGGCGCTGCAGGGCTTGGCGGACTTTGCGTTGCAGCGCTTCGGCAAGGTGACGGCGCTGGTGTGCAATGCGGCGTCGAACCCCTATTTCGGGCCGATGGCGGGAATTGCGGACGAGCAGTTCGTGAAGATCCTGATGAACAATGTGGTGTCGAACCACTGGCTGATCCAGATGCTGGTGCCGCAGATGCTTGCAGCGGGCGAGGGGTCCGTCACCATCGTCAGTTCGATCGGGGGCTTGAAGGCCTCGACCGTGATCGGGGCCTACAACATCTCCAAGGCGGCCGACCTGCAGCTGGCGCGGAACCTTTCGGCCGAGTACGGCCCGCAGGGTGTGCGGGTGAACTGCATCTGCCCGGGGCTCATCAAGACGGATTTTGCCCGCGCGCTGTGGGAGAACCCCGAGATCCTGAAGCAGGCGACCGCGGGCAGCAGCCTGAAGCGGATCGGCGACCCGGACGAGATCGCCGGGATGGCGGTGTTCCTGGCGAGCCGGGCGGGGGCCTTCACGACGGGCCAGGCGATGGTGATCGACGGCGGGGCGACGATCTTGTGAGCCGCCTCCGGCGGCGTGTTCCGCGCACTGGCGCGGGCGCGCGGTCGCGCTTGCGGGCGCTGTGCGCCCGTTGTTGATTGATGCCCCTGCGGGCGCCGCCCATCCGGGCGGCTTGCTGCCTCCGCTTCGCTTCGGGCGCGCGGTCGCGGTTCAGCCAGAGGCTGACCTTCGGTTCGCGGGCGCTGCGCGCCCGTTTGTGTGAAGCCCCTGCGGGCGCTGTGCGCCCGGTGATCCGAGCGCCCAGGTCGCGCTTCTGCGTCAGGCGAGGGCGCGGGCGGGGCTCGGCGCGCGGCGGTCGCGCAGGGATGCGCCGATGAAGGCGAAGCCGGTGATCAGCATGGTCCAGGTCGCGGGTTCGGGGATGACGGCCGACACATTGTCGAGCGCCATGCCCCAGGCGCCGGGCGTGGTGCTGCGGAAGCTGAGCTGCGTGGTCGGCGCATCGGCGACGAAGCGCAGCGAAACCGTCTGCCACTGGAGCGGACGGGTGATGGGGCTGGAGAAGGTGACCGCGACCGGCGTTGCAGTGCCGAAGCCCACCAGCATCGACTTGGCGAAGGCGCGGTCCGGGTTGGAGCTGATGTCGAAGCTGACGGTGTAGCGCTTGCCGGCGATCGTGGGGATCATCTGCGCGATGGTGCCGGCCTGGTTGCCGCTGAGATCGAGGCTTCGGCGGCCGTCGCTGTGGTTCCAGTAGCTGCCGATGATGTCGACCGAGCCGCTGGTCACCCGCCAGCCGGTGATCGCGGTGGAGTTGGTGCCCAACGTCGTGAAGCTGCCGACGGACGCCAAGCCCTGTTCGAAGCTGCCGTTGATGACGACGGCGGCATCGGCGGCGGTGACCGGCATGGCTGCAAGCAGCAGTGCGACTGCCCTGGTGACGATCTTCATGTGCGACCCTTTTCGACCCTTTTGCGGCAGTTTGTAGCCGCAATGGTCGCGCAAGGGGCGTCAACAATCGTGACGCAAGGGCCGGACATGCAAACGGGCGGCCCCTTTCGAGGCCGCCCGTCGCAGGGGATGCCTTGCGGCCCCGGACCCGGACTGGATGCTGGTTGACCCGGGATCTGGGCGAAGGGAAGAGCCCTACTGTTGCAGAGCTTTGCAGGCCCCGGTTCTAGCGGGCGTCGAAATAGAGCCGGGCCATCCGGGCGAAGAGGGTCAGCGTGTCGGTCGATTCGCGCGTGCCGCTCCATTCCCGCCAGGCGGTGTCGACGTTCACGGCGATCCGCTCGGCGTCCTTCCAGCCGGCGTAGCGGCCGAGGCCGATATCGCGGGCGGCTTCCTCCGGGCCCATGCCGGCTTCGAAGCGGGCGACCGATTCGCGCGTGACGAAGCGGAGGTAATCGGCCACTTCGCGCACGCCCGAGAGGTCGGTCAGCGGGCCGTGGCCGGGGACGATGTGGGTGGGTTCGAGCGCCTCGATCAGCTCGCAGGCGGCGATCCAGTTGGAGATGGGGCCGGCCCAGACGATGGGCGTGCCTTCGATGAACAGGATGTCGCCGGTGAAGACGGTTGCGGCGCCGGGCACATGCACGATCACGTCGCCTGCGGTGTGGGCGGGCCCCACCTCCAGCAGCTGCACGCGATGGTCGCCGACTTCGAGCGCGGCATGGCCGCTGAAGGTGCGCGTGGGCGGGCGGTGGCGGACGCCCGCGAAGTCGAAGGGGGCGAAGATCTCGGCGAAATAGCGCCCGGCCTCGCCCATCTGCCCTGCCGCGCCGGCGGCCTTCAGCTGGGCGAGCATGGCGGGCGGAAAGGCCTCCATCTCGCGGGCGCTGGCCTCGCTTGCGACGATCTCGGCATGTTCGAGAAGGGCGTTGCCGTGGGTGTGGTCGCCATTGGCGTGGGTGTTGACGACCGTGTCGATCGCCGCGCGGGCGATGCCGCAGCTCGCCTCCATGGCGCGCAGCATCTCGTCGGTCAGCGCCTCGTCGAAGAGGGTGTCGACCAGCGCTGCCTCGCCATGATCGGTGATGAGGCCGGCGTTGGACCAGCCCCAGCCGCCGTCGGGCTGGAGCCAGGCCCAGAGCCCGCCGCCGAGATCGACGAGCCCCTTTTCGTAGGGCCCCTTGGTGTGGGGCACGGGCCTAGCCGTCTTTCCGGGCCTGGGCGCGCTTGCCCTGCTGGCTGACGGAGCCGACCTTGGCGCCGGGCACCTTGGATCCGCGCTTGGTGTTGGGGATGGAGGCTGCGCCGTCGGAGGCCGTGCGGCTGTTGGCCGGGCGGCGGGAGGGGGCTGCACGCTTGGCGGCGAGCACGCGGCGCTGGCCTTCGAGCATGGCGGTTCGGGCGGCGACTCCTTCGCGGCGGACGATCTCGTCGTTCACGCGGATGAGCGCCTGGGCGAACACCTGGGTGCGTTCGGCCGGCCGCGCGCTGGTGCCCGGGAAGCTGCCGCCCCTGGGCTCCGCCGTGCCCTTGGTGACGCGCCGCTTGGCGCGGGCGAGATCACGTTCCTTGTCGTGAAGGAGCCGCAGGGAGCGGCCGGTTGAGCGGAGGTCGGCCTCGGCCACCTCGGCCACCTTCGGGCGGAGCGTCTGCTCCACCAGAGTCCATTCCTCGTGGTTCAGCAGGCTTTTTGCGCGCTTGCTCGAAATCGACATGATCCTGTTCTCCCTTGCGGCTTTGCCGTCCCTCGAGCCCCCATCGTGGCCCGAGCAGCGGGGGCGCGCAAGAGGTCAGCCCCGGATAGCGGCCCAGACCTTCAGCGCCTGCACGGTTGCCGCCACGTCGTGGACGCGGAGCCAGGCGACGCGGGCTTCGGCGCCGCGGAGCGCGAGGGCGAGGCTGCCGGGGAGGCGGTCGGAGACGGGGGCGGGGCCGGATATCGCCGGGATGAGGCTCTTGCGGCTGGCGCCGAGGAGGAGGGGGACGCCGAGGCTGTGGAAGGCCTCGAGGGTCTTCAGGATCGCGAGATTGTGCTCGAGGCCCTTGCCGAAGCCGATGCCGGGGTCTGCGATGAGGCGGTCTTTCGCGATGCCGGCGGCTTGCGCCTGGGCGATGCGCGCTGCCAAGTGGGCGATGACGTCGGCGACCGGATCGTCGTAGCGGGCGAGGCCCTGCATGGTCTGCGGGTTTCCCGGCATGTGCATGAGGACGACCTGCGCGCTGCTGGCGGCTGCGACGGAGAGGCTTTCCGCGTCGGCCTGGAGGGCGGAGACGTCGTTCAGCAGGGTTGCCCCGGCGGCGAGCGCGGCGCGCATCACGCCGGCCTTCATGGTGTCGATGGAGACGGGGACGCCGGCCTTCGCGAGGCCTTCGACCACGGGAATCGTGCGGCGGAGTTCCTCGTCGAGCGGGACGGGGGTGGCGCCCGGGCGGGTGCTTTCGCCGCCGACGTCGATGATGTCGGCGCCGTCGGCGTGGAGGGCGAGGCCTGCTGCGACGGCCTGTTCCGGGCCGGCGAGCCGCCCGCCGTCGGAAAAGCTGTCGGGCGTGACGTTGAGGATCCCCATGATGCGGGGAAGCGTGGTCATGGACTCAGGCGGGGAAGTTGAGGAGGCTTATCGGCTCCACGCCCTGCGCGCGGAGGCGGTCGGCGCCGGGGAGGCCTTCAAGCTCCATCACGAAGAGGGCGCGGGCGACGCTGCCGCCGGCCTTGCGGATGAGGGTGACGGCGGCTTCGGCCGTGCCGCCGGTTGCCAGCACGTCGTCGACCAGCAGGACCTGTGCGGCTGCGGGGACGGCGTCGGCGTGGAGTTCCAGCCGGTCGGTGCCATATTCCAGCGCATAATCATGGGCGATGGTGGCAGCCGGCAGCTTGCCCGGCTTGCGGACGATGACGAGGCCCTTGCCCGTGGCGTGGGCGAGCGCTGCGCCGAACAGGAAGCCGCGCGCCTCGATTCCGGCGATCAGGTCGAAATCGCCCGCGCGGGCGGCGAGGGCTGCCGTGGTGGCGCGGAAGGCGGCGCCGTCGGCGAGCAGGGGAGTGAGATCGCGGAACAGGATCCCGGGCTTCGGGAAGTCGGGCACGACGCGGACGTGGTCGGCGATTTCGTCGAGGGTCATGGAGGTCCTTCAGGCAAACAGGCGTCAGGCGAAAAGTCTGGGGGCGATGGCGCGCAGGTGGGCGGCGGCTTCCTTGGGCCAGTGCGCGCGCGGGGTCACGATGGCGCTGTCCAGCGCATGTTCCCAGCCTTCGCGGCTGGGGGTGGCGAGCGGGGCGGCTGCGAGCTGGGCGCAGAGCGCGGTGACGAGGGCCTGGGCGCGGGCGGTGTTGGCGGCCATCACTTCGAGCACGGCGGCGGTGGAGACGGCTTCCCCGTCCTTCCAGCTGTCGAAGTCGGTCACGAAGGCGGCGATGGCATAGGCCATCTCGGCCTCGCGGCAGAGCGCGGCTTCGGGCATCGCGGTCATCCCCACGACGTCGAACCCTTGCGCCTTTGCCAGCCGGCTTTCGGCGCGGGTCTGGAAGCGGGGGCCGTCGATCACGAGGTAGGTGCCGCCGGCCTGGACCTGTGCCCCGGCTTCGGCGCCGGCGGCTGCCACATGGGCGGCGAGTTCCAGCACCACCGGGTCGGCGAGGGCCAGATGGGCGACGATCCCGCCGCCCAGGAAGCTGGCCGCGCGGCCGTGGGTGCGGTCGATGATCTGGTGCGGCACGGCGAGGCTGCCGGGGGGAAGCGCGTCGGTGAAGCTGCCGCAGGCGGCGACCGAGACGACCGCGGTGCAGCCGGCCGCCTTCAATGCGGCGATGTTGGCGCGGAAATTGATTTCGGCGGGCGCGATTCTGTGGCCGGGGCCGTGGCGGGCGAGGAAGACGACGGGCAGGCCTTCGATGGTGCCCTCGCGCAGCACGTCGGACGGCCAGCCCCAGGGGGTTTCCTGGGCGTGGGCGTGGGCGGTTTCAAGTGCCTTCAGGCCGTAGAGGCCGCTGCCGCCGATGATGCCGAGCTTCATTGTCCCCCCGTTGTGGCTCTAAGGCGTGTCGAACAGCCGGTTCAGATAGGCCGCGAGGCGCAAGCCCCCCTTGGTCAGCTGCTGGCGCACGCGCTCGCGGTTCTCGAAGACATAGGCGTAGCCGAGGTCGGGGCTTGCGGGATAGATTTTCTCGCGGAGGGCCGAGCTGTCGTCGAGCCATTGCAGCGGATCGGGGCTGGACCAGTCGCGCATCTGCTGCGGCGTGGCGGCCGCGAGCAGCCATCGGGTCCATTCGGTGTAGGCGAGATCCTCGTTGTCGACGAGCTCGCCGTCCCAGACGGAGTGGAGGTTGGTGGGGCGACCGAACCAGGTCACCTTGATGTCGTTGCCGCCGCGGTCGGCGAGGTCGCCGCCGCGGCCGACGTGCAGCGGCTGGGAGAGATCGCCGATGATGTGGACGATGAAGCGCAGCGCCTTCTGGCGCTCTTCGCGGGGCGCCTTGGGGTCCTTGAGGACGGCGGAGAAGCGCTTCAGCGCGGTGATCGCGTCGCCCTGCGGCGGGGCGCCGACCTCGGCATAGCTCTTGCCGGGCGGAATGGTCACATAGTGCCACGGGCTCGACTCCTTCTGCCAGAAGGGGTCGGGCGAGGAGCGCATGAAGTCCGGCCAGGTGGAGGCCTCCGCCAGCCCTTCGGTGCCGAGCACCTCCTTGAGCGCGGCCCTGGCCTTCGGGCCGAGGTGCGTGTCGGCGATTTCGCCGGTGACGCGGTGGCCGGTCTGGCTCCAGGCCAGCGCGGGCGCGGCGGCCGCCAGCAGGAGGGCGGTGGCGAGCGCTCGGATCATAGTGCCTCCAGCGCCTGTTCGAAGTCGGCGATGAGGTCGTCGGCATCCTCGACCCCGATGGAGATCCGCACGAGGTTGTCGGTGATGCCGAGCGCCTGCTTGCGCGCATCGGGGACCGACAGGTGGGTCATGGCGGCGGGTGCCGAGGCGAGCGTTTCGGTGCCGCCGAGGCTGACCGCGAGCTTGGCGATGGTGAGCGCGTCGAGGAAGGCGAAGGCCTCGCGCTCGCCGCCCTTCAGGTAGAGCGAGAAGGTGGAGCCCGCGCCGGTGCAGTGGCGGCGGTAGATGTCGCCCTGCCTCGACTGGTCGTCCGCGAGGAAGCCGAGGTAGCCGACCCTTTCGACCTTGGGGTGGGTGGCGAGGTAGGCGCAGACCTTTTCGGCATTCTCGCCGGCGCGGCTCATGCGGAGTTCCAGCGTCTCAAGGCTGCGGAGCAGCATCCAGGCGGTGTTGGGATCGGTGATGGTGCCGATGGTGTTGCGCATCATGCGGATGGGCGTGACGAGGCGTTCCGCGCCGACGACGGCGCCGGCGACGAGGTCGGAATGGCCGCCGGCATATTTGGTGAGGCTGTAGACCGAGAGGTCGGCGCCGTGGGCGAGCGGCTTTTGCCAGAGGGGGCCGAGGAAGGTGTTGTCGATGGCGATGGGCGGCGGATCGTTCGGAAAGAGGCTGTCCCGCGCGGCGCGGACGGCTTCCACGTCGACCAGCGCGTTGGTGGGGTTGGCCGGGCTTTCGAGATAGACGAGGGCGACGCGGCCCCTGGCCTTGGCGGCCTCCATGACGGCTGCGATCTCGGCCTCCGTGGCGCCGGCCGGGAAGTCGAGCCAGCCCACGCCGAAGCGGCCGAGGATTCGGCCGATGAGCGTTTCGGTGGCGGCGTAAAGCGGCCCGGAGTGCACGATCATGTCGCCGGGCTGGCAGAAGGTCATGAGCAGGGTGGCGATTGCCGACATGCCGGAGGAGAAGCTGAGCGCCTCTTCCGCATCTTCCCAGATGGCGAGCCGGTCCTCGAGGATTTCCTGGTTGGGCCCGTTGAAGCGCGAATAGACGAGGCCTTCGGCGCCGCCGGGGCGCTTGCCGGTCACGCCCTCGAAGTGGCGCTTTCCGGCGGCGGCGGATTCGAAGACGAAGGTGGAGGTGAGGAAGATGGGGGGCTTCAGCGCGCCTTCGGAGAGCGTGGGGTCGAAGCCGTGGCCCATCATCAGGGTCGATGGGCTCAGGCGCCGGTTGCCGATCGAGACGATGTCGGGCTTCGGGCGCCTCCGGTTGCCGCTGCCTGCGCTGTCGTTGTCGCTGTCCATGTCGGGGCCTTTCGCTGTGCCGTGTCCTAGACCTGCAAGGCGACAATTGCACCAGTTGGGGGCCCGGAATTGCGCGGGCATGTCTTGAGACTGTCAGCGAAAGCGGGAATAGTCCTGCGCTCAACAGGGGAGCAGCACATCATGAGCCAACAACTGATCGAAGCACTTGGCGGCATGGGCGGGATTGCCCAGATGGCGAAGGAGCTGGGCATCGACGAGAAGACGGTGGCGGCGGGCGCGGCTGCGCTGGCGCCGGCCGTGCTGGGCGGGTTCAAGAAGCAGGCGGCAGGCGGCGGGCTCGATGGGCTGGTGGGCATGCTGGGCGGCATGGGCGGCGGCGGGCTGCTGGACGCCGTGTTGAGCCCGCAGGCGACGCCCGTGAACCAGGGCAATGAGGTGCTGGGGCAGATTTTCGGCTCGCCGGACGTCAGCCGTGCGGTTGCCGGGCAGGCGTCGGCGTCCACGGGCATTCCGACGGAGTTGCTGAAGAAGATGTTGCCGATGGTTGCGATGGCGGCTGCCGGCTACATGGCGAAGTCCGCCAGCGCGGCGCCTGCGGAAGGCGGCGGCGGGCTGGGCGGGCTGCTGGGCCAGGTGGCCGGAATGCTGGGCGGCGGGCAGCCGGCGGTGGCCGGCGGGATGGCCGGGCTGGCGTCGATGCTGGACCTGGACGGGGATGGAAACCCGCTGGATGACATCATGGGCATGGTCGGAGGCGGCCGCAGCTAGTGCGCAAGCACTAGACGGCGGACTCGCCGTAGACCTCGGCCGGCCTGCGGCTGGCCATGCCAGCCGACAGGTCCGACGGCGCGGCTTCGCCGCGTAACTTTCTTTTTTCTTGAACTCGTCAACGCCGGACTCGCGGGCTTTGCCCGCGGCCGGCCTTCAGCCGCCTTCAGCCTGAAGTCGCTGTTCTTCCAACACCTGCAGCGTGAACAAGATCGCCCGCGTCTCGCCGTCGACGATGCCGTCGACATTGGTCTGGCGGAAGCGGCGCTGGAAGGCGCGGGTTGCGGCCTGAAGGTCTGTGATGTCGTAGCCGAAGCGTTCGAGGCAGATGCCAAAGGCGGCGTCGCCCCAGCCCGGATCGGCGAGCAGTTTCTCGGGCCGGCACAGCGCGATCCGGTGCATCGCAAGCCGCGGCCAGTCGAACAGCTCGCCGGGATCCTCCTTGCGGGTCGGCGCGATGTCGGCGTGGCCGATCACGTCGGCCCGATCGATGCGGTGGCGGACGCAGAGCGTGGCGACGAGGCGCAGCACGCTGCGCATCTGGATATCGGGGAAGAGGCGGTAACCCCATTCGTGGCCCGGGTTCTGGACCTCGATCCCGATGGAGCTGCTGTTGAGATCGCCCTGCCCGCGCCACAGCGACTTCCCGGCGTGCCAGGCGCGGTCCATTTCTTCGACCATCTGGATGATGCGGCCGTCTTCGTGGACGAGATAGTGGGAGGAGACTCCGGACGCCGGGTTGCACAGCCAGTCGACCGCGGCCTCGCCGTCCTGCATGCCGGTGTAGTGCAGGATGATCTGGCGGATCGGCCGCGCGCCTTCGGGCACGACGCGGGCGTTGTAGTTGGGCGACGGGCGCCACTCGATCTCGTCTGCGAGACTCATTGCAGGTCGGGGCTCATGGGGCTTCAGGTTCAACCGATTTCTTCGCCGTCCGCAAGGTAATGATGGCGACTCCGATGAGCGTGAGCAGGCCGCCGAGCATCATCATGGGGGTGACGGGCGTGCCGTAGACGAGTGTGGCGAACATCACTGCAAGAAGCGGGGTGGGGAGGGTGAAGGGGGTGATCATCGTGACGGGATAGCGCTGCACCAGCCAGCTCATGCCGGCATGGCCCACCAGCGAGGCGGCGATCGCCGAATAGGTGATCCAGGCGAAGGCGGTGAGCGGCACTTGCGGGAGGCCGGCGATGCCGCCGGGTTCGAACAGGGCGCTTGCGAGCAGCAGCGTCGGCAGCGACACGATGGCCTGCCAGCCGTAAAGGGTGAGGACGGGCACGCCTGTCAGCCGCTTGAACAGCAGATTGCCGGACGCCCAGCAGAGCGATGCGCCGAAGGTGAGGAGGATTGCCAGCCGCTCGTCGACGATCCGCGGATCGAACACCAGCAGCATCACCCCCGAGATGGCGAGGAGGATCCCCGCCGTGCGCTTCCAGGCGATGCGTTCGCCGTCGATCACGATGGCGAGGATGAGCGACAGCGGCACGCCCAGCTGGCCCGCGATGGCGAGCGCGGAGAGGTTGGTCGCAACCTTGTAGCTGTAGCCGCCAAGCCCGAATTGCAGGGCGCCTGTCACGAAACCGGTGAGGAGGATCAGCGGCATGCGCCCTTGGACCACCCTGAGCGATGTGGCGCACACCAGCAGGACGACGGCATAGCGCAGCGCGACCGCCAGCAGCGGGGGCATTGCCAGCACCGATTCCTTGATGGCGACGATGTTGAAGGCCCACAGCAGGTCGATCAGCAGGATGAAGGCGATGTGGATGGGCTTCATGAGGCGACACCCACGCCCTTGGTGAGGGCGGCATAGGCTGCGTTGATGGTGGCCATCCGCGCCTCCGCCACCTTGATGAATTCGGGCGGGGTGCCTTGCGCCATATGGCGGTCGGGATGGTGTTCGCGCACCAGGCGCCGGTAGGCTGCGCGGATGTCGGCTTCGGGCGCGCCGGGCGGCAAGCCCAGCACCATCCAGGGATTGTCGGGCTCGAGCGGAATGTGGCGGGCGCGGATCGCCTCCCACTGGGCGGACGTGAACCCCATCAGCTCGGCGACGCGGGCGAGATAGTCGAGCTCGGCGGGGTGCACGCCGTCGACGGTTGCGATCATCATGAGCGCCTCGAGCAGGTCTTCCAGAACCGGCGAGGCGGCCCCGAGCAGGCTTGCGGCCTGGCGGGCATAGGCTTCGTAGCCATCGACCGACTGGCGGGCGAGCCGATAGAAGCGGCGCATGTTGTCCTGCTCGTCCGGCGGCACCTCGAACAGCCGCTCGAAGGCTTGCGCCTCGCGTTCGGAGGCGTGACCGTCGGCCTGGGCCATCTTGGCGGCGAGCGCGATTGCCGCGATTGTGAAGGCGACCTGCCGCCGTTCCGGGTTTGCCGCGCGGACGGCGATCGCCCGGTCGACGGCCGCGCCGAGGGCGGCGCCCGCAAGCGCCCCGAGCGGCCCACCGAGCGCCAGCCCGACGGCGCTTCCCATCAGCAGAGCCCAGATCGCCATGATGGCCGGGCTTAGCGCCGGTGGCGGCGCTTGGCCATGCCGGACAGGTCCGAAAATGTCGGCGGCGCGCGGCCTCAGTTGCGCCTGGCGCGCCGCGGCTTTTCGGCCGACAGCGGCAGGACACGCTGTGCGGTCAGCCGCCCGTCGCCGGTCTGCACCAGCTCGAACTCCACCTTGGTGCCCGGGGTGAGGTCGCGCAACTGCCCCTGCCCCAGGGCCGAGACGTGCACGAAGACGTCCTTCGGGCCCATGTCGGGCCGGATGAAGCCGAAGCCGCGGTCCGTATCGAACCAGAGGATCTCGCCCTGCGCCATTGTGTCGGGACGATTACAAACGGGCCGCAGTCAAGGCAACCTCGGCAAAGCCGCCCGGGACGGGCTGCCAGGCCCGGATGCGCCCGCCGGCGACGATCAGCCACAGCCAGCTTTCGTCCGCCACGCCTGCGCGGTCGTGTGCGCTGGGCTCTCCACGGCCGTTGGGGTGGCTGTGCCAGCAGCCGATGAGGCGGTCGGGCCCGGCGCGGCTGCGGCGGTGCGCGTCGAACAGGTGGGCGGGGTCGATCTCGAAGCGGGTGGCGGGATTTTCGGCGACGTTTCGGGCGATGGTTGCCTGGGTGATCCGTCCGTGTGTGCCGAACAGGAGGCCGCAGGCTTCGCTGTTGCCTGAACGCCGCACTTCCGCGTGGATTGCCGCCGCCGCAGCGGCCGACAGCAGGACCGGGGTTGAACCGGCGGGCTGGCTTCCCACGTCCATCGGCAATGAATGGGGGACAGACATCGGCCGCGCAAGACGGCGAGACGCGGCGCGCCCATCTGGCGGCCGAGGCCGCCGGCTGGCGGCTGGACCGTGCGCTTGCGGCTGCCATTCCCACCCTGTCGCGCGAGCGGCTGAAGGCGCTGGTGAGTGCGGGCGAAGTGACGGTCGACGGCCGGCAGGAGCGCGACCCGGCGCGCAAGATGAAGGGCGGCGAGGCGGTTTCGGTGGTGGTGCCCGCTGCACGCCCGGCCGAGGCCGTGTCGCAGGACATCCCGCTGGATATCCGCTTCGAGGACGATCACCTGCTGGTGGTGGAGAAGCCCGCGGGCCTTGTGGTGCATCCGGCCGCGGGCAATCTGGACGGCACGCTGGTGAATGCGCTGCTGCACCATTGTGCCGGGCGGCTTTCGGGGATCGGCGGGGTGGCGCGGCCGGGGATCGTGCACCGGATCGACAAGGACACCTCGGGCCTGCTGGTGGTGGCGAAGACCGACCGCGCGCATGCGGGGCTGGCGGCGCAGTTCGCGAAGCACAGTATCGGGCGGCGGTACCTGGCGGTGGTGGCGGGGCTGCCGACGCCGCCTGCGGGGCGGATCGAGACCAACCTCGCGCGGTCGGAGGCGAACCGGCAGAAGATCGCGGTGGTGAACGCGCCCCGGGGCAAGCATGCGGTTACGCACTATCGGGTGCTGGAACCGCTGCGTGGGGCCGCGCTGGTCGAGTGCCGGCTGGAGACGGGGCGGACGCACCAGGTGCGGGTGCACATGGCGCATATCGGGCATCCGCTGATCGGGGATCCGGCCTATGGGCAGGGGCGGCTGGCGGAGCTGTGCCGGCGGCTGGGCTTTCACCGGCAGGCGCTGCATGCGGCCGAGCTGAAATTCGAGCATCCCGTCACGAAAGAAATCCTGACGTTCGAAAGTGTCGCACCTGATGATATTCAGGAACTGCTAAGCGCGCTTCGGGACTGATGCCCGGAATCGCGAGGAGAGATCATCCATGACGAGCAATCTTCCTGCCACGATTCCGGCCCTGGGGCCGGATGCCAGCCTGAACCGATACCTGTCGGAGATCCGGAAGTTCCCGCTTCTGGCGCCGGAAGAGGAGTATATGCTGGCCAAGCGCTGGCAGGAGCATCAGGACCCGGCCGCGGCGACGAAGCTGGTCACCTCGCACCTCAGGCTCGTCGCCAAGATCGCGATGGGCTACCGCGGCTATGGGCTGCCGGTGAGCGAGCTGATTGCCGAGGGCAATATCGGCCTGATGCAGGGCGTGAAGAAGTTCGAGCCGGAGCGCGGCTTCCGCCTGGCGACCTATGCGATGTGGTGGATCAAGGCCTCGATGCAGGAGTATATCCTGCGCAGTTGGAGCCTGGTGAAGATCGGCACCACGGCGGCGCAGAAGAAGCTGTTCTTCAACTTGCGCCGGATGAAGGGCAAGCTGGCGGCCATCGAGGACGGGGACATGCACCCCGATGACGTGAAGAAGATAGCGACCGACCTTGGGGTGACCGAGGACGAGGTGATCAGCATGAACCGCCGCATGTCGAAGGGCGGGGACACCAGCCTGAACGCGCCGCTGCGCGAGGACGGCGAGGGCGAGTGGCAGGACTGGCTGGCCGATGATGGCCCCACGCAGGACGTGCTGGTGGCGGACAAAGAGGAGGCCGACATCCGCCACGAGCTGCTGGCCGAGGCGATGGGCGCGCTGAATGATCGGGAGAAGCATATCCTGACGCAGCGGCGGCTGGTGGAGGAGCCCCAGACGCTGGAAGATCTTAGCCAGGAGTATGACATCAGCCGGGAGCGGGTGCGGCAGATCGAGGTTCGGGCGTTCGAGAAGCTGCAGAAGGAGATGGTTCGCCTGTCGCGCGAGCGAAGGCTGATTGAGGCGTAGAAGATCGTCACGACCTGTGATAATCACAGGTTGTGATTGATTCGCCGTCAACCCGCACCGCTGCTCAGGATGCTCCGCCGGAAGCGCGGAGCTGGCTGGGCTATATGGTGAACCAGCTCGCCTACCGCTTCCGGAACGCGACTGCGGCGGCGCTGGAGCCCCTCGGGATCACGCCGCCCGAACTTCGCCTGCTTGGGCTTATCGCGGCCGACCAGCCGCTGACCCAGGCGCAACTGTCGATGCGCTCCGGTTTTGATCGCACCAGCACGATGCGGCAGTTGGACGAGCTTCAGCGGCGGGGGCTCGTCAGCCGGGAGACTCGCCCGACGGACCGCAGGGCGCATGATGTGGTCCTGACTCCTGCAGGCCAGACCCTGTTGGCCGTCGCAAGCGTGCGAGCAGCCGCTGTCGAGGCGGAGATTCTGGCGCCGCTCGCCGCAGCCGATGTCGAGCGTCTGTTTGCCATCATGTCGGCGCTTGGCGCCCCCCACGTGAAACTCTGCCCTGACCCCGAGCCTCCCGAAAAGGAAACGGAATGACTGTCCGCGCATTGCACCGGCCGACCCCTCAGTCCGCGATCCTTGTCTATGTCGACTATGTGACCGGCCTGGACAACATGATGAACACGATTCCGGCGCGTCAATATCGCAACAATATCGCAGCGTTCGCCAAGTTGAACACGCTGTTCAAGATGCCGACCGTGATGCTGGGCGAGGAAAATGACTATTATGGGACATTCCTGCCGGAAATGGCGACCGTGACGCATGATGTTCGCCGCTACGGCCGAACCCAGATCAGCGGCTTTGTGCCCGAGTTCCGGGACTGGCTGAAGAGCACGGGGCGGACGGATGTGGTGATCGGCGGGATCTCCATCGACAATTGCGTGCTGCATACGACCCTGGATCTGCTGCGTGCCGGCTACAACGTCTTCGTTGTCACCGACGTGTCGGGCACAAACAGCCCGCTTGCCGAGCAGACCGCTTTTGCCCGCCTTCGGGATGCAGGTGCCGTGCTTTGCGGCTGGCTTTCAATCGCGACGGAACTCGCCGTCGACTTTGCCTCGCCCTACGGTGATGGGCTGAAGGCGCTGGTGTTCCAGCATTGGCCGGCCTCCACGGTGGGACCGGTCGAAGACCTGTCCCCTGACGGCCATGGAATGCAGCCTGTTCCCGCCTGACAATAGGGGCGTTGCACCACGGGTCGACAGCAGTGCCGCAGGTCCTCGCCGATGTCGGCGGGCTGGAGGACCTGCGAAGCAGCCCGACAGTTCTTCGGGGCGTTTGCATGGCGCATTTGGTGATTGAGCCCGGGGATCGAGGCCCCGTTCCGCGGGATCAGGCTATCCCGATGACCTTGTGTGTCTGAAGGCTGAGCCGCCACTTCGGGTTGTTCAGGCACCAGTCGATCGCCGCGCGGATGTTTTCGGCCTGCGCCGGCCCGTCCATCGGTTGTACGAAGAAGTTCCGGAAGTCCCACCCTTCCACCGCATCCGGCATCAGCGTGGGTTGCGGGAACACCAGCTTGAGTTCGTCGCCCGAGCGCTGGACGGTGTCGGCGCCGGCCTTGGGGCTGATGCAGAGCCAGTCGATGCCGGCAGGCGCCGGGACGGTGCCGTTGGATTCGACGGCGATTCGGAAGCCCCGGGCGTGGAGGGCGTCGATCAGCGGCGTGTCGAGCTGGAGCAGGGGTTCGCCGCCGGTGCAGACGACGAGGCGGTTGAGCTCGGACGGGCCCCATGCGGCGAGGACTGCGTTGGCGAGCGACTCTGCGTCGGCGAACTTGCCGCCGCCTTCGCCGTCGGTGCCGACGAAATCCGTGTCGCAGAACTGGCAGACGGCCTTGGCGCGGTCTTCCTCGCGGCCGGTCCACAGGTTGCAGCCGGCAAAGCGGCAGAAGACGGCGCGCATGCCGGTTTGTGCGCCTTCGCCCTGAAGGGTGAGGAAGAGCTCTTTTACCGCGTAGGTCATGCGTAAATCGTGGGGTCCGGCACCCCGGCTTCGGCGAAGCCCTTTTGCCTCAGGCGGCACGAATCGCACTTGCCGCAGTGCTTGCTGTCTTCAAGACGGCCATTGAGGCCTTCGGCGGGCGTCGGGTCGTAGCAGGACCAGGTCATCCCCATGTCGAGCCCTTGCGCGGCGGCGGCCTGGACGATCCCGGCCTTGGAGAGCGACAGCAGCGGGGTGTGGACGCGGTAGCGTGCCGTGCCTTCGACGCCCGCCTTGGTGGCGAGGTTCGCCATCGCCTCGAAGCTGGCGATGAATTCCGGGCGGCAGTCCGGGTAGCCGGAATAGTCGAGTGCGTTGACGCCGATGAGGAGGTCGGCGCCGCCCATGGCTTCGGCCCAGCCTAGCGCGACCGACAGGAAGATGGTGTTGCGCGCGGGGACGTAGGTGACGGGGATGCCGGGCTCCACGCCGCCCTTGGGCACGTCGATGTCGGCGGTCAGTGCGGAGCCGCCGAAGCCGCGGAGATCGAGCGGCAGGCGGATATGGCGGGCGACCTTGTAGTGGGCAGCGAGCGCTTGCGCCGCCGCCAGCTCGCGGCGGTGGCGCTGGTTGTAATCGATGGTCAGCGCCAGGACCTGGGCGCCGGCGTTGCTGGCCATGGCGAGACAGGTCGCGCTGTCGAGCCCGCCCGAGAGCAGGAGGACGACCGGCTTGCCACGCAGTTCAGGGAGTGGATTTTCGCTCACTGTCACCAATATTCCTGTTCGACGCCGTTCCTAGACCGGCCTGTGCGGCATTGCTACGCTTGCGCATGGGTTGGCCGGCCTCTAGGGCGCGGCAACACCGAAGCGGGAAAGGCGCCTCAGTTGGTCGACTACAGCCAGGTCTTCAAGGCCGCGATCGAGCGCCTCCACGAGGAGGGCCGCTACCGCGTCTTCATCGACATCCTGCGCAACAAGGGCGCCTACCCCAATGCGCGCTGCTTTGCCGGCCACAATGGGCCGAAGCCGATCACCGTTTGGTGCTCGAACGACTATCTGGCGATGGGTCAGCACCCCAAGGTGATCGCCGCCATGGAAGAGGCGCTGCACGATGTGGGCGCGGGCTCCGGCGGGACGCGGAACATCGGTGGGAATACGCACTACCACGTCGATCTCGAATCGGAGCTGGCCGACCTCCACGGCAAGGAAGCCGCCCTGCTGTTCACCAGCGGCTATGTCTCGAACGAGGCGACGCTGTCGACGCTGGGCAAGCTGCTGCCGGGGTGCATCATCTTCTCGGACGAGCTGAACCACGCCTCGATGATCGCGGGCATCCGGCAATCGGGCTGCGAGAAGAAGGTGTTCCGCCACAACGACCTTCAGCACCTGGAAGAGCTGCTGGCCGAGGCCGACCCGGATGCGCCCAAGCTGATCGCCTTCGAATCGGTCTATTCGATGGACGGCGACATCGCGCCCATCCACGCCATCTGCGACCTGGCCGACAAATATGGCGCGCTGACCTACCTGGATGAGGTGCATGCGGTTGGCATGTACGGCGCGCAGGGCGGCGGGATTTCGGAACGCGACGAGGCGGCGCACCGGCTGACCATCATCGAAGGCACGCTGGGCAAGGCCTTCGGCGTGATGGGCGGCTATGTGGCGGCCGACCAGACCATCATCGACTGCATCCGTTCCTATGCGCCGGGGTTCATCTTCACCACCTCGCTGAGCCCCGTGCTGGTGGCCGGCGCGCTCGCCAGCGTGCGGCACCTGAAGGGGTCTTGCGAGGAACGCGACGGCCAGCAAGCGGCCGCCGCAGCGCTGAAGACGCTGATGGCCGACGCCGGGCTGCCGGTGATGGACACCGTCTCGCACATCGTCCCCCTGATGGTCGGCTGCCCGATCAAGGCCAAGAAAATCAGCGACATCCTGCTCGCCGAATACGGCGTCTATGTGCAGCCCATCAACTACCCCACCGTCCCCCGCGGCACCGAACGCCTGCGCTTCACACCAGGCCCGGCGCACGACGAAGCCATGATGCGCGAACTGGTGGCGGCGCTGGTGGAGATCTGGGGCCGGCTGGAACTTCGGGCGGCAGCCTGAGGGGTAGCAGGCCTCCGGCGGCTCGGGCTCTGCCCGAGACCCGGCAGGGAAGTGACTTCCCTGCACCCTATATCGTATGAAAGTACAGGGTCACTTTTTGCTGGAGTGGCTAGCCTCTTGCTGTCAATCGATTTGTACGCACAGCACCGCCACTGGTAGAGACATCAAGTTCGCGACCCAAACTGCGGGAACTGACCCCGCATGAAATTAGGATTCCTGCTGACCCCGTACCTGTGTAGGGGTTTGGAATTCAGTTGGGGAATGCGAATGCAGAACACTTCTCATGCGGTGATGGCTCAGCGGGCTGAACCCAAAGATAGCCCAGACGATTTCCCAACACCGCCATGGGCAACCCGAGCTCTACTGGAATATGTTATCAATGAGGGCGTTGATCGATCCCAGAGTTGCCTAGAGCCAGCTTGCGGAGCGGGACATATGGCAAAAGTTCTCGAGGAATACTTCTGTCAAGTTCGTTGTTCGGATGCTTATGAGTATGGGTACGGACCCGTTCGAAACTTCCTCACCCACCCTTACGAAACAAATGCGGTCGATTGGGTTATAACAAATCCTCCTTTTCGTCTTGCTGAAGAATTTGTTTTGAGATCGCTTCAAGTGGCGAGGCGAGGTGTCGCAATCCTTGCTCGCACCGTATTCTTGGAGAGTTCAGGGCGCTATAATCGAATATTTCGAGATCAGCCCCCGAGTAAATTTGCTCAGTTTGTTGAGCGGGTTCCCATGGTCAAGGGCCGTCTTGACAAGAATGCAAGCACTGCAACAGGTTATGCGTGGCTGGTTTGGGAAAACGGGGCGGCGGGCAGCCCTAGGCTCCTGTGGGTCCCGCCATGTCGCAAACAATTGGAGCGTTCTTCAGACTACCCGCCGGACAATTGCGGACGGCGAGCATAAGTTAGGTCTCATTGGCATCAAACTTTTGGGCTGCAGCTTTGAGCAATGGAAGCGCTTTCTCTAAAGCATCGGGCTCACCACTTTCCATTAACTCAACTGCTTTGCGCATTGCATCACGGATCCGGCGACCCTTTATTCCTGGAGCACCACGAGGAGGGAGTTCGCCTGCTGGTGCTGCCTCCAAAGGACCGTAGGTTCCGTTCTTAACCTCTGCAATACGGGCAGGATTTACGCCAAACCATGCAGCGATGTCATGGTTATTGTCGCCCCGTGCCAACATGCCCAAAACAACTCGGGCTTCTTTGTTTGTCAGTGCCATTTTACCCACCTGTAGACTGGCGAGGTAAACCATAAGTACGTTCCACGAGTCAATTCCCGGTGTAATGGTCAACTCGTGGGCATGTGTGCATTTTTCAAGTCCGACTCTAGCATGTCTGAAGTCAGGACATGAGTGGGTGCAGGGAAGTCACTTCCCTGCCGGGGTGCAGGGGCAGCGCCCCTGCGAACACGCTCTACCTCCCGTGCAACCAGGCGGCCTATCGCGCGGATGAGGGCTTCTTCATCGCGGCGATTGCGTAAACGTAGGTGAGCGCGGCGGCGCCGGCGATGGCTGCGCCGCGCAGGGGTTCGGGGGCGAGGAGGTAGGCGGCGTAGCAGAGGATTGCGCGCAGGACGAAGTGAATGAAGCCGGCGGGGTCGTCGGCGCCCCAGCCGTGGGGGACCCATACCATGCCGGCCAGGATGGCGAGGCCCAGGATCAGGAGATCGAGGTTCTGGGCAGCTTGGGCGGACAGGATGACGAAGGGGATCAGCAGCGCGACGACGGTGATGAAGCGCATGAAGAGCTGGGTGATGGGGTTGTGGCGGCTTTGGGCCTGGAGGCCGGGTTCGCCGCGGAGCTTGTCGATCAGGAGGGAGAGGGGGAAGGGGATGGCAGCGGCGATGAAGGCGGCATAGGCGGGGAGGCGGTCGCCGAGGAGGAGGGCGGCTGCGGCGAGTGCGCCCCAGGCGATGAGGCCGGCGATGGGCATGCCGGTGGTGCTGGTGGCGAGATAGTCGCGCCGGGCGTCGGCGAGCGAGATCGTTGAATAGTCGCGCATGTTTTCTCCCCCGGCACGCCCGTGTGTGTGGTGCCTTACGGTGACCGCCAGGACGCCGGGTGACAAGACCTGGGGTGCAGGGACATGATGTCCCTGCCTGGGTGCAGGGGCAGCGCCCCTGCTAGACCATTGCCGCCAGGCCCAGCCCCACGGTGGCGAGGCTGAGGCCCACTGTCAGCGGGACGCGCAGCAGCATCCAGTTGGCAGGTGCGAGGCCCGATTTCACCAGCAGGCGGTCGACGGGGAGGGTGATGGCGATGAGGCCGCCGAGGATGACGAGGCGGGGTGGGTTGAGGAGCAGGAGGAGGGCCAGCGCCGCGAGGCTGGGGAGGACGGACATGATGTAGAAGGGCCAAGCTTTTTCGGGCTCGGCGCGGGTGGAGAGGCCCCACCAGGCGCCGCCCAAAAAGCTGAGGATGAGGCCGGCGTAGAGGGCGCCGGCGCGGAAGGCGAGTTCGCGCCATTCGGGCGGGCCGGCAAGCGCCGTGCCGAGGGCGGCGAAGGCGGGGAGGAGGCCGGAATAGCCGAGGAGGAAGGCGGGGCGCTGGAGCATGGGGAACCTGATAGAGAAAGTGGGCGGGGGCACAACTGCCTTGCTTGGCCTGCGCCGACATATGGGGCATAGGGGCGCGGGCGAGCGCTAGCGCTTGCGTTTTTCGGCTTCGGAGCGTGTGGAAACCAGCGTGAAGATCGCAATTGCCTCGGACCATGCGGGTTATCCGCTGAAGGCGCTGCTCGTCGATGAGCTGGCGGGGCTGGGGCATGCGGTGACGGATCTTGGCGCCGGCGATCCGGTGACGAGCGTGGACTATCCGGATTTCGGGCGGGCCTGTGCGGAGGAAGTGGCTTCGGGCCGGGCCGAGCGCGGCGTGGTGGTGTGCGGATCGGGCATCGGGATTTCGATTGCGGCGAATCGGGTTCCGGGTGCGCGCTGTGCGCTGGTCACCGACAACCTGGCCGCACGGCTGAGCCGGCAGCACAATGATGCGAACATGATCGCCTTTGGCGCGCGGCTGATCGGCAGCGAAACCGCTAAGGACGCATTGAAGGCCTTTCTGGAAACCCCATTCGACGGCGGGCGCCATGCCGGCCGGATCGCGAAACTCGGCTGAGGAGGCCCCCCATGAGCACCCAACCCATTCACACGCCTGCCAATGACAGTTTCTTCGGCGCGACTTTGGCCGAGAGCGATCCGGCCGTGGCGCACGCCGTGCAGGGCGAGCTGGGGCGCCAGCAGAACCAGATCGAGCTGATCGCGAGCGAGAATATCGTGAGCCGCGCGGTGCTGGAGGCGCAAGGGTCGATCTTCACGAACAAATATGCCGAAGGCTATCCGGGCAAGCGCTATTACCAGGGCTGCGAGCATTCGGACGTGGTGGAGCAGCTGGCCATCGACCGCGCCAAGCAGCTGTTCGACTGCGCGTGGGTGAATGTGCAGCCGCATTCGGGCGCGCAGGCCAATGGCGCGGTGATGCTGGCGCTGGTGAAGCCCGGCGACACGATCCTGGGGATGAGCCTGGACGCCGGTGGGCACCTGACGCACGGCGCCAAGGCCGCGCAATCGGGCAAGTGGTTCAACGCGGTGCAATATGGCGTGAGCCCTGACACCCAGCTGATCGACTATGATGCGCTGGAGGCGCAAGCCATCGAGGTGCAGCCGAAACTGCTGATCGCGGGCGGCTCGGCCTATCCGCGGGTGATCGATTTCGCGCGGATGCGCAGCATTGCCGACAAGGTGGGCGCGTACCTGCATGTCGACATGGCGCATTTTGCGGGCCTCGTGGCGGCCGGTCTGCATCCGTCGCCGCTGCCCCATGCGCATGTGGTGACGACGACGACCCACAAGACGCTGCGCGGGCCCCGGGGCGGGATGATCCTGTCGAACGATCCGGAGCTGGGCAAGAAGTTCAACTCGGCGGTGTTTCCGGGGCTGCAGGGCGGGCCGCTGATGCATGTGATCGCGGCCAAGGCGGTTGCCTTCGGCGAGGCGCTGCGGCCGGAGTTCAAGGCCTATTCGAAGGCCGTGATCGAGAATGCGCAGGTGCTGGCCGGCACGCTGAAGGCGCGTGGCTGCGATATCGTGGCGGGCGGGACGGACACGCACCTCGCCCTGATCGACCTGCGGCCGAAGGGCCTGACGGGCAAGGATGCGGACGAGGCGCTGGAGCGCAGCCACATCACCTGCAACAAGAATGGCGTGCCCTTCGATCCGCTTCCGCCGACGAAGACCAGCGGCATCCGCGTGGGTTCGCCCGCGGGCACCACACGCGGGTTCGGCAAGGCCGAGTTCGAGGCGATCGGTCACATGATCGCCGACGTGCTGGACGGGCTGGCGGCGAACGGCCCCGAGAACAACGGCACGGTGGAAGGCGATGTCCGCGCCCGCGTGCATGCGCTGACCGCGCGCTTCCCCATTTACGGCTGAGCTGCAGCGAACAGGAGGACCAGACCCATGGCCGACGAAACCCCCGAAGCGCCGAAGACGCCGGTGAAGAAGGCGGCAGCCCCCAAGGCCGCTGCAAAGCCTGCGGCTGCGAAGGCTGCGCCCAAGGCTGCTGCGAAGCCGGCCGCGAAGGCGGCGCCGAAGCCTGCAGCCGCCAAGGCGGCGCCCAAGGCCGGAGCGGCCAAGCCCAAGCCGGAGGCTGCGAAGGCAGCGCCCGAGCCCGACAAGGTGCAGAAGATGGCCGACGAGGCGCTGGCGGCGGGCGCGAAGATCACCGAATCCGAGACCGGCCGGAAGGTCGTCGACACGGCTGAGCAGGTTTTCGACAAGGCCGAGGAGCTGGTGGAGAAGGCGCTGGACAGCGAGACGGGCAAGAAGGTGGCGGCAGCTGCTGCCGATCTGCAGAAGAAGGCGCTGGAGACCGAGACCGGCAAGAAGGTGGCCGACGCGGCGTCTGACCTGGCCGACAAGGCCCTGGCGAGCGAAGCCGGGCAGACGGCCAAGAAGGCCTTTGCCACGACGCTTGGGCGCAATGTGGGTGTTGGCGCTGCGGCAGGCGCTGCACTCGGCATCGTCGTTCCCGGGCTCGGGTCGATCATCGGCGCGGCCGTTGGCGGTGGTATCGGCTACCTCGCCACCCTTGCGAAGAAGAACAAGACCAACTGATGCGCTGCCCCTTCTGCCACCACGAGGACAGCCAGGTTAAGGACAGCCGCCCGACAGAGGACGGCAGCGCGATCCGCCGCCGCCGGCAGTGCCCGGCGTGCGGCGCGCGTTTCACCACCTTCGAGCGCGTGCAGCTGCGCGAGCTGATCGTTGTGAAGAAAAACGGCAAGAAGGAGCCGTTCGACCGCGAGAAGCTGGCCCATTCTGTGATGATCGCGTGCCGCAAGCGCGAGATCGACGCCGAGCGCATCGAACGCTTTGTCTCCGCCGTGCAGCGCCAGCTGGAGGCGATGGGCGAGAACGAGATCGAGGCCGGCCAGATCGGCGCGTTGGTGATGCAGGGGCTGGAGCGGCTGGACCCGGTCGCCTATGTGCGCTTTGCGAGCGTCTACAAGGATTTCCGCGAGGCGCGCGACTTCGAGACCTTCGTGGGCGGGCTTTCGAAGGCGGTGCTGAAGGGCGAATAGGTCGCCCCGGCCGGGCGCTTGACGTCGCGGCATCCTGCCTGCTTTGCTGTATTCGAACAGATACAGCAAAGGGCCACTGACATGCGCTTGCGACCATTCCTGCTGCTCGTGGCCCTGCCGGGAGCCCCCGCTGCCGCGCAGCATGCCCCAGTCGCCTGCGTGTCGGTCTCGGACTCGAACCTGCCGGAGGCGTTGGCTGCCTGGTCGAAACCGCCGACCCCTGCCCGCGCCGCCCCTGCCGCAGGTGCCGCGCAGCCCGAGCTCGTCCCGGATCAGCCGCTCGACTTGCAGCTCCGGCCTGCCGCCGAGGTCACGCTGCCGAACCCGCCCGGCCAGGTGCGCAAGGCCGACAATGCCCATGCCGGGCTGGTTTCCGTGCGCATACCGGCCGAAGGCCGATGGCGCATTGCGGCGTCCGCCCCGGTATGGATCGACGTGATCGGCCCTGCCGGCCCCGTCGCGTCCACCGCGCATGGCCGCATGGCGCCCTGCACCAGCCTCCGGAAGGTTGTCGAGTTCCCGCTTCCCGCCGGCACCTGGCTGGTGCAGCTGAGCGGCAACCCCGGGCCGGACCTCCGCCTGATGCTCAGCCGGGCGCCCTGACCCGCGCGACGAGCGGAGACGTCTCGGCTGCCGCCTCAAGGCTTTGCTGAAGCGCGCGATAGTCGGCAAGCAGCGCGCGGCCCGCGGGCGTGAGCTTTGCGCCACCCGGCCCGCCGCGCGCGGTCTCGACGGGCGGGTCGGCGAACAGGCGGTTCATCGCATCCACCATCAGCCACGCGCGGCGATAGGAGAGGCCGAGCGCGCGGGCGGCGGCCGAAATGGAGCCGTGGGCGGCGATCGCGTCCAGGAGGTCGGCCTTGCCGGGGCCGAACGCGATCTCGCCGTCGACGAGAATCTGCGCCTTCAGCTTCAGCAAGGCCGGCATGGGTCAGGCTATTCCAGTTCGAACGCCATGGTCACGCGGGCGACGAGACCGACCTCGCCCGGGGCAATCGGCGGGGGCGGGGCCGCGGCCACGTCCGCCATCGCGACCGACCGCATCATGGGCATGGGCGGGCGCTGTTCGAAGCCTTCGGAAATGCTGGTGATCCGCTTCACCCTGAGGCCCGCGGCCTTGGCGTAGAGTTCGGCGCGGGCACGGGCCTTGGCGACTGCCTCGGTGCGGGCCTTGTCCATCAGCGGGTCCGGGTTTGCCACGCGGAAGTTCGGCCCGTCGATCTGGTTGGCGCCTTCCTTCACCAGCGTGTCGATCACCTTGCCCGAGCCCTTGAGATCGCGCAGCGTCACCTGCACCCGGTTCGACGCCTGGAAGCCGGTGAGGATCGGCGATTGGTTCTGTTCGTAGCGATACTGGGGCTGGAGGTTCAGCCCCGCGGTCTGGATGTCGCGGTCGGCGATGCCGGCCTTTCGGAGGGCGGCGACCACGCGGGTCATCTGTGCGCTGTTCGCGGCCAGCGCCGCCTGGGCGTCGGCTGCCTGCGTGACCACGCCGGCGCCGATGTCGGCAATGTCAGGGGCTGCCTGCACCTCGGCCTCGGCCGACAGGGTGAGCGTGGCCGGCGCTGCCTGTGCGGAGGCCGATCCGGCTGCCAGGGCCGCGGCCAGCATGGCGGCCATTTTCGCGTTCTTCATTCCCGTCTCCTGCCCGCCCGACCGGCGGGTTGCTCCATTCAAGACGCGCGATGCTGTCGCCAGGCTGAAGCGCCTCAGGCCCGCCGGTCGCGGATCATGCGGTAGATCCACAACAGCAGGACCGCGCCGCCGGTTGCGAGCACGAGGTTCCAGATGGACCCGCCGGTTCCCAGCCCGATGAGGTTGGCGACGAAGCCGCCCGTCAGGCCGCCTGCGATCCCGGTCAGGATGGTCATGATCAGGCCACCCGGATCCTTGCCCGGCATGATCCACTTCGCAAGCGCGCCGGCGATCAGCCCGACGATGATCCAGCCGAAAAACCCATATTCCATGAACCGGCCCTCCCGAGGCGCACCGCAACAGGACCGGAAACCGCCGCCCGCTCCCGGCCGTCAGGAATAACACATGTCTCTCCCGCTGTTGCAAGCGCGCAATAAGCTGGGCGCAAATGTGGAGATTCCCGAGCCTTTTTGCCGGGTGCGACGGGGCCTGCCTTTATTCTGTCGTCCTGCTCGTGTATGGGATGCCCAGCGCGGTAGGTCCCGGTCTGTTTCGGGGCATGCCAGACTGCGCCTGACGCCGTCTTTGAGGGGAGCGGTTCGGGCGAACCGGGGGCATCTGCAAGATTGCGGGTGTTTCCAAAGCAAATCAAGGGCTTGGTAACGGCATGAATATGCATCTGTCCCCTCAGGACCCCGACGTTCGGGCGCAACTGGAACGCGACATGGCGGACGCGCAGGCTGAGGCGGAGCGCCGCCAGCTGGAGCGTCGTCGCATGCTTCGCTATGGCCTGATCGGCCTGGTCGCCGTTGCGGCCTTCATCGGCTTTCTGCTGTGGCGCCTGAATGCGCCCAAGCCGTCGGCGCCTCCGTCTGGCCCGCCCGTTGTTTCGGTGATCATTCCCGGCACGAGCATGGTCGCCGACCGCGTGACGGCGATCGGCAGCATTTCCGCGCGTCGCGACATGCCTGTGGGCGTTGCCGGCGAGGGCGGGATGGTGTCTGCCATCCGCGTCGAGGCCGGCCAGTTCGTGGGCCGCGGCCAGGTGCTGGCCGAGATCGATTCCGCCGTGCAGCGGGCGCAGCTGGCGCAGCTGGAGGCCGGGGTCGTGCAGGCTAGGGCCGATCTGCGCCTGGCCCAGTCGGAGCTGGAGCGGGCGCAGGCGCTTGTGTCGCGCGGGTTCATTTCCAGGGCCGACATCGACCGTCGCACGGCGACCCGTGATTCGGCGCAGGCCCGTGTGGGCGTCGCCCAGGCGCAGGTGCGCGAGATGCAGGAGCGCATCGCGCGGCTTGCCATCCGCGCGCCGGAAGCGGGGCTGGTGCTGCAGCGCATGGTGGAGCCGGGCCAGGTGGTCTCGCCCGGGTCTGGCGCGCTGTACCGGATTGCGGCCGGCGGGCAGATGGAGCTGCGCGCCCAGGTTGCCGAGCAGGACATGCCGCAGCTGAAGGTTGGGCAGACGGCGACCGTGACGCCGGTCGGTTCGCCCAACAGCTATGCCGGCAATGTCTGGCTGCTGGAGCCGGTGATCGATCCGCAGACCCGCCAGGGCGTTGCCCGGGTGGCGCTGCCGGCCTCGCCGGACATCCGCGCGGGCGGCTTCGCCAATGTCGCGATCGACGGGGTGCGCGCCCAGCGCCCGGTGATCCCGCAATCCGCTGTGCAAACCGACGCGAGCGGCAGCAGCGTGCTGGTCGTGTTGCCCGACGGCACGGTCCAGAAGCGCCCCGTGAAGGTGGGCACCATCTCGACCGCCGGCGTTGCCATCACCGAGGGGCTTTCCGGCACCGAGCAGGTGGTGATGTCGGCCGGCGCCTTCCTGACGCCGGGCGAGAAGGTGAAACCCGCGGTCCGCAAGCCGGCCGTGCCTGCCCCTGCCAGCGCGGGCTGACGCCATGGACCTGCGCAACGTTTCCAGCTGGTCGATCCGGAACCCGATCCCGCCGATCCTGCTGTTCGTGATCCTGACGGCCGCCGGCCTCATCAGCTTCATGAACATGAAGATCACCCAGATGCCGGACATTTCGGCGCCGATCGTGCAGGTGTGGGTCGGCCAGCCCGGCGGCGCGCCGACCGAGCTCGAGACGCAGATCACCCAGAAGGTGGAGGGCGCGGTTGCCGGCATCGGCAATGTGAAGGCGATTTCGTCCTACGTGCAGGAGGGCGGATCGTACACCAACGTCGAATTCCACATCGGGACGCCTGTCGACCGGGCTGTGAACGACGTGCGCGATGCGGTCACCAAGGTCAGGTCCGACCTGCCCGACGGCATCCTGGAGCCGCAGGTCAGCCGGATGGAGATCGAGGGCGGGCCGATCAGCTACATGGCCGTGAAGTCCACCTCCATGTCGCTGGAAGAGCTGAGCTGGTTCGTCGACAACACCGTGACCAAGCGCCTCGTCGCCATTCCGGGCGTTGCCCAGGTGGGGCGCGGCGGCGGCGTTTCGCGCGAGATCCGGGTGGATCTGGATCCGGTGAAGTTGCAGGCCTTCGGGATCACGGCGGCGCAGGTGAATGCCTCGCTGCGCCAGCTGAACCTGGATGCGACCGGCGGGCGGACCGAGATTTCCGGCGAGGAGCAGGCCGTGCGCGTGCTGGGTGGTGCGAAGACCGCGCTGCAGCTGCGCGACACCCGCATCTCGATTCCGGGCGGGCGCGAGGTTCGTCTGGGCGACATTGCCGACGTGCGCGACGGCACCTCCGAGCAGCGCCAGATCGCGCGGCTCGACGGCCGCCAGGTGACCAACTTCTCGCTGTCCAAGGCCAAGGGCGCCTCGGACGTGTCGGTGCACAATGCGATGGAAGTCGAGCTCGAGAAGCTTCGGAAGGAGTTTCCGGGCGTCGAGTTCACCGAGCTGTTCACCACGGTCAAGTACACCAAGATGGAGTACAAGAGCGCGATGACCGCAATGGTCGAGGGCGCGATCCTGGCCGTCATTGTGGTGTTCCTGTTCCTGCGCGACTGGCGGGCGACCATCATCTCGGCGCTTGCGATCCCCCTGAGCGCGATCCCGACGTTCTGGTTCATGGACATGCTGGGCTTCACGCTGAACACCATCAGCCTGCTGGCGCTGAGCCTGGTGGCCGGCATCCTGGTCGATGATGCGATCGTCGAGATCGAGAACATCGTCCGACACATGCGGATGGGGAAATCGCCCTACCAGGCGGCGATGGACGCGGCCGACGAGATCGGGCTTGCGGTTGTTGCGACCACCTTCGCGATCATTGCGGTGTTCCTGCCGGTTTCCTTCATGCCTGGAATTTCCGGTCAGTATTTCAAGCAGTTCGGGCTGACGGTCGCGATTGCGGTGTTCATGTCGCTGCTGGTTGCGCGGCTGATCACGCCGCTGATCGCGGCCTATTTCCTGAAGCCGCACGGCGAGCAGCCGCACGGCGAAGGCCGCATCATGAAGCGCTATCTCCAGTTCCTGGACTGGACCATCCACCACCGCTGGAAGACGGTCGCGGTGGGGGCGGCCTCGTTCGCGCTGACCATCGTCCTGTTCATGCAGCTGCCGACCGCCTTCCAGCCCGACATGGACGACGGCACCGCCGCGCTGAAGATCGAGCTGCCGCCGGGCGCCCAGCTCGTCGACACCGAGCGTGCCGTTTCGCAGGCGACCGCGATCCTGAAGGCCCAGCCCGAGACGGCCCAGATCTTCGAGTATATCGGCGACGACGGCGATGTGCGCCGCGGCTCCATCTACATGGACCTTGTCGACGCGGACAAGCGGACGGTCACCACCAAGGAATTCGAGCGCCGGGTGGTGCCCCTGATGGCGGCCATCCCCGACGCGCGGGTCTTCTTCGAGAACCAGAACAGCGGCGGTGGGGGCCGTGACATCTCCGTCATGCTGGCAAGTGACGATCCCGTCCTGCTTGAGCAGACCGCCCGCAAGGTCGAGAAGGAGATGCAGGGCCTGAAGATCCTGCGCGACGCGCGGATCAACGGCGACATGGAGCGGCCGGAGATCCTGATCCGTCCGAAGACGGACATTGCCGCCCAGCTTGGCGTGTCGGTTGCGGATCTCAGCCAGACCATCCGCATTGCGACGTTGGGTGACATCGACCAGAACCTCGCCAAATTCTCGCTGTCGGACCGCCAGGTGCCGATCCGCGTGAGCCTGACGCCCGAAGCCCGCACCGACATGACGATGCTGGAGAACCTTCCGGTGCCCACCGCGAACGGCGGTTCGGTGCCGCTGAAGGTGGTTGCCGACATCAGCTTCGGCATGGGCCCGACGAAGATCCGCCGCTACAACCAGACGCGGCGCATCACGCTGGAGGCGGACCTGAACGGCGCCGAGTTCGGCACCGGCCTCGCCGCGATCGCCAAGCTGCCGACGATGTCGAACCTGCCGCAGGGCGTCAAACAGGTGAAGTTCGGCCAGGACGAGGCGATGGAAGAACTGGTCCAGAACTTCGTGCTGGCCGTGCTGGCCGGCGTGACGCTGGTGTTCGCGGTGTTGGTGCTGCTGTACAAGCGGGTGCTGCCGCCCTTCGTGAACATGGGGTCCTTGCTGCTGGCGCCGCTGGGGGCGGTGATCGCCCTGATCCTGACGGGCAACATCATCACCATGCCGGTCTATATCGGGCTTCTGATGCTGTTCGGGATCGTTGCCAAGAACTCGATCCTGCTGGTCGACTTCGCGATCGAGGAGATGCGCCACGGGGTCGACCGCGAGACCGCGATCATCGACGCCGGGCACAAGCGGGCGCAGCCGATCGTGATGACGACGGTCGCCATGGTCGCCGGCATGCTGCCGATCGCGATCGGGCTGCACGGCGATTCGAGCTTCCGCGCCCCGATGGCGATCGCGGTGATCGGCGGCCTCACGCTGTCGACCGTGCTCACCCTGCTGATCGTGCCGGCCGGCTTCACGCTTGCCGACGACATGGAGCGGTGGCTGGGCCCGCGCCTCAGCCGGTGGTTCACCAACGGTGGGGAAGCTGCTACGGCCCCCGGAGGCACCACAGCCCCGGGACCGCAAGCTGCCGAATGACGCCGACACGACCGAGCTGACGCTCCCCAAGGTGAAGACTTTGGGCGAGGCGCAGGGCATCCGCCTGCGCCGGTTCGCGACGGGCCTGCTTGTGGTGATGGCGGCCCTGCTTGCCGTCTCGACCTGGGCGATCGGCGCGATCCACCCCGGCTGGGTCTGGGTGCAGGCCTTTGCCGAGGCCGCGCTGGTGGGGGGCCTTGCCGACTGGTTCGCCGTGACCGCGCTGTTCCGCCACCCCATGGGTGTGCCCATCCCGCACACCGCGATCATCCCGAAGTCGAAGGACCGGATCGGCGAGGCGCTCGCCAGCTTCCTGAAGACCAACTTCCTGACCCCGGCGAATGTCGCGCGGCGGCTGGAGAATTTCGACGCCGCCAACGCGCTTGCCGGCGTGCTGGAGCGCCCGGCGTCGGGCGGGCGGGTCCGCCGCGGGGTCTCCAGCCTGCTGGTGCAGCTCGCCGAGACCCCGGCTGCGACTGCGGTGATGAAGCGCCTGCAGGATGGTGTCACCACGCGTCTTGCCGACATGGAGCTGTCGCCGCTGTTGGGCCGGATGCTGGAGGCGATGATCGCCGACGGCCGGCACCGGCCGGTGATCGACCAGCTGATCCAGTGGGCCGCGCGCACGCTCGACAGCCAGGAAGGCCTGATCCGCGCCATGGTGGAGGAGCGCACGACCTGGGTGCTGCGGCTGGTGAATGTGGACGAGCGCATTGCCAACGAACTGGTGGGCGGCCTGCGCGGCCTGCTTGCCGACCTCGCCGAGGATCCGAACCACCCGGTCCGCGAAAAGGCGGACCTTGCGCTTTCGAACCTTGCGTTCGACCTGCAGCACATGCCCGAGACCAAGGCGAAGGTGGAGCGGGTGAAGCGCGAGCTGCTGGCGAACCCGGCCGTTGCCGACTGGCTGGAAGGCGTGTGGAGCCGGCTGAAGGACGGGCTGCTGAAGGTCGCGCAGGGCGAGGGCCTTTCCGACATCGGCGAGGCCATGGCCCGTTCGCTGCGCGAGGATCCCCAGCTGTCGGGCGCAGTGAACCAGCTTGCCCGCCGCGCCGTTGTCGGCACGGTCGCGGACCATGGTGACAGCATCGTGAAACTGGTGAGCGAAACGGTGAAGGGCTGGGACGCCGCCACCATCACCGACCGGCTGGAAGGCGCGGTGCTGCGCGACCTGCAGTATATCCGCCTGAACGGCACGCTGATCGGCGGGCTGATCGGCCTGGTGCTGCACGCGGCGCTGGTGCTGGGCGGCGCTGCCTGACCGCTGAACCGGCAATGCCGGCAGGACTTGTCGTTCCGCACGATCCGGCCTGGGCGAGCGCCTTTGCCATCGAAGCCGCCGCGCTTCACACCGAACTCGGCGCGCGCCTTGTGGTGCTCCACCATATCGGAAGCACGGCCGTTCCCGGCCTGTGCGCCAAGCCGATCATCGACATGCTGGGGGTCGTGACCGGCCTTGAGGGGCTGGGTTCGGACAGGCTGGCGGCGCTCGACTATGAAGGGTTGGGCGCCTACGGCATCGAAGGGCGGCGCTATTTCCGCAAATCGACCCCTGCCGGCACCAGGACCCATCATCTTCACATCTATGAGCCGGGTTCGCCCCAGATCGATCGCCACCTGATCTTCCGGGATTATCTGCGCGCCAATCCCGGGCGTGCGGCAGCCTATGGCGACCACAAGCTGGAGCTGGCGAACCGGCCGGACTATCAGCAGGCGAAAGCCGGGTTCGTGTTCCGGCTGGAGGCCGAAGCGGCAGCCTGGGCGCGCGCGCGATGAGGGCGGCTTGCCCATTTCCCTGGGGCCCGTGAAGCCCTACATCCCGGCAATGGCGAAGCCCCAGATCCGATATGTGTGCCAGGCCTGCGGCAGCGTGGCCCCCAAGTGGATGGGCCAGTGCCCGGACTGCGGGGAGTGGAACACGCTGCAGCAGGAATCGGCCGCCAGCGTGACGCCTTTCGCGCAGAAGCACAGCCTGAAATCCGGCGGGCGCGTGCTGGAGATGCAGCCGCTGGATGCGGTGATCGAGCTGCCGCAGCGCCTGCCGACCGGCTTTGCCGAGCTGGACCGGGCGCTGGGGGGTGGGCTGGTGCCGGGGTCTGCCGTGCTGATCGGGGGCGATCCCGGGATCGGGAAATCGACCCTGCTGCTGCAGGCGGCCGGGCGCATGGCGCGGGCCGGGCAGCGGGTTGCCTATGTGTCGGGCGAGGAGGCGGCCGACCAGGTGCGGCTGCGTGCGCGGCGCCTGGGGCTGGCGGATGCACCGGTTCAGCTTGCCGCGGCGACCTCGGTGCGGGATATCCTGACGACGCTCTCGCAGGGGCCGGCGCCCACCCTGCTGGTCATCGATTCGATCCAGACCATGCACTCCGACCAGCTCGAAGGGGCGCCGGGCACGGTGAGCCAGGTGCGCGCCGCCAGCCTGGAGCTGATCAGCTGGGCGAAGACGTCGGGCACGGCGGTCATTCTGGTGGGGCATGTGACGAAGGACGGCCAGATCGCGGGCCCGCGCGTGCTGGAGCATATGGTGGATGCGGTGCTCTATTTCGAAGGCGAGGGGCGGCACCAGTATCGCGTGCTGCGGGCGGTGAAGAACCGCTTCGGCGGCACCGACGAGATCGGCGTGTTCGCGATGGAGGCCGATGGGCTGGCCGAAGTCACCAACCCTTCGAGCCTGTTCCTGACGCAGCGGGAAAAGTCGGTTGCCGGGGCGGTCGTGTTTCCCGCGCTGGAAGGCACGCGGCCGGTGCTGGTGGAGCTGCAGGCGCTGACCGTGCGGCTGCCGTCGGGTGCCACGCCGCGCAGGGCTGTCGTCGGCTGGGACAGTTCGCGGCTTGCGATGCTGCTGGCGGTGCTGGAGGCGCGAGCCGGGCTGGGCTTCGGCAGTTCGGAGGTCTATCTGAATGTTGCAGGCGGCTTGCGGGTGGTCGATCCGGCGGCCGATCTGGCGGTTGCGGCGGCGCTGGTTTCGGCGCTGCTGGACGTGCCGGTGCCCGGCGACTGCCTGGCCTTCGGCGAGATCGCGCTGTCGGGCGAGGTCCGCCCCAGCACGCACGCTGGCTTGCGGCTGAAGGAGGCCGACAAGCTGGGCTTCGGCTCTGCGCTGGTGCCGCCGGGCACGGCAGGGGTCGGAAAGCTGAAGGCCCTTGCTGTCCCCAGTGTCGCAGCCCTCGTTGACCGCATCAGGGCCAGGGCCTAGGCACGCGGCCGATGGACATTTTCCAAGGCTTCACCGGCTTCGACTGGGTCGTGGTCACGCTTGTCGGGCTGTTGGGCGTTGCGGGCCTGATGCGCGGCTTCACGCAGGAAGCGCTCAGCCTTGCCGGCTGGATCGTCGCGATCGTCGTCGTCCGCATCTTCCACCAGGACGTGACCCTGTGGCTTGCCCCCCGGGTGGGCGGGGATGCATCGGGTGCGATCATCGCGTTCCTTTTGCTGTTCTTCGGCACCGTCCTTGCGGGCCGGCTGATCGCGGGGGCTGCCGGCGGCTTTGCCAAGCGTTCGCTTCTGGGCCCGATGGACCGGCTGCTCGGCCTGGGCTTCGGGTCGCTGAAGGGGCTGATCCTGTCGTCGGTGCTGTTCCTGCTGGCGCAGTTCGCGACCGGCCTGTTCGATCCGGACCAGCAACTGCCCGAGTGGCTGGTCGAAAGCCGGACTGCGCCGATCCTCTCGCTCAGCGCCGACGCCATGGTCGGCTGGGTGCAGGAGCTGCAGGACGACAAGGCCCAGGGCTTCGGCCTGCCCGAGGGGATGACGCTTCCGCCCGGCGTGCTGCCGCCCGGCCACCCGCCGCTGGAGGATCCTGCGGCCGGCGGCCCCGAGGGACCCGACGGCGGCTACAGCCCCGAGGACCGGCGCGCGCTGGACGCCCTGCTCGAGGAGGGTGCGAAGAACGGCGAACAGGTCCAGATCTGATGGCCGAGTTGAAGCTTTACGACACGTTTACGCGGACGAAGCAGACCGTTCGGACGCCGGAACCTGGCAAGCCCATCACCCTCTATGTCTGCGGCCCCACCGTCTATGGGCGCGCCCATATCGGCAATGCGCGGCCCGCCGTGGTGTTCGATACGCTGTACCGGCTGCTCCGCCATCTGCATGGGGCCGAAAATGTGCGCTATGCGCGGAACATCACCGACATCGACGACAAGATCATGGCGAAGGCGGTTGCCGAGAACCGCAGCCCGCAGGCGGTCGCGGCCGAGTTCGAACAGGCCTATTTCGCCGACATGGCGGCGCTGGGCTGCCTGACGCCGGATTTCAGCCCGCGCGCGACCGAGCATATCGCAGGCGACCATGGCATGATCGCGATGATCGCGGCGCTGATTGCCCGCGGCTTTGCCTATGAGCGGCAAGGCCATGTGCTGTTCGAGGTGTCGAGGTTCGAGGGCTATGGCCGGCTGTCGCGCCGGCCGATGGACGAGATGATCGCCGGTGCCCGGGTGGAGGTTGCGCCCTACAAGCGCAGCCCGGGCGACTTCGTGCTGTGGAAGCCCAGCACCGAGGACCAGCCGGGGTGGGAGAGCCCCTGGGGGCGCGGGCGGCCGGGCTGGCACATCGAGTGCAGCGCGATGATCCGCAGCGTGCTGGGCCAGGAAACCATCGACATCCACGGCGGCGGGCTGGACCTGCAGTTCCCGCACCATGAGAATGAGCGGGCGCAGAGCTGCTGCGCCCATGGTGGCGCCGAACTGGCGCGGATCTGGATGCACAACGGCTTCCTGACGATGGGCGAGACCAAGATGTCGAAGTCGCTGGGGAACATCATCACGCCCCGCGAGCTGCTGGATGCCGGCTGGCCGGGCGAGGTGCTGCGGCTGGCGCTGCTGAGCGCGCATTACCGGCAGCCGCTGCAGTGGACGGATGCGCTGCTGGAGCGTTCAAAGGCCCAACTGGATGGCTTCTACTCGCGGCGCCGGCGACTCTTGCACATTGGCAATCCCCCAGTTCGGGATGAGATTGTCGGTGCGCTCAGCGATGATCTGAATGTTCCTTCAGCTATCGCTGAAATGCATCAATATGGGCGTGACTCCGACCGGTGCCATGCCGACGGGAATGTTGAAGCAGCGGCAGTGTTTGCGCGCAGGTTGGTCGCCACCGGAAGTATTTTAGGTCTCCTCGAACAACGTTCCGAGGACTGGTTCACGGCCGGCGCCGATGCGGCTGGGGTGGAAGCTGAACTGGCCCGCTACCGCGAGGCACGTGCCGCCAAGGACTGGGCGGCCGCCGACGCGATCCGCGATGCGTTGAAGGGCGACGGAATCGAAATCTCGGTTGCCAAGGATGGAACCACGAGCTGGCGGCGCGCCTGACGGAGGGAGAGACGATGCAGGAGACCGGTGTGAAGGATCTCGGCGACAAGGCGCTGCTGCTGCGCATCATCGGGGCGGGCGTGATCCTGGTTCTGCTGCTGTGGACGGTGCTGGTGCCGCCTGCGAACGGGCAGGGGATGGGGGGCGCGCGCGCCACCGCGCCGGCCGCGCCGGAGCCTGAGCTTCCGGCCACCGACCTTCTGGTCCGCTTCGAGGGGCCGGCGCTGTCCTTCCGCTGGTCGCTTGCGCCCGAGGCTGCGCTCGAGCCGGCCTTCGTGCGCGCGCTGCGCGCGGACGCGCTGGCCGAACGCGCCAAGGCCATGCGCGAGCAGGATGAGGCAATCGCCAACCCGCCGCCGGGCCGCGGGCCCATCCGCACCGAGTGGTGGGAGCGCTGGCAGGCGGAAGCCGAGACCGACGGGCTGATCGCGCTGTCGGCGCGGCAGTATGAATATACAGGCGGTGCGCACGGCAACCTCGGTTTCCGCACCGCCATCTGGGATCGGGCAGCCGACCGGCGGATCGCGTTCGCCGAGCTGTTCGCCGACCCCAAGGCCGCGCTTGCGGCGCTGCAGCCCGCCTTCTGCAAGGCGCTGGATGCCCAGCGGCTGGTGCGCCGCCAGGGGGTCCGCGATCCGAACTTCAGCAACTGCCCGGCGCTTGCCGACCTGCCCGTCGTGCCTGTCGGCAACGGCACGATCAATTCGTTTCGCGTGCTGGTGCCGCCCTACACGGCGGGCCCCTGGGTCGAAGGCGTGTACGAGATCCCGCTGGAGACCACGCCGGCTCTGCCGCATGTCGCCCCGCGCTTCGCCGGGGCCTTTGCCAAGCCCTGACGGCCTGCCTATATCGGGGCGATGGACGCGCCGCTCTACAATGCCCGGATTCTCCGGCTCGCTGCCTCCATACCCCACGCCGACCGGTTGAAGGCCCCTCAGGCGACTGCGCGCCGCACCTCGCAGGTGTGCGGCAGCCGGGTCACCGCCGACGTCGTTCTGGACGCGGACAGCCGCATCATCGCCTTCGGGCAGGAGGTTCGCGCCTGCGCGCTCGGCCAGGCCGCGGCCGCCATCCTGGGTGCGGCCGTCATCGGGGAGCGTGCGGCAACGCTCGCCCAGGCGCATGAACAGCTCAAGGGCTGGCTGAAGGGCGACGGCCCGCTGCCGGAACCGCTGGCCGCGCGCTTTCCGGAGCTTGCCCTGTTCGAGCCCGCCCGCGCCCATCCGGCGCGGCACCCCTCCATCCTGCTCGCCTTCGAGGCCTCCGCTGCGGCTGCCGCCGAGGCCGAGGCGTTGGCCTTGCAGGGCTAGACCGATGGCGGGCGCAGCCGACACCTCGATACTGCGCGAAGCGGTCATCTTCCTGGGTGCGGCCGCCGTGATGGTGCCGCTGTTCAGCCGCTTCAAGCTGGGCGCCGTGCTCGGCTACCTGACGGCGGGCATGCTGATCGGGCCGTTCGGGCTGGGGCTCATCTCCGAGACCGAGGACATATTGCGCTTCGGCGAATATGGCATCGTGCTGCTGCTGTTCGTGATCGGGCTGGAGCTCCAGCCGTCGCGCCTGTGGGCGCTCAGGCAGGACATCTTCGGGCTTGGTACGGCGCAGGTGGTGCTGTCGGGCCTTGCGCTGACGGGCGCGCTCCTCCTGCTCACCCAGCTCAGCTGGCAGGCGGCGCTTGTTGTGGGGCTTGCGCTCGCGCTGTCGTCGACCGCGCTCGTCGTCCAGTATCTGCAGGAAAAGGGCGAGCTCAACACGCGCGAGGGGGAGCGCGCCTTCTCGATCCTGCTGCTGCAGGACCTGGCCATCGTGCCGCTGCTGATCATCGTCTCGGCGCTGAGTCGTGTCGTCGATCCGGATGCGCCCACGGGCCTTGCGCTTGTCGGGTACAGCGTGGCCGCCATCGTCGGCCTGGTGCTGCTGGGACGGTTCGTCCTCAACCCGGCGCTCAGGCTGTTCGGGCAGGTGGGCACGCGCGACATCTTCGTGATTGCGGCCCTGCTGACGGTGCTCGGCGCCTCGTTCCTGATGGCGAGCTTCGGGCTTTCGATGGCGCTCGGCGCCTTCATCGCAGGCGTGATGCTGGCCGACAGCCCCTATCGCCACGAGCTGGAAGCCGACATCGAGCCCTTCCGCGGGCTGCTTCTGGGGCTGTTCTTCCTGGCTGTCGGCATGACGCTGGACCTGCGGGTGGTGCTGGAAAACCCGGGGCAGGTGCTGCTGCTGGTGGTTGCACTGCTGGCCGTGAAGACGATCGTGATCGCAGCTGTGGCGCGCGGGTTCGGGACGCCGTGGGACAAGGCGCTGCCGATGGGCCTGCTGCTGAGCCAGGGGGGCGAGTTCGCCTTCGTGCTGCTGGCCTCGGCGGTTGCCGGGTTGCTGATCCGGCCGGAGGCTGCGTCGCTGTTCACGGCGGTCGTCACGCTGTCGATGCTGGTCTCGCTGCTGCTCGTCACGCTCTACCGCCGGTTCGCTGTCGCCCGGGCGCCGGCGGCCAGCGCCGACGGGCTCGACGGGCCGGAAAAGGCTTCGCCGGGCACCGTCATCGTGCTGGGCTATGGCCGCTTCGGGCAGATCGTGACGCAGCTTCTGCATGCCCGGGGGCTGGAGGTGGTGCTGATCGACACCAAGCCCGACCAGATCGAGCTCTCCCAGAAGTTCGGCTGGAAGGTCTATTATGGCGATGGGTTCCGGCCCGATGTGCTGCGGGCGGCCGGCGCGCGCGACGCCAAGCTGCTGATCGTCACCACGGGCGGCGCCTGGGAGCCGCATCGGCTGGATGCCGTGCGGCAAACCTTTCCGCATCTGAAGGTGCTCGTCCGCGCGCACGACCGCATGCACTATATGCGGCTGGTTGCGTCCGACATCGACCTCGTGGTCCGTGAGCTGTTCCACAGTGCGCTGGAAGTCGGGCGGATTGCGCTGAGGGAGCTTGGGACCAGCGAGGACACGATCGAGGCCATCACCGAGGAATATGTCCGGCGCGACAATGAGCGCCTGGCCCTTCAGGTGGCGTCGGGCGACATCATGGCGGGCCGCGACACCATCTTCCGCCCCGGGCATGGCTGGAAGCCCGAGAACCCGGAAACCTCGCTCGGCGAGGTGCCGCCTGCCGAGCCTGTTTCGCGCTGAGCCGGCGAAAAACCGGCGCAAACCGCCCGTGAAATTGCGAAACCGGGCCGGTTCTGCCCCAATTTTCAGCATTCTGCCGCCAAATTGGGCAGGAATCCCCGTGCAGGAGCGGCATGGCGGTGGAGCGCCTGCTTGGCACGGGCCTTGCTGACCAGAGGCCAGAAGGTGGTGCCGCGCGCATCGCCCCGAGGGAGCTATCCGGAACCATGAAAAAGGTCGAAGCGATCATCAAGCCGTTCAAGCTGGATGAGGTGAAGGAGGCGCTGCACGAAATCGGCGTGTCCGGAATCACCGTGACCGAGGCCAAGGGCTTCGGGCGCCAGAAAGGCCACACCGAACTCTATCGCGGCGCCGAATACATCGTCGACTTCCTGCCCAAGGTGCGGCTGGAGGTGGTGGTCGATGCCGGCCAGGTCGACCGCGTGGTGGAGGCGATCGCGACGGCCGCCCGGACGGGC
>JAIXYT010000050.1 GCA_027490095.1 Sphingomonadales bacterium | reverse complement strand
TGGCTGTGGTCGATCGCGGCCTGCAGCATCTCGCGCTCGGGGGCGAACCAGAAGCCGTTGTAGATGAGCTCAGCATAGCGCACCGCGAGCTCGTCCTTCAGGTGGGCGGCGCCGCGGTCGAGCGTGATGCTCTCGATGCCGCGGTGGGCTGCGTGCCAGATGGTGCCGCCGGGCGTTTCGTACATGCCGCGCGATTTCATCCCGACGAAGCGGTTCTCCACGAGGTCCAGGCGGCCGATGCCGTGCGTCTTGCCGAGGTCGTTGAGCCGCTTCAGCAGGCTTGCGGGCGAGAGGCCTTCGCCGTTCACCGCAACCGGATCGCCGGCTTCGAAATCGATGGTGATGTATTCCGGCGTGTTCGGCGCATCCTCGGGATTGTCGGTGCGGCTGTAGACGTAATCGGGCACTTCTTCCCACGGATCTTCCAGCACCTTTCCCTCGGAGCTGGTGTGCAGGAGGTTCGCGTCGGTGCTGAAGGGCGCTTCGCCGCGCTTGTCCTTGGCGACCGGGATCTGGTGCTGTTCGGCGAATGCGATCAGCGCCTCGCGGCTCGTCAGGTCCCACTCGCGCCAGGGGGCGATGATGCGGATGTCGGGGGCGAGCGCGTAATAGCCCAGCTCGAAGCGGACCTGGTCATTGCCCTTGCCGGTGGCGCCGTGGCTGACGGCGTCGGCGCCCACTTGTCTCGCGATCTCGATCTGCCGCTTGGCGATCAGCGGTCGGGCGATCGAGGTGCCGAGCAGATACTGGCCTTCATAGAGCGCGTTCGACCGCATCATCGGGGCCACGAAGTCGCGCACGAACTCCTCGCGGCGGTCGTCGATGAAGATCTGCTTCACGCCCATCAGCTCGGCCTTGGCGCGCGCGGGTTCCAGCTCCTCGCCCTGGCCCAGGTCTGCGGTGAAGGTGACGACCTCGCAATTGTAGGTGGTCTGCAGCCACTTCAGGATCACGCTCGTGTCGAGGCCGCCCGAAAAGGCCAGCACCACCTTCTTCACCTGATCCGTCACCTGCGCACCCCTCGCCGAAAATCTGACGGGGGGGCCTTACCCATGGTGGGGGTCAGGCGCAATCGGGGTGGTCAGCCTTTCGGCCTCAGATATTCGCCGAAGCACCAGCCCTCGAACGCGCTGTTGCCGTCGCCCACGCGGACCTTGATCCAGTCGCCGCGGACTTCCAGCTCGACGACTTCCAGCCCGTGGCGCAGCGGGCCGCGATCGAGCTTGTCGAAGCTGGTGCCGGGCCCGCCGCGGATGTTGAGCGGGGTTGTCGGGCTGTCCACCACCAGCACAACGCCGCCGGCGTCGGCTGGATCCTGCCGGTCGCCCAGGATCCGGCGCATGCGGGGCATCGGGAAGGCGGGGCCGGGATCGACCTTCAGGCGGCGGACGGTGTCGACGTCGCGGTGGCCGACGACTTCGGCGATGGACGGATAGGCGGCGATGCAGGCGCGGATGATCGCCTCCACGGCTGCCAGCTGCGCCTCGGGGTAGAGCGGCCAGAGCGCGGTTGCCGAGCCGACCCAGGGGTCGCGCGCCTCGATCATGCCGGGGAAGGGGGCAAGGCGCGACGCGGGAATGGGCTTGCGCTCCCAGTTCAGGATCTGCCCCGTGGTGGAGCGGAAATGGTAGCCCGGGTTCACGATCTCGATCCCGATCGAGCGGCGGTTCACCTGGCCGCCGCCGCGGAACACGCTGCCGCCGGCGTGCCAGGCAGTGTCGTTGCAGTTCACCATCTGGGTGACGCGGCCGTCGGTCTCGACGACGAAATGTGCGCTCGACTTGCCCGCTGGCGAGGCAAAGGTGGCGATCGCCGAGGCGGCGGTGTAGCCGGCCGTGTAGTGCAGCACGATGCATTCGCGGCTGCGGTGGCCCTTGTCGATGTTGGGTGACTGTTTCCGGTCTGCTCCGCTGGCCCAGCCCGATGTGATGCGCATCGCTCTCTCCGCCCAAGGATCCGGCCCTGGTGCAAGAGTTCCCCTTATTCGCCGACATGTAAAGATGGCGGCGGATGCGACGGGCCGTGGCCTGCCTGCCGGCATCTGCCTTGTGGCAGCCACATTGCACGCCTATTGCCACGGGGCCCCGATGAACGCCCCGCTCCCCAAGAAGCCCCGCCGGAAGAAGCGCTCAGGCTTCTCGCGCTTCCTGACGGCCCTGATCGGCTGGGGGATGGCGCTTGCCCTGCTTGCGACACTGGGCCTGGCGCTGGCGGTTGCGCTGAGCATGGCCTCGCTTCCGCCGATGGAGGAGCTGAAGAAGAGCCCGGTCGGGCAATCGGTCGTGATCCGCGCGGCGGATGGCACCGAGCTTGTGACGATGGGCCCGAGTTACGGGCGGTGGCTGCCCTATTCCGAGATCCCTCCCCAGATGATCGAGGCGATGAAGGCGGTTGAAGACCGTCGTTTCGATTGGCACCCCGGGGTGGACCCGATCGGGATCGTGCGTGCCGCCAGGGTGAATTTCGAGGCCGGCGAGACGGTCGAGGGCGCGTCCACCATCACCCAGCAGCTGGCGCGCAACCTGTTCCTGACCGCGCGCCAGACCTATGGCCGCAAGGTGCGCGAGGCGGTGCTGGCGCTTGCGATGGAGCGCAGATATTCGAAGCAGCAGATCATGGAGCTCTATCTCAACCGGGTCTATTTCGGGGGTGGGGCCTATGGGATCGACGCGGCGAGCCGCAAGTTCTTCGGCCATTCGGCAACCGAGCTCGACCTCGAGAAGTCGGCGATCATCGCCGGCCTGGTGAAGGCACCCAGCCGCTATGCGCCGACCGCCGACCCCGAGCGGGCGCGGAGCCGGGCGCGGATCGTGATCGGCACTATGCAGGATTCGGGTGCGATCTCGGCTGCCGAGGCTGCAGCCGCAGACGTGTCGAACGTGCGGTTCGTGGTCGACAAGGACCAGGGCGACGTGCGCTACTTCACCGACTGGGTGCTGACCCAGCTGGAAACGCTGACCGACGAGGCGACCGAACCGCTGGACGTGACCACCAGCCTGAACCCGCGCCACCAGGCCGCCGCGGAAGCGGCCGCCAAGGCCCAGCTGATCGGCGGCACGCAGGTGGGCATCCTTGCCATGCGCACCGACGGCGCCGTGACCGCGATGGTGGGCGGGCGCGACTATGCGAAGAGCATCTACAACCGGGCCGTCACCGCCCGGAGACAGCCGGGGTCGTCGTGGAAGATCTTCGACTATCTGGTTGCGCTGGAAGAGGGCAAGACTCCCGATTCCCCCGTTGTCGACGAGCCGATCCGGATCAACGGCTGGAGCCCGCGCAATTCCAACGGGCGCTTCCTCGGCGCAATGACCCTGCGGCAGGCCTTTGCGCTGTCGGTGAACACGGTTGCCGTGCGGCTGGGCCAGCAGTTCGGATTCGAAAGCGTGGCGGCGATGGCCCGGCGCTTCGGAATCACCACGCCGATTTCCACGCAGCCTGCCATGGCGCTCGGTGCCTCGGAGGCGACCCTGCTGGAAATGACGGCGGCCTATGCGGCGATCGCGGGCGGCGGCGTGGAGGCGCGGCCCTGGGCGATCCAGTCGATCACGACTGCCTCGGGCCGGACGCTCTACAACCGCGAGCCCGACACGCCCCGCATCCTGGTGGCGCCCTTCGTTGCCGCCTACATGACCGACATGATGCGCGCCGCGGTGGAAACGGGCACGGGGCGCGCCGCCCAGATCGGCCGGCCGCTCGCCGGGAAGACGGGCACCACCACTTCGAACAAGGATGGCTGGTTCATCGGCTTCACGCCCGAGCTGGTCGCCGGCGTGTGGATGGGCCGCGACGACAGCAAGGCGGTGGCGGGGCTTGCGGGCGGGCAGGCGCCGGCGCGGGTGTTCGCCGCCTTCATGAGCCGCGCGCTGACGGGCGTTGCGCCGACGCCGCTGAATGACCAAGTGGAGGTGCCCGAGTTCGGAATCGAGCCCGATGCCGAGGCTTATGGCATTTCGGCGGGCGGCGATCCGGCGGGCGCGGGCGCCTCTGCCGCCGACCCGGGCCAGCTGGACCCCAGCCTTGTGCCCGGCGCCGAGCCGCCGGTCGTGCGGGAGGAGCCGCAGGTGCTGACCGACCGCTGGATCGAGGATGTGACGGCAGGCGCGCCGAAGCAGTAGTCGGCCGGCATGGCCTCCGGCCGCCGATTCGGCTATGCTTGACCCCAAGGCGAGGGAGGCGACCATGAACAGCTGGTTCGGCCGCGCGTCGGTCGTGCTTGTTGCGGGCGTTTCGGCACAGTTCGTCGACCCGGCCACAGGGCCGGCGCCTCCGGGCCCCTCCCCTGCCGAGATGGCGGCGGCGAGCTGCATCGGCCGCAAGGCGGATGCCGGCCGGTTGCTGAGGGCCCGGTTGCAGGCCGCGGCAGCCCATGCCGCGACCCTCGACGGTGCGCCGGGGCAGATCCCGCTGGTGGACGGGCTGGGCGCGATCCACCATCCCGTCAGCACGACCAGGCCCGAGGCGCAGCGCTACTTCGACCAGGGACTCGCCTTTGCCCATGGCTTCAACCACGACGCAGCCGTCCGGTCGTTCCGGGCCGCGCAGGCGATCGATCGGACATGCGCCATGTGCTTCTGGGGCGAGGCGATGGCGCTGGGGCCGAACATCAATGCGCCGATGGCGCCGGAAGCCCTGCCGCAGGCGCGGGCTGCGGTTGCAAGGGCCGTCGAACTGGCCGGAGGCGCCAGCCCTGTCGAGCAGGGCCTGATTGCGGCGATGGCGCTGCGCTACCAGGCGGATTCGCTTGACGACCGGGCAAAGCATGACGCCGCCTATTTCGACGCGATGCGGGCGCTCGCCGACCGCTTTCCCGATGACATGGAGGTCGCGATCCTGGCCGCCGAGGCCGCGATGGACACCCAGCCCTGGGACTATTGGGCCGCCGACGGACGGACGCCGAAGGGCAATGCCGGCTGGGCGATCGACCGCCTTGCGCGGGTGCTGGCGCGGCAGCCGGACCACCCGCAGGCGATCCACCTGCAGATCCACCTGTTGGAGGCTTCGACGATTCCGGCCCGCGAGCTGGCAGCAGCCGATCGCCTGAATGGCGGGCTGGCTCCGGGCAATGGGCATCTGGTGCACATGCCGAGCCACCTGTTCGTGCGGACCGGGCGCTATCGGGAGTCGATCGCCGCCAACCGCGCGTCGGCCGCCGCCGACGAGCGGCTGATCGCGACGATCGGCGACAAGGGGCTCTACCGCTACGGATATTATCCGCACAATGTGCACTTCCTGCTGGCCTCGGCCCAGATGGCGGGCGACCGGGCGACCGTGGAGGCGGAAGCGGCCCGGCTTTCGCGGCTGATGGATGTGCCCACCATGCAGGCGCTGGCCTGGGTGCAGGTGATCGACGCTGCACCCTCCTTCGCGCACGGGCAGTTCAGCGATCCGGCGACCATCCTTGCGCTGCCCGCACCCGACGGACGGCTGCCCTACAGCATGGCCATGTGGCACTATGCGCGGGCGGTGGCGCGGGCGGCGCAGCGGGACGAAGCAGGTTTTGCGTCCGAGCTGGGCGAGATCCGCCGGCTGCGCACCACGGCCGACTGGGCGCCCATGATCGAACAGGCCGTGCCTGCCCCCACGCTGCTGCAGATCGCCGAACAGGTTGCCGAGGGGCGGATGGCGGCAGCGAAGGGCAAATGGAAGGCGGCAGAGGCGGCCTATCGCAAGGCTGCCGCGCTGGAAGCGACGCTTCCCTATGCCGAGCCGCCCTATTGGTATTTTCCCGTGCACCAGTCGCTGGGGGCTGCGCTGCTGAAGCAGGGCGATGCGCGGGGCGCGGAGCTTGCGTTCCTGCAGGCGCTGTCGGCCTGGCCGGGCAATGGCTGGGCGCTGTTCGGGCTGGCGGAGGCGCAGGCGGCGCAGGGGCGCATGGCGGATGCCACCGCCACGCGGGCGGCGCTTGGGCGGGCCTGGGTGGGGGACCCGGCGGCGCTGAAACTGGAGCGGCTGTAGGCAGGCTTGGCGGGCGCGCGGGCGGGTCCTAAGGTCCGGGGCAGAACGAGAGGATCCTCCATGCGCCCTGTTCTTGCTGCTGCGTTACTGTTGTCGACCGCCCCGGCACTTGCCCAGGTGACGGTGGTGCAGGCCGACCGGGTGCTGGCCGAGCCGGGGCGGGCACCGCTGGGGCCGACCTCCATCGTGATCGAGATGGGGCGGATCACGGCTCTCCTGCCCGGGCGGCAGGCGCCTGCGGGCGCGACCGTTATCGACCTCGGCACACGGATGGTTTTGCCCGGCCTGATCGATTCCCATGTCCATCTGGACAGTGACGCAGGCGGCGAGGCGGCGCTGGTGGAGGGGCTGACCTCTTCGCCGGGAACCCATGCGCTGCGGGCGCAGTGGAACGGGATGAAGACGCTGAACGCCGGCTTCACGACCGTGCGCAACCTGGGGGACGGCACGGGCGCGACGCTGGCGCTGCGCGATGCGGTGGAGGCCGGCTGGGTGATGGGCCCGCGGATTGTCGATGCCGGACGGTCGATCTCGGTCACATCGGGCCACATGGACGCGACCAATTCCATCGCCGAGGACCTGCATGGCAGCATCGGCCAGGAAAATCTGTGTGACGGCGTGGACGCCTGCCGGCAGGCTGTCCGCATGCAGGTGCGGCGCGGGGTGGACGTGATCAAGATCGCGACCACGGGCGGCGTGAACAGCCGGATCGGCGCAGGCCTGGGGCAGCAGATGTTCCTGGATGAGGCGAAGGCGGTGGTGGAAACGGCGCGCCTGCACGGCAAGAAGGTGGCGGTGCACGCCCATGGCACGGCCGGCATGAATGTCGCGCTGGAGGCCGGCGCGGACAGCATCGAGCATGGCACCATGCCCGACGACAATTCGCTGAAGCTGTTCCGGAAGGCGAACGCCTATTATGTGCCGACGCTGTCCACCATCAACGGCTACAAGGAGCGGCTGGCGAAGGACCCCAACGCCTATCCGCCGGCCGTGCTGGAAAAGGTGAAATGGCGGCTGGAGGTGACCGGCAAGGCGCTTGAGAAGGCCGTGCCGGCCGGCGTGAAGATCGCCTTCGGCACCGATGCGGGCGTTTCCAAGCACGGCCGCAACGCCGACGAGTTCGAGCTGATGGTGGAGCATGGGATGACGCCCGCGACCGCGATCGTGGCGGCCACCACCAACGCTGCCGACCTGCTGGGCGTGAAGGACATCGGCGCGCTGCGGCCGGGCTATCACGCCGACCTGATCGCGGTGGCAGGTGACCCGCTGGCCGATGTGAAGGTGCTGAAGACGGTCGACTTCGTGATGAAGGGCGGCGCGGTGGTGAAGGGGAAATAGCCTTCAGTCCGAGAGTGGAGCCCGACATGAGACTTTTTCCGGAGGCGCTGCTGCTGTCTGCACTGTTTGCGGTGTCGTTCCGCTTCGTGATTTACGTGCAATGGCTGATCTTTTGGCAAACGTTGGAAGGCAGAACACGTCGGCCCTCAACGTTTCGAATGTCATCCTTTACGGAAGCCGTTTGCCTGTTGGCGGCGATCGCCTTGTGCCTTGCACTCGCTGACCATTGGCGTGTGGCAGCCAGCTTTGCCTGGCTTGGGCTGACTGTCCTCTATTTTATGCTCGCAATCGGCCACTACTCGAATACAAAGGAGCAAGCGGACTGAGGGGCCTCCTTTCCTGATGGCCGAGGCTTTCTCGAAAGGATCGTGGGTGCTGGGCACGCGGTGCAGCGCCCCTTGCTTGTCTTTCCGTTCGCGCTTGCAGCATTAATCGGGTAAGCGCCGCGCCACCATGCTCAACATTTCCGGAATCACCGTGCGGCTTGGCGGCCGCACCATCATTGACCGCGCGACGGCTGCCTTGCCGGGCAGGGCCAAGATCGGGCTGATCGGGCGCAATGGGGCCGGCAAGTCCACGCTGATGAAGGTGATGATGGGCTTCATCGAGCCGGATGAAGGCCGGCTGGACATGCCGCGGGGCACGCGGATCGGATACATCGCGCAGGAAGCGCCCGATGGCGCCACGACGCCCATCGACCTGGTGCTGGCGGCGGATACGGAACGCGCGGCGCTGCTGCTGGAATCGGAAACCTGCGAGGACATGGATCGCTTCGGCGAGATCCACGAGCGGCTGATGGCGATCGATGCCTATGCCGCGCCGAGCCGGGCGGCGCGGATCCTGGTGGGCCTGGGGTTCGACGAGGAGATGCAGAACCGGCCGCTTTCGAGCTATTCGGGCGGCTGGAAGATGCGGGCGGCGCTGGCGGCGCTGCTGTTTTCGGAGCCCGACCTGCTGCTGCTGGACGAGCCTTCGAACCACCTCGATCTCGAAGCGACGATGTGGCTGGAGAATTTCCTGAAGGCCTACCCCGCGATGATGGTGGTGATCAGCCACGAGCGGGACCTGCTGAACAATGTGGTCGACCATATCCTGCACCTGGAGGGCGGGAAGGCGACGCTGTACACGGGCGGCTACGACAGCTTCGAGCGGCAGCGCGCCGAGCGGCTGGCGCAGCAGGCGGCGGCCAAGGCCGCGCAGGATGCGCAGCGGGCCAAGCTGCAGGATTATATCGCGCGCAATTCCGCCCGGGCGTCGACGGCCAAGCAGGCGCAGTCGCGGCAGAAGGCGCTGGCGAAGATGCAGCCGATCGCGGCCGTGGTGGAAGACCCGACGCTGAGCTTCGACTTTCCGAGCCCCGACGAGCTGAAGCCGCCGATGATCACGACCGACGGGGCGGCGGTGGGCTATGCCGAAGGCCATCCGGTGCTTTCCAAGCTGAACGTGCGGATCGATCCGGACGAGCGGCTGGCGCTGCTGGGGCGGAACGGCAACGGCAAGACCACGCTGGCGCGGATGCTGGCGGGCCAGCTGAAGCCGATGGAAGGCGAGTTGCACGCGCCGGGCAAGCTGAAGGTGGGATACTTCACCCAGTATCAGGTGGAGGAGCTGGACAGCGCCGACACGCCGCTGGAGCATATGACCCGGGCGATGCAGGGGGCGTCTCCGGGAGCAGTCCGCGCGCAGCTGGGGCGGTTCGGATTCTCGGGGCCGCGCGCGACGCAGAAGGTGGCCGAGATGTCGGGCGGCGAGCGGGCGCGGCTGGCGCTGGCGCTGATCACGCGGGATGCGCCGCACCTGCTGATCCTGGACGAGCCGACCAACCACCTGGACGTCGACACGCGGGAGGCGCTGGTGCAGGCGCTGAATGGCTATGGCGGCGCGGTGGTGCTGGTGAGCCACGACCGGCACATGCTGGAACTGGCGGCCGACCGGCTGGTGCTGGTGGATTCGGGGACGGCGAAGGAGTTTTCGGGATCCTTGGATGACTACACCGACTTCATCCTGGGCCGGAAACCGAAAGGTGCCGAGAAGCCCAAGCAGGCGCCGCCGCCGCAGCCCAAGCATCAGAAGAAGCAGAAGGGCGGGCTGCGCTTCTAGGCCTTGCGCCCCTTCCCGGGCTGCACCATCCTTCGACGGAGGGCAGGAGGGGCGCGATGCTGGAACCGGTGTTCGACGAGCTGAGGGCGCGGATGCTGCGCGCTGCCGGCGGGATGGCCGCGACGACCGACGCGCCGGGCAACCTGGTGCTGAAGACCGTTTGGCTGGAACCGGGCAAGACGGAAGGCGCCTGGTTCGGCGCGGTGCAGCTGAAGAAGAATTATGTCTCGGTGCACCTGATGCCGATCTACGCTGACGCTGGCTTGCGGGCCGGCGTGCCGCCCGAGCTGGAAAAGCGGATGCAGGGCAAGAGCTGCTTCAACTTCAAGACGACCGAGCCGGAGCTGTTCGACCGGCTGGAGGGGCTGATCGCGGCCTGTGCGGAGGCCTGGGACACGCCGGGCTCCGGGTAGGGCGTAAGGGGCAGGCCTTCTGAAGACGACCGGGTTGAAACGTCCGGGCCGACCACCTCAGGCCATGTCGATTGCGCGCTCGATCTCGTCGAGCGCGATCGCCAGGCGTGGGGCAGCGAAATCGAGAAAGGCGCGCCGCTTCAGGGGCTGGACGCGTTGCGGCTGGTGAACCAGGCTGACCTCAATCGGATCTGTGCCCCAGCCGCGAAGGATCGGCCGCACGCGTCCGCGCGAGACCGCATCCGCCGCCTGATAGGACAGCACCCGTGCGATGCCGAGCCCGGCCGCAGCACCGTCGACCACTGCTGCTGCGGTGTTGACCGCGTAGCGCGGCCGGATCGGCACGGTGCGCGCTGCTGATCCAGTGCCGATCGTCCAGCTGCGATAGGTCTGCAGCCCTTCGAAGGCGATGCAGTCATGGTCGGCCAGGTCCTCGGGCGCTGTCGGCTCACCGCGCTGCGCCAGATAGTCGGGATTTGCGCAGAGCACCCACCGGATATGGCCCGCTGTCCGCGCGATCAGATTGCTGTCCGGCAGCTGGCCGATCCGCACGGCGACATCGACATGCGCCTCGACCAGGTCGATCACCGAATCCGACAGGACGAGCCGGACACTGACCGCAGGATAGATGGCGAGAAAATCGTGCACGATCGGCGCGATGTGGAGGCGGCCGAACAGGATCGGCGCTGTGACGATGAGTTCCCCGCGCGGCTCGCGATACTCGCCGGACGCCACGCGCTCGGCCTCGACAAGTTCATCGATGATGCGCCGTGCACTTGCGACGAAAACCTCGCCGGCCTCGGTCAGGATCAGCCTGCGGCTGGTGCGCACCAGAAGCTGCGCGCCGAGGTGCGCCTCCAGATCGGAAACGCGCCGGCTGACCGTCGGAAGCGGTGTGTTGAGCGCGCGCGAGGCCGCCGACAGGCTGCCGCCGTCGACTGCCGCGAGCAGGGTGCGCATTGCCTCGAGCCTGTCCATGGACCTTTCCGAATCGTGGAAGTGTGCCTTCCGATCTTGGCGCCTACTCGCGAAAAACGAAATGAACCATTTGGGCTTTCGCCGGACCGACCCCAACCCCCTGGCCCGGCCCAAGGAGCCCGAACAATGACCCGAATTTCCATCCCCGCCACTGTCGCCGACGCCCCCGAGGCATCACGTCCGCTTCTCGATGCCGTCGCAAGGCAGCTTGGCTCGGTCCCCAATCTGTTTCGCGCGGTCGCGGTGAGCCCGCAGGCCCTTGAGGGCTATCTTGGCCTGTCCGGCGCGCTCGGGAAGGGCAGCTTGCCTGCCGCAACCCGCGAGCGGATCGCGCTTGCCGTCGCGGAGGTGAATGGCTGCGACTATTGTGTGTCGGCGCACACCTATCTCGCCCGCACCCTCGCCAAGCTCGACGATGCCGAGATCACGGCCAACCGGAGCGGGGCCTCGAACGACCCCAGGGCCGACGCTGCAGTTCGCTTTGCTGCCAGGGTGGCGCGCGAGCGTGGCCGGGTGAGCGATGCCGATTTCGCGGCGGTCAGGGTTGCGGGCTACACCGACGCGCAGATCATCGAGATCGTCCAGCACGTCGCGCTGAACGTCTGGACCAACTTCTTCAACAACGTCTTCCAGACCGACATCGACTTTCCGGTCGTCTCCGCCCGCACCCCCGCCCATCGGGCCGCCTGACCCGCAGCCCCAGGCCCGGCGGGTGTCGAACCCCCTTCGGCGTCCGCCGCGCCTCCATTGCCCCCGAAACCCAAGGACCAACGCCATGACCCTCCACAAATTCGCCACCGTCAACGACCGCCGGGTCTTCTATCGCGAGGCAGGTGACCCCTCGCTTCCGACCCTGATCCTGCTGCACGGCTTTCCGACAAGCAGCTTCATGTTCCGCAACCTGATCCCGCTGCTGGCGGACCAATTCCACGTGATCGCGCCAGATTACATCGGCTTCGGCCAGTCCGATGCGCCGTCGGCCGACGCGTTCGACTACAGTTTCGATTCTCTCACCGATCATGTCGCCGGCCTGATCGACCAGCTCGGGCTCACATCCTACATCCTCTACATGCAGGACTTCGGCGGCCCCGTCGGCTTCCGGCTGTTCACCCGCAATCCGCAGGCCGTGGCCGGCTTCGTGATCCAGAACACCAACGCCTACATGGCCGGTGTGGGTGAAATGCCGGCGCAGATCTTCCTGCCGCTGTGGGAACGGCGCGATTCTGCCAGCGAAGCCGGCGCGCGCGCTTTCCTCGCTGCTGATACGACGAAGTTCCAGTATCAGGTCGGCGCCCGCAACGTGGAGGCGATCAGTCCCGACAACTGGGCGCATGACCAGGCGCTGCTCGATCGGCCGGGGCACGATGCAGCGCACCTCGACCTGCTGGAAGACTACAAGACCAATGTCGCCCTGTATGACAGCTGGCACGAGGCGTTCCGGGCGCACGGCCCGAAGACGCTGATTGCCTGGGGCCGGAATGACCCCTTCTTCGTGCCCGCGGGCGCTGAAGCGTTTCTTGCCGATCTGCCGCAGGCGCGACTGGTCTGGCTCGACAGTGGTCACTTCGTCCTCGACGAGAACGCCGCGACCGTGGCTGCCGAGATCAAGGCGAGCTTCGCAGACTGACCCCGGGGGCCGGACCTCGGGCGAAGCCCGCGCCGCCGCCGGCTCAATCCGTTGCCGCCACCTGCTCCAGCAGGGTTGCCAGCAGGTGGCGGCTGAAGGTGAGCATGTTGTGGAGGCGGTCCGCGTCGCCGGTTTCCAGTGTGAAGGAGACAGTGCCTGACGGCCCGGCCACCGCGTAGCAGCAGTGGCCCGGGGGGTCGCCGTAGGGGTTGCCGGAGGGGCCGGTGGCGCCGGTTTCGCCAAGGCCCCAGGTGACGCTGAACCGCTGCTTCGCGCGTTCGGCCAATACCCGGGCGTAGGGTTCGGAGGCGCCTCGGAGGCCCCGGACTTCCTCGCGTTTGAGGTCCATGAGGCGGTGGCGGGCGCGGGGGGTGTAGACGACGCCGCCGCCGAGGAAATAGGCCGACGCGCCGGGGATGGCGAGGAGAGCTGCGGAGACGAGGCCGCCTGTGCTGCTTTCGGCGACGGCGACGGTTTGGCGGCGGGCGACGAGGGCTGCGGCGACGATGCGGGCGTCCTCGACGAGGTCTTCGAAGGTCATGGGATTTCGCCGGTCCACTGGTCGCGGAGTTCGCGTTTCAGGATCTTGCCGATGGCGCTGCGGGGGAGTTCGTCGACGGGGACGATCGCCGCGAGGCGCTGGACCTTGCCGAGGCGGTCGTTGGCCCAGGTGCGCAGGGTTTCGGGGTCTGCGTCGCTGACGACGAAGGCGACGGGGCTTTCGCCCCAGGCGCGCGACGGGATTCCGACGACGGCGCAGTCTTTCACTTCCGGGTGTTCGGCCAGCACCTGCTCGATGTCGATGGGGTAGATGTTGAAGCCGCCGGAGATGATCATGTCCTTTGCGCGGCCGACGAGTTCGATGAAGCCGTCGGCGTCGCGGCGGGCGAGGTCGCCGGTCTTGATGAAGATGCGGCCGTCGGGGTGCTGCCACTGGGTGGCGCGGGTGGCTTCGGGGCGGTTGGCGTAGCCGAGCATGGTGGCGGCCGAATGGCCGACGATCTCGCCGACTTCGCCGATGCCGGCCTCGGTGCCGTCTTCCTTCACCAGGCGCAGTTCGGCGCCGGGCAGGGGCACGCCGATGGTGTGGAGCTTGTCCGGGTGGTTGTGGGCGACGAGGACGGTGCCGCCGCCGCCTTCGGTCATGCCCCAATATTCGACGAGGCCGCCGGGCCAGCGCTTGAGGACATCGGCCTTGAGCTCGGCGGCAAACGGGGCCGAGGTGCAGAATTTGAGCTGGTAGCTGGCGAGGTCGAACTGGTCGAAATCGGGCAGGTCCATGATGCGACGGTACTGGACGGGGACGAGCATGGAGTGGGTGGCGCGGTGGTGCTCAGCCAGTTCGAGGAAGCGGCGGGCGTCGAACTTGGGCATCATCACCAGGTGGCCGCCCCAGGCGAGGCAGGGGAGCGCGGCGACGAGGGTGGTGTTGGAGTAGAGGGGGGTGGCGAGGAGGGTGACGCTGTCGGGGCCGTAGCCGGCGGCGGCGCCGCCGACGAGGTGGGACCAGCGCATGGACCAGCTATGGACGATGCCTTTCGGCACGCCGGTGGTGCCCGAGGAATAGATGATGTTGAAGGGCTTTTTGAGCAGTTCGTCCATGGGGGTGGCGAGGGGGGCGGGTGGCGTGTCGGTGAGCCAGTCGTCCAGCGCTTCGATGCGGATGATGCGCGCGGAGAAGGCGATGTGGGCCAGCGCATCAGCGTTGGCGGCATCGAGGAAGAGGAGGGGGGCGCCGGAGTCGGTGACCATCGCCTTCAGCTGCTCGGGCGTGGCGCTGGGGGGCATGGGGGCGACGGCGACGCCGGCCATCAGGGCGCCGAGGTAGAGGGCGACATAGTCGGTGCTGGTGTGGCTGATGATGGCGATGGACTGACCGACGGCTAGCCGCTCGCGCTGGAGGCTGGCGGCGACCTTGGCGGCGCGGGCGGCCAGTTCCGCCCAGCTGAGGGCTTGTCCCTCCACGGTGACAGCGGGGGCGGTGGGCTGCGTGCGGGCGTGGCCCTGCACGAGCTCGCCGATGGGGGTGAAGGGGATCTCCAGGCTCATGCGAGAAGTCCTCTCAAGCCCGCGACGAGGGCCAGCGGCTGGTCGGCCATGACATGGTGATAGGCCTCTGGGATGGGGACGAACTTGCTGCCCGGCGGCATGCGGGCTGCCATGTCGGCGACGAGGCCTTGCGTGACGAGTGCGGACTGTTCGCCCCACATGAGGGCGACGGGGCATTTGGGCAATTTCAGCAGGTCGGTGCCGTCCTGGGCCTCGAATTCGGACCAGAGGAAGGGGTCGAACTTCCAGGTGAAGCCGCCTTGCGTTTCCTTCAGCGAGTGGCGGGCGATGAAGTCGGCGATGAAATCGTGGGTGGTGGGCTGGGGCGGGGCCCAGCGGAAGCGGGCGAGGGCGTCTGCCATGGTGGGGTAGACGCGGTGGGGGCGGGCGTCGCCGCCGGCGCCGCGGGGGCGGCGGCGCTGCTGTGGATCGAAGGGGGTGTCGAGGATGATCGCGCGTTCCAGCTCCGCGCCGAACCGGGAGGCCATTGCCATCATCGGGAAGCCGCCGAAGCTGTGGCCGACGACGCTGTAGGGGCCGGCATCGGCGAGGCCGGCCTCGGCTGCGATTGCGCGCATTTCCTGGATGAACAGCTTGATCGTGTAGCGCGGGCGGTGGTCGGAGCCACCCATGCCGCTCCAGCTGGGGGCGGCGACGCGGTGGGTGGCGGCGAAGAAGGGGGCGATGAAGCGCCACCAGTCGGCGTGCGCGCCGTTGCCGTGGAGGAGGAGCAGGCCGGGTTTCCCGCGCTGCCCCCAGGCGAGCCATTCGATGTTTGCGCCCTCGACCGCAGTGCGGTGGCGTTCGTGGGGGGCGTCGACGGCGTCGCGGAACCATATCGGCGCGGGGGGCTCCGCGCCGGCGTAGCGGGCGAGCGGCGGGGCGAGCGCTGGGTCCGGCGCGTCAGCCGGTTCACTCATATGCGCGCTCGCGCCGAAGGTTACTCATAGTGGCGATCCCGCCACCAGGGGTAGAAGTCGGGCATGTTGGCCGACACCTTGTCCGGGTAGTTTGCGGCACGCTTCTCGAGGAAGCTGACCACGCCTTCCTTGGCGTCGCCCTGCCGGCCGCGGGCGTAGATGGCGCGGCTGTCGAGCTTGTGCGCCTCCATCGGGTGGTCGGCGCCGAGCATGCGCCAGAGCATCTGGCGGGTGAGGGCAACCGAGACGGGGGCGGTGTTGTCGGCGATTTCGCGCGCCAGCGCGATTGCTGTCGGCATCAGCTGCTCGGGCGGAACGACCTGGCGGACGAGGCCGCCTTCCAGCGCTTCCTGGGCGCCGAAAACGCGGCCGGTTGCGCACCATTCCATCGCGCGGCTGATGCCGACGAGGCGGGGGAGGAACCAGCTGGAACAGGCCTCCGGCACGATTCCGCGGCGGGCAAAGACGAAGCCGAATTTGGCGGCTTCGGACGCGATGCGGATGTCCATCGGCAACTGCATCGTGACGCCGATGCCGACGGCGGGGCCGTTGATGGCGCCGATCACGGGCTTCAGGCTGTCGAAGATGCGCAAGGTGACGCGCCCGCCGCCGTCGCGGACGCCTTCGTGGGCATAGTCGACGGTGCCGTCCGGGCGGACGGGGCTTGCCTGGCCCGCGCGGCTGCTCTTGTCGTCGTCGCGGGCGTCGTAATCGAAGGTCTTGGCGCCGGCCGACAGGTCTGCGCCGGCGCAGAAGGCCCGGCCTGCGCCGGTGACGATGACGACCTTCACATCGTCGCGGGCGTCGGTCTGGTCGAAGGCGGAGATGATCTCGTGCATCATCCGGCCCGTGAAGGCGTTCAGCTTCTCCGGGCGGTTGAGGGTGAGGGTGGCGATCCCGTGCGCGATTTCGAGGATGGTCTCCTGCCTGTCCATCACAGCCTCTCCACGATGGTGACATTGGCGAGCCCGCCACCTTCGCACATGGTCTGCAGGCCGTAGCGGCCGCCGCGGGCGTGCAGCGCGTGGACGAGCGTTGCCATCAGCTTGGTGCCCGAGGCGCCGAGCGGGTGGCCGAGCGCGATGGCGCCGCCGTTTACGTTGAGCTTTGCGGGATCCGCGCCAAGCTGCTGCAGCCAGGCCATGGGCACGCTCGCGAAGGCTTCGTTCACTTCGTAGAGGTCGATGTCGTCGATCGACATGCCGGCCTTCTTCAGCGCGGCGCGGGTTGCGTTGATGGGGGCTTCCAGCATCACCACGGGGTCCTCGCCGATGACGGTGAGGCTGTGGATTCGGGCGATCGGCTCGACGCCGAGCTTCTTGAGGCCGGCCTCGTTCACCACCAGCACGCCCGAGGCGCCGTCGCAGATCTGGCTGGAGGTGGCGGCGGTGAGGCGCCCCTGTTCGGAGAGCAGCTTCACCGACTTCGTGGCCTCCAGCGTGGCTTCGAAGCGGATGCCTTCGTCGACCGTGTGGGCAACCGGGTTGTTGTCCCCATCGAGGCCCTGGACGGCCACGATCTCGTTCGCAAAGGCGCCGGCCTTGGTGGCGGCGGCGCCCTTCTGCTGGCTTCCAAAGCCGAACTCGTCGAGCGCGTCCTTCGAGAGATCATATTTCTTCGCGATCATCTCGGCGCCCATGAACTGGCTGAACTGGATGCCCGGGTAGCGTTTCTGCATCGCCGGGCTCATGTAGGTGCCGGCGCCCGCGTCCATCGCGGCCTTGAAGGGCAGCGCCATGGGCACGCGCGTCATGCTCTCGACGCCGGCTGCGATCACCACGTCCATCACGCCCGACATGACGGTCGCGGCGGCGAAGTGGATCGCCTGCTGGCTGCTGCCGCATTGGCGGTCCACCGAGGTGCCAGGGACCGATTCGGGGAGCTTCGAGGCGAGCACCGCGTTGCGGGCGACATTGGTGGACTGCTGCGCGAACTGGTTCACGCAGCCCATGATCACGTCCTCGAACAGCGCCGGGTCGTGGTCGCCCACCAGGTCGTCGAGAACCTGGGCGGCGAGGTCTGCCGGGTGCCAGTCGCGCAGGCGCCCGCCCTTGCGTCCGCCGGCGGTGCGCCGTGCCTTCACGATATAGGCTTCGCCCATTGTCCGTCTCCCGTCTCGTCTGCTGCGTGGCGTGACCTTGGCCTTGCAGCGCGGCGCTGTCCCCTCGCTTTCTTGGGAAGAATTGCGCGAGCAGGCTTGTGCCCGCGCGGTTTCCCGCCATGCTCTTCTGACAGAGACTTGGCGGAGGGGGGACTTGCGGAAGCTTCTGATCGCGCTGCTGGTGCTGGGCGGGCTTGCCGGCGGGCTGTGGCTGTGGGGCCGCGGCGCGCTTGCCGAAACAACGTCCGCCGCGCTGAAGGCCTATCCCGTCTATGCGGTCGCCCGCACGGAAAGCGAGACGCGCTTCCGGGGTGGGCAGGATGGCAGCCTGATCGCCGGGGCGCTGCGGCACAGCACGCGCCTGTCGGGGCCGCGCGACCGCTGGGTGACGACGCCCAACAACGACACGCTCTATTCCAGCGCCTTCCTCGACCTGTCCCGCGGGCCGGCCGAGCTGGACATCCCGTCCCTGCCCGGCCGCTACCACAGCGTTGCCGTGATGGATGCGCGGACGGACAACTGGCTGCTGCTGGGCACCCGCGACGGCGACCGGGGGCCGCGCACCATCCGGCTGCTGTTCGGCGACGGGCCCGAGGGCGAGCGGCTGCCGGAGGGCGGCGCGACCGTCACCACCTATCGCGCGCCGACCGACCGCGTTTGGCTGCTGGTTCGCACGCTGGTTGAGGGGCCGGAGGACCTGCCTGCCGCGCGTGCTGCGCAGCAGGGCTTTGTGCTGCGCGCGCCGGCACCGGCCGACGGCACGCCCACCATCCTGCCCGTGACGCCGGATCCGGCGACGCTGCTGAAGGTCGCGAACCCCATCATCGCCGCCAACCCGCACCTGCAGGACAGGGCTCTTGCGGCGACCGGCCATGGGGGTGCGGCCGATGTGTTCGAGACGCTGCCGGCCTGGCGGCAGTGGCTGTGGCGGATCGTGCTGCCGCGGACGTTCGAGCGGCTGCGCGCCGAGATTGCAGCCGGCCCCCGGCAGAGCCCGGACGGCTGGTCGCGCACGCCTGCCGGCATCGGCTCGGCTGACGCACCCGACGGACTGCGCGCCGCCGTAGCGCTGGGCGGGCTGGGCGCGCTGCCGGCGGACGAGGCGGTCTACTGGACGGCGGTGCTGGACAGCAGCGGCGCCGACCTTGTCGGCGGCACGCGATACCGGCTGAAGGTGCCCGCGAATGTTCCCGCGCGCGCTTTCTGGAGCCTCTCGATGTACGAACGGCTCCCCGATGGTCGGCTGTTCTTCGTCGAGAATCCGATCAATCGATACACGGTCGGCAATCGCACGCCGGGCCTTGCCCGCGATGCCGACGGGGGGCTTACCCTGATCCTGGATTCGACCGATCCGGGGCCGGGGACCAACTGGCTGCCGGCGCCGGTGAAGGGGCCGATCACCGTGATCTTCCGCGCCTATCTTCCCGAGCAGGCCATCCAGCGGGCCGAGTGGCGGCTGCCGCCGATCGAGAAGGTGACCCCATGAGGATGATTGCAGCCGCGCTTGCCCTGCTGCTGGCAGCGCCCGCGCCTGCCGACGACCTGCTGCCGACGCCGCCGCGCTCTGCCGACTTTTCGGTCGGCCCGTTCCCGACCCTGGTGATCCGGGGCGCGACCATCATCCCCGGCAACGGCGGGCCTCCGTTCGGCCCGGCCGACATCGTGATCAAGGGGGACCGCATCGCCGAGATCCGCAGCGCCGGCACGCCGGGCCTGCCGATGGCGCCCAACCGGCCGCCACAGGGTGCGCAGGAAATCGACGCGACCGGCATGTATGTGCTGCCCGGCTTCGTCGACATGCACGGCCACAACGGCGACGCGGCGAAGGCGCCCGACCCCAGCTATGGCTACCGCCTGTGGCTGGCCCACGGCGTGACCACCGTGCGCGGGGTGCCGCTGTTCTGGGATCCGGCGCGCGCGCTTGCCGACAAGCGGCGGAGTGCGGCGGGCGAGATCGCGGCCCCGCGCTTCTTCGTCTATCACACGCTGGGCAGCGGCTGGGCCGAGGGCCCCACCGACACGCCGGCCAAGGCCAGGCGATGGGTGCGCTGGGCGAAAGCCCAAGGCATCGACGGAATCAAGTTCTTCAACCGCGGCGTGGAAACCCCCGAGATCACGCTGGCCGCGATCGACGAGGCGAAGAAGCAGGGCCTCGGCACCGTCGCCCACCTGTCGCAGCCGAACGTGGGCGAGGTGAACGGCGCGGTGGCGGGCGCGGCGGGCCTGGGCACCATCACCCACTTCTACGGCCACTTCGAAAGCCTGCTGAAAGGCCGCCGCCTGCAGGACACGCCCTACAGCTACAATTTCAACGACGAACAGGCGCGCTTCGGCGGCATCGCGGAGATCTGGAACCAGATCGCGGAGCCCGGCGGGCCGGAATGGATCGCCTACCTGGAGGCGCAGAAGAAGGCGGGCGTCACCTTCGACCCCACCTTCAACATCTATTCCGCCAGCCGCGACCTGATGCGCGCCCGCAACGCGGACTGGCACGCGGCCTACACCCCGCCGTCGCTCACCCGCTTCTTCGAATCGAACCGCGACAATCACGGCAGCTACTTCTTCGACTGGACCACCGCCAACGAAGTGGCCTGGCGCAATTTCTATGGCCGCTACATGCGGCTGGTGAACGACTACAAGAACATGGGCGGCCGCGTCACCACCGGCTCGGACCCGGGCTACATCTGGCAGACCTGGGGCTTCGGCTATGTGCTGGAACTGGAAATGCTGGCAGAGGCCGGCTTCAGCCCGCTGGAAGTGTTCCAGGCCGCCACCATCAACGGCGCCCGCACGCTGATGGAGCCCAAAGGCGCCGAGCCGGACTTCGGCCTGGTGCGCGCCGGCATGCGCGCCGACCTGGTGATCGTGCCCGAAAATCCGCTGCAGAACCTGAAAACGCTGTATGGCACAGGCCACGAACGGCTGGACGACGCCACCAATCGGCAAAAGCGCGTGGGCGGGGTGCGCTGGACCATCCGCGACGGGATCGTCTTCGATGCGCCCAAGCTGCTGGCGAGCGTGCGGGCGGACGTGGCGGCCGAGAAGGCGCGGGTGGGGGCTGAGTCGGAGGGGAAGTAGCAAGGGGCTCCGCCCCTTCGACCCCGGCAGGGAAATGATTTCCCTGCACCCTCGAACTTTGGGATGGCGCGCCACCGGTGAGGCAAGCTTGCGCCGCAGGCATTTGAATGCGCTTCGCGTGGGCCCCAATCCGCTGGCGAAGGCCCTGCAAAACAAATGTGGGTGCAGGGCATTCAATGCCCTGCCGGGGGTCCAGGGGGCGGAGCCCCTTGGCCTTTTTGCGGCCCCGTTCTAGACCCACCACATGGCCGACACGCTCAAGATCGCCGCTGCGCAGTTGAACCCGTCGATGGGCGATCTCGCCGGCAATGCGACGGCGATGCTCAGGGCGCGGGCGTCGGCGGCGGAGGCGGACTTGATCGTGACGCCGGAGCTGAGCCTGATCGGCTATCCGCCCGAGGATCTGGTGTTGAAGCCGGCGTTGCATGCGGCGTGCATGGTGCAGCTGGAGCGGATGGCGGCGGAGACGGCCGGGGGTGGGCCGGCGTTGCTGGTGGGGACGACCTGGGCGACGGACAAGGGGCTGCACAATGGCTATGCGCTGTTGAGCGAGGGCCGGGTGGCCGGCGTCACCTTGAAGCATGACCTGCCGAACTATGGCGTGTTTGACGAGAAGCGGGTGTTTGTGGCGGGGCCGTTGCCGGAGCCGGTGGAGTTCAAGGGTGTGCGGCTGGGCTTGCCGGTGTGCGAGGACATGTGGACGCCGGGGGTGTGCGGGCATCTGAAGGACCGGGGTGCGGAGCTGCTGCTGGTGCCCAATGGCAGCCCCTATGAGCTGGCAAAGGAAGAGCGGCGGCTGGAGCTTGCCCGGGCGCGTGCGGCGGAGACGCATCTGCCGCTGCTGTATGTGAACCGCAGCGGCGGGCAGGATGAGCTGGTGTTCGACGGCGGCAGCTTTGCGGTGAACCCGGATGGGGCGCTGATGGCGCGGCTGCCGGATTGGGACGAGGCGGTTGTGACGCTGGAGTGGTCTCGGGCGGGGGGTTTTGCGGCCGGCACGAGGCAGATGCCTGATACGTATGAGGAAGAGATTTATCACGCGATGCTGGTGGGCCTGCGTGACTATGTGGGGCGCAACCGGTTTCCGGGCGTGGTGCTGGGCTTGAGTGGCGGGATCGACAGTGCGCTGTCGGCCGCCGTTGCGGTGGACGCGCTGGGGGCGGACCGGGTGTGGTGCGTGATGCTGCCGAGCCGCTTCACCAGCCGGGAGAGCCTGGACGATGCGGCGATGTGCGCGCAGCTGCTGGGGGTCAGGCTCGACAATATCCCGATCGAGCCGGCCGTGACCGCGATGGAGATGATGTTGGCCGGGGCCTTTGCAGGGCACCCGCGCGGGCTGGCCGAGGAGAATGCGCAGAGCCGCCTGCGCATGGTGACCCTGATGGGGCTGTCGAACAAGTTCGGCCACATGCTGCTGACCACGGGCAACAAGAGCGAGATGTCGGTCGGCTATGCCACCATCTATGGGGACATGGCCGGCGGCTACAATGTGCTGAAGGACGCCTACAAGACGACGGTGTTCCGGTTGAGCCGGTGGCGCAATGCCCAGCGCCCGCGCCTGGGGCTGGGGCCGAACGGCGCGGTGATGCCCGAGCGCGTGATCACCAAGCCGCCGACCGCCGAACTGCGCGAGAACCAGCGGGATGATGATTCCTTGCCGCCCTATGACGTGCTGGACCCCATATTGGAGGGGCTGGTGGAGGAGGAACTCGCCGCCGCCGACATCGTCGCGCGCGGGGTGGCGGACCTGGAGACGGTGAAGCGGATCGAGCGGCTGCTCTATGTGGCGGAGTACAAGCGGCGCCAGGCCCCGCCGGGGGTGAAGATCGGGCCGCGAAATTTCGGGCGGGACCGGCGCTATCCGATCACGAATGCGTTCCGGACGGGGGCTTAGGGCCTCCGGCGGCTCGGGCTCTGCCCGAGACCCGGCAGGGACATGATGTCCCTGCACCCTCTGCTTCAGCGCCGCATGTTGAGCAATAGCTGCTGCAACCGGCAGGGCAGCCCTTGGCCGTCGGCGGCCGGGGCAAATCGATAGCTGCGCACCGCGGCCTGCGCCGAGTCCTCGAACAGGCCGGGCGGTGTCGCCACCGCGACGCGAACGTTCGTCACCATTCCGGCGGAATCGATGTCGGCAAAGGTCCAGACAAGTCCGGGCACCTGTTTTGCGGCGGGCGGATGAGGCGGCGCCTCCAGATCGATGCCCTGCGGTACGCCGCGGCTGGGCCAGCAGATGTCGGTGGCGAGGCCCGCGGCCTGGAAACGGGCGTCGCTGGCAGCATCGCCTGTGTCTGCGGCGAGTGCGATGCGAATCCTTGCAATTTTGGCCAACCCTGCCCCCCAGCCGGCGCCGTCCGGTTCGGGCTGGTCGGCGACGACGCGCCAGGTGGCGATCGCCTGGTCCCGACGGCCGGCGGCCAGCAACAGGTTGCCAAGCTGGATCCGGGCGAGATCGGCCAGCGCACGGGTGTCCGGCCCCTCCGGTATGATCGCGATCAACTCCGCCAGTGCTTCGATACCTTCTGCCCCAGGCTGCATCATGGCCGACAGCAGGAGCGCCATGCCGCCGAAGGCGAACGGCGCCTCCGCCTTGCGCGCGACAGTCTGCGCTTCGACGAGCAGACGCCGTGTCTCCTTCATGCCGATGCGCGGGTCGACAGCCATCTGCAGGAGCCACGGGAGCGGCGCTGCCGGGTGCTGGCCGGGGGCGCGGGCGGCGGCCAGACCGGCCTTCAGCCCCGCGACGTCGGCATCCTCGCGGGGCAGAGGGATGCCGCGTTCGACAAACCAGTCAAGCGGTTGCGGCCAAACTTCCGCCAGGGCGGGCATCGGCGGCTCGCCCCGTTCGGAGCATGACAGGCGAATGTGGAAACCTGCGCCGCGCAGTGGCGGGTCCTTGGGCCCGGCAGCCGGCCATTCCCAGGCGGCAAGCGCCGCGCCCAGCGGCTCAACAGCACGCAGGTGACTGGCACGCACAAGCGTTACCCGAGCCGGCGCCCGATGGCCGACGGCGACGTCGAACACCGCCTCGTCCTCGGCCTGCGCTCCGTCGGCGCTGCAAAGGGCAGCGGCCCACCATTCGGGTATCAGCGCCACCTGATTGCCGGTTCGGACCCAACCGGCAGCGGCTGCTGTGGAAGCGGCTTCCTCGGGCGTGCCAAAGGTGGCGGCGATGGTGGCGGCGTCGGCGGCCAGTGAAGCGCTCATCGCGGCAGCATCGGTGGCAGGCAGCAGGGCGAGGGCGGCCAAGGCATCGGCAAGGGCGGCACGGGCTGCGGCGCCATTCCCCTCGGCCAAGGCAAGCCGAGCGCGGAGCTGGGATACCGCGGCGGCGGCCTCCGGTGTGTCGCCCAGCTGATCGAGCGCGTGCCTGGCGGCGGCACGGTCGCGCCAGGATTCGACGCGCGCGATGCCCAGCAGCAGCGCGGCGCGTTCGTGACCGGCGGCGCCGCCGGCAAGCCCGGCGCGATAGTGGCGCAACGCGACGTTGCCTTCGAACCGCTGTTCGGCGGCATTCCCGAGCAACCTGTCGAGCGTGACGCGCTCGACAGGCGCGGCAAAGCGGTGCAGCGACGCCAGTGCGGGACCGATCATGCGCACATCGTTGGGCCAGCCGACCAGATGCGGGGCCGCCTCGGCGCCCAGCCCGGCGAGCTGATCAGCGACTATTCGGGCCGGCGTTTCTGCCGCGGCGGATGATGCCAGCAGCATAATGGCAATGACGACCGGACGCAGGAACATGGGCGCTCAAATGGCACGGGTTGCCATGGCCCCGCAAGCGGTTCCCCCGCCTTCTTACAGGCAGGCAAGCCCGGGGTGACGGGTTGGACGCCGAACTCAAAAAGAGGGTGCAGGGAAATCATTTCCCTGCCCGCCGGAGGCCTCTTCCGCTTAAAGCTGGCTCGCCGGGATGCTGAAGGTGTCGCAGGCGTTCGGGTCGCCGCTTTCGAAGCCCTTTTTCAGCCAGCGGATGCGTTGGTCGGCGCTGCCGTGGGTGAAGCTGTCGGGGACGACGCGGCCTTGCATCTGGCGTTGGAGGGTGTCGTCGCCGATGGACTGGGCGGCGCGGACGCCTTCGGCGAAGTCGCCTTCGTCGAGGAGGGTGCGGTTGTTGGCGGCCCAGACGCCGGCGTAGCAATCGGCCTGGAGTTCGAGGCGGACGGAGAGCGCGTTGGACTCGGTCTTGCCGGCGCGGCTCTGCAGCTTGGTCACCTGTTGCGAGGTGCCCGTGACCGTCTGGACGTGGTGGCCGACTTCGTGGGCGATGACGTAGGCGGCGGCGAAGTCGCCGGGTGCGCCGAACTGGCGGGCGAGCTGATCGAAGAAGCTGGTGTCGAGATAGACCTTGCGGTCGCCCGGGCAATAGAAGGGCCCCGAGGCGGAGGAGGCGCCGCCGCAGGCGGAGCGGACCGAGCCTTCGAAGAGGACGAGGGTCGGGGCCGGGTATTTCTGGCCGGAGGCGGCAAAGATCTTGCCCCATGTGTCTTCGGTGGAGGCGAGGACCTTGGCGACGAAGCTGTCGGTGGCGGAGAGCTGGCCTTGAGCGGCCGGGGCGCCCGGGGCGGGGGCGGAGACCTGGGCGGGAGGCGCCGACGTCATCGAGCCCATGTTGTTGAACAGGAACAGCGCGCCCATGGCGACGATGATTCCGACGATTCCGAATTTCGAGCCGATGAGGGGGAGGAGGAGGCCGATCAGGCTGCCGAGCCCACCGCCGCCGCCCATTCCGCCGGCGCCCTGGCCTGCGCCGCCGAAGCCGATGCCGCCTTCGCCGCGCCGGTTCTCGATGTTGCTGCTTTCGCGTTGGTCGTCGAGCCGCATGGCCTGCCCCTCTTCCCTCGTCCCCGGTGTGGCGCGAGGATAGGGGAAGTGCGCGGTGGAAGCGAGGCATTTGGGTGGGGGCGCCGGGGTTCGCCGTGCAGCGGGCTTGCACGGCGCCGGGGAAGCTTCCAGATGCACGACCGAAGCGGCTGCGGGAGAGCGACATGCGGGCAATGGCGGCACGGATCCTGATGGGAGTGGGGGTGGCCTCGGCCGCCTGCGGGCAGGCGCAGCCGGCGGCCGGTGGCCCGCCGATCATCGCCTTCGAGGTGCCGGCCGAACCGGGGATCGTGCAGGCGACCTGGGCAACGGGGCTTGCCTTTCCGTGGAGCATCGCCTGGCTGCCGGATGGCCGGGCGCTGGTGACGGAGAAGGGTGGCGCGCTGAAGATCCTGGACCGGGCCGGCAAGACGGTGGCGACCGTTTCGGGCGTGCCCGCGGTTGCGACCGTGGGGCAGGGCGGGCTGCTGGACGTGGAGCTGCACCCGGATTTCGCGAAGAACGGGCTGGTGTATCTGACCCAGGCAGTCGGTGACCCGAAGGCGAACATGACGGCGCTGAGCCGGGGGCGGCTTGTGGGCACGGAGCTTAGGGAAGTGTCGGAGCTGTTCCGCAACCCGACTGCGAAGACCGGCGGGGCGCATTTCGGATCGAGGCTCGTCTGGCTGCCGGACGGCACGCTGCTGATGAGCGTGGGGGACGGCGGCAACCCGAACATCCAGCTGAACGGCGAGAATATCCGCAACAATGCCCAGAACCCGAAGGCCTATTTCGGCAAGGTGCTGCGCCTGAACGCCGATGGCACGCCGGCGAAGGGCAACCCGGGGGTCGCCGACCCGGCGAAGGGCTGGGACCCGCGGCTGTGGAGCATGGGGCACCGCAACATCCAGGGCCTTGCGCGGGACCCGAAGACGGGGACTGTGTGGGCGACCGAGCATGGCGCCAAGGGGGGTGACGAGCTGAACCGGATCGTCGGCGGTGGCAACCATGGCTGGCCGCTCGTCACCTACAGCGTGGAGTATTCGGGCAAACCGATCACCGAGGAGCGCTCGCGCCCCGGTTTCCGCGATCCGGTTTCGGTGTGGGTGCCCTCGATCGCGCCGTCGGGGCTTGCGGTGTATCGCGGCAAGGCGCTTCCCGCGCTGGAGGGGGCGGTTCTGGCGGGCGGGCTGATGAGCAAGGACGTGCGGGTGATCCGGGTGGGCGCGCAAGGCGGGCCGAGCGCGGAACGCCGTATCGCGATCGGCGCCCGGGTGCGCGACGTGTCGGTGGGGCCGGACGGCGCCCTGTATGTGCTGACCGACGAGGAGGCGGGCCGGATCCTCAGGCTGACAGCAGGGCGGTGAGGGCGGGAAGGCCGGTCCAGCTGACATAGAGGCCGGTTCCGATGACCAGCAGGGCGAACAGGCGGGTGAGCAGGTCTTTCGTTCCCGCGAGCCGCTTGCCGAGCGCGATGCCGGCCGCCGCGCCGGCCGCGCCGCCGGCGACCATGAGGGCGGTGAGGCCCCAATCCACCTGGCCTGCGAGCGCGTAGCTGGCCGCCGTGGTGGCGCCGAGCGCGAAGACCACCACCAGCGAGGTGCCGACTGCGTTGGCGACCGGCATCGCGGTTGCCAGCATCAGCGCCGGCACGATCAGGAAGCCGCCGCCGATGCCGAAGAAGCCGGCGAACAGGCCGGTCGCGAGGCCCAGCGGAACGAGGCGGGGGAGCAGCCGGCCGGCGCTGGTGCGCGTCAGGCGGACGGTGGGGTCGGGCGTGCCCTTGCGCGGGCGCAGCATCGAGAGGCCGACAGCCAGCATCAGAAGGCCGAAGAGTGCGAGGAGGAGATCCGGATCGGTTGCCTTGCCGGCCTGTGCTCCCGCCCAGGCGCCGACGCTGCCTGCGGCTGCAAACACCAGTGCGCAGTTCCATTTGACGGTGCCGGCGCGGGCATGGCCGGCGAGCCCCAGCAGCGCCGAGAGCGAAACGGCGACGGCGGCCGTGCCGATGGCCGCGTGCGCATCGGGCACGCCGACCACATAGACCAGCAGCGGCACCGCGAGGATCGATCCGCCGGCGCCGACGAGGCCGAGGATCAGGCCGATCGCGGCGCCGGCGGCAAGCGCGGCTGCCCAGACGAGCGGCATCAGCGGACGTTCCGGCGGGCGGGGACCATGGCTTGACCTTTACATTAGACTTTCCTAATTTAGCGACAGTCCCCGGTGAGTCAAGGAACGCCCGATGTCTGCCCCAATGATCCGCGCCTTTTTCGATGAGCCGACCTTCACCGTGACCTATCTGCTGTGGGACCCGGACACGCGGACTGCGGCCATCATCGATCCCGTCCTCGATTTCGACCAGCCGTCTGGCGCGGTCCGCACGGCGTCTGCCGATGTCGTTCTGGCAGCGGCCGGCGCCGAGGGGCTGTCTGTCCGCTGGATTCTGGAAACGCACGCCCATGCCGACCATCTGTCGGCTGCTGGCTATCTGAAGGCGAAGACGGGCGCGAAGATCGGCATCGGTTCCCGGATCGGCGAGGTGCAGGCGATCTTCCGCCCGCGCTTCGGGATCGAGCCGGTCGAGGGGCGGTTCGACGTGCTGCTGGAGGATGGGGCGAAGGTGCCGCTGGGGTCTCTCGAGATCGAAGTGATCGCGACACCCGGGCATACGCCGGCCTGCATCAGCTACAAGGTCGGGGATGCGGTGTTCGTGGGGGATACGCTGTTCATGCCCGATTATGGGACCGCGCGGGCGGATTTTCCGGGCGGCGATGCGGCGACCCTCTATCGCTCCATCCGTCGCCTGCTGGACCTGCCGCCGGACACGCGCCTGTTCATGTGCCACGACTACAAGGCCCCGGGGCGCGACCATTATGCCTGGGAGACGACCGTTGCCGAGCAGCGGACACGGAATGTCCATGTGAAGGACGGGGTGGACGAGGCAGCCTTTGTCGGCATGCGCGAGGCGCGCGATGCGACGCTCGCCGTGCCCAGGCTGCTCCTGCCCTCGCTGCAGGTGAATGTGGAAGGTGGCCGCCTGCCGGATTCGGGAGCCGGCGGGCTGAAGCGCCTGGCGCTGCCGCTGCAACTGCCCGACGGCTACACGGAGGCCTGAGTCGGGGCCTAGGCCTCGCGCGCAGCCCCTGGGCCCGGCAGCGGATGCCCCATGTGCGGCAGGATCAGCCGCAGCAGGGGGCCTGTCATCATGGTGGTGACAACCGCCATCAGCACCAGCATGGTGAACATCGCCGGCGGCAGGAAGCCGAGATCATAGGCGATGTTGAGGACGACCAGCTCCATCAGCGCGCGGGTGTTCATCAGCGCGCCTAGCAGCCAGCTTTCCGGCTTCGAGAACCCCGACAGGCGCCCGGCGAGATAGCAGGGAAGCAGCTTGGCGAGGATGGAGGCCGCGAGGATGAGGGCGAGCCAGGGCAGCTCTGCGGACGTGAGGCCCCAGATGTCGGTGCGGAGGCCCGTGAGGGTGAAGAAGATCGGCAGGAAGAAGACCAGCACGAACTGGCCGACGGTGCCCCGCCACAGGGCCACGAACGGCGGGTGGCGGTGGTAGACGAGGCCGAGCGCGAAGCCCCCGAAGATGGCGAAGATGCCGATCGCCTCTGTCGCGAGTGCGCAGGCGAAGGCGGCTGCGATGGTGATGGCGAGGAAGGGGTGCGGGATGCGGCCCTGGCCGATGTCGGGGCCCCAGAAGAGCATCATGCGGTCGACGAGCGGCACCACCGCGAAGCGCAGGGACAGGCCGAGGAGGGCGAGCGCGGCGATGCGCCAGGCGAAGAAGCCATCGCCAAGGGTGGCGAGCGCAAGCGCCGAGATGCCGGCGAGGATGAGCCAGCCGACGACATCGTTCACGGCGGCCGAAGCGATCGCGACCACCCCCACCGGCGTGCGGTTGAGCCCATATTCGCGCAGGATGCGGCCCAGGATCGGAACCGCGGTGATGGCCAGCGCGACGCCGCAGAACAGGGTGTAGATGGTGCGGTCGATGCCGGCAGCAAGCGGCGCGTGGGTGAGGAGCCCGACACCGACACCGGCCGCAAAGGGCACCAGGATCGACAGTGTCGCGTTCAGCAGCGCCGCCTTGCGGTATTTCCGGTCCTTCAGGTGGCCGAACTCGAAATCGGCGCCGATCTCGAACATCAGCAGGATCAGGCCCACCTGGCCGATCACGAACAGCGTGCGCGCGGTCTCCTTGGGGAAGAAGGCGGCGTGGAACTCCGGCGCCAGCAGCCCCAGCAGCGAGGGCCCCAGCATCAGCCCGCCCACGATCTCGCCCACGGCGCCGGGCTGGCCGAGGCGGACGAACAGATGGTTCATCGCCCGCCCGACCAGGATGATCACCGCCAGCTGGGCGAGCACGGCTGCCAGATAGGCTTCGTTGGCGAGGACGGCCGGCATGGGCGGGCGCTAGCCAATGTGCCTGCAAAGGGCAATCCATAGCAATCTTCGACGATTTACTTGTAGGAAATAATATGGACTAATGTTGATATGGATCCCGTGAGAAACCCGTTCGCGCCCGGTGCCGGCACCCGGCCGCCGGAACTTGCCGGCCGCGACGAGATGATCGAGCGCGCGGCTGTCGCGCTCGACCGCATCGCGCAAGGGCGCCCTGCGCGCAGCTTCATTCTCCATGGCCTCAGGGGTACGGGAAAGACCGTTCTGCTGGGCAAGATCCGCCAGGATGCGGAGGCGCGCGGCCTGCATGCCGTCCGGATCGAGGCGCCGGAGGGGCGATCGCTGCCCGCGCTGCTGGCGGCCCCGCTGCGGGCGCTGCTGCTGAAGCTCGACCGGCTGGAATCCGCCAAGCTGGGGGCGCGGAAGGCGCTTCGCGCGCTGGCGAGCTTTGCGAAGCTGAAGGTCAGCTACTCGGACATCGAGGTCACGCTCGACGTGGAGCCCGAGAAGGGGGTGGCGGATTCCGGTGATCTCGAGGTCGACCTCACCGAGCTGCTGATGGCGGTGGGCGAGGCGGCAAGGGAGCGTGACACGGCCGTGATCCTGGCGATCGACGAGATCCAGTATGTCCGCGAGGCCGAGATGGCGGCGCTGATCGCGGCGCTGCATGGCGTTGCGCAGGCGCAGCTGCCGGTTGCGATGGTGGCAGCCGGCCTGCCGCAGCTGCTGGGGCAGATGGGCCGCGCCAAGAGCTATGCCGAGCGCCTGTTCGAGTTCGTGGAGGTGGCGCGGCTGGACCCGGGCGCAGCGCACAATGCGATCGTGCTGCCCATCGAGCGCGAGGGGGAGGAGATCGAAGGGCCGGCGGTGAAGGCGATCATCGCCCAGACCCAGGGCTATCCCTATTTCCTGCAGGAGTGGGGCAAGCACGCCTGGGATCTCGCCTTTGCGTCGCCGATCACGCTGCAGGACGTGGAGAATGCCACGATCACCGCGCTTGCCGAGCTCGACGCCAGCTTCTTTCGGGTGCGGTTCGACCGGCTGACCCCGACCGAGAAGCGCTATGTGCGGGCAATGGCGGAGCTGGGGCCGGGGCCACACCGGTCGGGCGACATCGCCGAAGTGCTGGGCAAGCAGGTGACGCAGCTGGCCCCCATCCGGAACAGCCTGATCAAGAAGGGGATGCTCTATTCGCCGGCCCACGGCGACACGGCCTTCACCGTCCCGATGTTCGACGAGTTCATGAAGCGGATCATGCCCGGGATTGCCTGAGCCGAGAGGGGGGTGGTTGAGGCCATGGCGCATGGCGCCAGAAATCGCTGCCCGCGCCTGCTTCTGCCAGCGCGGCAGCCGCGCTGACTCACGACTGTCACGAAACTGTCCTAATCGGACGGCCGCATGCTCGATGCCCGCAAGTCCTTCCGCGCCGATGATCCGATGCGCGCCCTCGGCATCCGGCAGCGGCCGGCAGCCCTCGACGATGCGCAGCGCCAGGAGATGGCTGTCCGGCTTCTCGCCGGAGAGTTGCCCGAGGCAGTGCTGGCCGCCCTCGTGAAGGCGGGTGCGCCGCTCGCGGCCGTGCGCGACGAGCTCGCGGCCATCGAGGCCCATCCCTATTTCCGGGCCGCGTCACAGCTGCGCGCCCGGCTTGCCAAGCGCGACTGGCTGCTGGAGGCACGCGCGAAGCTGGAGCGCCTGCAGCCGGCCGCGGTGCAGCGCCGGCATGGCCTGTCGGCGGAGGATTTCTTCCGCGACCATTACACGACCCTCACCCCCGTGGTCCTGACCGGGCTCACCGACCATTGGCCCGGCAGGCAGTGGAGCCTGGAGCGGCTGGCGCGGCTGGGCGACCCGGAGATCGAGGTGCAGTGGGGCCGCGAGGCCGACCCGGAATTCGAGCTGAACTCCATCGCCCACAAGAAGCGGATGCGCTGGCGCGAGGTGCTGGCCCTGCTGGCCGAGGACCGGGAGACCAACGACTTCTACGTGACGGCCAACAACGGCGGACTGAACCGCAAGGCGCTGGGGATGTTGTGGGCGGATGTGGGCGAGCTGCCCGGCTATCTGGGCCCGGGCCGGCTGGGGGACGGCTTCTTCTGGATGGGGCCGAAGGGCACGGTGACGCCCTGGCACCATGATCTGACGCAGAACCTGCTGGTGAACATGGTGGGCACGAAGCGGGTCGCGCTGGCCAGCCCGGCCGAGACGCACCGCATGCAGAACCACCGGCACTGCTTCAGCCGGTTCGGCGCCGATGCGACGCTGTCGGCCGTGCCCGAGGCCGAGAGGGCGCGCGTGCTGACCGTGGACATCGGGCCCGGCGACATCCTCTTCATCCCGGTCGGGTGGTGGCACCATGTGACGGGGCTCAGCCTGACGGTGGGCATGAGCTTCACCAACTTCGTCTGGGACAATGATTTCGCAGGCTTCTACATGTCCGAGGGCGAGCTCTAGCCCCGGGGCTTCCCCAGCGGGCCCGCGCCTGCCAACAAGGCGCGATGACATCCGACACCGACCGGAGCCTTGTCGCGCGATACTGGACAGGGTTTGCGCTGTGGAAGCGCATCTTTGCGGCCCTTCTGCTGGGGACTGCGGCCGGCCTGCTGTTCGGGGAGGCGATGCTGGCGCTTGCCTGGATGGGGGAGCTGTTCCTGCGCCTCATCCGCATGCTGGTGGTGCCGCTGGTGCTGTCGGTCGTGGTGTCGGGGCTTGCGGGCCTGGGCGACCCGCGCCGGCTGGGCAGCATCGGCATTCGGACGCTGCTTCTCTATCTGTTCACGACCGCGTGCGCCGTCGGCATCGGGATTGCGGTTGCCATGCTGATCCAGCCGGGCGTCGGTGTCGTGCTGGCGCTGGACGCCCCGCCGCCCTCGGCCGAGGCCCCGGGCTTCGGCCGCCAGCTGCTGGAGATCGTGCCCGTGAATCCGGTCGACGCGCTGGCGAAGGGCGCCATGCTGTCGGTGATCTTCCTTGCCATCTTGGTGGGCGTGGGCTGCATCCTGGCCGGGGAGGAGGCGCAGCCGCTGGTCAAGCTGTTCGATGCGGCGGCCGCCGTGTTCCTGAAGCTGGTGGGGCTCGTGATGGAGCTCGCGCCCTTTGCTGTCTTCGCGCTGATCGCGATCGCGGTGGGGACGGACGGGTTTGCCGCGTTCCTGTCGATCCTGAAGATCGCGCTGTGTGTGGTGATCGGCGTGTCGGTGCAGCTTGGTGTCGTGCACGCCGGGCTGGTGCGGTTCGGCGCACGGTTGTCGCCGTTGCGCTTTTTCCGCAACGCGTCGGAAGCGATGCTGATGGGCTTTTCCACGGCGTCATCCTCGGCGACGCTGCCGGTGGTGATGCAGGTGGCAAGCGACCGGATGGGCATCGGCAAGCCCGTCGTCTCGACCGTGCTGCCGCTGGGCGCCAGCATGAGCATGGACGGGACGGCCATGTACATGGCGATCCTCTGCCTGTTCGGGCTTCAGGCCTTCGGCGTGGCGCTGAGCCCCGCACAGCTGCTGCTGATGGCGGTGGTGACGATGACGGTCGCGCTGGGCACCGCGCCGATCCCGGGCTCATCCTTGTTCCTGATCGCGGGCATTCTGGCGTCCATCGGGATCCCGCCTGAGCAGGCGGCGCTGATCGTCGCCTTCGTGCTGCCGTTCGACCGGCCGCTCGACATGATCCGCACCGTGCCCAACGTGACGTCGGATCTCGCGGTCGCGACCGTAGTCGCGCGGCATGAAGGCGAGCTCGATTTGGCGCGGTTCAACGGAGAGGCCGACCCTGTCCGGCAGCCGTGACCGGAATGTGACCTGGGAAACAGTCCGTCTGGCGGAAATGGGTCATGCAGGGTCGATCGCGGCGGAGCGCCGATGCGCCGCCCTGGAACGAGAGGATCGACGATGCCCAGAAGTCTGCCTGCAATCCTTGCAGCCGGCGCATTCCTCGCTGCGCTCGCGACCCTTGCCATCACCCCGGCCTTCGCCGCCGAGCCGGCCGGTCCTCTGGACGTCACCTGCGGCGACATGATTGCGACGCTGCGGGTGGCCGACCCGGGTAAGAACCCCTCTAAGGAGCGCCAGCGCCAGGCGATCGAGGCGCAGGACGATGTGGCGATCGGGCTCTACTGGATCCATGGGTTTCTGGTTGGAAGCAAGGGCGCTGCTGCCCCGCCGCTGACGCGGGCCTGGATGGAAAGCGAGATCGTGCGGCTGGTCGAAGTCTGCAAGGCGAGGAGCCCCGACGGCAAGGCAAGCCTCGTGCAGGTGATGCAGCAATGATCCGGCCGGCAATTGTCCTTGCGATGGTGGCGGCAACGCTTGGCGCGTCCGCGGCCGAGGCCCGGCGCGACCGGTGGGACAATGATTACTGGGAAGAGCGGCGCGAGAACCGGCGCGACGCCCGGCGTGCCGGGATCATTGCAGGTGCGGTTGCCGGCAGCATCGCGAGCGCCGCCGCCCGCGATCAGGCCGAACAGCGGTATCAGGAGTGCCTCTACGCGACCGGCTACGATTATGACTGCGAACGGCGGCTGGACTACGACCGTCGTGACGCCCGCCGCTCGGCCCGGCGCTCGGCCGCAATCGTGGGCAGCATCACCCGCGAGATCGTGCGCGATTGAGGGGAGATGCGGGGCGCGCAGCGGCGCGCCCCACCAGTCTCAGTGCCCGAACCTGAACGGCTGGGCCGGCTTGAAATGCTTCGACACCTCGCCTGACAGGAACTTGCCGTCGACGAGCGGCACGGAGTCATCCGTCAGCGCCAGCTTGCGCACCGGCGCGCCGGCCGAGAAGTCGGTCTTCTTCAGGTCCACCCAGATCAGGTAGGGGCTGGACGGGGACTCGAAGAAATAGACCATGTTCTTGTGGTCCGACATCGTCCGCCACTGGGTCGCGGCCACATTGGGCTGGCCCGGGGTCGTGATGCCCAGCGGAACCGACACGTTTCGGATCACGCTGAGCGCGGTGGCGATCGCGGCCTCGTCATTCTCGGGTTTCTTCACCGATTCCAGATAATAGGTCGCGCGGACGAACCGGTCCGAGGCGCGGTTGGTGCCCGGCAGGAAGGTCGATCCGCCCACTTCCTCCCAATAGCCGTTGAGGCCGAGCTGCCGGTCGAAGGTCGGCGAGTTGGTCATCACCTTGTACTGCTTGCCATGGTAGATGTTGAGCTTGCCGCCGACATATTCGAGGACCGCGGAATCACCGCTGGAATCCGACAGCGACAGGTGTGCGGTGCCCTTGAGCCCGCCCGGCAGCTCCAGCGCCACGATGTAGAAGGGCTCCTTCCTGAGCGCCTCGACCGCTTCGGCAACGGTCGCGAAATTGTCCACCGCATATTGCACCCAAGCGGTCAGCGACATTGGCTTGCGCGGATCGTTGGCGGTCGGCTTGCCGTAGTCCGCCTCCGCCAGGTACAGGCCGTTGGCCGACAGGCCCTTCTCGTTGAACGCGTCGATGGTGGCGATGTCCCAGCCGGAAACCGTGACGCTGCCGTATTTCGAGGTCCATTCGATGGCGCCGGGCGCCTTGTCGCCCACCCGCTTCATTCCCCGCGGATAGATCCAGAGGTTGGACTTCTGGGAGCCGAGCCAGTCGTTCGAACGGGTGGTGATCACCTGGTTGTTGACGCCGACATAGAGTGCGCGCGAGCAGGCATCGGCGGCCTGCATCGGCGCGGTTGCCATGGCGATTGCAAGCAGGGCCGCGGTTGCAACCCTGAGACCGGACGACTTCCTCATGGCTTTTCTCCCCTCGGGCCGGGCTGCCGGCCGTGCATGTGACCTGTCTTGTGTCACACCGGGGGCCGTGCGACTGTTTCCCAGATGACAAACTGTCGTTGTGGACTGCACAGTTGACTTCACAGTTGCCGGAGTGGGGGGACACATGGCGAAGCAGTTGAACCCGGTTCCGGCGCCGGCCTATCCCGACGGAACGGCATATGCGGCCCTGTTCGAAGCCCGGGGCTGGCTGTCTGACAAGCCGCCCGGCTTCCGACGCCAGCTTCTCCAGCTGGGCCGCCTGATCACCGTTGCTCGGGGGGAGTGGGTGTTTGCGATCGACGACCCGCCGGGCGGAATTTATGGTGTCATCTCGGGCGGCATCGGGATCGAGGGGGCGGGCCCCTTCCACATACTGCGGCTGGGCCATGTGGTGCGGGCCGGCACCTGGTTCGGCCACCATCCGATCCTGCATCCGGGCGGTCGGCGAACCCAGGGCATGCGTGCAATGGAAGAAAGCCAGCTGCTCCATGTGCCACTCGCGCCGCTGGAAGCGCTGGTGAAGGCCGACGCGGTCGCGGCGCGCGCCGTCGGCAACATGGCCGACGGCGGGTCGATCCTTGCCACGCGCATCATTTCCGACCTGCTGATCCCGGATGCGACGCAACGCATCGCGGCCGTGTTGCTGCGGGTTATAGGGGCCGAGGAAGGCGTGGAGCCCACCCACCCAGACGGCTTCCTCATGACCCAATCGGAGCTCGGCGAAATGGCCAACGTGTCGCGCCCGCATGTGAACCGGATGCTGGGCGAGCTGGAGGAGAGGGGCTGGATCGCCAAGCGCTACCAGCGCCTGCGCATCCTGGATGTCGCCGCGCTCAGGAACTTCGCCGCGTCGGAGGCTTGATGGGCTTGCCGGGTGCGGGCGCGGCCGGCGGCTGAGCCGCCGAACCGGAGCGCAGCGGAGCTCGGCGAAGCCAGTCCGCTTGGTCAAACAAGAAGTAGGAAGAAGAAGGGTCCGGCAAAGCCGGACTCGTCGGACGGGTCGGCGATAGAGATCGCCGACTCCGCCGGCCGGGCTGGCCGCGAGTCTGCCGATCAGTGCTGCGCACTGACGGCAGCCGCGGCGCGGCGGGCTTCAAAATTTGAAGCCCGCCTCTACGCCGATCATCCTTCTCGCCCCCGGGCTGATGAAGCTCCCGCCGAACTCGATCGCGGGGATGGCTTCGTTGATGTACTTCTCGTCGAACACATTGTCGGCGAACACGGCGACCGACAGGTTGCCGAATTCGAGGCCCGCGCGCAGGTTCACCACGTCGAAGGCGTCGCGCTGGGCGACATCGTAGCGGGCGTTGCCGACGAAGGCGGGGAGGCCAAGTGCCGAGCCGGGGAGGAGGCCCGAGAAGAGGGTCGGCGTTTCCTGGTTCTGGACGGTGTGGAACCAGGTGGGGCCGGTGCGGCGCCAGTCGGCCCGGCCGAAGACGGTGAGCGTGTCGGTGACGGGCAGGCTGAGCTGGGTGCCCAGGTTCCAGGTGTAGTCGGCGGTGTAGGGGCTCTTGTTGCCGACGGTCGACGGCCGCGAGCTGTTTTCCTTGATCTCGCTGTCGGTGATGTTGGCCGAGCCGAACACGGTCCAGCCTTCGAGGATCTGGGCGGTCACGTTGAGCTCGCCGCCCCAGAGGTTCACCTTGTCGATGTTCGAGACCACGCGCAGCAGGCCGAAGGAGCCGACGAAGAATTCGAAGAACTGCATGTCGGTGACTTCGGTGTAGAAGCCCGCGACGTCGAAGGTGACGCGGCCGTCGAACAGGTTGCCCTTGAAGCCGGCTTCGAAGGCCGAGGAGGTCTCCTTGTTGTACTGGTCGTTGATCAGCACCTCCGCGCCGATGAACTGGACGAAGTTCTGGTCGACGATTGCCGCCGAGCCCTGGTTGTTGAAGCCGCCCGACTTGAAGCCGACACCCCAGTTTCCATAGACGTTGATGTCTTGGGATATGGCGTAGCGCAGCGTGATCTTGGGCTGCAGCTGCTCGAACACCTGGGACTGGCTGCGAATGGGCCCGAAGGCCTGGCCGGGGTTGATCGGGCCGCCGGTGATCGGGTCTGAGACCAGCGGCACCAGGTTGTCGACCGAGCGGTCCTCGATGTCGTAGCGCAGCGCGAGTCCGATATCGAAGGCCTCGGTCGGGCTCCAGTTGGCCGAGCCGAAGGCGGCGTAGACGCTGGTCTTGAAGCGGTCGTGGAAGAGCTGCGATGTGGGGTTGTTGGAGCCCGGCGGGTTGTAAAGCTCGGGCGAGACGCCGAAGCCGAGATCGCCGCCGAGGCTGATGCCCACTTCGCGGGTGAGGTTCAGATAATAGGCGCCGGCGCTCCAGTCGACCGCGCCGAAGGTGCCGCTGAAGCGGACTTCGGCCGAGAAATCCTCCTGCTCGCGGGTCTGCAGCTGGGTGCCGTCGCAGGTGGTTGGGCTGTAGGCGCCGAAGGTGGAACCGTTCACCGGATCGAAGATGAAGGGGATGGGGGTGTTGCCGATGAAGGTCGGCGAATTCTGCGGGAAGCCCGTCAGCTGCGCCGTGGTCTGGAAGCACTTGTTGCTGACGGCAAGGTTGGTGGGGTTGGTGGGCGCGCCGAGCGCGGGCGCGATGTAGCGGGCGAAGTCGGCCGAGGTGCCGTCGGCGGTGAGCGCCTGGTCCACCCGGGCATAGAGCGCCCAGGCCGTCATCTTCGCGGTTTCGAACTGGTGCTCCAGCTTGGCCGAGACCTCGAAGGTTTCCTGCGTGTTGGTCGGACGGATGTTGGAATAGTAGCCGAAGGGGTGCTTGTTCACGTCTTCGTAGAAATCGGGGTTCACGGCCGCGAAGTTCGGCAGGTGGAAGCTGGCGTTGAAGTTGATGGAGGCACCCGACAGGTCGGCGTAGCGGCTCTTGATGTCGAGCTCGGTGTTGTCGCCGATTTCCCAGACGAGCCGGCCGTCGAGGCTCCACAGCTCCTGGTCGTCCACCACCTTTGAATCGAGGAAGCGGTTGGTCCAGAAGCCGTCGGTCGAGCGGTAATAGCCCGACAGCACGAAGCCGACGCGGTCACCCAGCGGGCCGGCCAGATAGCCGTCGGCCTCGATGGTGTTCTGCTCGGCATAGCTTGCGCGGACCGCGCCGCTGAGTTGTTCGCTCGGCCGCGCCGTCTGGATCACGATCGCACCGGCGGCGGCATTGCGGCCGTACAGCGCGCCCTGCGGGCCCTTCAGGATTTCGATCTGCCTGAGCGTGCCCTGGCGCTGGTTCAGCTGGGCGGTGTTGGTCTTGAGGATCCCGTCGACCACGAGGGCGACCGAAGGCTCCGCGTCGCGGGCACCGTTGAGGCCGCGGATGTTGATCTGGGTGTCGCCGGCCTCGGCCGTGCCCGTGACGATGGTGACGCCCGGGGTCAGCTGAACGAAATCGTCCGCCGTGAACAGCCGGGCCTGGGCGATGGTCTCGGCCGTCAGCACCGTCACCGAGGCGGGCACGTCGACTGCGCGCTGGTCGGTCCGGAGCGCGGTGACGATGATGTCCTCCTCGACCGCCGCGGTTTGCGCCAATACGGGTGCAGCGAGGGCAGTGGATGCAAGAAGGAGGAGGGCGGGGCGGACATTCATGGGGACACTCCTTTGAAATGTCGTTTGGCATGCGCTATTGTATACAATATGGCGGGGTCAAACGGATTTCGCGGTGACGTGTGACAACGGCATGAAGGCGTGTCCGTTGGGACACAGGGGGTTGGTCGAGATGGTGCGCGGTGTCGAAGGCGTCTGACCTGGCCTATGCCCGGATCCGGCAGGGGATCACGGCAGGCGAATGGTCGCCGGGAACGCCCTTGCGCGAGGAGGAGCTGGCGGCGCTGTGCGGGGTGTCGCGGACGCCGGTGCGCGAGGCGCTTCGGCGGCTGGAGGCCGAGTATCTGGTGCGCCGCACGGAGGGCGCGCGGAGCTTCGTTGCCGACTGGTCGGCCGATGACGTGGCCGAGATGTTCGCGCTGCGGGCGATCCTGGAGGGCCATGCCGCTGCGCGGGCTGCCACGCGGATCACGCCGGAGGCGATCGGGAAGCTGCAGGCGCTGAACGCGGAGGTGCACGCATCCTGCGGGACGGACGACACCGACAGGTTCCTTGCCGCGAACCGGGGGTTCCATGCGATCGTGCTGGAGGCGGCGGCTTCGCCGCGGCTGGCGCAGATGCTGGGCGCGCTGGTGGAGCAGCCGGTCGTGCGGCGCACCGCGCAGCGCTATGGCCGGGGCGAGTTCGTGCGCAGCCACGCCGAACATGCAGCCCTGATCGAGGCCTTCCTGGCGCGCGACGCGCAGTGGGCGCAGAGCACCATGACCGGCCACATCCGCCGGGCCTTCCATGCCTTCGTGGCTGTAAGTGGTTCGGAAGACTAGGCCTTCAGCCGTTCGATTGCCGATTTGCTGTCGAGGAGATCGGCGGTCTTGGCTTCGAGATCGAGGAGGTTGGCGGCCTGGATTTCGGGGGTGCGGTCGCCCACGCAATCGGTGATGATCTGCGGCGCGAAGCCGTGGCAGAGCGCGTCGACCGCAGTTGCGCGGATGCAGCCCGAGGTGGAGACGCCGGTGATGAGCAGCGTGTCCACCCCTTGCGCCGTAAGCAGGCCCGCGAGGGGTGTGCCGAAGAAGGCGCTGGGGAACTGCTTGGTCAGCACCATGTCGCCGGTTTCGGGCCGAAGTGCGGGGTCGAAGTCGGCCAATGGGTTGCCGCTGTCGAAGCAGGCGAGTGCCGCGATCTTGCGGCGGAACAGGCCGCCGTCTGCCACGTGGGCATATTCGACGCGGGTGAAGATGACCGGCGCGCCGGCCGCCCGGGCGGCCGCGGCCAGGGGCACGATGGCGTCGCGCACGGCGCCGCCGCTGTCGAGGAAGAGGGGGCTTTCGGGCCGGAGATAGGCTTGGGCCATGTCGACGACGAGGAGTGCGGGGCGGGCGCCCCAGCCGACGCCGCCGCCGAATCCGGCGTGCGCATAGTCGGCGCCGATCGGCATCAGATCACGCCTTCCTTCACCAGGGCCTGGATGTCGTCGTCCGACAGGCCGAGAAGATCCTGGTAGATGGCGTGGTTGTGCGCGCCCATCGGCTGGCCGGGCCAGTTGACCTTGCCGGGCGTCGCCGACAGCTTCGGGAAGACATTCTGCATGACGAGGTTCGCGAATTCGGGGTGGGCGAGTTTCACCAGGGCCTCGCGGGCGGCGAAATGCGGGTCTGCCAGCATGTCGGGCGCCTTGTAGATCTTGCCGGCCGGCACGCCGTGCGCCTCCATAAGGTCGAGGACATCGGCTGATGCTTGCGGGCGGGTCCAGTCGGAAATGAGGGCGTCGAGTTCCTCCTGGTTCTCGCCGCGGGCGACATGGGTGGCGTAGCGCGGGTCCTTCGCGAGTTCCGGCCGGCCCATGGCCTCGGCAAGGCGGGCGAAGACGCTGTTCTGGTTGGCGCCGATCAGGATGTCGCCGTCGGCAGTCGGGTAGGCGTTGGAGGGGGCGACGCCGGGCAGGATGGAGCCGGTGCGTTCGCGGACGAAGCCGGCCTCGGTGTATTCGGGCACGGTCGATTCCATCATGGCGAGGACGGCTTCGTAGATGGCGCTGTCGACCACCTGGCCCTCGCCGGTGCGGTGGCGGTGGTGGAGCGCCATGATGGCGCCGAGGCAGGCGAAGGTGGCGGCGAGCGAATCGCCGATGGAGAGGCCGACGCGGCTGGGGGGCGTGGAAGGGTCGCCCGCGAGGTTGCGGATGCCGCCCATCGCCTCGCCGATCGACCCGTAGCCGGCGCGCGGGGCATAGGGGCCCGTCTGGCCGTAGCCCGAGACGCGGATCATGATGAGGCCGGGGTTGTCGGCGGAGAGCGTGTCGTAGCCGAGGCCCCATTTCTCGAGCGTGCCGGGGCGGAAATTCTCGAGCAGGAAGTCGGACTTCCTGACCAGTTTCTTCAGCAGCTCCTGCCCGCGGGTGTCGCGCAGGTTGAGCGTGATCGTCTTCTTGTTGCGGCCGACCACCGGGAACCAGAGGGGCTTTCCGCGGCCCCACTGGCGCATCGGGTCGCCTTCGGCGACATCGCCTGGGCGGCGCGGCGGCTCGATCTTGATGACCTCAGCGCCATGATCGGCCATCAGCTGGCCGCAGAAGGGGCCGGCGATGAGCTGGCCGAGTTCGATCAGCCGCAAGCCATCGAGCGCTCCCTGTGCCATTCCCAACTCCTGCATGGTCCGTTGTTCCCGGCTTGCGCCGCCGCTGGGGCGGGCATATAGGCGATTGCGCCGATTGTATACAATATGCTTGTGACGGGAGGGTGCCGACATGACCTGCTCTGCATCACATACATGACATCTCGCCTGCATTCGGCTGCGCCTTTGCCACCCCTTTGCATCGTGGAAGTGGGTGCGCGCGACGGACTCCAGAACGAAAAGGAGGTGATCGGCACCTCCGGGAAGCTGGAATTGCTGACCCGCCTGATCGATTCCGGCGTCCGGCGCGTGGAGGTTGCGAGCTTCGTGAACCCGGCCCGGGTTCCGCAGATGGCGGACGGCGAGGCGGTGATTGCGGGGCTGCCCGACGACCCCCGGGTGAGCTACATCGGGCTGTGCCTGAACAAGCGCGGCGTGCTGCGGGCGCTTGCGACGCGCGAGGGCGGCAGGCGGGGCGTCGACGAGGCGGGCTGCGTGCTGGTCGCCTCCGACACGTTCGGCCAGAAGAACCAGGGGCAGACGATCGAGGAAGGGATCGTCCAGAACCGCGAGATGCTGAAGCTGGCTGCCGAGGGTGGGCTGGTGCCACAGGTGACGATTTCGGCGGCCTTCGGCTGCCCGTTCGAGGGCCATGTGCCGCCCGGGACCGTGGTGCACCTGGCGCGCGAGATGGCGGATGCGGGTGCCGTGGAGATTGCGCTTGCCGACACGATCGGGGTCGCGGTGCCGGCGCAGGTGGAGGAGCTGTTCGGGCTGGTTCGTGCGGCAGCACCCGGCGTGCGGCTGCGGGCGCATTTCCACAACACCCGGGGCACGGGGATCGCCAACGCCTGGGCGGCCTTCAGCGCCGGTGTGACGGTGCTGGATTCGAGCCTTGGCGGGCTTGGCGGCTGCCCGTTTGCGCCGCGGGCGACCGGCAATATCTCGACCGAGGAGCTGGTCTATCTGATGGACCGTTCGGGGGTTTCGACCGGCCTCGACATCGAGGCGCTGATCGGGGTGAACCATTGGTTCGAAACCGTGCTGGGGCGGCAGATGCCGTCGCTGGTGGCACGGGCCGGGAATTATACAGGAGCACGGACCGCATGAGCTATCGGCTGGGATGTGACGTGGGCGGGACTTTCACCGACCTGCTGGTGGTGGACGAGGCCACGGGCCGGACCTTCCGCGACAAGGTTCCCTCCACCCCCGATGATCCCAGCCGCGCCGTCGTGGCGGGTGCCCGGCAGATCTGCGAGGCGAACGGGATCGACCCGGCCGGCGTGGCGCTGTTCCTGCACGGCACGACGGTTGCGACCAATGCCGTGCTGGAGGGCAAGGTTTCGCGCGTCGGCCTGGTTGTGACGGAGGGCTATCGCCACATTTTGCAGATCGCGCGCAGCCTGGTGCCCGGCGGGCTTGCCGCCTGGATCATCTGGCCCAAGCCCGAGCCGATGGCGCCCCTGGAGGCGACGGTGGAAGCGCCCGAGCGGATCGGGGCGGATGGGGCGATCGTGCGCGCGCTGGACGAGGTGAAGCTTCGCGCCAATCTCGAGATCCTGAAGACTCAAGGCGTGGAGGCGATCACCGTCTGCCTGATGAACTCCTACGTCAACGATGCGCATGAGCGGCGGGTGGCCGAGATCGTCGGGGAGATGTTCCCCGACCTGCCCGTCAGCGTGTCGGCCGACATTCTGCCTGAGATGCAGGAGTATGAGCGGGCGCTGACGACGGTTGCGAACAGCGCGGTGCGGCCCGTGGTGTCGCGCTATGTGGGCAACCTGGAGCGCGAGCTGAAGGCCTGGGGCACACCTTCCAAGCTGAACCTGCTGCGATCGGACGGCGGGCTGATGAGCGCGGAGAAGAGCCGGCAGGCGCCGGTGAACCTGCTGATGTCGGGCCCTGCCGGCGGGGTGGCGGGCGCCTTGTGGGTGGCGAAGAATTCGGGCTTTCCCAATTGCCTCACGCTGGACATGGGCGGCACCTCGACCGACGTGGCGCTGATCGAGGGCGGGGAGCCGCGGCTTCGGCGCGAGACGAGCGTGGGGCACCTGACGGTGCGCGCGTCGTCGCTGGACGTGAAGACGGTGGGGGCCGGTGGCGGATCGATTGCGGCGGTGCCGGAGCTGACGGGGGCCTTGCGGGTGGGCCCGCAATCGGCGGGCGCGGTGCCGGGGCCGGCCGCCTATGGCAAGGGCGGGACCGAGCCGACCGTGACCGACGCGAATGTGGTGCTGGGATATCTGCCGGAGAATTTGCTGGGCGGGAGCTTCCGGCTGGACCGGGAGGCGGCCCGGAAAGCCGTACAGAAGGTGGCCGATGCGCTGAACATCGGCCTGTATGAAGCCGCTGCCGGCATCATCGCCATTGTGAACGAAACGATGTTCGGGGCGCTGCGGCTGATTTCCGTGCAGCAGGGCTATGACCCGCGCGATTTTGCGCTGATGCCCTTTGGCGGGGCGGGACCGCTGCATGGGAATGCCATGTCGATCCTGACGGGCGCCTGGCCGGTGCTGGTGCCGCCCTCGCCCGGCGTTCTGTGCGCCTATGGCGATGCGACCACGCGGCTGCGGGTGGATGCGCAGCGGAGCTTCAACCGGCTGGCGCAGGAAACGACGGATGGGGACGTGGGCGCGGTGATCGACCTGCTGGTCGCCCAGGTGTCTGGCGAGCTGGCGTCGGAGGGGGTTTCGCCGGGCGACATCGAGCTCAGGGTGGAGATCGACATCCGCTATGCGGGGCAGGCGTTCGAGGTGCCGCTGTCGTCTCCGCGGGGGAGCACCATTGCCGAGCTGACGGCGCGGTTCGATGCGGAGCACAACCGACTGTTCACCTTCAACCTGAACGTGCCGCACGAGCTGGTGAACATCCGCGTGGTGGCGCTGGGCAAGCCGGCGAATGTTGCGCCGCAGGGGATTGCGCGAGGCGACGGCAACCCGGGCGCGGCGAAGGTGCGCGACCATGAGCTGTTCATGGACGGGCGGGTGATGCCGGCCGCCATCTATGACCGGGCGAAGCTGCGCAGCGGAGACAAGGTGAAGGGGCCGGCCGTGGTGTGCGAGATGGATTCGACGACGCTGATCCATGCCGGCCATGTGGGCGAGGTGGATGCCTTTGGCTGCATCCTCATTCGGCCGGAATGATACGGGCTGCCATCCTTGCGGTGGGGCTGGTGGCGGCGCCGGCTGCGGCCGAGGTGACGGTGAGCGGGCCCGACGGCTTTGTTTCGAGCAGCAAGGCCGTGCTGGTGAAGCCGCCGGCCGAGGTGTGGGCGGCGCTGACGAGCTGGCGCTGGTGGGACCCGGCGCACAGCTATTCCGGCAAGCCGGGTGCACTGGTGCTGGACCCGAAGGCGGGCGGCACGCTGAGCGAGAGCTGGGACGGCAACAGCGTGTGGCATGCGACCGTGGTGAACGCGATGCCGCCGAAGCTGCTCAGGATGCATGGCGGGTTCGGGCCGCTGCAGGGGCTGCCGGTGACTGCGGTGCTGGACTTCGTGGTGGCGCCCTATGGCACAGGCACGACGCTGACCATGACCTACCGGGTGGGCGGGCCGCCGATGGCGAAGCTGGACACGCTTGCCGCGCCGGTGGACGCGGTGATGAGCGCAGGATTTGCCCGGCTCGTGCAGCTGGTGAACGACGGAACAATCAGGGAGACACGTTGATGCCGACGCGGATCATCGAGGAGCGGCCGCGGCCGTTTGCGCCTGTGGATATCGACACGGTGACGCTGGACATCATCGAGAATGCGCTGCGGAACGCGCGGATCGAGATGGACGCGACGCTTGTGCGGACCGCGATGAGCCCCGGCATCCGTGAGCAGGGGGACGCCTTTCCGCTGATTGCCGACGCGCAAGGCCGGATGATCGTGGGGCAGTTCGGCAGCTTCATCGGCGGATTCCTGGATGGCTGGGACGGCACCATCGAGGACGGGGACATGATCTTCCTGTCGGACCCGTACAGCTGCGAAGGGGCGATCTCGCACTCCAATGACTGGCTGGTGCTGCTGCCGGTCTATCGCGACGGGCGGCTGATCGCCTGGACCGCGATGTTCGGGCACCAGAGCGACATCGGGGGCAAGGTGGCGGGATCGATGCCGATCGATGCGCGCAGCATCTTCGAGGAAGGTGTGCGGATTCCGCCGGTGAAGATCTGGAAGCGCGGCGAGTATAATGAGGACCTGGTGAAGCTGGTGATGCACCAGACGCGCAAGCCGGACTGGTGCGCGGCGGACCTGAATGCGCTGATCGCATCCTGCCGGGTGGCGGCGCGGCGGGTGCACGAGATGTGCGAACGGTTTGGCGATGATGTGTTCGTTTCCGCGACCGAAGCGCTGCTGGCGCGCAACCACCGGGCGATGAAGGCGCTGATCGGCATGGCGATCGCCGAGGAGCCGATCAGCTTCGAGGATTACATCTGCGACGATGGCGTGGGGTTCGGGCCGTACCGGATCAAGTGCAGCATGTGGCGCGAGGGCGAGAAGGTGGTGCTGGATTTCGCCGGCACGGACCCGCAGTCGGACGCGTCGATTAACTTCTATCTGAACGAGAACATGTTCAAGATGTTCTTCGGCATCTACATGATCATGGTCTTCGATCCGGCCATCCTGTTCAACGATGGCTTCTACGACCTGATCGACGTGCGCATTCCCGAGGGCAGCCTGCTGAAGCCGCGCTATCCGGCGGCGCTGTCGGGGCGGACGCATGCGCTGGGGCGGATCTTCGACATCCTGGGCGGGCTGCTGGGGCAGAAGACGCCGGAGTTTCTGAATGCGGCGGGGTTCAGCTCTTCCCCGCACCTGATGTATTCGGGGACGGACAAGGCGGGGAAGTGGTTCCAGCTGTTCCAGATCGGCTTTGGCGGCATTCCCGGCCGACCGTTGGGGGACGGGCCCGACGGGCACTCGCTGTGGCCCGGGTTCACCAACGTGCCGAACGAGTTCCTGGAGCGATACTTCCCGCTGCGGATCGAACGCTACGAGGCACTCGCCGACACCGGTGGCGCAGGGCTGCACCGGGGCGGGAACGGCATTCTGATGTCCTACCGGTTTTTGGAACCGGGCACGGTTTCGATCCACGATGACCGCTGGTTCGTGCCGCCCTGGGGCGTGAACGGCGGCCAGCCCGGCGCCCGGGCGCGGAAGATCCTGGAAAAGCCCGACGGCACCCAGACCATCGTCGCCAACAAGCTGGACCGGCTGGAGGTGGCCGAAGGGGATGTGCTGCACTTCATCACCTGGGGCGGCGGCGGATGGGGCGACCCGCTGGACCGCGACCCGGACCTCGTCGGCAAGGAAATCCGCCAGGGGCTGGTGAGCCCCGAAGGCGCGAAAGCCTATGGCGTGGTCGCCGACGCACAGGGCAAAGTGGACGCGGCCGCGACCGAAATGCTGCGCAGCAAACTCCGCAGCGACCGCACCGGCCCCCTGCCCCTGTTCGACTACGGACCCGACCTCGCCACCCTGCGCGCCCGCAGCCAAGCCGACACCGGCCTCCCCGCGCCGCGCCAACCCGTGTGGCACTCGACCGCCCTCGCCGCCGAGTAGGCGACTGCGGCTGAGGCAGGGAACCAGGGGGCTTTGCCCCCTGGACCCCCAGCAGGAGGCATTTAGCCTCCTGCACCTCATTGGTTTGCAGAAAGGGGGCCCGGGCGTGCCTGGTTCAAGGACCAAGGCCTGCCGGGGCCCCCTTTCTGCAAACTAGCGGGGTCAAGGGGCCTAAATGGCCCCTTGCGGGGTGCAGGGGCAGCGCCCCTGCGTTCAACCTTCAGGCCGTGGTCGCGTAGCCGCCGTCGACGGTGATGGTGCTGCCGCAGAGGTAGGCGCTGGCCTGGGAGCCGAGGAAGAGGGCGACGCCGGCCATGTCGGATTGGGTGCCCCAGCGGGCCATGGGGGTCACTTTCAGGGATTCTTCGTTGATCATGTCGGCGATGCCGGCGGTCATTTTCGAGGGGAAGTAGCCTGGGGCGATGGCGTTGACGGCGATGTTCCGGGGGGCGAGGTTCTTGGCCATCATGCGGGTGAGGTGGAGGACGCCGGCCTTGGAGGCGGCGTAGCTGTAGGTTTCGATCGGGGAGACATGCTGGCCGTCGATCGAGCCGATGTTGATGACGCGGGCGTTGTGTTCGGGGGTGGCGGCGGCTTCGAGGCGCTTGATCAGGCGTTGGGTGAGGAAGAAGACGGACTTCACGTTGATGTCCATGATCTTGTCCCAGCCGATTTCGGGGAAGTCGTCGAAGGGGCCGCCCCAGGAGGCGCCGGCGTTGTTGAAGAGGATGTCGACTTTCGGCGTGATTGCTTCGACTGCGCTTGCGAAGCGGTCGATTTCGGCCATCTGGCTGAGGTCTGCCGGGATGGGGGTGGCGGCGTCGCCGAGTGCGTGCGCGAGGCCTTCGACGTCGGAGGCCTTGCGGCTGGTGAGGATGACGCGCGCGCCGTTTTCGACATAGGCGCGGGCGATCATTTCGCCGATGCCGCGGCTGCCGCCGGTGATCACGACGGTTTTGCCGGCGACGGAGAAGAGGTCGTTGATTTTCAGGGACATGGGGGTTCCTAAATGGCTTCGCCGGCCGCGCGGGCCCGGTCGATGCGGGTGGCTTCTGCCTTGGGCAGCTGGCGGTAGACGAGAGTGAGGAGGGTGGCGCTGATCGGCAGGACGGCGAGGATGGCGACGTTGGCCTTGCCGAGATCCTGGAAATATTCCGACAGCATGCCGACGGTGAAGGGGCCGAGGCCGAGGCCGATGATGGTGGTGCCGAGGAAGTAGGTGGCGGTGGCGGCGCCCCGCATGCGCGGCAGCACGAGATCCTGGCTGGTGGCGGCTGCGATTCCGACCCACATGGAGCCGGTGATCGAGTTGAGGAAGGCGACCACGTAGAAGAGGGTGATGTTGGTGGTGCTGAACTGCAGCCAGATGAGGGGGGCGGTTGCGAACAGCGCGACGAAGGCGACGATGATGCGGCCGGCCGGGTTGTTGCGGCGCAGGCGGTCTGCGAGGTTGCCGCCGAGGACGACGCCGAGGAAGCCGCCGAGTGCGCCGCCCGAGCCGAGGAAGAAGCCCACCGAGGCGGCGTCGACGTTCGGGAAGGTGCGCAGCGCGTAGGGGGCGCCCCAGAAGCCGATGGCATAGCCCTTGAAGCTGATGAGGCCGAAGCCGACGACGGCCATGAGGAAGGTGGGAGTGCCCCAGATGAGGGCGTGGGTCGGGGCGTCGCGCTGTTTGAGGCTCTGCGACCAGGAGAAGACGGCGTAGGCGCCGGTGCCGAGTGCGATCCACTGCGGGCCGCGGCCGAAGAGGCTGTAGGCGCCGGTGGCGATTGCGGCGATGACGGCAAGGCCGATCAGGTTCTTCACCAGGGCTGCGCGGCCGAAGCTGGCGGCGTGGAAGATGGTGAAGGGCGGGATGACGCTGGAGAGTTCGGTGAAGAATTTGGGCCAGGGGCGGGGCTCGGTGGGGCTGACGATGCCTTCGGAGAGGCCGCGGATGGGTTCCTTCAGCGTGCGGACCCACAGCGCGAGGAGGAGCCCGGGGATGCCGACGGCGAGGAAGGCGGCCTGCCAGCCGACGAGGCCGAGCGGCCCGCCACCGGGGAAGGCGAGGTTCCACTGGTCCTTGATGAGGCCGCCGGTGAAGAGCGAGATGCCGCCGCCGAGGTAGAGGCCCGAGGAGTAGATGGCGAGCGCGGTGGCGCGCTTTTCCTTGGGGAAATAGTCGGAGAGGACGGAGAAGGCGACGGGGCTGGCGGACGCTTCGCCGACGCCGACGCCGATGCGGGCGAAGGCGAGCTGGGTGAAGCTTTGGGCGAAGCCGGAGAGCGCTGTCATGCCGGACCAGAGGGCGAGGCCGATCGAGAGCAGGTTGATGCGGTGCCACATGTCGGCGAGCCGGCCCAGCGGGATGCCGAAGAGGGCGTAGAAGACGCCGAAGACGGTGCCGTAGAGGAAGCCGATTTCCGCGTCGCCGACGCCGAGGTCTGCTTTTATGTCCTCGGCCAGGATCGACATGATCTGCCGGTCGATGAAGTTGAAGATGTAGACGAGGACGAGGACGCCGAGCACATACCAGCTGTAGGGGCCGCCGACGCGGGATCTGGCTTCGGCGATCTCGGCTTCCGTGGGCTCCATCCGTCCTCCCTTTCGGGCCTTTTTTCGACCCGTTCCCTGGGGTGGGCGTAGCAGGCAGGTTGCGCCCGTGAAACGGGTTTTTTGGGGGGATTCGGGTTTCCCGGGTTCCGCCACCGGGCCTGCTGTTTCCGCCATTCGATGTGTGCCATAGGGTGGCGGACACCGCGCAGGGGGAGGCTGGTGGGCAAGGCTCAGGCTGACAGCGGGTATCGGGCGTTCATCAGCTACAGCCACGCAGACAGGCGGGTTGTGGCATGGCTGCACGCGGCGCTGGAGGGGTACCGGATTCCGGCGAAGCTGGTGGGCGAGCTGACGCCGCTGGGGCCGGTGCCGGCGCGGCTGGGCAAGTTCTTTCGGGACCGGGACGAGCTGCCCGCGGCGGGTGACCTTTCGGCCGAGCTGAAGGCTGCGCTGAAGAAATCCATGTTCCTGATCGTGGTGTGTTCACCAGCGGCTGCGCAGTCGAAATGGGTGAACGAGGAGGTGCGGCAGTTCAAGCTGCTGCACGGGAAGAAGCGCGGGGACGGGACGGCGCGGGTGCTTGCGCTGATTGCCGACGGGGACCCGGGCGATGCCGGGGGCGGGGCCTGTTTCCCGCCGGCGCTGAAATTCCATGTGCTGCCCGACGGCAGCATCTCGGACGATCCGGCGGAGCCGATTGCCGCCGACATAAGGCCAGGTGGCGACGGGAAGAAGCTGGCGCTGCTGAAGCTGGTGGCGGGGCTGACCGGCCTGCCGCTAGATGCGCTGGTGCAGCGCGAGGCGGCGCGGCGGCAGCGGCGGCTGGGGCTGCTGGCGGGGGCGTCACTGGTGCTGACGGGGGTGATGGCGGTGCTGACGGTGCTTGCCGTGCAGGGCCGGCGGGAGGCGGAGCGGCAGCGGGCCCAGGCCGACGGGCTGATCGAGTATATGCTGACGGACCTGAGGGAAAAGCTGGAGCCGGTGGGGCGGCTTGAGGTGATGGACTCGGTGGGGCAGCGGGCGCTGGCCTATTACGAGGCGCAGGACCTTGCCGGGCTGACGCCGGACGAGCTGGGCCGGCGGGCGCGGGCGCTGCACCTGGTGGGCGAAGTGCGGGACCTGCGCGGGGACAGCGAAGCGGCGCTGAAGGCGTTCCGCGAGGCGGAGCGGACGACGGCGGAGCTGCTGGCGCGCGATCCCGGGAATCCCGACCGGATGTTCGATCATGCGCAGAGCGTGTTCTGGGTGGGGCAGACGGCCTGGGCGCGCAAGGACTGGCCGACGGCGGAGGCGAAGTTCCGGAGCTATGCGGAGCTGGCGGACCGGATGGCGGCAACGGACCCGGAAGATCTGAAGTGGATCCAGGAGCAGGCCTATGCGGCAAACAATCTGGGGGGTCTGCATCTTGCGCGTGGGGCTGCGCCGGCAGCGGAGGCGGAGTTCCGAAAATTCGTCAGGCTGGCAGAACGCCTGGCAGCGCGCGAGCCGGACAGTCTGGATCGGCAGGACATGCTGGCCCAGGCGAACGCGTGGTGGGCGGATTCGCTTGTGGAAGTCGGTCAGCTGGACTCCGCGCGGGAAGCGCGGGGGCGGGAGCTTGCGATTTACTCGGCAATGCTGGCGGACGATCCCCGGCATGCGCCGGCGCAGATCGGACATGGCGTTTCGCAGGGGGCTATCGCGGAACTGCAGATGGTCCAGGGGGATGTGCGGGGGGCCGCGACCCGTGCCGCGATCGGCTATGCGAGTCTCAAGACGCTGCTTGCCCAGGACCCGGAGAACAAGCTCTGGCTGACGTCTGCGCTGAGCGTGGCCAACCTGCTGACCGAAGCCCTGCTGCTTGACGGGAAGGTGGAACAGGCGGCCGAGACCAATCGCTGGGCGCTTGCGGCAAGTCGTGAACTTGTCGGGGACGACACGGGCAACAGCTCGCGCGATGGCCTGTTGATTCGGGCCCGTGTGATGGAGATCGCAGTCGCCTATCTGAACGGCGAGGTGGGGCGAGCCCGGTTTCTGGACGCCGCTTTTCGAAACGACTTCAGCCGCATGGCGAGAGGCAGGGAAACGTCGCGGCAGCAGAGCAGCTGGATCCTGCTTGAAGCGATGCGGGCAGCCGATGCCGGATGGACCGGGGATGCAGAGGCACGACAGAGGCAGGTCTCGGAGGCGCTCGCGGATGCGGCGGACAACACTGATCCGAGGTCCCGGTCGGCCGCAAAGGCACTTGCGGCTTGGCAAGCGGACGAAACTCTCGCCATATCAGCGCGTGTGGGCAGGGGGGGCGAGTATCCGATCCATCTGATTCTCGATCCCATCCGCGCCCGGATGCGGCAATGACGGGCGGACCAGCCATTGCCTCGGCTTCTCTTTTTCCAACAACCGGTTCAACCAGCGAGAGGATAGTGGAATGCCACAGGACAGACAGCTGCAGATTCTCATGACATTCCGGGGCTATTACACGGGCACCAGCCCGAACGGTCAGGATGAATATGGCGGGCACGTTTCCTATGCCCTGACCAGCTGTTCCCCCGGCAACCCGTCCCTGCTGGACCTGGTGGATCCGGACGGCACGATCGACATTTCCCAGTGGGCCAATCCCGATCCCAGCACGTGGAACAACACGGTCGATGTGATCTTCAGCCTGGATGCCAATTGCACCCTGAGGGACGGCGTGACCGTGGTGCCCGCCGTCTGGTCCCCCAACATGAACAACAGCACCGACCCGACTGCCTATCCGGCCATGCTGCTGCTGGAGGCCGACAAGGTAACGCCCGCGTCGACCAATGAAGTGGAGGCGAGTTGGGTCGCGGGATCCGGAAACACGCAGATACTGGTCGACGACAAGGATGAGACCAAGGACTATTACTACCGCCCCGCAGTGGTGATCCCAGCCCTGAGCAACTACTACATCAGCTGCGATCCCGGCCTTCGCAACACCGGCCGCGGCGGGAAGTAGGCGCCGCTCCTCGCCCCTGAACGCCAGCTTTCCGGCCGGTTCAGCCGGCCGGAAGGTTGGGCGTGGTGTGATGCGCTCCTCGACAAGGAGGAGGCGTTTCATGCGGATTGCGTGCTTTGTGGTGCTGGCCTCGGCGCTGGCGGCGGGGCATGTGGCGGCGGGGGACTGGCGGTATCGCGGGTCGACCGAGCAGCGGCTGAGTGCGGAGTTTCGGCAGGTCGGCTGGGAGTATCGGCGGGCCTTGCGATCCGGGCGGATCGATGGGCGCGAGGCGCGGCGGATCGAGGGGCGGCTGGATGAGATCGACCGGCTGGGGCGGCGCTATGCGCGGGACGGGTTCAACCGCGGGGAGCGGCAGCGGATCGAGCGGTTGCTGCGCGAGGCGCGCGGGGAGATCCAGTTTGCCCTGCAGGATCGCGGGTGGCGCGAGGCGGACTGGCGGCGCGGGTGGTGACGGGTGGGGGCGTTTGCGCCCCCACCCTCGTTTCAGCGGCGGCTGCGGCGGCGTTTGAGATCCATCTGGAGGCCGAGGACGGCCATGAGGAGGATGGAGGCCAGGACGACGCCTGAGACGACGGCGTTCTGGACGTTGCGGCCGAGCGGGAACAGGAAGTTCCACTTGTGGAGCAGTGAGAAGCTGAGCCGTTCGGGCTTGGCGCTGTTGTCGGTGCGGTCGGCGAGGACTCCGGTGGCAGTGTCGACGAAGAGGGTGGCGTTGACGGGCGGGCCGTAATCGAGCTGCCAGACGGGGAGGCGCTTGTTGCGGAAATCATAGGCCGGGCCGAAGCGGGTGACGGGTTCGGCCTTCAGGATGGCGCTGCGGGGGGCGCCGGTGATGCGGTCGCCGAGTTGGAGGGCGAGCTCGCGGTCTCCGGGGGCCCAGGGCTGGCCCGTCTTTGCGTCGAGATAGAGGGCGGGGCCGGTGGGCTGGACTCCGTCGAAGCGGGCGTTTCGGATCTGGGCCGGGGTGGCGGGGCCGCCCTTGCGGTCGGGCGCGAGCGCGAGGCGGTAGAGTTGCTGGCCGTCGTTGGTTTCGATCAGGGAGACGCCTGCGATTGCGAGGCCGTCGGTGATGCTGGTCCATTGGTCGTGCAGGCCGAAGTCGCCTGTGGCCGGGGTGAGCGCGGGCGCGAGGGTGAGAGTGCGGGTGGGTTCGTCCCAGCCGTTCTGGATGAGGTGGAAGAGGCCTGAGCTGGTGAACATGAGGAGGGGGAGTGCGAGTGCGTAGCCGGCGATGCGGTGCCAGCCGCGGGTGCCGGGGGCCCTGACCTTGCGGCGGATGAGGATGAGCATGGCGGTGCCGGTGACGGCGAGCGCCAGGAGTGAGCCGACGAGGGCGGTGATGAGGATGATGCGCGCGGCCTCGGCGTTCCGGGGCAGGAAGCTCCAGGTGTGGACCCACTGGAAGGCGCGTTGCAGGCTCGATTTCCAGTCGTTGGAGACGGCGGCGACGGCGCCGGTTTCGGTGTAGATCAGGACCTCGAGATTGTCGGGCCGGTCGAAGCGGACCTTCCAGACGGGGAGGAGGCGGTTCACGGGCGGATAGTCTTCGGAAAATTGGTCGATCCACTCGACCGAGCGGACCTGGGTGGCGGGGAGCGCCATATAGTGGCGGGCGAGCCAGATGGCTTGGTCGCTGTCGTGGCCCACGAGTTCGGCGCCATCCTCGAGGCGGAACCAGCGGCGGGGCTTGTCTTGCGTGACGGTGACCTGCAGCAGCGCGCCCTGCGGGCCCGGGGCGACCTTGATGGCTTGCGCGCTGGTGATTCCGGCGGCGGCCAGCGTTTCGGGGATGGGGCGGATGCCGGCGAGGTCGATGGGGGCTTCCGGCGGGAAGAACTGCGCCTGCTGGGGGCCGAAGGTGGTGATGATGGGGTGGAGGAGGCCGGAGCCTCCCCACAACAGCAGTGCGAGGCCGCCCAGGATCGCCAACAGCTGGTGCCAGCGGATGGCGGTGAGGCGGGCGTTCATGCGGCCTTTTGCGGGGGCCTGTGCGGCTGTGGTTGCCATGGATTGTCTCCCTTAGAAGCGGGCGGTGGCGCCGACGAAGACGGCGCGGCCCTGGCCGGGGGTGAAGGCGGCTGCGCGCTCGCGGCTCTGATCCGAGACGGTCACGACGTTGGCGATGTGGCGGGTGTCGAACAGGTTCTCGACCGAGCCGAACAGGCGAAGCGCGGGCGTGATCTGCCAGCCGGCGGTGAGGCCCCAGAGGTCGTAGCCCGGTGCCTTTGTGGTGTTGGCGTAATCGACCCAGGGGCCTTCCGGCACCCAGCGCAGGTTGGCGCCGAGATACCAGCCGGCGCGCCCATCGAGGCGGAGTTCCGAGGCGAGCAGGTGGCGCGGCACGCCCGCGAGGCGGTTGTTGCCGTAGCGGGCGTCGTCGTCGAACTGGAAGTCGGAGAAGGTCCAGACCTGGCGGAAGACGAGGCCGATGCCTGCCGGGCCTGCTCGATCCAGCAGGAAGAGGTCGAGACCGGCTTCGATGCCCTGCCGGCGGGTGCGGTCTGCGTTGACCGTGAACGAGGTGCGGCCATTGGCGCTGAGCTGGTCGATGAACTCGTTGTCCACGAAGCTGGAGTAGGCGGCGACGTCGAAGGCGAGGATGCCGAGCTGGCCGCGCGCGCCGACTTCGCCGGTCCAGGCGGATTGGGCGTCGAGCGGTGCGAACGGGGAGATGCCGCCGGCGGTGAGGTCGGCCATGCTCGGTGGTTCGAAGCTGCGGCTGACGTTGGCGAAGAGCTGGACGGTTTCGGCCGGCGTGTAGAGGAGGCCGAGGCGCGGGCTGAGCTGCCGGTAGGAGGCGCGGCCCGAGACGGTGTTGAGCAGCGCCGTGACTTCGCGGCGGGCGGCTGCGAACTGGGTGCCGGCGATCAGGCGGACCTGGCTGCCGAGGCCGACATCGAGCTGGCCCCAGGCGTTCAGCGTTGCCGAATCCTGGATGGATTGGGCGCGCAAGGCGCCGCGTTCGCCGAAATTGTTGACCCAGCTGCGGTTGTTGGTGCTGGCGCTGTTCGCCTGCACGCCGACGACCCATTCGAAGGGGAGACGCTCGGCGCCCGACAGGCTGCCGAGTTCGGCGAAGGCGCCGATTTCGTCTTCCTTCTGGTCGACGATTCCGGCGAGGCGGGTGATGGCGTGGTCGAGGGTGCGGTTGGAGTACCAGCCGCCGGCTTCGAGGCGGACTGCGCCGAGCGTTGCAACCGTGCGGTTGGCGAGGCGGAGTACGCCGAGGTTGCGGTCCCAATCGTCGGCTTCCGGGCCGGGATCGAGGACGATCGGCGGGCGGCCGGGTACGGGGTTGGGGATGGTGGTGGGGCGCGCGGCGCGGGTGGGGTCGTTCAGCGCGTCGTCGAGGCTGAGCGCGCCTGCGAGTTCGAAATTGTCCTGCAGGAGGGTGGCGTAGAAGCGGGTCTCCACGGTGTCCGAGAGTTTCAGGCCCGCGTTGGCGAAGCCGTACCAGGAGCGGACTGCGCTGTGGTCGCGGAAGCCGTCGGAGGAGAGGCCGGTGACGCCGACCCAGACGTCGCCGACGCCCGCTTCGGCGCCGGCCTGGAGCGAGCCGCGGATGGTGTTGAAGCTGCCGCCTTCGACGCGGGCTTCGAAGGGGGTGCCGAGGCTGGCGGCCGTTGGGGTGACGATGTTGATTGCGCCGCCGAGTGCGGTGGCGCCGAAGCGCAGGCCGTTGGCGCCCTTGTAGACTTCGAGGCGCTGGATGGAGAGGGGGTCCACCTCCTGGAACTCGGTCGAGCCCGAGGCGCGGGTGATGGGAATGCCGTCGCGGAGCACGGTGAGGCCGCGGCGTTCGAAGCCGGAGTTGAGGCCCGAGCCGCGAATGGAGATGCGGCTTTCGCGTGCGGCCGAGGTGTCGGCGAAGACGCCCGGGGTCCAGAGGAGGGCGTCGCCGAGGCTCTGGGTGAAGTCGTCGGCGAAGGTGGCGGCGGGGACGAAGCCGATGGCGCCGGGGATGCGCTCGAGGGTGCGGCGGGCTTCGGCGTCTGAGGGGGCGGTCAGCGAGCCTGCGAGGCTGGCGGTGACGATGATCTCTTCGGCGGTCGCGCGGTTGCCGACCCCTTGGGCGAAGGTGGGGGTGGTGGTGAAGGCGAGCGCTGCGGCGAGAGCCGCGCGGGAGGATGCGTGCATGATGTGTGATCCACGAAAGGGGGAACGCCGCCGGCGGGGCCGGACGCGTCAGGGGCCCGGCGAGCGGGCGGACTTCAGGCGTGGATCGAGGCTGGGGGTGCGCGGGATGGGGGGGAGAGGCGCGGCCTGAGGGTGAGCAGGCGGGCTGGGGCCGCGATTCCGGCCCAGGCGAAGCTGACGGCGGACGGCAGCGGAAGGGCGGCTGCGACCGGGGGTTCGAGGGCAGGCGCGCCGACGCCTGCGAAGGCGCAGGGCATGGTGCCTGTTTCGTCGGTGGGGGCTGCGGGCATGCCGGGGATGGGCACGTCGCTGTTGCCCGTGGCCGAGCAGATGACGAGCTGGACTCCGCCGCCTTCGACCGCGACCGGCATCCAGCCGCGCGGGGCGGCCGCGAGCAGGACGAGCGCCATCAGGGCGATGGCGAGTGCCAGCTCGTTGAGGACGAACGGCAGGACGGGCAGGCGACGCGACACGGGCGGGGCCTTAGCGCCGGATTGCGCGGATTGGAAGCCGGTCAGGCCGGTGCGACAGCAACGGGGATGGCCGACTGGAGGGATTGGCCGGTGATGGGGTCGTAATCGACCGTTTCATCGACGAGGCGGGAGGTGGTGGCGCCGATGCGTTCGACGGCCTTGCCCTCTTCGCCGACGTCTCCGAAGGCGTGGGACATGGAGATGACGCCGGGGCGGACCGCTTCGTCGGCCTTGACGAGGCCCTTTAGGGCGCCGCGCTTGCCGCTGATTTCGACGAGCTGTTCGTCGACGAGGCCAAGCGCTTGCATGTCGGCCGGGTTCATCCAGGCGTAGTTGCTGGTGCCCTTCTTCGCGAGCGCGTCATACTGGTGGCCCGACGAGTTGAAGACGTGGGGGGAGCGCCGGCTGGTGAGGCGGAAGGGCAGCGCGTCGTCGGCCTTGAACAGGGTGGCGTGGAGTTCCTGGGCCAGCATGTCGGGGACGAGGTCGAACTTGGTGGGGCTTTCCGAGTCTCCGGGTTCGACCACGAGGGCATGTTCGGGGTAGATGATGTGGCGGCCGTGAGGGGTGTCGGCCTTCACCTTCGATGGCGCGACGCGGCAGGTGGCGGACATGAGGTCGAGGAATTCGGCCTTGGTGGGTTTCACGTCCATGGGCACGTTGCCGCCGACGACGGGCATGGGCACCTCCATCCGGCGGCAGAGCTCCCAGAGCATTTCCCATTCGTCCATCGTCTCGCCCGGCGCGGGGACGAGGGCCTGGGCGTAGCGGGCATAGGGTTCCTCGAACCACCATTCGCTGAGGTTGGTGATGTCTTCGCGTTCGAGGCACATGGCGGGGGCGAGGACCCAATGGGAGCGCTTGGCGGTCTGCGACATGCGGATGTCGATGCTGACCAGCAGGTCGAGGTTGTCCAGCGCCCTTGCGATCTTGTCGGGGTTGGGGAAGGCGACGATGGGGTTGCCGCCGAAGTTGATGAGGGCGCGGATCTGGCCGTCGCCGGGTGTCAGGATTTCGTCGGCGAGCACGTTGCAGGGCATTTCGAAGCCGAGCTGGGTGAGGCCGCGGAAGCGGCTTGCCGGAAAACCTTCACCCCAGGGGCGGACCGGGGGCGTGACCTCGGCCTTGCGGGGGGCGGCGCCGGGGGTGAAGACGCGCGGCACGGGGGCGACCTCGCCCTCGCGGTTGACGCGGCCGCCGATGATGTTGAGGGCGGAGACGAGCCAGGCGACGAGGTTGCCTTGCCCCGCCATTTCGGGGCCGGTGCCGGTGGAGACGGCGCCCTTCTTCTGGCCGCCCCAGAGGCGGGCTGCCTGCACGATATCCTCTGCCTTCACGCCGGCGCGGGCGGCAGCGAGTTCGGGGGTGAAGGGCTCGACGGCCGCGGCGAAGGCCGAGAGGTCGCCGACATGCTGCTGGCAGAAGGCCTTGTCGTGGAGGCCCTCTTTCAGGATCACGTTGGCGATGGCCGCGAGGACGGCGGCGTCTTCGCCTGGTTTCACCTGCAGGTGGAGAGTGGCGAGCTTGGCGACGTCGGTTTCGCGCGGGTCGATGACGACGAGCTTCAGGCCCTTGGCGAGCTGGTCGCGAAGGCGGCGGGAGGGGGAGAAGGGCGGGACGCCGCCGGGCGGGGCATAGTGGGAGACGAGCGGGTTGTTGCCGATGAAGATGCAGGCCTCTGCATCCGAGAAGCCGTGCACGCCGCCGCCCCACTGGCCCATGCGCATGGTGGTGTAGACCTTTGCGGGCTGGTCGAGGGTGACGGAGGTGTAGATGTTGCGGGTGCCGATGCCATTGGCGAAGCCGATGGCGGCGCCAAGGCCGGCCGAGTTCTGGAAGGCGTAGGTGCCGCAGTAGATGGCGACCGAATGGGGGCCGTGCTCTGCGATGATGGCCTTCAGGCGGGCTGCGATGTCGGAGAGGGCCTGTTCGCTGGTGGCGGGTTCGAAGCCGCTGTCTGTGCGGCGCTGGTGCATGGTGAGGCGGGTGGGGTGGTTGTGGGCGACCGCGAGCTGGCGGCCCTTCTGGCAGGTGTAGCCGCTGTAGACCGGGTCGTCGGGATCGCCGCGGACGGCTGCGACCTTGCCGCCTGCGACATCCACCAGCATCGCGCAGTTGGCGTGGCAGAATCGGCAGAAGCTGGGCTTGGTTTCCACCTTCAGGCTTGCGTTCATGGCAATCTCCCCCGTCAGCCGGATGGCTGACCCCAGGACCTGTGGGGAAGGTCGCACGGGTGGGGCGTCTTATCGACTGTCAGATTGCATGAGCGGTGGTAAGGACGGTCGCGATGACTTCGCTGTATGAGAATGTGCCGAGCCGGCGCGCGCTGATCGACCGGCGGGCCGTGGTGGCGGACGTGGAGGCGGCGCTGGCTGCGGCCCCCGACGAGGGGCGGCGGCTGGCGGTGGCGATGGTGCTGAAGCGGGCGCTGGAGGGGGGCCGGGCGGAGATCAAGCGGCGGATCCAGGCGACCCCCGGGCGCGGCATGGAGCTGGCGGCGGCGCAGAGCTTCCTGACGGACCAGATCCTGCGGCTGGCCTTCGATGCGGCGGTCAATGACCTGTACGGACGGGACAATCCGTCGGCGGCCGAGCGGATCTGCCTGGTGGCGGTGGGGGGCTATGGCCGGGCGGAGATGGCGCCCTGGTCGGATGTCGACATCATGTTCCTGAGCCCGCTGTCGAAGACGGCGTGGGTGGAGCAGGTGGTGGAATCGATCCTGTACATCCTGTGGGACCTGGGGCTGAAGGTGGGGCACTCCACCCGGACGGTCGACGAGATGATCCGGATGGCGCGGGGCGACCTGAGCATCCGGACCGCGCTGCTGGAATCGCGCTATCTGTGGGGCGACCAGGCGCTGTACGACGAGGCCGAGCGGCGTTTCGCGCGCGAGATCATGGCCGGCGAGGCGCGGACCTTCATTGCCGACAAGCTGGCCGAGCGCGACGAGCGGCACAGGCGGATGGGGGACAGCCGCTATGTGGTCGAGCCGAACATCAAGGAGGGCAAGGGGGGGCTTCGCGACCTGCAGACGCTGTTCTGGATCGGCAAGTTCACCCACCAGGTGCGGGACGCGCACGAGCTGGTGGAGAAGGGGCTGTTCACGCCGTCCGAGTACCGGCAGTTCCAGCGCGCGCAGAACCATCTGTGGGCCGTTCGGGTGAACCTGCACGACATTTCGGGGCGGGCCGAGGAGCGGCTGACCTTCGACGTGCAGCGGGAACTTGCGGCGCGGATGAATTATGCGAACCGGCCGGGCATGTCGGCGGTGGAGCGGTTCATGCGCCACTATTTCCTGACGGCCCGCCAGGTGGGGAGCCTGACGGCGCTGTTCCTGGCGCATCTGGAGGAGCGGCACGCGCGGGCCGCCTGGCTGCCGAAGCTGGCGCGGCGGCCGCAGCGGATGAACGGGTTCCGCGTGGCGCGGGGCAAGCTGGAGGCGCCGACGGACGCCTTCTTCGCCGAGGATCCGGTGCGGCTGGTGGAGCTGTTCCAGCTCGCGGGGCGCGAGGGGCTGGAAATCCACCCGATGACGTTGCGCCAGGCCGCGCGCGACGAGGGGCTGATCACCGAGAAGGTGCGGCAGGACCCACGGGCAAATGCGCTGTTCCTGGAAATCCTGACCTCGCGCGGGGACCCGGAGACGGTGCTCCGGTGGATGAACGAGGCCGGGGTGTTCGGCCGGTTCGTGCCCGACTTCGGACGGGTCGTCGCCAAGATGCAGTATGACATGTACCACCATTACACGGTGGACGAGCACACGATCCGGGCGATCGGGCTGTTGAGCCGGATCGAGAAGGGGGAGTTGCGCGACGACCATCCGCTGTCGACTGCGGTGATCCGGCAGCTGGTGTCGCGCCGGGTGCTGTATGTGGCGGTGCTGCTGCACGACATCGCCAAGGGGCGCGGCGGGGACCACAGCGTGCTGGGGGAGGAAGTGGCCCGCAAGCTGTGCCCGCGGCTGGGGCTGAGCGAGGCGGAGACCGACACGGTGGCCTGGCTGGTCCGGCAGCACCTGCTGATGTCGGCGACCGCGTTCAAGCGCGACCTTTCGGATTTCAAGACCATCCTGGATTTCGTGGAAGGGGTGGCGAGCGTGGAGCGGCTGCGGCTGCTGCTGGTGCTGACGGTGGTGGACATCCGGGCGGTGGGGCCCGGTGTGTGGAACGGCTGGAAGGCGCAGTTGCTGACGACCCTGTACAATTCGGCCGAGGAGGTGCTGCGGCTGGGCCACAAGCAGACCGGCCGGCGCGAGCGGATCGAGGCGCGGCAGGAGCGGCTCCGGCAGGTGATGGGGTGGCCGGACGCTGCGTTCGCAGCCTATGCTGGCCGCTTCCCCGACAGCTACTGGCTGGCCGAGCCGACCGACGTGCTGGCGGCGAACATGGCGCTGGTGACCGACGCCGACCTGGCGCAGCGGCCGATCACGATCCGCGCGGCGCCGGATTCGGGGGCGGGCACGACGCTGCTGACGGTCTATGCGGCCGACCATCCGGGGCTGTTCTACCGGATCGCGGGGGGAATCGCGCTGGGGGGGGCGACGATCGTGGATGCGCGGATCCACACCACGCGCGACGGCATGGCGCTGGACAATCTGACCATCCAGGACCCGCTGGGCGGGCCGTTCGACGAGCCGCACAGGCTGGAGCGGCTGGAGCGCTACATCCACGACGCACTTCAGGGGCGGGTGAAGCTGGCGGACCGCCTGTCGGCAAAGCCCTTGCCGCGGCGGCGGCAGGAGGCCTTCCGGGTGGTGCCGCAGGTGTTCATCGACAATGCGGCCTCGAACCGATTCACGGTGGTGGAGGTGAATGCGCTCGACAGGCCGGCGCTGCTGTATGCGCTGACCTACGCGTTGTATGGCGCGAAGGTGACGATCCATTCCGCCCATGTCGCGACCTATGGCGAGCGGGCGGTGGACACCTTCTATCTGACCGACCTGACGGGTGAGAAGATCGACGGGCCGGCGCGGATGAAGGCGCTGGAGAAGAAGTTGCTGGAAGTCGCGATGGCGCCTGGCCAGAGGGCGGCTGCGGCCTGAGCGCGCCGAAGGCGCGGGAAGGCCCGCAGACTCGCCCGCGGCCCGGCCGGCGTGCGGGCGGGCCTAAGCCCGACCGACACGTCCGACGTCATCGTGGGCTTTGCCCACGCCCCTTCGTTCTTGCTGGACCGGCCGGCCGCAGGGCCGAGCCCTGCGAGTCCGGCTTTGGGATTTGAAGAGAAGATCAAGAAAAAAGCGCGGCAAAGCCGCGCCGTCGGACGTGTCGGGCGGCCCGATGGGACCGCCCGCACGCCGGCCGGGCCTTCGGCGAGTCCGCGGACCTTCAGACGATTGCTGCGCAATCCTCTTCCAGGCCGCGGGCGCCTTCGGCTCAGAACCGGAAATTCACCCCAGCCATGACTTGGTGTCTATCGAATCCAGCCGACACGCTGTCCGTCCCCAGAGTCTCGCGGAAGCTGGCAAAGTCGGAGTAGCGATACTCCACGCGAGCCGAGATGTTCTGGGTGAGCATGCGCTCGACGCCGCCGCCGAGAGTCCAGCCGTCGCGGTTCTGGCTGGCGCGGTCGGTGCCGTCGTCGAAGGTGAAGCGGCCGTTCACCCAGCCGCCCTTGGCGTAGATGAGGGTTTCGGGCGTGGCGAGGACGCCGGCGCGGGCGGTGAGGCCGAAGGTGCGGCCGGCATCCGCCGTGGAGCCGTCGACGCGGATCTTGCCGCTGTCGCCCGTGAGGTTGGCCTCGGCACCGATCACGAAGCTGGGCGAGACCTTGAAGTCGTAGCCGAGCTGGGCGCCGTAGGCGAAGCTGTCGACCTTGTCGTTGGCCGAGAAGCTGGTGCCGCCGGTGGTGAGGGTGGAGCGCAGCTTGTCCTGCTGCCAGCCGGCTTCGGCGCCGATGTAGGGGCCGTTGAAGGGCTCGGCGGCCATCGCCTGGGTGGCGCCGAGCAAGGCGGCGGTGGCGAAAAGGGCGCGTGTAAGGGTGGCTGTTGCCATGGGAGATAAGCCTTTCCTGTTGGACATGCCGCCGGCCGGATTGCGCCGGCCGGCGGCCACCGCCGGTTGCCTTTCGTTGGCCGGCGACATGCTTGCCGCCGGCGAGGGGGGATTGGCCGGCGACAGGCGCCAGAAAGGCCCTTGCGCTTGAAGGCTTTCTGAATCAGGCGTTTAGGTGGGGTTAATCCTGCGCGGGATCGGCCGACAGAGCGGCCATTTCGCTCGGCGGACAGCGGCATGTTTCGACGGATGCCGTCTGTCGATTTTTCGGTCTGGGTGCTGTTGTCGCGAACTCTGCGGCCACCAGCTGGCCGTCGGCGTCGGCGTCGGCCTTGCGGAACTTGGCGATGCCGCTGGTCGCATATTCCTCGAAGGCGAGTCGGCCGTCGCCGTTCGCATCGAGCTTCTCGAAGTTGCGGCGCCTCTGCTGCAGATATTCGGCCTGGGTGATGCGGCCGTCGTCGTCCTTGTCGGCGCGTGCAAAGCGTTGTTCTTCCTTGCTTTTCGGAGTCTGCGCCACAGGGGGTGGGGCAAGGAGGTCGTCGGCCCGGGCTGTCGCCCCTGTGGCCGGGGGTGGCGGGGCGGTGGTTGCCCCTGCCCTGCCATTGTCGGACGCGAACCAGAGGGCAGCGCCGCCGGCGAGCAGCAGGATGGCGCCGAGTGCAGCGGCGAAGCGGACGGGCAGGTTGGAGAACATGGACGCGGACCCCCAGGACGGGCGCATCGCCTGCACCCGGGCCCGACCCCGTGGGACCTTGCCTAACACGCACCCGGGGCAGCGGAAAAGAGGCTTCAGCCGGCCTTCAGAGCAGCAAGTGCCATGGCAAGCTGCCGGCCGGGGGCGGCCGGGGGGGCGAGCGGGCGGCCCCGTTCGAGCCGTCCCCAATCCTGCGCGGCGAGCGCATCGAGGGCGCGCAACGGCGGCGGGAGGGGGCCCGCCGGAGCGGCCGGGAAGGCGGGGGGTTCGAGGCTGGTGAGGCGCGCTTCGGCCTGGCCCCAGCCGCCGCGCCAGAGTTTCGCCAGCGCCCAGCGGGTGCCCGCGGCGGTTGCGGCTTGGGCGTCCGGGTTGGAGAGGGGGTGGCCGTTGATGACGGTGGCGAGCGCGCGGAACAGCGGGCCGCCCCGGGCGGTTGCCATGGCAAGCGCGTCGAGCCGGCCTTCGGTGAGGAGGGGGAGGAAGCCTTCCTCGATACGCGAGAGATCGGTGAGGTCGGCGCCGCGGGCGCGGGCATCGTGGCGGAGCGCGCGGAGGAGGGGCTGGGGCGGGGCGAGCTTGCCGGCGGAGAGGAGCTCGAGCTGCTCGCGCCACCAGGCAAGGCGGATTTCGGCAAGCATCGGCTCGCGCGCCTCGGCGACGACGCGCTGCTGTTCGAGATCATGGGAGTGGAGCGCGACGAGGGCTGCGCGCGCGTCGGCGGGGGCCCAGAGGATGGAGAGCCAGCGCTCGCGGTCGCGCGATTTGAGGTCTTCTGTGAGGGACTGGTCCAAGGGGCCTCCGGCGGGCCGGGCTCTGCCCGGGACCCGGCAGGGGACTTAGACCCCTGCACCCCGGATTTTCAATGGTAGCGTTCTCGGGATCTCGCTCGACGCTGGTTCGGGCTGTTCAAGACAAGGGCGTCTGGCGCCTCATGTCCTTGGGTGTCGAGGGGTCACTTGTGAAGCGGCGCCAGAACTGCAGTCGCAATCATGAAAATGCCGAATATGTGCGCCACATTGGATGTCGGAAATCCAGTTGTAGACGAAAGCGTAACCAGAAACACGTACGGCAACAAAACGCAAAGAGCAGGAAAAACATGAGAAAATTTTTTATCTTTTCGATATCGAATAATTGCAGCTATCATTAATAACATGATAGAAATTGAGACGTACAATATATGAGGACTACTGGAAAAGAATAAAAATATTCCTCCAATAAAGGTAAAGAGGGCGAGATTGATATAGATCTTTAATACCCAACTCATACTGCCAAACGCCACTCTTTGCCATTTTCCGTTCTTACTAGAAAAACTTTGGGGTGAAGGGGTCTGTTGACCCCTTCCCGCCGGAGGCCGTCTTTCGTTCTTATCTGGTCAGCTTCTTGTAGCTCAGCCGGTGCGGGCGTTCGGCGGCTGGGCCCAGGCGCCTCAGCTTGTCGGCTTCGTACATTTCGAAATTGCCTTCGAACCATTCGACGTGGCTGTCGCCTTCGAAGGCCAGGATGTGGGTGGCGAGGCGGTCGAGGAAGAAGCGGTCGTGGCTGATGACGACGGCGCAGCCAGCGAAGTTTTCGAGGGCCTCTTCGAGGGCTCGGAGCGTTTCGACGTCGAGGTCGTTGGTGGGTTCGTCGAGGAGGAGGACGTTGCCGCCTTCCTTCAGCATCTTGGCCATGTGGACGCGGTTGCGTTCACCGCCCGAGAGCTGGCCGACCTTTTTCTGCTGGTCGGTGCCCTTGAAGCCGAAGGCGCCGACATAGGCGCGGGTGGAGACTTCCTGCTTGCCGAAGGTGAAGCGTTCGTTGCCGCCGGAGACTTCCTCCCAGACATTCTTGTTGGGGTTGAGGGCGTCGCGCGACTGATCGACGTAGCCGAGGTGGACCGTTTCGCCGATCTTGATGGTGCCTGAGTCGGGCTTTTCCTGGCCGGTGATCATGCGGAAGAGGGTGGTTTTCCCGGCGCCGTTGGGGCCGATGACGCCGACGATGCCGCCGGGCGGCAGGGTGAAGCTGAGATCCTCGAACAGCAGCTTGTCGCCATAGGCCTTGGTGAGGTTGGTCGCCTCGATGACCGTGCTGCCGAGGCGTTCGGGGTTGCGGATGAGGATCTGCCGGTCGGAGGAGCGGGTCGCGTCCTGCTTGGCGACGAGTTCGTCGAAGGCCTTGATGCGGGCCTTGGACTTGGTCTGGCGGGCCTTGGGGCTGGAGCGGATCCACTCCAGTTCCTGCGCGATCGCCTTGGAGCGGCTTTCACCCTCGCGCTCTTCCTGGGCCATGCGCTTGGCCTTCTGTTCGAGCCAGGCGGAGTAGTTGCCTTCGAAGGGGATGCCCTGGCCGTAGTAGAGTTCGAGCACCCAGCCGACGACGTTGTCGAGGAAGTAGCGGTCGTGGGTGACCAGGATGACGTTGCCGTTGTATTCCTTCAGGTGGTTTTCGAGCCAGCTGACGGATTCGGCGTCGAGGTGGTTGGTGGGTTCGTCGAGCAGCAGGATGTTCGGCTTTTCGAGCAGCAGGCGGCAAAGCGCGATGCGGCGCTTTTCACCGCCCGAGAGATTCTCGACCGACCAGTCGCCGGGCGGGCAGCGCAGCGCGTCCATCGCGATTTCGAGCTGGTTGTCGAGGGTCCAGCCGTCGACCGCGTCGATCTTTTCCTGGAGGGTGCCCATTTCCTCCATCAGCTTGTCGAAATCGGTATCGTCCTTGGGGTCGCCCATTTCGGCCGAGATGGCGTTGAAGCGGTCGATCATGTCGGCGATGGGGCGCACGCCGTCCTTGACGTTTTCGAGCACCGTCTTCTTCGGATCGAGCTGGGGTTCCTGCGCGAGGTAGCCCACGCGGATGCCTTCGCCGGCCCAGGCTTCGCCGGAGTAGTCCTTGTCGATGCCCGCCATGATCTTCATGAGGGTCGACTTGCCCGAGCCGTTGATGCCGATGATGGCGATCTTGGCGTCGGGGTAGAACTGCAGGTGGATGTTGTTCAGGATCGGCTTGGGGGCGCCGGGGAAGGTCTTGGTGAGACCCTTCATCACGTAGGAATATTGCTGGGCCACTTGGGGTCCTTCGGGGGGCTGGAAACAGGGAGTCGGGCGCCCGTCTAGCGGACGGGCCGGCCTGTCTCAACCATCGGCTGTGTCAGACGATGGCTGTTTCAGACGATGACGAGACGGTTGGGGAGCTCGTCGGGGTTGTGGTCGGACTTGGGGAAATGGGTGGCGAGCACGTCGCCGGCAAGGGCGATGGCGTCGACGAAGCCTTGCGCGGTGTTGCCGCTGCGGATGCCCTTGAGGAGGGCGGCGGCGGTTTCGGCCCAGTGATCCTGCGGGACCTTCGAATAGATCGATTCGTCGGCGATGACCTCGACCACATGGTCCTCGAAGCTGACGTGGATGAGGACGCCGGTGCGGCCGGCCGTCAGGTGGATGCCGCGGGTGAGGAACTGCTTGAGCGCGATTTCGTGCACGCGGTCGCGGCGGATGGAGAGCGGGACCCAGCGCTGGGCGAAGGGGGACCACCAGAGCGCGAGGGTGGCGAGGATGAGGACCGTGACCTGCATGAGGGCGAAGATCTCGACCGTCTGCCAGTCGGACAGCGGTTCGGACTGCCACTGGCCGAAGAGGAAGGCGAAGAAGGTGGGGCCGAGGTTGAGCGCTGTTAGGAGGACGGGCACTAGGAAGGCGGCAGCGGCGGCGAGCGCGAGCACCCATTCGACATAGCGGTGGCGCTCGACGGAGAGGGTGCAGACGATCTCGCCGTCGGTGCGGGCCTCGGCTGCCTCGATGGCGGCTGCGATCTGCGCCTGTTCGGACGGGGTGAGCTCTACCATCCGCCGCTTGCCCCCCCGCCGCCGAAGCCGCCGCCGCCACCGCCGAAACCGCCGCCGCCGCCCCAGCCGCCGCCGCCACCACCGCCCCAGCCGCCGCCCATGCCGGGACCCCAGACGACGATCGGGCCGCCGCGGCGGGCGCGCCGGCCGCCCTTGCCGCGGCTGGAGGCGATCATGACCCAGATGAAGAGGATGATGAGGAAGAAGACGAGGCCGGCCGGGAAGCCGCCGTCGCCGCCGCCCGAGGCTTGGGCTGCCGCGACATTCTTCGCGGCCTCCTCGGGCGGGAGTTCGACCTGTTTCGCGATAGCGTCGAAGCCGGCCTCGACGCCGGCGGGCAGGTTGCCGGCGCGGAATTCGGGGAGGATGGTGCGCTGGATGATGACCGAGGAGAGCGCATCGGTGAGGATGGGTTCGAGGCCGTAGCCGACCTCTATGCGGACCTTGCGGTCGTTGGGGGCGACGAGGAGGATGACGCCGTTGTCGCCGGTGCCCTTGCCCCCCGAAACCTGGGATCCGCGCTTCTGGCCGATGCCCCACGCGCGGCCGAGCTTGTAGCTGTAATCCTCGATTTCCTGGCCATCGAGGCTGGGGACGGTTGCGACGACGAGCTGGGCGCTGGTCTGCTTCTCGATCGCCTCGGACCTGGCGGCGATGCGGGCCTCGACGTCGGGCGGCAGGATGTTTGCTGCATCGACCACGCGGCCGGTGAGCTTGGGGAAATCCTGCGCGACTGCAGCTTGGGGCAGCAGCAGGAGAACAAGGAGGAGCGCGAGGCGCTTCATGATGGGTGGGACATGAGGTCGGCCGGGCCCCGCCGCAAGGGCGGTGCCCGGACGTGCCATCAGAACTTCACGGTCGGCGCGGAGTCCGCGTTGGCGGCGGTCGCCTTGAAGGGGGCCTTGGGTTCGGCGCCATAGATGGTCTTGGCGGCGATGATGGCCGGGAAGGTGCGGATCTCGGTGTTGTAGACGCGCACGGCCTCGTTGTAGTCGCGCCGGGCGACGGAAATGCGGTTTTCCGTGCCTTCGAGCTGGGACTGGAGGGCGAGGAAGTTCTGGTCGGACTTCAGCTCGGGGTATTTTTCCACCACCACCATCAGGCGGGACAGGGCCGAGGTCAGGCCGTCCTGGGCCTGGCTGAAGGCAGCGACCTTGGCGGGATCGTTGAGGTCGCCGGCGTTGATGGTGGTTTGCGTTGCCTTGGCGCGGGCTTCGGTGACGCCGACGAGGACATCCTGTTCCTGCTTGGCATAGCCCTGCACGGTGGCGACGAGGTTCGGGATGAGGTCGGCGCGGCGCTGGTACTGGTTTTCGACTTCGCCCCAGGCGGCGTTGACGCCTTCTTCCTTGGTGGGGATGGAGTTGATTCCGCAGGCCGAGAGCGAGAGGGCGGCGGCGAGCGGCAGGACGAAGCGGATGATGCGCATGGTGAAGACCCCCGGATGCGTTTGATCGGCGCGGAGTAAGCCCTTGGGCCGGGCTTCGCGTCAAGCCCGTTGTGGGACCCGTTTGGGGCCGGGTGGGATTTCGGCGCCGGTGCTTTCCGGCTTGCGCGGGCGCCATCGATGCGGGAAGCATGGGGTGACAATCGACAAGCAAGAGGGGTCTTCATGCTGAACGAGTTCAAGGCCTTCATCGCGCGGGGCAATGTGCTGGACCTGGCGGTGGGCGTGATCATCGGGGGTGCGTTCGGGACGATCGTGAAGTCGCTGACCGAGGATGTGATCATGCCGATGCTGTCGCTGGTGACGGGGTCGGCCGATTTCACCGAGAATTTCATCCGGCTGGGGCCGGTGCCGGCCGAGCTTGCGGGCAAGACGCTGGACTATGCCACGCTGAAAGCGGCCGGGGTGCCGATGCTGGGCTATGGCGCCTTCCTGACCGCGACGCTGAACTTCCTGATCCTGGCCTTTGCGGTGTTCCTGATCGTGAAGAATGCGAACCGCTTCTTTGCAGCGACGGCGCCTGCCGAGGCGCCGCCCGAGACACCGGAGGATGTGCTGCTGCTGCGCGAGATCCGCGACAGCCTGAAGAAGTAGCGGCGCGGTGGATGCGCTGATCCTTGCGATGGAAGCAGCCCCGATCTGGCTGCTTGCGCTTGCAATGTTCGTGCTATTCGCCCTTGCTGTGCAGCTGGGGCGGGCGCTGGGCCGGCGACGGCCGCCGAAGGACAGCGACCCGGGGGTGCTGGTTTCTGCCTCGCTGGGGCTGATGGCGCTGCTGCTGGGCTTCACCGTTTCGATGGCGGTTGCCCGCTATGACGAGCGCCGGTCGCAGATGGTGGCGGAAGGCAATGCGATCGGCACCTTCATCTATCGAACCGACCTGATGCCGCCCGAGCCGCGGGCGCAGGCGCTGGGGGCGCTGGAGGACTATGTGGCCGCGCGGGTCGAGGTGGGCCGGCAGGGCGTGAGCAAGGACGAGCTTGTCGAGGCGCGCCGCAGGCAGGGGGTGGCCCAGCAGAAGGTGTGGGAGGCTGTCGTCGACGCCACCGCGGCCGTGACCGACGGGTCGTACCGGATGCTGATCGTCAATTCGGCAAACGAGATGTTCGATATGGCAACCGCCAGGGACATCGCCCTGGAGAACCGGCTTCCCCACACACTTGTGCTGCTGCTGCTGTTCTTCCCGCTCGCGAGTATGGTGCTGATCGGCTATGTGAGCGGCCAGTCGGCCCGGGCGCATGTGCTTGCCTCGTTCGAGATGATCCTGTTGCTGGTGCTGGTGCTGGCGCTGATTGCGGACCTGAACCGCCCGCGCCGGGGCACGATCGTGACCCCGCAGGAGGTGATGATTGCAGCGCAGGAGCAGTTGCGCGAGACCCAGGCCCGCGCGAAAGCTGCCCCCCGCACACCGGATGCCCCAAAGACAGGAGAATGAGATGCGTTGGTTTCTTGCAGCAGCAGCCCTTGCAGCCATGACGGCCTGCGCGCCGACCCCTGCGCCGAAGCCGGCGGCTGCCGCGCCGACGGGCGGCGCTGCGCTGGGCGGCGGGGAATGGGCGGTGTTCGAGATCAATGGCGTGCCCGTGGTGACCGGCAGCAAGCCGACGATCACCTTCGAGGAGGGCCGGGTGTTCGGCGCTGCCAGCTGCAACCGGTTCATGGGCGGCTATACGGTGGCGGCCGACGGGCTGAAGCTGGAGATGAGCCAGATGGCCTCGACCATGATGGCATGCCCTGACCAGCTGATGACGCAGGAAGGCCAGTTCCTGGGCACGCTGGGGGCGGTGACGGGCTATGGCGTGAAGGATGGGGTGCTGACGCTGACGGCGCCGGACGGAAAATCGATAAAGGCCAGAAGGTAGGCGCGGGCGCGGCCGGCGGCTGAGCCGCCGAGTCCGCTTGGGGTGTTCAGGAAGAAGGAAGAAGAGCGCGGCAAAGCCGCATCGTCGGACGCGTCGGCCGGCTTGAAAGCCGCCCGCACGCCGGCCGGATGCGACGGCGAGTCCGCAGGCCTTCCCGCGATTGCTGCGCAATCCCGGTCCAGGCTGCGGCCGCCTTTCGCGCTACGCGCTCCGCATCGAGACGATCCTGCCTGGGCGCTGGGGCGGTTCCCCCTTCGGCAGCGCGTCGATATGCTCCATCCCCTCGGTCACTTCGCCCCAGACCGTGTACTGGCGGTCGAGGAAGCCGGCGTCGTCGAAGCAGATGAAGAACTGGCTGTTGGCGCTGTTCGGATCGGAGGTGCGGGCCATGGAGCAGGTGCCGCGCACATGGGGTTCGGCGGAGAATTCCTGTGCGAGGTTGGGGAGCGACGAGCCGCCGGTGCCGCGGCCGTGCGGACAGCCGCCCTGCGCCATGAAGCCCGGGATCACGCGGTGGAAGAGGACCCCGTCGTAGAAGCCGCTGTCGGCAAGCTCGACCATGCGTGCCACATGGTTGGGCGCGAGGTCGGGACGGAGCCGGATCGTCACCTCGCCTGTGTCGGTTGTGAGCTTCAGCATGTCGGGCACGGAAAATCCTTTCGTGAGCGTGTAGGCGCCTGCCTAGCGCGGCGCCCGGACGGCTGCCAGTGCAAAGGCGCCGGCGCGCGCGGGCCCGTTGCCGACCGTCGGGCCTTGCCTTTGCGGGAAAGCCGAGGCTTTGTCGGCCTGTGAGATCGCGCCCGACGCCTGCCTGTTGCCATGCTGCTGCACTGTGCCTCGGGCTCGGGCTTGCCGGGCCGCTTTGGGCGCAGGTCGTGACCGGGGCGCCGCCCGAGGCGGCGCGCGCCGACGAGCTGTTCCTGCCGCTGCCTCCGATCCCGGAGGCGGACCCCGCCGCCGAGGACGGTGCTGCCGAGCCGATTGCGATGCCGCCGGTCGAAGCGCTCGACCCCGCGCTGCTTGCGCCGCTGCCGCCGCTGGGGACCTTTGATCCGGCACCGCGGACGGACTTCACCTTCACGCAGGCGGCGCAGGAGGGCATGCGGTACCGGGTGGTGGTGGAAGGGTTGCAGCCGACCGGGCTGGAGGCGACCTTCCGGCGGCTTTCGGCGCTGCACCGGGGGCAGAATCGGCCGGCAACCGCGGCGCAGATCGCCAGCCGCGCGCGGACGGACGAGGAGCTGATGAAGCGGCTCCTGTTTTCGGAAGGCTGGTACGGCGCGACGGTGGAGGTGGTGGCCGACATCGCGCAGGCCCCCGATTCCGAAGCGATCGGCGAGGCGGCCGATGGACGGGCGGAGGTCCGCATTCGGGTGGTGCCGGGCGAGCGCTACAGCTGGCGGGAGATCGTGCTGGACCTGATCCCCTCGGACAGGCCCGAGCTTGCAGCGGGATTCGGCCTGGAGGTGGGCGACCCGATCCGCGCGATCGACGTGGAAGAGGCGGAAGGTGCCCTGCTGCGGCGGCTGAACGGGCTGGGCTATCCCTTTGCCGAGATCGGCGTGCGCGACGTGGTGCTGGACCAGGAGGCGCCGACGGGGACCTATCTGCTGACGGGTGACCTGGGGCCGCTGGGGGTTTTCGGACCGATCCGCATGTCGGGTTTCAAGCCGTTCGACGAGCGCCACGCCGAGGTGATTGCGCGCTTCCGGCCCGGGCAGCCCTATGACGCCCGGCTGGTCGACGACCTGCGGCGCGCGCTGATCGCGACCCAGCAGTTCGGCGGCGTGACGGTGACCCCGGTGGACACGGGGGTGCGGGAGGGGGACGCTGCCGTCACCGAGATCCGCATCGACGGCACGCGGGGGCCGCACCGGCTGCTTGCCGGGCAGATCGGCTTTGCGAACGAGGAGGGGTTCCGGGCTGAGGGCACCTGGCGGCACCGGAGCTTCCTGCAGCCCGAAGGCATGCTGACCGCGCGTGCAGTGCTGGGGACGGAGGAACAGCGCGCGCGGGCCGAGCTGCTGATGGGCAACTGGCGGCAGCGCGACCGGACTCTGGGCTTCGTCGCCGACCTCGCGAACCTGTCGCCGCCCGCCTACAATGCGCAGACCTTTGCGCTGGTGGCCGAGATCGAGCGAACCTCGACGCCGATCTGGCAGAAGCGCTGGACCTGGAGTGTCGGGTTCGGGCTTGGCGCCTCGCGGGAGCAGCAGCGCGCGCTGCCGGAGCCGCGCGACCCCGATTCGGACCCCGGGTTCGATGTGCTGCGGAACTTCCTGTTCATCACCATTCCCGGGCGGATCGCCTATGACCGGTCGAACGATCTGCTGGATCCCACCACGGGCTACCGGCTGGGGCTGGAGGTGAACCCCGAGGTGTCGCGCGAGGGCAGCCGGGTGGAGACCTATGCCCGGATGTTTGCCGACGGCAGCGTTTATCAGGGGATCGGCGACAAGCTGGTGCTGGCCGGGCGGCTGCGGCTGGGGAGCATCGTGGGGGCCGACCTGTTCGCGATCGCGCCGACCCGGCGGCTCTATGCCGGCGGCGGCGGCTCGGTTCGCGGGTTCGATTTCCAGGGGGTGGGCGAGAAGGCGCTGAACGGCCGGCCGATCGGCGGACGGGGGCTGTTCGAGGCCAGCACCGAGGTGCGCTACCGCTTCGGCGATTTCGGGGTGGTGGGCTTCGTGGATGCAGGCTCGGTGAACAGCAGTTCGGTGCCGAGCCTCGAGGGAACCCGCTTCGGCGTCGGGGTCGGCGGGCGTTACTATACGACCTTCGGGCCGATCCGGATCGACGTGGCGCGGGCGATCAACCGGGGCCCGCTGGATCCGACCTTCGCGCTGTACATCTCGATCGGGCAGGCCTTCTGATGGCGGAGACGCCGGCCGTGGACGCGCCCGAGGAGGGGCTGGGCGAGCGGCCGGACGGCGGCGGCGGGCGCAGCTGGTGGGCCTGGCTGGCTGGCGTGCTGCTGCTGGTGGCCCTGGCGCTTGCAGCGGCGGTGCCGCTGGGGCTGTGGTGGCTCGCCGAGACGCCTGGCGGGCGGGCCTTCGTGGCGGCCCGGGTGTCGGGGATCGAGCCGGCGTCGGGCATCCGATACGAGGTGGGGCGGATCGACGGGTCGCTGCTGTCGCGGTTCGAGCTGGTCGACGTGGTGGTGAAGGACCTTGATGGCACGCTGGCGGTGATCCCGCGGGCGAAGGTGGACTGGGAGCCGATCACGCTGGTGCGGCGGCTGGTGTCCATCAACCGGCTGGAGGTGCCCGAGATCCGGGTCCTGCGGATGTGGGCGCTGAACCCGCGCGACCCGGATGAACCGTTGCTGCCCGACATCGACATCCGGATCGGCCGGTTCGACCTGCCCCGGGTGGTGCTGGAAAAGCCGCTGCTGGGGCGCGAGGAGCAGGTGTCGGCCAATGGGCGGGTTGAGATCCGGTCGGGGCGGGTGCTTCTGGACATGCGGGCGGCGAGCGGGCGCGGGGATGGGCTGCTGCTGCTGCTGGATGCGGAGCCGGACCGCGACCGCTTCGACCTGGAGGCCCGGCTGGACGCGCCGGCGGGCGGGCTGGTCACGACGGCGGCCGGGCTGAAGACGCCGCTGAGGATCGAGGCCGACGGGGCAGGAAGCTGGGCGCGCTGGCGGGGGCGCGTGGTGGCCGACCTGGGTGGAGAGGCGGCTGCGACGCGGGTCGCCGACCTTGCGGTGACGGCGGACGACGGGCGATTCCGGGCCGTGGGGCAGCTGTTGCCTGCCCCGCTGCTGGGGCCGGGGCTTGTGGCCGACCTTGCAGCGCCTGCGATCTCGGTGGATGCCGAGGCCTCGAAGGACGGGGACTGGTTCGATGTCCGGCTGGCGGCGTCTTCCGCAGCGCTGAAGCTGACGGGGAGCGGGCGGATCGATGCGACCGACAATGTTGCCGAGGGCGTGCGGCTGGAGGCGATCGTGTTGAAGCCCGAGGTGGTGAACCCGGCGCTGTCGGGCAGCGGGTTGCGCGCGACGCTGGCCGTGGACGGGCCGTTGAAGGAGGCGCCCCTGGCCTGGACTGCAGGGGCGGCCACACTGCGGCTTCGCACGGACACGGGGGTGATCGGCGTGGATTCGCTGGCCGCGCAGGGCACGGTTCGGCTGGCGACCGACACGCGGCCGCTGGAGGTGCCCTTCACGGCGCGGGCCGGGCGCACGATGGGGCTTCCGCCGGAGCTGGCGGCGCTGCTGGTGGAGCCGCGCGTGCAGGGCACGATAAAGGTGGCGGATGGGCGGATTTCGGCCGAGGGCGTGCGCCTGACGACGACGCGGCTGACGGTTTCGGGCGCGGGCGCGCGGGCGGCGGACGGGCGGATCACGGCGAAGGTGGATGCGGCGGTGCCGCGCTTCGAGGTGTCGGGGCTGGGGCCTGTCGATGTGCGGGCGACGGCGCGGATCGACCAGGCGCCTGGGTCGGCACGGCCGGCCGTTGCCGGGCAGTTCGATGTCCGCGTGCTGGGGCTGACCAATGCATCGGCCCGGGATTTCCTGGGCGGGCTGCCGCGGGCGTCGGGCAATTTCACGCTGGGGGCCGACGGCGCAATCGCGCTGAGCGGTGCGCAGATGACCAGTCCGAACCTGAGCGTGACGGGGGCGAGCGGGCGCTATGATCCGGCAAGCGGGCGGTTCGCGCTGGACGCGAGCGGGCGGAGCCGGGCCTATGGGCCGTTCACGGTGTCGGCCTCGGGCACCTCGACTGCGCCCAGGGGAACGGTGAAACTGGCGTCGCCGGGGTTCGGCTTCGGGGTGACCGATGTGGTGGCCGACATATCCCCGGTTGCCGGCGGCGTGCTGCTGGTGGCGCGGGGCGAAAGCCCGCAGGGGCCGCTCGACGGGCGGATCGTCGTGGGTTTCGGCGAGGGGCGCCCGCTGGTGCTGGACATCGAGCGGGCCGGCATTGCGGGCCTTGAGGCGCGCGGGCGGCTGGTGCAGACGCCGGCCGGGCCCTTTGCCGGCGAGCTGGTGGTGGACGGGCGCGGGGTGGAGGCGAACCTGGGCTTCAGCGCGGTCGGCGCGCTGCAGCAGGTGGAGGGGACTGCGCAGGCGCTGAATGCGCGCATTCCGCTGGAGACACCGGTTGCGATTTCGAAGGGGTCGGCGCGGTTCTCGGTTCTGCTGGAGCCAGAGCGGCCGGTGATCCGGGGCAGTTTCGCGGCAACCGGGGTGCGGCGCGACACGTTGGTGATCGACGAGGTGTCGGGGGCTGCCAATCTTGCTGGAACGTCGGGCGTGGCGACCGTGAAGGGGCGGGGCCGATCGGGCGACGGACAGCCGTTCACGGCAGCCGCGCGGGTGCAGAGCGTGAGCGACGGCTATGCGATCGCGATGGACGGGACGCTGGGCAAGCTGCCGCTGAAGCTGGAGCGGCCGGCGCGGATCGTGCGGACGGACAGGGGCTGGAAGCTGTTGCCGGCGCGCCTGCTGCTCCCGCGGGGCGAGGTGGATGTGGCCGGCGAACTGGGGGCAGGCGAGCTGGGGGCGACCCGGGAGGTCCGGCTGGCGCTGCGCAATGTCGACCTGTCGATCCTGGACCTCTATTCCAGCCGCTGGGGCTTTGGCGGCAGGGCGAACGGGCAGCTGGTGCTGCGCAGCGAGCCGGGGTCGCGGATCCCCGTGGGCGAGGCGAACCTGACCATCAGCGGGCTGCAGCGCGCCGGGGTGACGGGGATCAGCGTGCCCGTGGACGTGCGGTTGTCGGCCCGGTCCGATGGCGGCGGGCTGGTGATGGGCGCGAACATGTCGTGGCAGAAGAACGATCTGGGACGGCTGGTTCTGCGGGTGGCGCCGGGGCCGGGCGAGACACCGGCGGAGCGTTTTGCGGCGGGGCAGCTTTCGGGCGGGGTGCGCTACAATGGGCCAGTGGAGCCGCTGTGGGCGCTGGCGGGCCTGGAGGGGCAGGAGCTGAAGGGCGCGATCGCGCTGGGGGCGGATTTCGCGGGGACGGCTGCCGACCCGTCGCTGACCGGGATCGCGCGGGGCAAGGGGCTGATCTATCGCAATGCCGCCTTCGGCACCGAGATCGTGGACCTGGCCTTCGACGGCGATTTCGCAGGCGATCTCCTGAAGGTGAACAGCATCACCGGCCGGGCGAACGGCGGGACGATCAGCGGCTCGGGCTTCGTGCGGCTGGGGCTGGAGCAGGTGGTGGACCTGTCGCTCGACCTGTCGCGCGCGCGGCTGGCGAATTCGGACACCCTGGAGTTCACACTGTCGGGGCCGCTGAAGCTGCAGGGCAAGGGCACGAAGGCGACGCTGTCGGGGGACCTGAGGGTCGATTCGGCGCGGGTTCAGCTGGTGCAGGTGGAGACCAGCGAGATTCCGCAGCTGCAGGTGCGCCGCGCCGGCGAGGTGCGGTTGCCCGAGCCCGAGCCGACGCTGTCGGCGACCAACATCGCGCTCGACATCCGGGTGCGGGCCGATGACCGGGTGCAGGTGGAGGGCATGGGCCTGGAAAGCGTGTGGCGCGGCGACATCCGCGTGCGCGGAACGCCGGCGGCGCCCATTTTCCTGGGAACGGCGACGCTGGCACGGGGGGAATTCACGTTCGCGAGCAGCACCTTCGAGCTGAAGAGCGGGCGGGTGGGCTTCAACGGGCGGCCGCTGGACAGCTCCATCAACATCCAGGCGCAGACCCAGGCCGAGGAAGTGACCGCCTTCGTGACGATCAGCGGGACTGCGGGCAAGCCGGACATCCGCTTCTCGAGCTCGCCGACCCTGCCGCAGGACGAGATCCTGTCGCGGCTGCTGTTCGGGGCGTCGGTTGCCGACCTGAGCGTGACCGAGGCGGTGCAGCTGGCGACCGCGATCGCGGGGCTGCAATCAGGCACCGACACGCTGGGCAAGGTGCGCCGTTCGGTGGGCGTGGACCGGCTGCGGATCGTCGGCGACAATGCCGAGACGGGCATGGGGACGGGAATCGCGATCGGCAAGCGGCTGACGCGCAATGTCTATGTGGAGGTGCTGACCGACAGCCAGGGCAACACGCTGACGACATTGCAGCTGACGCTGAGCCGGATTTGGAGCCTGTTCGTGGAGGTCAGTTCACAGGGCGATAGCAGCGTGAACGTCAGGTATCAGCGGGAGCGCTGAGGGCCGGAGGCGGCCGCGGACAGTGCGCAGCACTGTTTCGCGGACTCGCCGCACGCCGGCCGGACGATGCGGCGAGTCCGCCAGTCAGTGCTGCGCACTGATGGCGGCCGCCTCAGTCGTCCACAGGCTCGGTGGCAGTCTTGACCCCCTCGACGATCGTGCGGCCTGCGCCGACGACGTCGAGGCCCTTTGTGCAGCCGGTGAATCCGCCGACACCCTGGATGGAGCAGCTGCCCGTGCCTGTCGCGGCTGTCCGGCCGGAGACGAGGGCGGCGCGGTTGGCGCCCACCTGGTCCTCGCGGGCGATGGTTTCGGCACGCTCCTGCTCGCGGATGTCCTTGGGGATTCGGAAGCGCTCTTCCTCGGGCCGGCGGGCGCAGACCACGATCTCGTCCGGGTTCTTCGAGGTGGGGCAAGGGTCGTTGCCGTAGACCACGACGCTGCGCTGGCGGTAGGTGCCGTCCTGCGCCTGGGCGGGAACCGCGGCGAGTGCCAGCGGCGCTGCGGCAAGACCAAGGACGACGGACCAGCGCATCTGAAGCTCCCTCAGCGATTGGGCACTATACCCCAAAGCGCAGTCGGTATGAACGGGGGCTGAGCCGGGTGCAACCTCTTGACCCGGGGCGAAAGGCGCAGGATGCCGATATTGGCGGAATTCAGGGGACTGCCGCATCCGGCAGCGGGAGAGACGATTTGGCAGCCGGAATCCATGCGCTCGGGGTTGTCTCGCTGCTGGAGGCGTTTCGGGCGGGGCGGGTGAGCGTGGTTGCGGCCACGGATCATTATCTGGAACGGATCGGGCGGCATGACCCGGTGCTGAAGGCCTTCACCCATGTCGATGCCGGTGGGGCGCGGGCAGCCGCCGCCGCGAGCGCGGCGCGCTTCGATGCCGGGACTCCGCGCGCGCTGGAGGGGGTGCCGATCGCCTTGAAGGCGAACATCGATGTCGCCGGCTGGCCCGTGCACGGCGGGATGGGGGCCTTCGCCGGGCGCATCCCCGACGCGGACGCCGAGGTGGTGACGCGGCTGAAGGCGGCGGGTGCGGTGATCCTGGGGCTGACCAACCTGCACGAGGGCGCGCTGGGGGCGACGACCGACAATGCCGCGTTCGGCCGGACGCAGAACCCGCACCGGCCGGGCTTCACGGCCGGGGGGTCTTCGGGCGGATCGGCCGCCGCCGTGGCGGCCGGGCTGTGCGCCGCGGCGCTGGGGACGGACACGCTGGGCTCCATCCGGATCCCGGCAAGCTATTGCGGGATCACGGGATTGAAACCGGGATTCGGGCGGGTGCCGACCGCGGGTTTGATGCACCTTGCAGAGCGGCTGGACTGCATCGGGCCGATGGCGCGGTCGGTCGGCGACTGCGCGGCGCTGTTCGAGGTGCTGGCGAATCCGGGGCCGGAGGCGCCGCCCGTGCAACGCGTGGCGACGCTGTCGGGCGGGCCGGACCCGGAGCTGCATCCGGCCGTTGCGGCGGCCCTGCGGCTGGCGGCTGCCTTGCTGGAGGGATCGGGCCTGCGGGTGGAGGCGCAGCAGGCGCGGTTCGACCATGGGCGGATCCGGCTGGCGGGCTTCGTGGAGGCGGCGCTGGAAGCCGACCGGCGCTTCGGCGCCGATGTTGCGCGCAACCCACAAGGCTTTTCGGAGACGTTCCGCAGCCATCTGGCCTTTGCGCGCGGAATCGATGCAGCGACGGTGGCGCAGGGGCGGCGGGCGACCGACCAGGCCGCGGCCGAGCTGCAGGCCGTGCTGCAGCTGGCGGACGCTGTGCTGCTGCCGACGACTCCGCAGCCGGCCTTTGCGCATGACGGGCCGGTGCCGGTGACGGTGGCGGACTATACCGCGCTGGCGAACTTTGCCGGCCTTCCGGCGCTGTCGATCCCCGCAGGGTGGACGAAGGATGGGTTGCCGGTTGCCGTGCAACTGGTGGGGCGGGCCGGGGCTGACACGGCACTGCTGGCGCTCGGCGCGACGCTGGAGGCAGCGCTGAATGCCTGGGCGCCGCCGAAGGAATTCGGCTGACGCCTTACCAGAAGGGTTCGCAGGCGGTCGGGCCACGCCGGGCGGCGCGGCCGTCGAGTGCGGCCTGGGCGCTGTAGCTGCTGGTGGCGTCGCCGGTAGGGGCCGTGCGCTGGGACACCGTGAGGGCGAAGGGCTTGCGGCCCGGTAGGGTGACCGACCAGACGCGTTCTCCTTCGCCTGCCCCGAGCTTATCGCAGGATGTGAGGGCGAGTTTGGCGCCGCGCGCTTCGAGGGCCGCGGGCACGTCGACCGGGATGTCGGCGCCGGTCTCGCTCCAGCTGACGGAGAAGCTGTCGGCTTGCCCCTTGCCCGAGAGGCCGGCGCTGAAGGCGCCGAGGCGGCCGCTGGCGAGCTGGCCCTGCTGGGGGCGGGCGCTCCAGCGGACCGTCGGCGTTGCGCGGCGGAGCGCATCGACGGGGCCTGCGCCCGTGGTGACGGCAGCGAGCATGGCCTCGGCCAGCGGCTGGGCGGCGACGGCGCGGCCCCACATCTCCGTGCAGTGGCTGTCGACCCATTTGGTGGCGGCGGGGCCGTTCTGCGCGAGCGTCTCCTTGCGGCAGCGCGCCTTGAAGGCGGCGTCTGCGCCGGGCTGGACCGGGGGGATGGCAGAGGAGGCCGGGCTGGTGCCGGGGGTGGCTGGCGGGGTGGGTACGGTTGCAGTTGCGCCGGTGGCCGGGCGGGCGCTCACCTTGCGGCCATCGGTCGGCCACTCCTCGAAGCGCAGCGTCTCGGCGTTCCAGCGCAGCTCGTCGCCACAGCGGGCGGGGCCACCGCAGGCAGGCGCGCGGCGGGCGATCTGGAGCCTTGCCGGGCGGCCATCGACGATGCGGTAGGCCAGCAGCCGGTCGGCGAAGGCGAGGCGGGCGCTGGCGCCGTCGGCCATCCAGAGCTCCACCCGGGCGAGGCCGTCGGGGCGGAACAGGGTGGGCTTGCCGACGCAGGGGAAATTGCCTTCGGAGACGACGAAATCGGTGCGGCCGTCTCCATTGAAGTCGCGCGGGAGGACGAACTGGCCCTGGCCCGTCATCTGGCCGAGCTGGCCGCCTGCGCGGGCACATTGGGCGACGAGGTCGTTGACGCGGGCCTTGATCGGCTCCGGCACGGATTGTGCCTGCGCCGAGGCAGCCGCCCCTGCGATGATGAGTGCGAGTGCCCGCATGCGCCCTGCCCCTGCCTGCTTCCCCCCCAAGCGGCGGCAGCCTAACAGCCGTTCATGGCTGGCGGCAATCCATCAGCGATGGAAATGACGGCTAGGGCAGCGTCGCGAGGAAGGCGGCGAGTGCTTGCGGGTAGAGGCGGTGTTCGGCCTCGAGGACACGGGCGGCCAGCGTTTCGGCAGTGTCGTGCGCGCGGATGGGCACGGCGGTCTGGGCGAGGATGGGGCCGTCGTCGAGGGTTTCCGTGACGATGTGGACGGTGCAGCCCCCCTGCGCGTCGCCGGCTTCGAGGGCGCGGGCGTGGGTGTCGAGGCCCGGGTATTTCGGCAGCAGCGAGGGGTGGATGTTGACGATGCGGCCCTGCCAGCGGCGGATGAAGCCGGGGGTTAGGATGCGCATGAAGCCGGCGAGTGCGATTGCCTCTGTGCCGCAGGACTCGAGCGCTGCGGTAAGGGCGGCGTCGAAGCTGTCGCGCGTGGGATGGTCGCGCGCGGGGATGACGGCCGTGGGGAGGCCCAGGGTGGCGGCGGTTTCGAGGCCTGCGGCGCCGGCCTTGCTGGAGGCGACGAGGACGATCCCGGCCGGGTAGTCGGGCGCCTGCGCTGCGCGGGCGAGTGCCTCCATGTTGGAGCCGCGCCCGGAGATGAGCACGGCGAGGCGCCGCTTACCCATCGTGGGCGGCGGTCCAGTCTGCACCCTGACCCCAGAGGCCCGCCGAGCCGCGGACTTCGCAGCCTTTCGCACCCTTCTCGATGCGGCCGACCCGGAAGACCGTTTCGCCGGCGGCCGCGAGGTCTGCGGTGATGGCGGCGGCGTCGGCGGCGGGCACGGCGAGGACCATGCCGATGCCGCAGTTGAAGGTGCGGGCGAGTTCGGCGGCCTCCATGGATCCGCGCTGCTGCAGCCATTGGAAGAGCGGCGGGAGCGGCCAGGCCTTGGCGTCGATGATGGCGCGGGCGCCTTGCGGAAGGACGCGCGGGACATTTTCGAGAAGGCCGCCGCCGGTAATGTGGGCGAGCGCGTGGATGCGGCCCGCCGACAGGAGGGGGAGCAGCGGCTTCACATAGAGGCGGGTGGGGGCAAGCAGCGCGTCGGCGAGATTGGTGCTGCTGTCGAAGGGGGCGGAGGCATCGAGATCCTGGCCTTCGACGAGGCGGCGGAGCAGCGAATAGCCGTTGGAGTGGGCGCCGGAGGAGGCGAGGCCCAGCAGCACGTCGCCGATCGCCACCCGGTCGCCGGTGAGGAGCTGTTCGCGCTCGACCGCGCCGACGGCGAAGCCTGCGAGATCATAGTCGCCAGCCGCGTACATGCCGGGCATCTCGGCGGTTTCGCCGCCGATGAGGGCGCAGCCGGCCGCGGTGCAGGCCCGCGCGATCCCGGCGACGACGCGCTCGGCGACGCCGGTTTCCAGCTTTCCGGTTGCGAAATAGTCGAGGAAGAAGAGCGGCTCGGCGCCCTGGACGATGAGGTCGTTCACGCACATGGCGACGAGGTCCTGGCCGATCTGGTCGTGCCGGTCGGTGTCGATCGCGAGGCGAAGCTTGGTGCCGACCCCGTCTGTCGCGGCGACGAGGAGGGGATCCTTGAAGCCGGCGGCCTTCGGATCGAAGATGCCGCCGAAGCCACCGATCTCGGCATCGGCGCCGGGGCGGCGGGTGGCGCGCACGAGGGGCGCGATCATCTTCACCAGCGCGTTGCCGGCTTCGATCGAGACGCCGGCGGCAGCGTAGGTTGCGGGGGGTGTGGCGGCGTCCTTGCTGGTCATGCGCGCGCTCTAACGCCTGAACACTTGGAATCCCACCCTTGCTGCGCCTAAAGGCTGGAGAGATGCAGCGAAGCCCCCGGTTTGCGATGTTCCTGGCGGTTCTGGCGCTGGCCCTGGCCGGTGCCGTGCCGGCCTTTGCCCAGCGCGGGCTGAAGGCGGCTGACGCCAAGCCGAAGAAGAAGGAGGCGAACCCCGAGGTGCCGACCGCGATCGGCGGGGGCGGGGGCCTGATCATCGGCGGCATTGCGGTGGACGTGGGCGGCAAGTCGCCGACGGATGCGCGCCTGAACGGCTGGCGCGAGGCGCAGCGGCAGGCCTGGCCGGCCCTGTGGTCGCGGATGTCGGGGCTGGCGGCCTCCACGGCGCCGAAGCTGCCGGACAGCGCACTCGATTCGATGGTGTCGGCGATCGAGGTGGAGCGCGAGCAGATCGGGCCGGACCGCTATGTCGCGCGGCTGGCCGTGGTGTTCGACCGGGTGCGGGCCTCGAGCTATCTGGGGCGCTATGCGGCGCTGAGCTCGTCGCCGCCCTTCCTTGTGCTGCCGGTGTTGCAGGACGCGGCGACGCGGATGGCGCACGAGCCGGGTTCGCCCTGGCTTCAGGCCTGGGCGCGGCTGAGGGCCGGCGAGACACCGGTCGACTATGTGCGGATCCAGCCGACGCCGGGCGACGTGATCCTGCTGAACGCCTGGCAGTCCGAGCGGCGGCACATCTTTCTGTGGCGGGCGCTGATCGACCGCTACCAGGTGGCCGATGTGCTGATCCCGGAGCTGATTCTGGAGCGGAGCCATTTGGGCGGGCCGGTCTATGGGCTGCTGGTGGTGCGGTTCGGGCCGGCCGGGCGGGAGCTGGGCCGGGTGCGGCTGACCAACCGGAGCGGGGATGTGGGTGGGCTGATGGACACCGCCGTCCGGGAAGCGGACAGGCTGTATGTGGCGGCGCTGAGGGCCGGCAGCCTGCTGCCGGATCCGAGCCTGATCGAGCCCGACGTGCCTGCAACCGCGCTGGAGGACACGGGCCCCGAGATCGGGGGCGGGTTCGAGGGGAGCGGCGGGTTCACCGTGCGCGTGCCGACCCCGGATGACCAGACGCTGCAGGCGATCCAGGCGCTGATCGCCGGCACGCCCGGGGTGGTGGGCGTGCGGCTGCAGAGCCTGGTTCTGGGCGGCGAATCGGTGCTGGAGATCGTGGCGGATGCCCCGCGCGACGAGCTGCGCTATGCGCTGGATGCGCGCGGGCTGCGGCTGGACGGCGGCGTGATCCGGCGCAAGGTGGCGGGCGACGCGCCGCTTGCGCCCCCTGCCGGGCAGGAGGAGCAGCTGCAGGAGACGGACGAGCCTGCGGTGGGCGGGCAGCCGAAATCGCTGTTGCCGAGGACCGAGCCATGACGGAGGTGCTGGGATGAGCGAGGCGCAGGCGGTCCGTCAGATGGTGCTTCCGCTGCGCTGGCGCGCTGCGCAGGGGCAGAAGGACTTCTATGTTTCGGAGGCGAACCGCGATGCGGTGACCTTCCTGGACGGCTGGGCGCAGTGGCCCATCCCGGCGGCGCTGCTGATCGGGCCGGCGGGCAGCGGCAAGACGCATCTGGCGGCCATCTTCGCCCGGCGCTCCTATGCGCGGCTGTGGGACGATGCCGACCGAACCTCGAGCGAGGAAGCGCTGTTCCACGCCTGGAATGCAGCGATGGACGAGCGGCGGCCGCTGCTGATGACGGCGCGGTCGGCGCCCGGCGACTGGAACCTGGGGCTTGCCGATCTGAAGAGCCGGCTGGCAGCGACGCCGCGCGTGTTCATCCGGGCGCCCGACGATGCGCTGCTGGAGGCGGTGTTCCTGAAGCAGTGGCGCGACCGGGGGATCGAGGCGCCGGCGGATTTCACCCACTATGTGCTGTCGCGGATGGAGCGCAGCTTTGAGGGCCTGCAGCGGACGGTGGAGGCGCTGGACCGGGCGGCGCTGGCGGCGCAGCGGCCGCTTTCGATCCCGCTGGCGCGCGAGGTTTTCGTGGACCTGAACCTTGAGGGTTAGCGGCGGGCGCTCGTGGTCTTGCGGCAATGGCTTCGCATCCGCAGCAATGCTAAGGGATTGATCGATGGCCAGCGTCAACCGCCCTGTTCCGATCCAGCCGGTCGAGCCGCCACGCGTGCTCGGTTCGGATCGCTATCTGAACCGGGAGCTGAGCTGGCTGGCGTTCAACACGCGGGTTCTGGAAGAGGCCATGAACCCGGCGCACCCGCTGCTGGAGCGGCTGCGGTTCCTTTCGATCAGCGGTAACAACCTCGACGAGTTCACCATGGTGCGGGTGGCGGGCCTGCGCGGACAGGTGGACGAGGGGATCGAGACGCCGTCGCCCGACGGGCTGACGCCTGCCCAGCAGCTGGCCGAGATCGCGGTTGCGGCCGACCTGCTGATGCACGAGCAGCAGCGGGTGTTCGGGGTGCTGCGCAAGGCGCTGCGCACGGCCGACTTCGCGATCCTGGACCATGACGAGCTGACGGCCCGCGAGGCCGAATGGCTTGAGGCGCATTTCCTGGACCAGATCTTCCCGGTGCTGACCCCCCAGGCAATCGATCCGGCGCATCCCTTTCCCTTCATCCCGAACCAGGGCTTCAGCCTGGTGTTCGACATGAAGCGCGACAGCGACGGCGAGCGGCTGTTCGCGCTGCTGATGCTGCCGCAGATGCTGCGGCGCTTTGTGCGGCTGCCGGGGAAGTCGGCGCGGTTCGTGGCGATGGAGCAAGTGCTGACGCGGTTCTTTCCGCTGATCTTCCCCGGCTTCGAGCGGCTTGGGCAGGGCAGCTTCCGGGTGATCCGCGACAGTGACATCGAGGTGGAGGAAGAGGCCGAGGATCTGGTCCGCTTTTTCCAGAGCGCGATCAAGCGGCGCCGGCGGGGGCAGGTGATCCGGCTGAAGATCGAGGAGCATACGCCGCAGAACCTGCGCGACGCGGTGCGCGAGGCGCTGGCGGTCGACCAGCGGGACGTGGTGGAGGTGGACGGCATCCTGGGCATCGCCGACCTGTCGTGCCTGGTCGAGGAAGACCGGCCCGACCTGAAGTTCGAGCCCTACACCCCGCGGTTCCCGGAGCGCATCCGCGAGCATGGTGGGGACTGTTTTGCCGCCATCCGGGCGAAGGACATCATCGTCCATCACCCGTACGAGAGCTTCGACGTGGTGCTGGCCTTCCTGCGCCAGGCGGCCGCCGACCCGGACGTGGTGGCGATCAAGCAGACGCTCTATCGCACGGGGAAGAACAGCCCGATCGTGCGCGCGCTGATCGATGCAGCCGAGGCCGGCAAGTCGGTGACCGCGATCGTGGAGCTGAAGGCGCGCTTCGACGAGGAGCGGAACCTGACCTGGGCGGCCGCACTTGAGCGGGCCGGCGTGCAGGTGGTCTATGGCTTCATCGAGTGGAAGACCCACGCCAAGGTGTCGATGGTGGTCAGGCGCGAGGGCGCCGAGCTGAAGACCTATCTGCACCTGGGCACGGGCAATTATCACCCGATCACCGCGCGGATCTACACCGACCTCAGCTTCTTCACGGCTGATCCGGGCCTGGCGCGCGACGCCGCGCAGGTGTTCAACTATATCACCGGCTACATCGAGCCGCAGGGGCTGAAGCGGGTGGCGATGAGCCCCTTGAACCTGCGCTCCACCCTGATGGCGGGGATCGATGCGGAGATCGCCCATGCGCGCGCCGGGCGGCCGGCGAGTGTGTGGGTGAAGCTGAACAGCCTGGTTGATCCCCTGATCATCGAGAAGCTGTACGAGGCGAGCGGTGCGGGCGTGCAGGTGGACCTGGTGGTCCGCGGCATCTGCTGCCTCAGGCCCGGGGTGCCGGGGATGTCCGAGACGATCCGCGTGCGCTCGGTGATCGGGCGGTTCCTGGAGCACAGCCGGATCGTTGCGTTCGGGAACGGGCAGCCGTTGCCCAGCCGGAAGGCGAAGGTGTGGATCACCAGTGCCGACTGGATGCCGCGCAACTTCGATCGGCGGGTGGAATTGCTGATTCCGATCGAGAACCCGACGGTCCACGCGCAGGTTCTGGACCAGGTGATGGCGGCCAATCTGAAAGACGACGAGCAGAGCTGGGTGATGCAGCCGGACGGCCGCTATGAGCGGGTCGTGCCCGGCAAGCCGAGCTTCAACCTGCACCGCTATTTCATGACCAATCCCAGCCTGTCCGGGCGGGGCCAGGCGCTTCGCGGGGGCGAGGCGCCGAAGCTGCTGCTGGATCGGGCCGGGCAGTCGGGCCCGGCGGACAGTGGCGAGGGCGGGCCGGTCGGCGATGCGGCTGCCGTGTCGGGGGCGTGACTGACGGGCAGGCATGGACCAAGAGCGCGACCTGATAGCCATTCCGGACCAGTTCTTCGTCTGGCCGCCGTTCGAGGACGGCGACGATTCGGTTTTCGAGCCGGCTCCGCCCGACCCGACCCCGCGCCTCGGGGTCGTGCTGGTGAACTACAAGGGGTCGGCCGACACGCTGGAGTGTCTTGAATCGCTTCTGCGGTCGGACATTCCGATCCGCGTGGTGGTGGTCGACAATGATTCGGGCGATGGATCGGTGGAGCGGATTGTCGACTGGGCAGCCGGCACCGTTGCGTGGGAGGCGCCGGACAGCCGGCTTTCCCACCTCAGCACGCCACCGCTGGAGAAGCCTGTTCCAACGAGGGTGCTGGACGCGGACGAGGCGGTCGCCGAGGCGCCTGGCGAGGAGCGGCTGGCCGTGGTGCGCGCAGGGGACAATCTGGGCTTTGCCGGCGGCAACAACCTTGGAATCCGGCATCTGCTGCTCGACCCTGCGATCGAGGCCTTCTGGCTGCTCAACAATGACACGGTGGTGGAGCCGACGGCGGCACGCGCGCTGCTGACCACGGTTCGGGCCGAGCCGCAGGCCGGGATGATCGGCACGGTGATCCGTTTCTACAATGCGCCCGACACGGTGCAGGCATTGGGCGGGATGACCTTCAATCCGCTGACGGGATCGAGTGCGGGCATTCACGGCAACCGGCCCTACAAGACGCCCTGGGACGGCCGGGCGGCTGCGCGCCAGGCCGCTTGCGTGCTGGGGGCCTCGCTGACGGCGACTCGCCGGTTCGTGGAGACGGTTGGGCTGATGTCGGAGGCCTATTTCCTCTATTTCGAGGAGATGGACTGGGCGCTGCGGAACCAGGGTCGCTTTGCGATCGGCCTGGCGCGGGGCTCGATCGTCTATCACAAGCATGGCGGGTCGATCGGTTCGTCGAGCAAGAAGGGCGCGCGGTCTGCGCAGTCGGAATATTGGCTGCTGCGCTCGAGGCTGATCTTCTACCGCCGCCATTACCCTGTGCTGTTGCCGCTGATCTGGGTGCAGGGTGTCGCCCAGACCGGCCGCCGCCTGCTGCGGCGCCAGCCTGCGAGCTTCAAGGCGATGACCCGCGCGCTGATGTTCCGGAAGCCCTGAAAGGGGCTCAGGCCTTTCCGGCGCGCGGCTTTCTGAGTGTGCACCATCCGTGCGGGCAGGCTGGGCCTGCGTCGTCGCGGCCCGGGTCGCCCCCTGATGGGTGCTTGCCGCTTGCCGGGTCGATCCAGTCCGTGCCGGCGGCCGTGCAGACGGGGACGAGCCCGCGCGCAAGGGCCGGCTGGGTGGCCTGGAGGAGGGCGACCAGCAGGATCGCCGGCATCGCCTCTTTCAGCGGGAGGGCGGGAATCGCCCGCTTCAACACGGGCCGTCCTCCTCGTCGGTGAGGATCCGGTTCGCGGCGCCGTCGAGATCGTCGTACTGGCCGGTGCGGACCGACCAGAGGAAGGCGGCGAGGCCCGCGAGGCCCATCAGCAGCGCGATGGGCAGGAGGACGGAGATGTTCGTCATTCGGGAACCTTCAGCCGCAATGCGTTGCCGACCACGATGACAGATGAGAGCGACATGGCAACAGCCGCGATGAGGGGTGTCGCGAGGCCGGCGATGGCGATGGGGACGGCGAGGACATTGTAGCCGATCGCCGCGATGAAGTTCTGCCGGACATGGGTGTCGGCGCGCTTGGCGGTTTCGAGCGCGCGGGGGACGGCGTTGAGGCTGTCGGTGAGGAAGAGCATGTCGGCGGCTGTCTGCCCGGCGTCCGACGCGGAGGCCGGCGCGAGGCTGGCGTGGCCGGCCGCGAGCATGGGGGCGTCGTTGAGGCCGTCGCCGACGACGAGGACGCGCTTGCCGTCGCACGCGAGGGCCTGGATGGCGGCGAGCTTGTCGCCCGGCGTCTGGCGGCCGGCCCAGAGCGGGATGTCGAGCAGGCGCGCGACATGGGCGACGGCGCTGTCGCGGTCTCCGGAGAGGATGCGGACGTCGAGGCCTTTCGCCTTGAGACGCTGGATGGCGGCTTGCGCGTCGGGGCGGAGCGGATCCTCGAAGGGGATTAGGGTGGCGGGTGCGTCGCCGTGCCGGAAGGCGAGGCTGAGGAGGCTGGCGTCGGCCGGCGTGTCGGCGCCGACCCAGTCGGGGCGGCCCAGGCGAAGCGTCACGCCGCTGTGGGTGGCTTCGAGGCCGAGGCCGGGGTGTTCGCGGATGTTTTCGAGTGGCGTGGGGGTGACGCCTTCGGCGCGGGCGGCGGCAAGGAGCGCGCGTGACAGCGGGTGGCTGCTGTTGGCGGCGAGGCCGGCTGCGAGTGCGAGGTCGGTGGGGCCGAGCGGAAGACGGCCGGCGGGGACCGGGCGCCCGAGGGTGAGGGTGCCCGTCTTGTCGAGGACGACGGTGTCGCATTGGGCGAGGCGTTCCAGTGCGCTGCCGTCCTTCACGAGGATTCCGCGGCGCATGAGGACGGAGGCGGCGCGGACCTGCACAGCGGGAACGGCAAGGCCGAGCGCGCAGGGGCAGGTGATGATGAGGACGGCGATCGCGGTGACGAGCGCCTGGTGGAGGCCGGCGCCGGCCAGCAGCCAGCCGATCGCGGTGAGGAGGGCGGTGAGGTGGACAGCGGGCGCGTAGAGACGCGCGGCGCGGTCGGCGATGCGGGTGTAGCGCGCGCGGCCCTGCTCGGCTGCTTCCATGAGGCGGACGACGCTGGCGAGGAAGCTTTGCTCGCCGACCGCGGTTGCTTTCATCGCGAGCGGGGCGTCGAGGTTGAGGGTGCCGGCCAGCAGCTTGCCGCCCGGCGCCACGGCCTCGGGCAGGCTTTCGCCGGTGACGAGGCTGCGGTCGATGGCCGACGCGCCTTCGAGGACGAGGCCGTCGACTGGCACCCGGCTGCCGGCGGGGACGAGGATGGTCATGCCGGGCGCGATGCTGTCGATGGGGCGGTATTCGGTTTGACCGTCGGGTGCGCGAACCATGGCGCCGGGGGCGGATTGCTTGAGGAGGGCAGCGACGCCGGCCCGCGCGCGGTCGCGCATCATGCTGTCCAGATAGCGGCCGACGAGCAGGAAGAAGAGCAGCATGACGGCTGCGTCGAAGAAGGCCTGGTGGCCGCTTGTGAAGGTTTCGTAGAGGCTCAGCGCGACTGCGAGGACGAGGCCGATGGAGATTGGCACGTCCATGTTGGTGCGGCCCTGGCGCAGCGCACCCCACGCCGAGGCGAAGAAGGGTTGGCCGGCGTAGGCGACGGTGGGGAGCGCGATTGCCGCCGAGATGAGGTGGAAGAGATCGCGGGTGGCGCCCTCGGCCCCGGCCCAGACCGAGACCGAGAGAAGCATGATGTTCATGGCGGCGAAGCCGGCGACGGCCATGGCCTTCAGGAGGCGGCGCGAGGCCGGGTCGGCGCCCGAGGCCGCGACATCGGCGGGAGCGAAGGGGCGGGCCTCGAAGCCGACGGCGGCCAGCGCTGCGACGATGGCCTCGGGCGTGGTGGCGCCTGGGGTCCATTCGGCGGTGAGGCGGCGGGTGGTGAAGTTGACGCGGGCGTGGGTGATGCCCGGCAACGCACGCACGGCGCCTTCGGCCTTGCGGATGCAGCCGGCGCAGTGGATGGCCGGCACGTGCAGGTCGATCCGGGCGCGGCCGGGCGCGGCTTCGGCGACGAAGAGGTCGAGGCCGGAAGGGGCCTCGGGGGCCAGCGTCGCCATCGTCAGCCTGCCCTTTCGATTTGGAGACGGGTGGCGAGATAGTAGCGATCGCTGCCGCGGGTCAGGCGGACTTCGCTGAGCCACTGGCCCGCCGACAGGCCGTGCGGCGCCGAATAGACGCCGGGGGCGGTTTCCACGAGGGGGAGGTTGCGGGTGGGTTCGGCGCCGAGCGGATGTTCGAGGCTGGCGACGGCGGTGAGGCCGGTGAGGGGTGCGCCCAAGGCGTTGGTGGCCGTGACGCTGAGCTTCAGCTGGTCGGCCTCTGCCTTGACGGTCCAGCCGAGCGCCTTCTGGGCGCGGCCCTGTTCCAGCCAGCCGTTGAACTTCTGGCTGGCGACATAGCTGTTTTCGACCACGAGGCCCGGGTGGCTGCGGCTGGCGAAGACGGCAAGCGCGATGTTGACGGCAATGACAATGGCGAAGCCGCCGCCGATGACGGCGAGTGCGTGACGACCGGTAAACGCCCGTGTCATTCCTGGTCTCCATCGTCTTCGCGCTCCGGCGCGGTGAAGCGGGTTGTTTCCATGGTGTCGCCATCGCCATCGGCGGCGCGGGCCTTGAAGACGATCTCGCTCTGTTCGTCCTCGATTGAAGCGGCGGGCACGCGGACCTGGACGCGGTAGGTGTCCACGCCGTCGGGGCGGACCTTGAGGCGCAGGCGTTTGGCGGGTGCCTCGCCCGAGACCGGGAGGGAAAGGCGGGCGTTGTCGAGCCCGGAGACGGTCAGGTCGAACTCGCGGGGCCGGTGTTCCTTGTTGAGGAGCTTCACCGTGTAGCTGTTGCGGATGTCGCCGTCGGACAGGACGACGAAGACGGGGTTGCGTTCCTGCGCGACCGAGATGTCCATCCGCGAGCGGCCCGCGAGGACGACGAGCATGCCGATGCCGATTGCGGCCCATACGGCGCCGTAGATGAGGACGCGGGGGCGGGCGATCACCTTCCACATGGGCGCAAGCGTCTCGCCCTTCGATTCCGCGACGTCGCGCTTCAGCGTGGTGTAGCCGATGAGGTCCCTCGGGCGGCCGAGCTTGTCCATCACGTCGTTGCAGGCATCGATGCACAGCGCGCAGGTGATGCATTCGAGCTGCGGGCCGTTGCGGATGTCGATTCCGGTGGGGCAGACGTTCACGCAGGCCATGCAGTCGACGCAGTCGCCGATGGTGCCGGGGGCGGCCTCGGCCGATTTCACGCTGCCGCGAGGTTCGCCGCGCCAGGCCTTGTAGGTGACGAGGAAGCTGTCCTCATCGAGCATCGCCGACTGGATGCGGGGCCAGGGGCACATGTAGGTGCAGACCTGCTCGCGCATGAGGCCGGCGAGCGAATAGGTGGTGAAGGTGAGGACGCCGATGGTCGCATAGGCGACGAAGGGGGCCTGTCCGGTGAGGAGCTCGCGCAGGAGGGTGGGCGCGTCGGTGAAGTAGAAGACCCAGGCGCCGCCCGTCAGCACCGCTATCCCGAGCCAGATGGCGTGCTTGGTGGTGCGCTTCGCCAGCTTTTCGGCCGACATGGGGGCCTTGTCGAGCTTGATGCGATCGTTGCGGTCGCCTTCGACCCAGCGTTCGACCGCCATGTAGAGGTCGGTCCAGACGGTCTGCGGGCAGGCATAACCGCACCAGGCGCGGCCGACCGAGGTGGTGACGAGGAAGAGGCCGAGGCCCGCCATGATGAGGAGGCCGGCGACATAGTAGAATTCCTGCGGCCAGATCTCGATCGGGCCGAAATAGAAGCGGCGGTTGGCGAGATCGACGAGGACCGCCTGGTCGGGCGAGAATTCCCCCCGGTCCCAGCGGAGCCAGGGGGTGATGTAGTAGATACCCAGCGTCAGGAAGAGCACGGCCCATTTGAAGAGGCGGAAGGGGCCTTCCACCTTCTTCGGGTGCACCTTTTCCCGGGCCTTGTAGAAGGCGCTGTTGGGGTTGAGCCCGTTCGGGGCCGCTGGCGCGGGCTTCAACGGGCCGGGCATGTCGTTCACTCCCCGCCGCCGAGGCTGTGCACATAGGCGGTGAGCTTGCGGATGGTGGCTTCCGACAGACGCTCGTTCCAGGCCGGCATCACGCCGGCGCGGGCGTTGGTGATGGTGGCCGTGAGGCTGGCGCGGTCGCCCCCGTAAAGCCAGATGCCGTCGCTCAGCCGCGGGGCGCCGAAGGTCTTGTTGCCCTCGCCGGCGAGCCCGTGGCAGCTGCTGCACTGTTCGGCGAAGGTTTGCGCCCCGCGGGCCGCCATCGCCTGGTTGTGCTCCTGCCGGGAAATGGCCCGCACATGTTCGACCACGTCGGCGATCTGGGCCGGGGTGAGGAGGCCGTCACGCCCGAAGGCCGGCATCATCGACTGGCGGGTGTTGTCGTTGCCGTGATAGCGGATGCCGTTCACGAGCGTGGCGTGGATTTCCTCCATGCTGCCGCCCCAGATCCAGTCGTCGTCGTTGAGGTTGGGATAGCCCTTGCCGCCGGCAGCCCCGGTGCCGTGGCACTGGATGCAGTGCACCTTGAAGGCCGAGCGGCCCCCCTCGACGGCTGCTGCCATGATCGCGGGGTTCTTCGGGATGTCGGCGAGTGCCATCTGCTCCAGGCCCTTGAGCGGGGCTGCGCGGGCGACTTCGAGGTCCTTCATCTGCTGCTCGACATCGGCGCGGCTGGAATAGCCGAGCGTGCCCTTCGTGTTGCCGCCGGGCGTCGGCCAGGCGGGGTAGAGCACCATCCAGACAAGGGCGAAGGCGATGCAGGCGTAGAAGATCCAGAGCCACCATCGCGGCAGCGGGTTGTTGAGCTCCTGGATGCCGTCCCACTCGTGCCCGGTGGTGCCGGGCCCGCCGGCGTCGGATCCGCTGTGGGTCGGGGTCTTGGTCGGTTCGGGGCTCATTGGCCTGCCTCATCGTCTCGGAAGGGGATCATTCGGGCGTCGTCATTGGAGGTGCGGGCGCCGGGACGAAGCGCCCAGCCGATGGCGATCAGGAAGACCGCCCCCATGAAGACGAGGCCCCAGCTGTCGGCGAAGGTGCGCAAGGTCTGGTAGTCCACGGGCCTCTCCTCAGCGCCGGTTCTGTTCGGGCACGTAAGCGTCGAGATCGACGAGCGTGCCGAGCATCTGGAGATAGGCGATGAGCGCATCCATTTCGGTGAGGCGGGTCGGGTCGCCGTCGAAGTCCCGCACCTGGGCCTTGGGGTAGCGGCGCTGCAGGTCGGTCGGGTCGCCGTCGGACACGGCCTGGGCCTGCATGTCGGCGAGCGCGTTCTTCACCTGCTCGTCCGAGTAGGGGACGCCGACGGTGCGGTTCGCCTTCAGGTGGCCGGCAATGTCGGTGGTGTCGAGCAGCCGCTCCTTCAGGAAGGGATAGGCGGGCATGATCGATTCCGGCACCACGTCGCGCGGGTTCACGAGGTGCTGGGCGTGCCATTCATCCGAGTAGCGGTTGCCGACGCGCGCGAGATCGGGGCCGGTGCGCTTGGAGCCCCACTGGAAGGGATGGTCGTACATGCTTTCGGCCGCGAGGCTGTAGTGGCCGAAGCGCTCGGCCTCGTCGCGGAAGGGGCGGATCATCTGCGAGTGGCAGGTGTAGCAGCCCTCGCGGATGTAGATGTTGCGCCCGGCGAGCTCGAGCGGGGTGTAGGGGCGGACGCCTTCCACCTTCTCGATCGTGTTTTCGAGGAAGAAGAGCGGGACGAGCTGCACCAGCCCGCCGATCATCACCACGACGAGGGTGAGGACGGCGAGGATGGTGACGTTGCGTTCGATCTTGGCGTGGGATTCGAAGGCCATCGTGGCGCTCCTTACTCGGCAGGCTGGGCGGCACCGACGGGCACCAGCGGCCTGTCGGTGTGGGGATTGTGGGGGGTGCCGGCATCGAGCGGGGCTTCGTCGCGCACCCGGCCCTTCGCCGTCATCCAGATGTTCCAGACCATCATCAGGGCGCCGCCGAGGTAGATGACGCCGCCAGCCAAGCGGATCAGGTAATAGGGGTGCATGGCGGCCGTGACTTCGGCGAAGGAGTAGACGAGGTAGCCCTCGGCGTTGAATTCCCGCCACATGAGCCCCTGCATGATGCCGGCGACCCACATGGAGGCGGTGTAGAGGGTGATGCCCCCCATCGCCATCCAGAAGTGCCAGTTGATCATGCGAAGCGAGTAGAGCCGGGCAACGCCGAACACGCGGGGCGCGAGGAAGTACATGCTGGAGAAGCTGATCATGCCGACCCAGCCGAGTGCGCCGGAGTGGACGTGGCCGATGGTCCAGTCGGTGTAGTGGGAAAGGCCGTTCACCGAGCGGATCGACATCATGGGCCCCTCGAAGGTGGACATGCCGTAGAAGGCGAGGGCTGCTACCTGCATCCGGATGATGGGGTCGGTGCGGATCTTGTCCCACGCGCCTTCCAGCGTCATCAGGCCGTTGATCATCCCGCCCCAGCTGGGCATCCACAGCATGATCGAGAAGGTCATGCCCAGGAACTGCGCCCAGTCAGGGAGCGCGGTGTAGTGCAAGTGGTGCGGGCCGGCCCAGATGTAGAGGAAGATCAGGCTCCAGAAGTGGACGATCGACAGCCGGTAGGAATAGACCGGCTTTCCGGCCTGCTTGGGCACGAAATAGTACATCATGCCGAGGAAGCCGGCGGTGAGGAAGAAGCCGACCGCATTGTGGCCGTACCACCATTGGGTGAGCGCATCCTGGACGCCCGCCCAGACGCCGTAGCTCTTGGGGCCGAAGCCCACCGGCACGGCGAGGTTGTTCACCACATGCAGCATCGCGATGGTGATGATGAAGGCGAGGTAGAACCAGTTGGCGACGTAGATGTGCGGTTCGCGCCGCTTCACGATGGTGCCGACATAGACGGCGAGATAGGCGACCCAGACGATGGTGAGCCAGAGGTCGACGTACCATTCCGGCTCGGCATATTCCTTGGACTGGGTGATGCCGAGCACATAGCCCGAGGCTGCGAGCACGATGAAGAGCTGGTAGCCCCAGAAGACGAACCAGGCGAGGCCCGGCGCCCAGAGCTGGGCGCGGCAGGTGCGCTGGACCACCCAGAAGCTGGTGGCGAGCAGCGCGTTCCCGCCGAAGGCGAAGATGACTGCCGAGGTGTGGACGGGGCGAAGGCGGCCGAAGCTGAGATATTCGATCCCCCAGCCCAGCGTGGGGAAGGTGAGCTGGGCGGCGATCACCACGCCGACCAGCAGGCCCACCACGCCCCAGAAGACGGTTGCGATGACGCCCGCCTTGATGACGCCGTCGTGGTAGCCGCCGTTCGCGGTGTCGGGCACGATCCAGCCGCCGTTGGGCGATGGTTGCAGCCGGCCGACCGTCGTGACGACGGCAAGGATGCAGGCGATGAGGATGATCACCCCGTGGATCGCGAAGCCCGCACTGGTGGCGGTGGCGATCATGAAGAGGGAGAGGATCCCGAAGAGCAGGTAGGCTCCGGCCTGGAGAAACGAAGTCATTGTCGGTCTGGCCCCATCACAGGTTGCCCCGCCCAAGCGGGTGGATGGTGCTGTTGGTGGCCCGGCAGAGGCTCTGCGGCCTTGATCCCGGTCAAACCGGCGCGGGATGTGATGGGTGCGTCAGTATGGCGCAGGCGCGCCCGTGCCGGTCAGCCGGCGGGGGGCAGTCCGCCGCCGAGCGCCGCGTAGAGGGCGGCCAGATTGTCGAGCTCCTGCCGCCGGAGCGAGAGCAGCTGCTGCTCGGCGGTGAAGAGGTTCCGTTCGGCGTCGAGCACTTCGAGATAGTTGGCGACGCCTTCGCGGTAGCGGATCTGCGCGAGGCGGGCGATCTGGCGCTGGGCCAGCGTCGCGCGCTCCTGCGCGGCAACTTCCTCTGCGAAATAGGCGCGCCCGGCGAGCGCGTCGGAGACTTCGCGGAAGGCCTGCTGGACAGTGCGCTCGTAGGTGGCGACCGCGATGTCCTCGCGCGCGACGGCGAGGTCCACATTGCCCTTGCGGCGCCCCCAGTCGAACAGGGGCACGTTGAGGGATGGGCCGAAGGACCAGTTGAGGCCGTTGTCGGTGAAGAGGTTGGCGAGATCGGCCGACGCGTAGCCGAGGCCGCCTGTCAGCGTGATGTTGGGGAAGAAGGCGGCCCGGGCGGCGCCGATGTTGGCGCGGGCGGCGCGGAGCTGCTGTTCGGCGGCGACGACATCGGGGCGGCTGGCGAGGAGCTGCGACGGCAGGCCCGCGGCGAGCGGCTCGACGGGGCGCTGGGCGCCGAGCGGCAGCGGCTCGGGCAGTGTTTCGGGCGCCGGGCCGCCGATGAGAAGATACATGAGGTTGCGGGCCTGGGCGCGGGCGAGCTTGAGCGCGGCAAGCTCGGTTTCGGCCTGGGTGAGGAGGGATTCCGCCTGCCGGAAATCGAGCGCGGAGGTGACTCCGGCATCCAGGCGGAGCTTGGCGATGCGCAGGCCCTCGCGGCGGCTTTCCACCGTCTGCTCGGCAAGTGCGACGCGCTCGTCGGCCTCGCGGGCGAGGAAATAGGTGCCGGCGATCTGGCGGATGAGCGACAGGCGGAAGGCGCGTTCGCCCTCGACGCTGGCGAGGTAGCTGGCGCGGGCGGCGGCGGAGAGGTTCGCGACGCGGCCCCAGAAGTCGATCTCGAAGGCCGGGATGATGAGGCCGGCGGCATAGCGGGTCTGGGTGAAGGTGTTGCCGAAGGCATCCGAGGCGGCGGTGCGGTTGCGGATGATGCTGCCGCTGGCGTTGAGGCCGGGGAGCTGGTCGGCGCGCTGGATTCCATAGATCGCGCGTGCCTCGGCGATGCGGGCGGTGGAGGCCATCAGGTCCCGGTTGCGCTGCAGGCCGAGCTCGATCAGCACATGGAGGCGGGGATCGGGGAAGAATTGGCGGTAGCCGATGGCGGGCGCAGGCGTGGTGCCGTCGGGCGCGGGGATGGTGTCGCGGTTGATCTCGCCCAGCACCGGGTAGACCGGCGCGGTGGGGAGCGCGGGCTGGACGTGCTTGGGCGCGAAGTTGCAGCCGGCCAGCAGCAGCGGGGCGGCAAGCAGGGACATGGGGAAGAGGAGGCGTGCGTCAGCCATGGGCCGGCTCTTCGGTGGGTGGGGGCCCCGGCGGGTGGTGGCCGGGTGGATGGCCGGGTTCGTCCTCCCTGGCGCCGCCGAGCCAGCGGCGGACGAGGAGGTAGAAGAGGGGGATGAAGAAGATGCCGAGGATGGTTGCGCCCAGCATCCCGCCGATGACGCCGGTGCCGACCGCGATCCGGCTGGCAGCGCCCGCCCCGCTTGCGATGAACAGCGGGATCATGCCACCGATGAAGGCGAGCGAGGTCATGATGATGGGGCGGAGGCGGAGCTTGACCGCGCTGAGCGTCGCCTCGAGCGGGGACTTGCCGGCTTCTTCCTCCTCGATCGCGAATTCGACGATCAGGATGGCGTTCTTGGCCGCCAGGCCGATGATCGCGATCAGACCGACGTTGAAATAGACGTCGGCCGAAAGCCCGCGCGACATGGTGAGGAGGATGGAGCCGAGCACACCCAGGGGCACGACGAGCAGCACCGAGACGGGGATGGACCAGCTTTCGTAGAGGGCGGCGAGCAGCAGGAAGACGATCAGGAAGGAAAGGCCGAGCAGCGCGCCGATCTGGCCGCCGGCCTGCTTTTCCTCGAAGCTGATGCCGGTCCATTCATAGGCGAAGCCCTGGGGCAGGGCTTGGGCGAGGCGCTCCATTTCGTCCATTGCCTCGCCGGTCGCGCGCCCCGGGGCGGCCATGCCCGAGATCGTCATCGAGGGGTAGCCGTTGTAGCGCTGCAGCTGCTGCGGCCCCGACATCCATTCCATGCGGGTGAAGCTGCCGAAGGGCACCATCTGGCCGCTTTCGTTGCGGACCTTGAGTGCGAGGATGTCGCGCGGGGTCATGCGGAAGGGGGCGTCGGCCTTCAGCAGCACGCGCAGGATGCGGCCTTCGTAGGTGAAGTCGTTTGCGTAGGCCGAGCCGAAGGCGATGGCGAGCGTTGCGTTGACGTCGGCGACCGAGAGGCCGAGCGCGCGGGCCTTCACCCGGTCGATCGTGACCTTCAGCTGGGGCGCATTTTCCTGGCCTTCGGGGCGGACGCCGACGAGGATCGGGCTTTGCGAGGCGGCGCCGAGCATCTGGTTGCGGGCCTGCAGCAGCGCGTCCGGCCCCATGCCGCCGATGTCCTTCAGCTTGAAGGTGAAGCCGCTGGAGTTGCCCAGTTCGGCAATGGGCGGGGGACTGAGCGCAAAGACGAAGGCCTGTTTGATCTGCGAGAAGGCGATGTTGGCGCGCATCAGCAGGTTGGCGGCCTGCTCGGTGTCGGCTGTGCGCTCGCCCCAGGGCTTCAGCGTGGTGAAGACCATCGAATTGGCCTGGCCCGAGCCGAAGAAGCTGAAGCCGCGAACGACGACCTGGTTCGCGACCGCGCTTTCGCCGCCGTAGAAGGCGGTCACTTGGCGAAGCGCCTCGTCGGTGCGGGGGCGGGTGGCGCCTGCGGGTGCGCTGATGACATTGTAGAGGACGCCCTGGTCTTCGGAGGGCAGGAAGCCGCCGGGAAGGCGATTGAACAGGACCACGGTGAGGCCGACCATCAGCAGGAAGACCGCCATCCACCGGATCGGGGCCCTGAGGATGCCCGCGACGCGGGACTGGTAGCCGAGCGTCATCGCCTCGAAGCGGCGGTTGAAGCCGTCGAAGGCGCGCTGGAGGGGGTTGCGGGGAGCATCGGGGTCGCGGGGGGCGTGCGGCTTCAGGAAGGTGGCGCAGAGCGCCGGGGTGAGGGTAAGGGCAAGCAGCGCGGAGAAGCCGATCGAGACGATGAGCGTGACCGCGAACTGCCGGTAGATGGCGCCGGTGGAGCCGGGGAAGAAGCTCATGGGGATGAAGACCGCCATCAGCACCAGCGTGATGCCGATGATCGCGGACGTGATCTGGCCCATCGCCTTGATGGTCGCCTCGCGGGGGGCGAGATGCTCCTCTGCCATGATGCGCTCGACATTCTCGATCACCACGATCGCGTCGTCGACAAGGATGCCGATCGCCAGCACCATGGCGAACAGGCTGAGCACGTTGATGGTGAAGCCGAAGGCGGCAAGGCCGAGGCACGCGCCCAGCAGCGCGATGGGGACGACGATGGTGGGGATGAGGGTGGCGCGCCAGTTCTGCAGGAAGAGGAACATGACGAGGAAGACGAGGAGGACGGCCTCGAACAGGGTCTTCACCACCTCGTCGATGGATTCGGAGATGAAGGGCGTGGTGTCGTAGGGGACCGACCACATGATGTCGGCCGGAAAGCCGCGGGCGAGCTCCGCCATCCGGGTCTTGACGCCCTGCGCGGTGGAAATGGCGTTGGCGCCGGATGCCTGTTGAACCGCGATGATGGCGACGGGCTTGCCTTCGAGTTCGGACTGGAAGTCGTAGGATGCGGCGCCCATTTCCACGCGCGCGACGTCGCCCAGCGTGATGGTGGAGCCGTCGGGGTTGGCGCGCAGGATGATGTTCGCGAACTCCTGCGCGGAGTTGAAGCGGCCCTGGGTGATGATGGTGGCGTTCAGTTCCGTGTCGCGGGCGAGCGGCAGGTCGCCCAACTGGCCGCCGGGGCTCTGGCTGTTCTGTTCCTGCACGGCCCTCAGCGCGTCGGCCGCCGACAGGCGGAAGGTGGCGAGGCGGTCCGGATCGAGCCAGATGCGCATGGCGTAGGGCGATGCGAAGACCTGCACGTCGCCGACGCCCTGGACACGGCGCAGCTCGTCGACGACGCGGGCGTAGGCGAAGTTGCCGAGATCCTCGCCGCCGGTGACGCCCGTTTTCGAGCCGATGGCGACCAGCAGCAGGAAGCCGGAGCTGGCCTGCCGGACGGGGATGCCCTGGCGCCGGACCTCCTCGGGCAGGCGCTGTTCGACCAGCGTCAGCTTGTTCTGGACATCCATCTGCGCCTTGTCGATGTCGGTCCCGGTCTGGAAGGTGGCGGTGATCGACCCCTGCCCGTTGGAGGCCGAGGTGGAGGCCATGTAGAGCAGGCCCTCGACCCCGTTCAGCTCCTGCTCGATCACCTGGGTGACGCTCTGTTCGACGGTCGTTGCATCCGCGCCCGGATAGGTGGCGGTGATGCTGAGCGCGGGCGGCGCGACGCTGGGATATTGTTCGACCGGCAGGCTGCGCAGCGCGATCAGGCCGACAAGCGAGATGAGGAGGGCGACCACCCAGGCAAAGACCGGGCGGTCGATGAAGAAGCGCGGACCCATGGGGCTAGTTCGCCTTCGGCTGTGCGGGGGCCGGCGCGCCGGCGGCAGGCTTCGGCACGGCGACGCGCACGGGGCTTCCGGGCTGCACCTTCTGGAGGTTGGAGACGATCACCTTCTCGCCGCCCTTGAGGCCGCCGCGCACCACCCATTCGTCGCCGCGCAGGTCTCCGAGCTGGACGGGGCGGGCCTCGGCCTTGCTGTCGGCGGTGAGGACCATCACGCTGCCGCCGCGCGGGCCGATGATGATGGCGCGCTGGGGAACAAGGATCGCGTCGGTGCGGGTGCCGGCGAAGATGCGGGCGCGGACGAACTGGCCCGGCAGCAGGATGGCGCCGGGGTTGGGGAATTCGGCGCGGAGTGCGGAGACCCCGGTCGCCTCGTCGAACGAGAGGTCGAGGAAGTCGAGAATGCCCGTCTGCGGGAAGGTGCTGCCGTCCTCCAGCTGGAGCTCGACCCGGGTGCGGCCGATGCCGGGCACCTTGAGGTCCCCGGAGGCGATGTCGCGGCGGATTGCGATGAGTTCGGAGCTGGACTGGGAGAAGTTGACGAAGACGGGGTCCACCTGCTCGATGACCGTCATCAGCGTGCCTTCGGCTGCGCTGACGAGGGCGCCCTCGGTGACCTGGGCGCGGCGCGCCTGGCCGGAGATGGGGGCGGTGACGGTGGCATAGCCGAGGCTGAGCCTGGCGGCCTCGACCTGGGCGCGGCCCTGGAGGACGTCGGCCTCGGCCTGGCCGAGGCGGGCGACGGCGGCGTCATATTCCTGCTTGCTGATGGCCTGGTCGGCGAGCAGCGGGCGGTAGCGGTCGACATCCTGCCGGGCGTTGCGCAGCGTGGCCTCGGCGCGCTGGAGCTGGGCCTGGACGGAGGAGAGGTTGGCCTGGAGCTCGCGCGGGTCGATCGCGAACAGGGGCTGGCCGGCGCGGACGAAGCTGCCTTCCTCGTAGAGACGCCGGGAGACGATGCCGGTGACGCGGGCGCGCACTTCGGCGGTGCGGATGGCCTGCACCCGGCCGGGAAGCTCGATGATGTTGTCGATGGCGCCGGCGCGGACGGTTTCCACATCCACCTGCGGCGGCGGCGGGGCCACGGGAGCCTCGGAGCCGCAGGCAGCGAGTGACATCAGCAGCCCGCACAGGAAAATCGACGATACCCGACGAGTGTCCACGCCCTGCCCCTGTCTGACCCGAACCCGGTAACAGGCATTCCCGCCCCTTTTGGGCGGCGTCAAGCGAAAGCTTCACGAGACCTGCAATCGCGGTTGGATCCGCCCTGCGGCCGGCGCTGTGGGCCTTTCAGGCCTGGGGCGCCGAATACACCCAGACGCGCGAGATCAGGTAGCTGAGGCCGGCGACGAAGAGAATCAGGACGGCCTGCGAGGGGAGCGCGGCAAGCCCCAGTGGGCCGGTCGCGAGCCAGAGGAGGCTGCTGTTCGTCAGCATGCAGCCAAGCTGCATGACCGTGAAGCGGACGGCGCTCGCGCGCGAGGTGGCGCTTTGCCGGAAGGTGAAGCGGGACTGCATGACGAAGTTGATGGCCATGGAGATCAGATAGGCGAGGACGGAGGCGGGGACCGGCTGGAGCCAACGTGTGATGCCGGCAAACAGCAGCATGTAGATGCCCGTCGAAAGCAGGCCGACCAGGCCGAAGCGCAGGATGCGCCCAAGTTCGGCAGGCGTCAGCTTTGCAGGAACCGGGCGTGGCATGGCCGTGCTGTCCCTAGAGCGGGCTGCCCGTCCGTGCAATCGGCGGCGGTTGGCCGAACGCGGCGGGTCACCGAAAAGGGATTGCTGAGGGTTGAGCCGTGACCTAGGCCTGACCTCCCTGACGGAAAGGACTTGCCGCACGTGACAGCATTGTCGATCGTCATTCCCTGCTACAACGAAGAGGCGTGCATCGACGAACTGCACCGGCGCGTGACCGCTGCCGCCCGCAAGCAGGTCGGAACGGATTACGAGCTGATCCTCATCAACGACGGGTCACGGGACGGCACCTGGGCGTCGATGCAGCGACTGGCTGCGCTCGATCCGCAGCTGGTCGCGATCAATCTGGCGCGCAATCATGGCCACCAGCTTGCGCTGACGGCCGGGCTCGATCTCAGCCTTGGGGAACGGATCCTGATCATCGATGCCGATCTGCAGGATCCGCCCGAGCTGTTGGCCGACATGATGGCGAAGATGGATGCCGAGGGTGCCGACGTGGTCTATGGCCTGAGGGTCAGCCGGGCCGGCGAGACCGTGGGCAAGAAGCTGTCGGCCGCCATGTTCTACCGGCTTCTGGACCGGTTGACCGACATCGAGATCCCCGTCGACACGGGCGATTTCCGCTTGATGAGCCGCCGTGCGCTGGATGCCCTGCTGAGCCTGCCCGAGCAGGCCCGTTTCATCCGCGGGATGGTCGCCTGGATCGGCTTCAAGCAGCTGCCGCTGCCCTACCACCGCGCCGAACGGCATGCGGGCGAGACCCATTATCCGCTGTCGAAGATGCTGCGGCTCGCCTTCGATGCGGTGACGGGCTTTTCCACTGCACCGCTTCGGCTTGCGACGCAGCTGGGGATGTTGCTGGGGGTGCTGGCCCTTCTGTTCGGCGCCTACACCCTGTTCGTCTGGATGCGCGGCGGAACTGTCGAGGGCTGGACCTCGCTTGCGCTTCTGGTGATCCTGCTGGGCTCTGCGCAGATGTTCGTGCTGGGGCTGATCGGGGAGTATCTTGGGCGTGTCTATGTGGAGGCGAAGGGGCGGCCTCTGTATATCGTGGCCGATGTGATCGGTTCGGCCCGCCCGGGCGCCCGGTTGGGCTATCGGGGGGATGCCGGCGCTGCGGACGGGACCCCTGGCCGGGCGGCCGGACGGATCGATCGGGTCCGCTGACGCAGCCGATCCGCTGGTCAGCCGGCGGCTTCGGCCAGCTTGCGTTCCCAGGCGATCGCATCCCGCACGATGGTGTCGAGGTTGGCGTGGACGGGTGTCCATCCCAGCAGCTTGCGCGCCCGGGCGGGGTTCGCGACGAGCTGCGCCACATCGCCGGGGCGACGCGGCGCGTCGGAGCGGGGGATTTGCCGGCCGGTGATACGGTCCACGCAGTCTAGCACGTCGCGGACGGAGGAGCCCTGCCCGTAGCCGACATTGACCGTGAAGGAGGGCACGCCCTCCCGAAGGCGGGCGACGGCTGCGACGTGGGCTGCGGCGAGGTCGCTCACGTGGATATAGTCCCTGACGCCAGTGCCATCGGGCGTGGGGAAGTCTGTTCCGGTGACGAGGACCCCGGTGCGCTTTCCGACGGCGGCTTCGGCTGCGATCTTGATGAGGTGGGTTGCCTCCTTCGAGATCTGGCCAGCGCGGCCGGCGGGATCGGCTCCGGCAACGTTGAAGTAGCGCAGGATGCCGACGGTGGCCCGCCCCGTCGCCACGAGGTCGCCGAGCACGCGCTCGACCATTGCCTTGCTGGCGGCATAGGGATTGACCGGTGCGAGCGGCAGGTCCTCGTCCAGCGACGGGGCGTCGGGTGCGCCGTAGACGGTCGCGGTGGAAGAGAAGAGGATGTGCTTCGCGCCGCCGGACAGCGCTGCATCGAACAGGGCGACCGCATTGCCGACATTGCTGTTGTAGTAGAGCAGGGGCTCGCGCACGGATTCCGTCACGGAAATGAGCCCGGCGCAGTGGATCACGGTGTCGACGCCGTGCGCGCGGACGGCCTGGGTGACGGTCGTTCTGTCGGCGCAGTCGGCTTCCACCAGCGGCACGCCCTCTGGGACCAGCTGCCGGCTGCCGGTCACGAAATTGTCCAGGATGACGACGGGCTGGCCGAGGTCTCTCAGCGCGAGCGCGATGTGGGAGCCGATGTAGCCTGCGCCGCCCGTCAGCAGCACGGCGGGGGCTGGGCCATTCGTCATTTCGCCTGCTCGCGGCTGAGGCGGGTCATCAGGATGGCGGCGCGGCGGGCCTGGAGGGGGAGGGACGTGAGATCGACCAGCTCGCGCTCGGTGTGGTCGCCGCTGCCGGCCGGGCCCATGCCTGCCAGGCTGTCGACGTCGGCTGCGACGAAGCCGATGTCACCGGCGCCGCGGCGCAGGGGATCGAGCTCGGGCATTTCGGGCAGGCCGAGGTCGCGGTTGACGGTGTTGAGGCGGGCAAGGATCGCTCGGTTGCCTTCGGTTGGGGCCATTGGCGGGTAGGGATCGTTGAAGACGAGTTCCGCGCTCGTTTTCGGGGCGTTGCGGGCGACGATCGCCTGCATTTTCGTGCGGACGCGCTCGGACTGTTCCGGCGACAGGCTGCGGAATTCGCCGACCGCGACCGCGATGGGCGGGATGATGTTGGACTTGCCGGTGACGCTGGCGCGCACGCCGTCGCGGTCCACATCCACGCGTTCGCCGCCGGCCAGAAGGCCGACGTTGAAGGTGAGGCTGGGTTCGGGGAGCTCGGTGCGGAAGGCTGCGAGGATGCGGCTCATTTCGAACACGGCGCCGTCGCCGAGCCTCTCGGAGAAGATGCCGCTGGAATGGCCGGTCTGGCCGCGGGTCGTCAGCGTCCAGGTGTTGGACGAGCGGCGGGCGATCGAGCCCATGTCACGGCCGTCGATGCGGACCAGGCCTTCGAAATCGAGTGCAACGTCCGCACGCTTGCCTTCGGCGATGAGATCCGCGCGGGCGATGCTGCGCGGGGAGCCTGCCTCTTCCTCGTCGCCTGTAAGGGCGACGACGATGTTCGCGTCCTTGAGGGTTCCGGCCGCCTTCATCGCCTGGAGGGCGGAGAGCAGGATGACGATCCCGCCCTTGTTGTCGCCGACGCCGGGGCCGCGCGCGATGTCGCCTTCGCGGGCGAAGCGCTGGAAGGGGCTGTCGGGTTCGAAGACGGTGTCGAGGTGGGCGATGAGGAGGAGGCGCTTGGTGCCCTTCTTGCCGACATGCTCGGCGAACAGGTGGCCGGCGCGGCCGACCTCTCCTTGCGGGATCCAGCGGACCTTGAAGCCCAGCGCTTCGAACTCGGGCCGCAGCATGTCGGCGACCTTGGTCACGCCCTCGACATTGTTGGTGCCGCTGTTCTGGTTCACCAGCCGCTCGAGGAGGGCGATGCTGCGCTCGGCGTTGGCATCGACGGTTGCGACCATCGTCTGCTCGGCGGGCGACAGGGCGGCCTGCGCCGGGAGCGGGGCGAAGGCAAGGAGGGCGGCTGCGAGGTGGGCGGCTTTCATGGCGCCCCTGTTAGGCCATCGCGCGGGCCGCGGGCAATCTCGGCCTGTCGATTGACGCACCCGGCGCGGGGCTTCATGCGCGACCGGGATATTCGATGGGGACGGACATGGCATTCACGGCGCGCATACTGCTTCTGGGTTCGGGGGAACTGGGGCGGGAGTTCGTGATTTCGGCCAAGCGGCTGGGTGCGCATGTGATCGCCTGCGACAGCTATCGGCACGCGCCGGCGATGCAGGTGGCGGACGGGTTCGAGGTGTTCTCGATGCTGGACGGCGACGCTTTGCGGGCGGTGATCGCGAGGCACAGGCCCGACTATGTGGTGCCGGAGATCGAGGCGATCCGCACCGAGGTTCTGGCCGAGGTGGAGGCGGCGGGCACGGTGGTGGTGCCCTCGGCGCGGGCGGCGCAGATGACGATGAACCGGGATGCGATCCGGGATCTCGCGTCGGAGACGCTGGGGCTTACGACGTCGCGCTACCGCTATGCCGAGACGCTGGAGGAGGCTGAGGCTGCACTGAAACATGTGGGGCTGCCCTGCGTGGTGAAGCCGGTGATGAGCAGTTCGGGCAAGGGGCAGAGCACGGTGCGCGAGGCGGCCCAGATGGCGGCCGCCTGGGACTATGCAGTCGCCAACATGCGCGGTGACCGGGTTCGGGTGATCGTGGAGGGCTTCATCGCCTTCGACTACGAGATCACGCTGCTGACGGTGCGGACGAGGGCCGGCATCCGCTTCTGCCCGCCGATCGGGCACCGGCAGGAGCGGGGCGATTACCAGGAGAGCTGGCAGCCGGCGGCGATGTCGGCTTCGGCGCTGGCCGAGGCGCAGGCGATGGCGGCGAAGGTGGTTGACGAGCTGGGCGGCTATGGGCTGTTCGGGGTGGAGTTCTTCGTGAAGGGGGACGAGGTGATCTTTTCCGAGCTGTCGCCGCGCCCGCACGACACGGGGATGGTGACGCTGGTTTCGCAGGAGCTTTCGGAGTTCGACCTGCATACGCGCGCGGTGATGGGGCTTCCGGTGCCCGAAGTCACCATGCGGGGACCTTCGGCGTCGGCGGTGATCCTGGCGGCGCGCGATGCCGAGCGTTTCCGCTTCGAGGGGCTGGCCGACGCGCTGGCCGTGGCGGGTGGTGTGGTTGACGTGCGGCTGTTCGGCAAGCCGGTGACGCGGCCCTGGCGGCGGATGGGTGTGGCGCTTGCCCGGGCCGAGAGCACGGATGCAGCGCGGGCGCTGGCGGCCGAGGCGGCCGCGAAGGTGCGGATCGTGGACGGCTGACAATCCCGCAGGGGCGTTCGCGCGTGTCGTCCGGTGCACGGCTTCCCTTGCGCGCAGGGCCGTGGGCCTTACTCTGGCGGCTTTTCGGGGGGAGCCGCGAATGTCCAGAGCCATCAACCTTGCCGTGGCTGCAGGCCTGTACCTTGGCCTCGCAGTGCCAGGGCCGGGCGCCTTGGCGCAGCCTGCACCTGCAGCCCAGCCTGCCTCCCTAGCCGTTGACCCCGAGTTCCTTGGCCAGACGCGGCTGTTTTCGGCCTGGCTCGATGCGCAACTCGCCTATCGCGGGCTTCCCGGCGTTATGGTGGGCGTGGTGCAGGACCAGGCGCTGATCTGGCAGAAGGGCTTCGGCTTTGCGGACGTGAAGAAGCGCGTGCCGATGACGGCGGAGACCCGGTTCCGCATGGCCTCGCATTCGAAGATGCTGACGGCAATTGCCATCATGCAGCTGCGCGAGGAGGGCAAGCTGCAGCTGGATGACCCGGTGGAGAAGCATCTGCCCTGGTTCAAGGTGAAGCCGGCAGGCGACGATGACGGGCCGATCACCGTGGAACAGCTGCTGTCGCACAGTTCGGGCCTGCCGCGCGAGGCGGGCGACCACTGGACAAGCTACCAATTCCCGACCGAGGCGGAGCTGGTCGCCCTGATGGGGGACCGGCAGGCGGCCTTTGCCCCGCAGACTCGCTGGAAATATTCGAACCTTGCCTATGCGGTTGCCGGCATGCTGGTGGAAAAGCTGAGCGGGCAGCGCTTTGCCGACTATGCACAGGCCAACATCCTGGCGCCGTTGGGGATGACGGACTCAAGCTTCGACCTGGCCGTGCCGGGACTGGCGACCCCCTATGGCCGGCGAATGCCCGATGGTTCGCGCGAGGTGTTCGGCTTTGTCGATGCGCGCGGCATGGCGGCTGCGACCGGGCTGACATCGGATCTGGGCGACATGGCGAAATTCGTGTCGGCCCAGTTCCGGAAAGGTCCGCGCGGCGGGACCCAGATCCTCTCCAGTGGCTCGATGCGCGAGATGCAGCGGGTGCGTTCCGTGGAAGAGACCTGGCGGAACGGAACCGGGCTTGGCTTCCAGACCCAGCGCATCAATGACAGGAGCTATGTCGGCCACAGCGGCGGCTATCCGGGCTATATCACCCAGACGCTGTTCCAGCCCGCGGACCGGTTCGGGGTGATCGTGCTGACCAACAGCGCCGATGGCGAGGCCGGGGACATTGCCCGCCAGCTGATCGCAGCGGTGGGGCCGCTGTTCGCCAAGGCGTCTGCCAAGCCGGCGCCCATCCAGTGGGATCCGGGCTGGGCGCGCTTCCAGGGGGTCTATCGCAGCCGGGGCGCCGATATGACGGTCGTGGTGCTGAACGACCGGCTGGCGCTTCTCCCCTCCACTGCGGCGGGCATCGACGGCGCGCAGAAGCTGGAGCCGCTGGGCGGCGGCCGCTTCCGTCTGGACGCACCGACCGGCAGCCCCCCCATCGGCGAGGCCGTGGTCTTCAAGGAAGAGCCGGGCAAGCCCATGCGGATGTATATCGGGGACAATTGGATGGACCGGATCGCGACCCCCTGAGGGCCGGGCCGGAGCGGGCGTGCAGGTCGTGCAGGAGAAGTCCGCTGACTGTCAGCCGCCTGCTTGCGGCTGGGTCCGAAGGCGGTTCAGTTCAGCCTTGCTCCACCACCGTCCCCGGGCAAGAACCCCGACGGGCCTTTCGTAGGCCTCAAGAGATTTCAGCGGATCGCCGGACAGCAGGACAAGATCGGCGGGCCTGCCGGTCAAGATGCGACCAAAGCGCTTGCCGAAGCCGAAATGCCGCGCCGGCATCAGCGTCGCCGCGCGCAGGACCTCGATTGGCGAAAGCCCGGCTTCATGAAGCAATCTGAGTTCCTGCGACAAGGCCGCGCCGGGGCCCGCACAGAAAGCCGGCGCATCGGTACCTGCGAGAATTGCGATCCCCGAGCCCTCCAGGGTCGTCATGAGGCGCTGGCTTGCCTGGCGAAGCTGCTCGCTTCCGTTCGGGTTTCGCGCATCGAATTGCCGGAGGTAGAGTTCGCAAGGTTCGCGCCTGTCGGCTGGCAGTGCCGCCAGCGCGGCCCGTGAAGCCTGCTCCGGCAGGAAGGTGACGTGAAGCGTCGGCACGATCGCGAAATTGCCCCGGCCCGCGGCGCCCGCGCGACGCATCGCCTGGCGGCAGGCCTGCGGATCGATCGCGTCTGCAAAGGCGGCGTAGATGGCCGGTATCGATTCCGGGGCATTGCGGAAGCGGGAGGCGATCACCCGCTGGAAATAGCTGTCGGAATCGGCTGCGCATTCCTGGAATGACGAGAAGTCGAAATGCTCGATCGACGACACCCCGATCCGGGCATGTTCCTCGAGGGTGAGGCCGGACTGGGCATGGCCGGCAACCGGAATCCGGTGCCGTTGCGCTGCGGCAACAAGGTTGCCGAGGGATCCGGCGTCGAACCCTGCATAGGGCTTGATGAGGTCAACGCCTGCACCGGCCAGGCTGTCGACAGTCGTGCCGATTTCCGCCGGTGTTCGGACCAGCCGCTTCTGGGACTGATCGCCGTAGGGGAGCTCGAAGGTCCAGAGGGTCGGCCCGGCCGCGAGCAGGTGCAGCGCCCGCGCCTCGTCGGTCCCCGGGTCGGCGCGAAAGGCCGAAACGGCCTCCAGCCCCGAACCCATGTCCCTGGCGTGTGTGATCCCATGGGCCAGCAACCTGGCGGCATCCCTGCGCGCCTCTGCCATGCCGCCCTGGAGGATGTGGACATGCGAATCCCACAGGCCGGGGATCGCGTAGCTGCCCGCGCCATCGATGGAGAGCCCGGTCGCCGACCCGCCTCCGCCGCGATCACGGCGAATGGAAACGACCATGCCATTCCGGATCTCGATGACCCGGTTTCGGGCGATGGAACCGTCCACCGGGTCGACGATGTGGATGTTGCGCAGGGTGACGTTGGCCGCGATGTCGGCCGCGGCGGTTGGCGAGCCCTGCACCGGGAGCGCAACTGCCGCCAGCAGCGTCCGTGCCAGCAGGCCCAGGGCGACGGATCCGCCCCGTGGCATCGGCTGTCCGGCGCGTGCGACGGGCCGGTCGGCCATGCGTCAGGCCGGGTCGCTGCGGCGGTCGCCCTTGACGCGGCGGACGGTGCCGCTGGATGCACGCATCACGATGCTCTCGGTGGTGATGCGTCCGGTCTTGTAGCGGCGCACGCCCTCAAGAAGGCTGCCGTCGGTGACGCCGGTTGCCGCGAAGATCACGTCGCCCTTGGCGAGATCCTCCAGGCTGTAGATGCGGTCGAAATCGGTGATGCCGATGCGCCGCGCGCGGGATTTCTCGTCCTCGTTGCGGAAGATCAGGCGGCCCTGGAACTGGCCGCCGACGCAGCGCAGCGCGGCGGCTGCCAGCACGCCCTCCGGCGCGCCACCGGAGCCCATGTAGATGTCGATCGTGGTGTCGGGGTTGGCCACCGCGATCACGCCGGCGACATCGCCGTCGGGGATCAGGTGGATGCCGCAGCCGAGCCCGCGCAGCTCCTTGATCAAGGCCTCGTGGCGGGGGCGATCCAGCACGCAGGCGATGATGTCGGACGGTTTCACGCCCTTGGCTTCGGCGAGTGCGGTGACATTCTCGGTCGGCGTCTTCGTGAGGCTGACGAGCCCCAAGGGATAGCCAGGACCGATCGCCAGCTTTTCCATGTAGGTGTCGGGGGCGTGGAGGAGGCCGCCTTCCTCGGCGATTGCCAGCACGGCAAGTGCGTTCGGGCCGGCCTTTGCGGTGATGGTGGTGCCTTCCAGCGGATCGAGCGCGATGTCGATCTTGGGGCCGGTGCCGATGGCGGAGCCCACTTTCTCGCCGATGAAGAGCATCGGGGCCTCGTCGCGCTCGCCTTCGCCGATGACGACGGTGCCGTCGAAGGCGAGCTTGTTGAGCGCATCGCGCATGGCGGCAACCGCTGCGGCGTCGGCGGCCTTTTCATCGCCGCGGCCGATCAGCCGGCTTGCGGCGATCGCCGCATACTCCGTCACACGGACCATCTCGAGGACGAGAACGCGGTCGAGAACCTGGCTTGGCGTCAGCTGCGAGCGGTCGGTCATTTCGGTCCTTTTCTGGTCTTAACCGTCTTGCGCGAGGATGGGCATGAACAGGGGTGCGGCGGTGGAGCTGGCGAGCGCCGCCATGGAATCGAGCGCGCGGCGCACGGCCTGTTCGGGGCTTTCGTGCGTGAGCATCACCACAAGCGCCGTGCCGTCGGGGGCGGAGGCCGGCTGGATGAGGCTCTCGATCGAGACGCCGGCGTCGCGCAGCGCCGCCGTGATCTCGGCCAGCACGCCGGGGCGGTCCTCGACCGTCAGGCGGATGTAGGCCCGGCCGGTGCGGGCTTCCGGCCCGGCGTTGGCAAATCCGCGAAGCGCCATCGCCGGCATTGCGAAGGCGGGTCCTGCCTCGCCGCGGGCGATGTCGATCAGGTCTGCCGCGACGGCCGAGGCAGTGGGGCCTTCGCCGGCACCCCGCCCCATGAACAGCAGGCGGCCGACGAAATTGCCTTCCGCCACCACGGCATTGAGCGGGCCTTCGACGGCAGCGAGCGGGTGGCCGAGCGGAACCAGGCTGGGGTGGACGCGCTGGACGAGCCGGTCGCCGACCAGCGCGGCAAGCCCCACGAGACGAACCTTGAAGCCGAGTGCCGCGGCCTGGCGGATGTCGGCGAGGCGGATGTCGCGAATGCCGTGGGTCTCGACATGGGCGAAGTCCGGCCGCGCGCCGAAGGCGAGGCTGGCGAGGATGGAGAGCTTGTGGGCGGCGTCCACCCCGTCGATGTCGAAGCTGGGGTCGGCCTCGGCATAGCCGCAGGCTTGCGCATCGGCGAGCACATCGCCGAACTCCAGGCCCTCCTTCTCCATCCGGGTGAGGATGTAGTTGCAGGTGCCGTTGAGGATTCCGTAGACCGAGCTGAGGGCATTTGCGGCCGCGCCTTCGCGAAGGCCCTTGATGACCGGGATCCCGCCGGCCACCGCCGCTTCGAACTTCAGCGGCACCGACGCGGCTTCGGCCAGCTCTGCCAGTAGAAGCCCGTGGTGGGCGAGCATTGCCTTGTTCGCCGTGACGAAGGGCTTGGCGAGCTGCAGGCAGGCGCGTGCCAGCGTGAGCGCCGGGCCATCGGCGCCGCCGACCAGTTCGACCACGACGTCCACATCGTCGCGCGCGGCAAGCGCGGTTGCGTCATCCTCCCACGCAAAGCGCGCGAGATCGACGCCGCGCTCCCGGTGGCGATCGCGGGCCGACACGGCGGTGATGGAAATGGGCCGTCCCGCACGCCGGGTGATAAGGTCCGCATTGGTGTCGAGGAGTTTCACGACACCGGCGCCGACAGTGCCGAGGCCGGCGAGACCGATGCGCAGGGGAGTGGACATGGGGGTTGCCTTAGCGGGGCAATGCGTGCGGCGGAAGGGGGGCGGAAGGTTGACGCATCCGCCGTGGATGCCGGCCCTTTCCTACCGTCGCGCAAGCCTGTCGGCGACGAGGCGCATGGCGTGGGGGTTCCAGCCGAGGCCGCAGTGGGTGCCGGGGACGACCAGATTCTCCACTTCGGGGCCGGGGCGGGCGTGGGCTGCTTCGGGGTGGACAATGCCGTCGCCGGTGGCGGCGATGGCGGTCATCGGCACCATCGGAAGCGCGCCGGGCTGCCAGTCCACCGGGGGGGCGTCGATCGGGTGGCCGGCCACCTTTTCGTAGAGTTTCCAGGCGTTGTTGGCAGTGAGGAGGCCCGAGACGGGGGAGCCCAGCGTGATGACCTGGCGCGTGGCTTGCGGGTAGCGGCGGGCGAGTTCGACGGCGTAGAGGCCGCCGAGGCTCCAGCCGATCAGGGCGACGGGTTGGCCCGCCCTTTCGACGAAGGTGAGGAAGCGGGTTTCCAGCTCCTCGAAGCGGCCGGGTTTGAGGCCGAGGTTGCGGCCCAGCTGCCAGCCTTCGACCTTGTGGCCGATGGCCGAGAGGACGCCGCGTAGAGGGGCCGTGGCCCAGTCTCCGGAGAGGAAGCCGGGCAGGACGAGCACGTGGCGCGTGGGCCAGTGGGGAAGTTCGCGGATGAGCTGGACACGCTGCTTGCGGAACGCCTGAAGTTCGGCAAGTGCCCGCAGCTCGGCGGCATAGGCGATGCGACCCGGTGGCCCGGGATCGCGCCTGTCGACCGTGTCTGCAATGTCCTGCAACGTCATCCCTCCATTATAGGGAGCCGCATGTGACGGTTCCATGGCGGCAGGATGCCGCCCGATCGGGACGGCCGGCAGGATGCCGCCCGAATGGGACAGCCGGCAGGATGCCGCCTGCCGATCAGGTGCCGAAGGTCCGTTGCCACCAGCCGCGCCGCGGCGGGCCGTCCGGCTCGGCGTCCTCGGAGGCTGCGGCTGCCGGTTCGGCTGCGGCTTCGGAGGGTCCAGGCTCCGATGCCGGCGTGGCGTCGGCGGCAGGGGCCGCTGCCTTGCCGGCGCGCTTCGCCCGGGCAGGCTTTGCGGGGGCTTCCGCGACCGGCTCGGGCGCCGGTTCTGCCGGGGCTTGCGCCACGGCCTCGGCCTTGCGGCTGCGCCGGGGCTTTGCCTTGGGCGCCTCGGTGGCCGTGTCTTCGACGGTGGCCGGCGGTTCGGCCGTGCGCGCGGCTGCAGCAGCCTCGGCCTTCGGGCGGCGGCGGGTGCGGGGCTTCGCGGCCTCTTCGGGCGCTGCCGGTGCGGCGTCTGCCACGGGCTCTGCGGGCACGTCTGCAACCTCGGCCTTGCCGCGGCGCCGGCCACGGCCCTTCGGCGCAGGCGCGGCTTCGGCGACCGGTGCGTCGGTCATGTCGGACTCGACCGCCTCTGCCGCGTCGGCGGCGTCCTCGGCTGCGATTTCGGCGGGCGTCATCGCCTCGCCATTCTCGCGACGGCCGCCACGCCGGCGACGGCGGCGGCGGCGGCGCGGCTGGTCGTCGCCGTCTGCGCCCTCGGCGCGCGGCGCGCGGGGTTCGCTGCCTTCGGCGCGGGGCGGACGGGCCTCGTCGCCCTCTTCGCCTTCGGCGTCCTCTGCCTGCTCGCGCGGCTCACGGGCTTCCCGCGGGTCGCGGTCACGGTCGCGCCCGCCTCTGCGGCGGCGCCTGCGGCGTCCACCGCGTTCGCCGTCGCGCTCGCGCCGATCGCCGCGGTCGTCGCGGGCTTCGCTTTCCTCGCCGTCTTCGGCTTCGTCCTCGAAGTCCTCTTCAGGCTCGTCCGGCTCCACCTCGTCGACGAAGCTCTGCGGTGCGGCAAGCGCCGCCATGCGCGGGGCCTGGGCGGGCGGCGGGCCGCTGGCGTCGATGGCGATCCGGCCGCCGATCAGGCTGTCATCGGGCACCACTTCCAGCGCGACGCCGTAGCGGATCTCCAGTTCGGCGAGCTCGTTGCGCTTGCGGTTGAGCATGTAGACCGCGACCGAGCGGTCGGCGCGAAGCCGGAAGACCGACGCGCGGCCCTTCACCGCCTCTTCCTCGAGCATGCGCAGCGCGGCCAGCGCAGCCGAGCCGTCGGTGCGGATGAGGCCGGAGCCCTCGCACATCGGGCAGACCTGGGTGGAGGCTTCGAGCACGCCGGTGCGCAGGCGCTGCCGGCTCATCTCCAGCAGGCCGAAGGACGAGATGCGGCCCACCTGGATGCGGGCGCGGTCGTGCTTCAGCGCATCCTTGAGCGCGCGTTCGACCTTGCGGTTGTTGCCGTTCGATTCCATGTCGATGAAGTCGACGACGACCAGGCCGGCAAGGTCGCGCAGGCGGAGCTGGCGGGCCACTTCCTCGGCGGCCTCGATGTTGGTCTTGAGGACGGTTTCCTCGATATTGTACTCGCGGGTGGAGCGGCCCGAGTTGACGTCGATGGCGACCAGCGCCTCGGTCGGGTTGATGACGATGTAGCCCCCCGAGCGCAGGTTCACGACCGGGTTGAGGAGGGCGGTGAGCTGGCTTTCGACGCCGGCGCGGTGGAACAGCGGCACGGGATCGTTGTAGGCCTGCACCTTCTTCGCGTGGCTGGGCATCAGCAGCTTCATGAAGTTGCGGGCGTGGGCGTAGCTCTCGGGGCCGTCGACCAGCACCTCGTCGATCTCGCGGCTGTAGATGTCGCGGATGGCGCGCTTGATGAGGTCGGAATCCTCGTAGATGAGGGCCGGCGCCGAGGAGGAGAGGGTCTTCTCGCGGATCTCGTCCCACAGGCGCGTCAGGTAATCGAAGTCGCGCTTGATCTCGGTCTTGGTGCGCTCGAGCCCGGCGGTGCGGACGATCGCGCCCATGGTGGAGGGAAGCGCGAGGTCGGCCATGATCGACTTCAGGCGCTTGCGGTCGGCCGCGTTGGCGATCTTGCGGCTGATTCCACCGCCCTGCGCGGTGTTGGGCATCAGCACCGGATAGCGGCCGGCGAGCGAGATGTAGGTGGTGAGCGCGGCGCCCTTGTTGCCGCGTTCCTCCTTCACGACCTGCACCAGCATCACCTGGCGGCGGCGGATGACCTCCTGGATCTTGTAGCGGCGGCGGAGCGCCATGCGGCGGCGGCGGAGCGCCTCGGCGCCGGCCTCCTCGCTGTTGCCATGCTCTTCCGGGCGGGCCTTCGGCTCGCCGTCGTCGCCGTCGCCGCGGCCGTCGGCGCCGTCATCCTCGTCGTCCGGCTCGTCGGCGCCATTGCCCTCCTCGGCGAGGCGCTGCTCCTCGCGCAGCAGGGCGTCGCGGTCTTCCTTCGGGATCTGGTAATAGTCGGGATGGATTTCCGAGAAGGCGAGGAAGCCATGCCGGTTTCCGCCGTAATCGATGAAGGCGGCCTGGAGCGACGGCTCCACGCGGGTGACCTTGGCGAGATAGATGTTGCCCTTGATCTGCTTGCGGGCGGCAGCCTCGAAGTCGAACTCCTCGATCCGGTTACCCTTGACGACGGCGACCCGGGTTTCTTCCGGGTGGCGCCCATCGATCAGCATGCGTGTGGTCATTGAAAGGTCTCCCTGCGCGCAGAGCGCGCCGTTGCTGGCTTGCGCGCAGAGCGCGCGATTGCTGGACTGCGCGCCAGGCGCGCAGGCGAAGGTGTCCGCGCGCAGGGCGCGGGTAGGGGTTTGCGCACGCGGCGGGGCCGTGGGGCTCGCAGGGCGCGCGGGTATTCGGGGCGGCAGCCGGGGTTTCCAGCGGCGCGCCGGACCATCTGTGGGATGCGGGTTCGGGGGCGGGCAAAGCGACCGGTCCGCGCGCTGCTGCACCGCAACCCTGTCCGGTTCCCGTATCGTTCAGCGTGTGTGCGTTGCGGATCGCGTTCATTCCACCCCAGACAGTCTGGCCATGGCTGCGCGCGCCAGGGTGCGGCGCCAGGCCAGGCGGGGCATCGAACCGGAAGCCTGGCTGCGGTCTGCGGTCCAGCGGTCCCGCCCCGGCTTCATCGGCCAACATGCCCTGTTTCGGGCAGCTAGCAGCCCGAACGCGTCGCGGCAAGAGTGCGCCCGCAAAAGGCGCGATGGTGCAACGGTTAAAGGGCCCGGGCGCCCGGCCGTTGAGAGGCCCGTGGACAACATCGTTAACAGCCTGAATGCCGGATCCGGCATCGACGTGAAGGCGCTGACCGACAGCCTGGTCGCGGCCGAGCGGGACCCGCGCGCGGAACTGCTCGATGCCCGGCAGACCCGGGTCGATGCGCGGATCTCGGCGACCGCCCAGTTCCGCAGCGGCCTCGACGGGGTGGTGACGGCGCTCGACACGCGGATCCGGTCGGGCGCCTTGTCCGGCATTCCCTCGGTTTCCGATCCGTCGGTCCTCGGGCTTGCGGTCACGCCCGGCGCCACCGTCCGGCGCCAGCAGGTCGAGGTGCGTGCGCTGGCCCAGGGCCAGACCCTGTCGTCTGCTCCGATCGCGAACCCCGACGCCCCCGTCGGCCAGGGCACGCTGACGCTGCGGTTCGGCACGGTGGCCGGCACTGCGGCGGCAACCGGCTTTTCCGCCGGCACTGCCGCCGACCTTTCGGTTGTCATCGGGCCTGACCGTGACAGCCTGACCGGCCTTCGCAATGCCATCAACGACGCAGCGGCGGCGGCCGGCCTTGCCATCGAAGCGCGGATCCTTTCGGATGCGGCGGGTGCCCGGCTGCAGATCCGGGGCGCGAGTGGCGAGGCCGCCGGGTTCGTGATCGAAACCAGCGGCGATCCTCAGCTGGGGCGATTTGCCTTCGGCGTCGGCGTTGCGGGCGGGCTGGAGCGCAGCCAGGCGGCGGCGGACGCCCGCGTGGCGGTCGACGGGCTGGAGTTGCGCCGCGCGACCAACCGCATTGCCGACCTTGTCCCGGGTGCCACCCTGACGCTGACCCGGGCCGCGCCAGGCCAGCCCGTCACGATCGAGGCGCAGCGCAACGCGACCGAACTGGGCCAGGCCGTCCGCGACCTTGCCCAGACCTTCAACGAACTGCGCGCCTTCGGCCGGGAACTTTCCGCCGGCGCGGCCACGGGTGCAAGCGCGGGCGCGCTTGCGTCGGATGGCACCACACGCCGGGTGCTGCAACGGCTGGGGGGCCTGACGACCGAGGCGCTGGTCCCGGCGAACGGCAGCCAGCCCACGCGGCTGGCGGATCTGGGCCTGTCGGTTGATCGCACCGGCACCTTCCTTGTCGACGAGACCCGGCTGGCGCGGGCGGTGAGTGAACAGCCGGCGGCGGTGGAGGCCATCGTGGGTGCGCTGACGGCACGCGGCGGCCCCTCGGCCCCCGAAGGTGCGCTTCGGCAGATGGCCCGGCAGTTCCGCACGGTTGCCGAGGGCAGCCCGGGCCAGCCGTCGGCGCTGCAGCGCGAAGCACGGGCGATCGCGGCCGAACGCGCCCTTCTGGATGCCCGGATGGAGCGGCTGCGCGACAGCTACACCCGCCAGTTCACCGAGCTCGACCGCGCCGTCGGCCAGTCCCGCCAGCTGCGCACCTATCTGCAGCAGCAGATCGACCTGTGGACCAACCGAAACGATTGAGAGGACCGCCATGCTGGAGACACTTGCCCGCCCGTCCGCCGCTGCCGCACCCATCACCGCACCCTCGCAGGCGCGCGCCGCGCTTGCCGGTTATGGCCGCGTGTCTCTGGAGGCGCGCGTCGCGTCGGCAAGCCCGCACCAGCTGGTCGCGATGCTGTATCAGCGGCTTTCGGCGCTGCTGCGCGAAGCGTGCGAGGCTGCCCGGCTCGGCAATTCCGCACGGCGGCTGAGGGCAACGGAGCGGGCGCTCGCGATCGTCGACGGGCTGGATGCGACGCTCGATCTCGACCGGGGCGGCGGCGTGGCGGTGGCGCTCCGCCAGGTCTATGCGCTGCTGCGCGACCGGCTCATGGCGGGCGAGGCCAAGGGTCTGTCGGAGGCGCTGGAGTCGGTCGACGCGATCGGCAGCGCCTGGGCGGAGATCGCCCCGCGCGCGTGACCCTTCAGGCCGCCCGTCGGAAGCCGGCTCGGGCGATCCGCATCAGGAGCAGGGCGGCGAGCTCTGCGCGTTCCGTCAGGCTGTCGACGATCAGAAATTCGTCGGCCGAATGAATGGCGCCGCCGCGCACGCCCAGCGTGTCGACGACTGCGAGACCGGTCGCGGCCAGGTTGTTGCCGTCGCAGACGCCGCCGGCGTCGCGCCAGCCGATCGGGAGGCCCAGGTCGGCGCCGACCGCCTTCACCAGCTCGAACAGCCTGAGCTGGTTGGCGTCGAGCGGCTTGGGCGGGCGGGCGAAGTGGCCGTGGTGATGCGCATCCACCTCGTGCGCAGCGGCAACCGACGCGATGGCCGCGTCGAGCGCTGCGAGCGCCCGGGCCTCGGCGGCTGGAGTCGAAGGGCGCATGTTGACGCGGACCACCGCCGTGTCGGGCACCACATTGTTCGGCCCGCCACCTTCGATCTTCGCGACATTGACCTTGAGGTCCGGCGCGACAAGCGCCGCGAGGCGCAGCGCGAGATCGGCTGCAGCGACGACCGCGTTGCGGCCCTTCTCCGGCTCCCGGCCCGCATGGGCGGACCGACCCTGAACATGGATTGCGAAGTTGCCGCTGCCCGGCCGGGCGCCGGCCAGCGTGCCGTCGGGCAGTGCCGGTTCGAAGGTGAGGCCCGCATCCACGCGCCGGGCGCATTCCAGCAGCAGCGGCGCCGAGCCGAGGGAGGAGACTTCCTCGTCCGCGTTCAGCACAACCTCATAGCCAAGGTCGGGCGCCCAGGGGCTTGCCTCCAGCGCCGTGACCGCTGCCAGCATCACGGCGATGCCGCCCTTCATGTCGGCGACGCCGGGGCCGTTCAGGATGCCGGGCTCGCGCCAGCTCAGTGACTGGAAGGGGTGGTCGGCAGGAAAGACGGTGTCGTAGTGGCCCGTCAGCAGCACCCGCGTGGGCGCCTGCGGGCGGACAACCAGATGCAGGTTGCGGCCATGCACCAGCGGGACGACCTCGCCGGTCGGCAGCATCTGGTCGGCGGGCGCCGGGTCGCGGAGCTGCACCTCGCCCAGCGGCGCGAAGGCCTGGGCCAGCAGGGCTGCGGTCGCCTCAAGGCCTGCAAGATTGCGGCTGCCGCTGTTGACCGGGCACCAGGCCTCCACCTGGGCCAGCATCTGCGCGCCATCGATGGTCGCAAGCGCGTCGCGTTCGGGTGCCGACAGGCTCATGCGCCCTCGGCCAGCCGCTTGCCGGGGGAGATCTCCTGCGGGTCCACCAGCACATGGATGAGGGCGGCCCTGCCGCGGCAGCGATCGAGGGCGGGCGCGAACTCCGCCGTGGTGCGCACCGTTTCGCCGTGCAGGCCGAAGCTCAGGGCCAGCGCTGCGAAATCGGGGTTGGTCAGCCGCGTGCCGCTCGGCCTGCCCGGATAGTCGCGCGCCTGGTGCATCCGGATGGTGCCGTACTGGCCGTTGTCCATCACCACGAACAGCAGCGAAGCCTGCTCGTGCGCCACGGTCGCCAGTTCGCCGGCCGCCATCAGGAAGTCGCCGTCGCCCGCCAGCACGACGACCTGCCGGCCGGGGTTGAGCAGCGCGGCGGCGATCCCGGCGGGCACACCGTACCCCATGGCGCCTGACGTGGGGGCAAGCTGGGTGTGCGGCTGCCGGTGCAGGTGGAAGCGGTGCAGCCAGGCCGCGAAATTGCCCGCGCCGTTGCAGTAGATGGTGTCGGGCGGCAGCGCGGCGGAAAGGGTGCCGACGAGCTCCGCCGGGTTCACGCCCGCCTGCACCTGCGTCGGCTGCGTCCAGACCTTGTGGAGAGCTGCAAGCCCCGACACCCAGGCTTCGCGCTGCCGGGGCGGGAGGGCCATCAGGGCCCTCAGCGTCGGCCCGGTTGCGGCCTGCACCGCCAGCGCCGGCTGCCAGGTGCGCCCCAGGGCCTCGGGGTCGGCACACACATGGATCAGGCGTTCGCCGGCCCAGGCCTGGTCCATCAGCGAATAGCCCTGGGTCGCATTTTCCGTCAGGCGCGCGCCCACCACGAGAAGAAGGTCGGCAGATTTGATGGCGGCCACCAGGGCGGGGTTCGCACCCAGGCCCAGCTCGCCCGCATAATGGGGGTGTGCATTGTCGAATCGGTCCTTGCGGCGCCAGCTGGTGACGACGGGAAGGCCAAGCCGCTCGGCAAGGGCCTGTGCGGCTGCCGTGTCGTCTGCCGTCCAAAGCGGCCCGCCCAGCATCAGGACCGGGCGCTCGGCCTGCGCGAGGCGCATGGCAATTTCCGCGATGGCCCCGGCCGTGGGGGCGGGTTCTGCCGGCAGGGCGGGTGCCACGGCCGAGCCATCGGCTTCGGCTGCAAGCCGGTCGTCGGGCAACACCACCACCACGGGACCCGGCCGCCCCGCACACGCGGCGGCAAGCGCCGAAGCCATCTGTTCGGCAACCCTTTCGGGTTGGCGCAGGGTCACGACCCGCTTGGCGATGCCGCCGAAGAGCTGGGCATAGTCGACCTCCTGGAAGGCCTCGCGCCCGAGCATGTCGTCACCCACCTGTCCGATGAGCAGCAGCAGCGGGGTGGAATCCTGCTGGGCGGTGTGAAGCCCGATCGCGGCGTGGGTTGCGCCCGGGCCGCGGGTCACCATCGCCACGCCAGGGCGACCGGTCAGCTTGGCGGCGGCCTCTGCCATGTTGGCGGCGGCAGCCTCGTGCCGGCAGGTGACAAGCCGCACATCGACATCGCGCATTGCGTCGAGCAGCGGCAGGTAGGATTCCCCGGGCACGGCGAAGGCATGGGTGATCCCGGCTGCGGCGAGGCTTTCCGCGATCAGCGTGGCGACGGTCTTTGCCATGGGGAGGGCCAAAGCCCGTGGCGCTCGTGCTTGTCAAGGAAGCGCCGCCGCACACGCCTTGCCAATCCTCCGACTGCGCTGTACCGGCACCATCCGCTTGCGGAGCGGTGGCCGAGTGGTCGAAGGCGCACGCCTGGAAAGTGTGTATAGGTCAAAAGCCTATCGTGGGTTCGAATCCCACCCGCTCCGCCAGTCTCCTGCGCTCACGGGCGTAGCCCTCCGCGGGGGCGCGGCAATTGCCGCGGCGCGCAGTCGCGCTTGCGAACCCTTGCGGGTTCGAAGCAACTCCCAACAGGTCCGCCACTTGCCTGTTTCTGGCCGTTCCCTGAAATCTCAGATATCCCTCTTCGCCCTGGGCAGATGGCCTCTGGACCGTTTCCGTCTGTGCCGTGCCGTGCCGTGCCTGAGCATCGCATGTATCCTGTGGGACATATCGTGGGACACTGGAAAGCGGCTGGAGCGGGGACATGGCAAACGGCGTCTACAGACTGAGCCCGAAAGCGGTGGACGCGCTCTCTCAGCCGGGGCGCTAGGCCGGTGGCGGCGGGCTCTGCCGCTGGGTCCGGCCTTGCACACGCAAGGGCGCGATTCCTGACAGTGTTGTCAAAAGCTGGCTGGTGTGGATGCAGAAGGACGTGCGGCGGCGGGATATCGGCTTGGGGGGATACCCGAAGCTGAACCTGGCAGCGGCGCGCAAGATGGCCGAGACCGTCATCGAGCAGATTGTGCAGGGGATAGACCCTGTGGCGGCGCAGGCGACCGTCAGTACATCTCCCACATTCGCCAAGGCTTCGAAGGCGCGCCACAACACACTGGTGCCAAGCTACCGCAATGCCAAGCACGCGGCGCAATGGCTGACGAGCCTGGAAACCTACGCATGGCCGGAGCCGGGGAGCTTGCCGGTCGATAGCGTGATCCACACCCTTTGTGCGGGACGCGCTGCTGCCGTGGACGCGTTTACGCGTGCGAAACTGTATCGGCGCGAGGTTGAGCCGGGCCAGCCGGACCTTGTGTTCCCGAGCCCCCACAAGGGCGGGCCGCTCTCTGATATGGCGCTGACAAAGCTGCTGTGTGATCTGGGCGCTGGCGCACGCCATCGGGTCCAAGACGGAAGCCGCTTATCGGCGAGGGGCACTCTTTGAGAAGCCGCGGGAGGTGATGAACGCCTGGCTGGACGGGCGGGCCGAGGCGGGACCGTTGACACCAAAGGGAGACGACCCATCCCGTAATTGCGGATTGAAAGGGACGCTGGAGCCGACAGGAAGCCCGCTGGCGCACGATCCGGTGCGGGAGCCTTAGGCGGACCTGCGAGGCTGGGAACGATTCTGGCGGGCTTCCCAGCGGCCCGAGTGCAGCCCTGTGGCGCAATACCTGGAGGGGCGCGGCCTGTCCCTGCCAGCCGAGCCGGGGCGCGGGCACCGGACGGGGCGAAGCTGCCCAAGTTGATGCTTTGGGCGCCCCTCAAAATCTAGCAGAACCCTGCATCCCGGGCCAGCATGGCGGCATGGGTGCGGTTGCGGGCGCCCAGCTTGCGGCAGACCATCTTGACGTGCAGTTTCACCGTCGGCTCGCGCAGTTCGAGGTCGCGAGCGATTTCTTTGTTTGCCTTGCCTTCGCACAACGCGCGCAGCACTTGCTGTTCGCGCGGCGACAATCGGTCGTCAAAGGGTGTTGCCTCAGCTTCCTTCTGCATTGTCTGGAACAGGCCGATCGGAAGATATCGTTCGCCGGTCGCCATAAAGCGGATGGCGTTGACGAGTGACCGTGCCGGCAGGGTCTTGGGCAGAAAGCCTGCAGCCCCGCATTCCAGCGACTGTTCGGCGATGGCGGCCACGGCGTTTCCTGACATGATGGCGACAGGTGCGTCGCCGCAAGCGGCCTTGATCCGCAACAGCCCCTCGAACCCGTCCATGCCTGGCATGTTGTAGTCCAGCACGGTAATGGCAAAGGGGCCGTGTGCTGCTATGGCTTCGGCTGCTTCATCGACATTGGACGCCAGTTCAACGTCGAAGCCGCCTTCGGCCTCGAGATAGGTGCGCAACACGTCGCGTAGCAGGCCGTGGTCGTCGGCGATCAGGATCTTCATTCGGCTTTCCTTGCGGCACGGGCCTCGATTGCGGCCTCGGCACCGGCGAGCAGGCTGTCTAGTGAGACCGGCTTTCCGATGATGGCATCGAAGCCGTGCGGCGCCGAATATTGCTGGCGATACTGTTCCGGCAGCGCGGTGCAGAGCAGGACGGGCAAATCGGGTTTCAATTGTCGGGTCTGGGCCATCAGCTGGGCGCCGTTCGTTCCCGGCATGTCGAAATCGGTGATCAGCAAGGCCCAGGCATCGGGATCCTCATCGATCGCCTCCAGCACATCGTTCGCTTCGAGACAGGGGCCGACTTCGGCGCCTGCGGCTTCGAGCAGTTCGGTCAGCACATCGACTACCGCCGGATTGTCATCGACCACCAGCACGGCCCGGCCCTTCAGGACATTGTTGGACGCCGGAATCGACCGCATGGTCGGCACCTGCCATTGCACAGGCGGGTCGAGCGGCCAGAATATGTCGAAGCGGGCGCCTTCGCCGGGGTAAGATTCGACGGCGATCCCGCCGCCCGCAGCTTCAACGATGCTCTTGACGACCGCCAGCCCGAGCCCCGAGCCATTGCGACCCTTGCCGGAGCGGAAAGGTTCGAAAATGCTTGTAAGCGCATGTTCGGCAATGCCGCTGCCTGTGTCTTCTATCCGCACAAGCGCAGCCGCGCCGCGTGGACGGCGGCCAACCACGGGCCGGGCCACCGGATCGGTCGGCAGCAGCATTTCCAGCCGCACCGTGATCTGGCCGGGCTGGTCCGGGTCCATGGCATCCCGGGCATTGACGAGCAGGTTGAGCAGCACCTGCATGACTTCGGTGCTGTCGGCGGTCAGCCTGATCGGCTCCTCCGGCAGCCGCAGCGCGATGCTGTGCTGGGGGGCAAGGCTGGGCTTGAGCATTTCCACCACATTGCGGATCTTTTCGGCCAGGTCGATCTCGCGGTTGTCGGGTGTCCGCTTGCCCAGCGACAGCATCTTGGCGACCAGCGATGCGGCGCTTTCAGCGGCCAATTCGATCCGTTCGGCCTGCCGCCGGGCGCCATTGGCGGGATTGGCGGCGATCAAGGCTGCCGAGCCGGAAATGGCGACAATCAGATTGTTGAAATCATGCGCAATGCCCGACGCGATCTGGCCGACGATCTCCTGTCGCTGCGCCACCAGCAGCTGTTCGCGCAGCCGCGCCATTTCGCGTTCGCTGCGGTGGCGTTCGCCGACATCACGGGTGACACACACAAGGCCGCCGTCCGACCGCATCGACAGCGAAACCTCTTGCCGTACGGCAGAGCCATCGCACCTCACTCCGATCGCTTCGCCGCGCCATCTGCCTTCGCTGCCCAGAATGGGAAAGGCGTCGGTTTCCAGCCGTTCGCGTGCCTCGATGGTGTAAAGGCTCGACCAGTGCTTGCCGATCAGGGCAGCGGCATCGGCATAGCCGAACATTTCGGCATGACTTCGGTTCATGTAGATGAATTGACCAATGGTATCGGTGATGGCGACGCCATCGTTCGATGCTTCAATCGCGGCAACCGTCTCGGCCAGCCGTTCCCTGGTCGTGTCGCGGTCGGCTTCGAGCTGCTTGCGCTGGCTTGCGTCGCGGATGATGGCGATGAAGCCGCCCGGATTTGGGCCGTCGCCGGTCTTCCACATGCCGAGCGAGAGTTCGACCGGAAATTCGCTGCCATCGCGCCGCAGCGCCGGCACCTCGACCATCCGGCCGACGAGGCGCGATTGCCCGGTTTTGTGGACATGCGACATGCCGCCATGATGGGCCCGGCGATGCCGATCCGGAATGATGATGTCGAGGTTCGCGCCCAGCGCTTCGCGCGCAGTCCAGCCGAACATCCTTTCGGCGGCACGGTTCCAGTAGGTGATCTTGCTGTCGGCATCGCTGCAGACAAAGGCATCTGACGCAGTTTCGCTGATGATGTGGGTAATGCGCTGCGAATTGCGCAGCTGGCGCAGTTCGAGCAGGTCGACGACCTGTTTCGCCATCAGCTTGAGCGCCCGGCTTTCGCGCGCGCCGAAGTCTTCCCGCCGGCGGCGATCGATCACGCACAGGGTGCCGACCCGCACGCCCGACGCAAGCACCAGCGGCGCCCCGAAATAGAAGCGGATGTGCGGCTCGCCGACGACCAACGGATTTGTAGCAAACCGCGGGTCTGCGGTTGCATCGGGAACCAGCATCACATCGTCATCGCCGATCGTATGGGTGCAGAACGACACGTCGCGCGCAGTTTCGAGGATGTTGAGGCCGACGCGCGCCTTGAACCATTGCCGATCGGACGCAACGAGGCTGACCAGCGCGATCGGCGTATCGAAGCGGTCAGCCGCCAGTTCGACGATCGTGTCGAACTCGCGCTCTGCCGGGCTGTCGAGCACGTCGAGTGCAGCCAGCGCCGCAAGCCGGGCCAGTTCGCCTTCGTCCGGCTGATCACTTCTGTCGGGATCGCTGGTCAAGCCGCTCAGCTCCGTTGATTGCAGGGATGGGGTCGCTCGCTATCCTTTCGGATAGGACGTCAATGGCGACGAAGCGACGGGAATAGCAAGCACGCGTCCGCATGGGCCCGCTATACTTTCGGATAGCGGGCCTATGCCAAAGGTCGGTCTGCCGGTTACCCGATTTTCACTGTGGCGCCATTTCGCGCGGCCGGTTCGGCGAAAGGGCGCGGATCGGGCCGATCGGCGCTGGCCGCTATCCTGTTCCGTCATTTTCGAGCCGGATGCCGACGCGACAGCGCGTCCCGCCGCTGCGCATCTGTCGGGCAGCGGCGGCATCCTGCCACTGCCCAAACCCAGATCAAGGAGAAATGACCATGAAGAAGATGTTTGCTGTTGCGATGCTTGCCGCACTGTCGGCAGCCGGTACCGCTCAGGCGGCCCCCACCACTGCGGAATCCGGCGCCGGTGCCAAGATCATCGCCCCGCTGCAGATCGACAACACCTCGGCGCTCTACTTCGGCACCGTTGCCCCGTCGCTGACCGAAGCCGACGTGGTTGTCGTCTCGCCGAACGGCGACAAGAAGTGCGGCGCGGCGCTGACCTGCCTTACCGCCGACCACACCGCCGCAGCGTTCGACGTCAAGGGCGAGCCCGATGCGGTGTACACCATTTCGCTGCCGAGCGCGGTGGAGATGGCGAACGAGAATGGTGACGAAATGACCGTCATCGACTTCATCAGCTCGAAGGACAGCGGCCGCCTGGTCAAGGGTGAAGACAGCTTCACCGTCGGCGGCACCCTCGATGTCGACGCCCGTCAGCCTGCCGGCAAGTACACCGGCCGCTTCGTCGTCGCCGTCGAATACCAGTAATCGACTTTGGCAGGGGAAGGCGCCCGGATCGCGATCGCGACCCGGGCGCCGACCCGTCCCGTCGGGCCTGCCGAACCCCCGCCCCCCACTCAAGGAAAGCCCCTGCCATGTGCTTCTCCATCTTCCGTCGCGCCCATCGCGCGGCTCCCGGCACTGCGGCCGCAGCGCTGCTCGCCGCCGGGCTGGCTGCCCCGGTTTCAGCCGAACTCATGATCGCTCCAACCCGCGTTGTGCTGGCCGGCACCGAACGCAGCACCGAGCTCATCCTCGTCAACAAGGGCGATGAACAGACCGCCTTTCGCATCGACGTCGAAAATCGCCGGATGCGGGCCGATGGCGCGCTCGAAACGGTCACCGAAGCGAAGCCCGGCGAACTGTTTGCCGCCGAAATGGTCCGCTTTTCGCCGCGCCGGGTCATCCTGGAGCCGGGCGCCCGCCAGTCGGTGCGCGTCTCAGTGACCCCGCCCGCCGGGCTCGCCCCCGGAGAGTATCGCAGCCATTTGCGGCTGATGTCTGCGCCGACCAGCGCAGGCGCAACCCCTGCGACGACCACCGAAGCCAATGACGGCTCACTGTCGATCCAGCTGATCGCAGTGCGGTCGATCACGATCCCGGTGATCTTCCGCGTCGGAACGCTTGAGGCGACCGCCAGCGTCGACACCGCTGCGATGTCGAAAAAGGGCGACAACCTGCTCGTCGTCAAGCTGACCCGCGCCGGTACGCGCTCGACCTATGGCGACATCCGGCTGACCATCGATGGCGAAGCTGCGCCGGTCTACAGTGTTCGCGGCGTCGCCATCTACACGCCCAACACTGATCGCGACGTGCTGCTGCCGCTGCCCGCCGACATCAGGACCAAGCTCGCCGGTCGCGATGTGCGCATCGACTATGTCTCGTCCGATCCCAAGGCGCCGGGACTTATCGCGTCGCGCCGCGTCCAGCTCTGACCAGCTGATCGGGGCGGCTGGTGCCGGGACATGCGGATTTTCCTGCTGATGCTGGCAACAGCGTTGCTGGCCGCCCCGGCGCCAACCCCCGCATTCGCCCAGGCGCGGGAAGATGATCAGCCGCGGGCGCCTGCGCGCGAGAATGACAAGGTCTTCGACGACCTGTTCGGCGCCGAGCCCGCGCGGGTAAACGGCACGCGCGGGACCAGCGCCGGCCGCGAGGATGTCAGCATCGTCGCGCTCCATCTCGGCCGTTTCCAGCTGCTCGAGGCGCTGCCGGCCTATGCGACGCCCAAAGGCCTGTGCCTGCCGTTGCTTCAGGTGCTCGATGCACTCGAGATCGGCCATGCCGAAGCCGATGGCCAGTTGGTGATCGAACTGCACGCCCCCGAACGGCGCGTGCCCGTCGATCCCGCCGACCTGATCCCGTCTCCCGAAGGCCCGTGCCTTGCGCTCGCCGCTTTCGCCCGGTTGCTTCCGGTGACGCTGCGCCACGATGAAGCCAATCTGCGCATCACCATCGATGCCACCGAGCCGTTGCCGGTGGCCGCGCGGATTGAACGCGCCGATCGCCGCCGCCAGGCGCTATCCGGCTCCGAAGCCCCGCGGCCGCAGTTTCCGCGCCTTGCCAATCCGTGGCGGCTGGCCGGCTTTCCATCCCTGGACATGGCCTTGACCAGCGAAGCCGGCAGCCGCGGCACGGTCGGTTCGGGCCAGGCCGAACTTGTCGCCGACCTGGCCGGCATGACGGCGCGCGCTCGGTTGGCGGCCGACGGCAGTGGCGAGGCCAGCGTCCGCCTCGCGCTCGGCCGCGACAGCAGCGCCGCCGACCAGCTGGGGCCATTGCGGGCCCGCAGCTTTGCTGTGGGCGATGTGAACGCCGTGGCGCAGCCGCTGATCGGCGTTTCCGCCAGCGGCCGCGGGCTCATCATCTCCAATCGGCCGCAGTGGCGTGCCGATCTCTTCGACCAGATCGAGCTGCGCGGGCCGTTGCCCAATGGCTGGGATGCCGAGCTGCACCGCGACGACCGGCTGGTGGCGGTGTGCGACAAGCCCGATGCCGGCGGTGACTATGTCTTTGCCGATGTGCCGCTGCGCGCTGGTGCCAACAACTATGTGGTGCGGCTGTTTGGCCCGCACGGCGAAGTGGAGGAGCGGCCGTTCAGCCGCTTTGTCGGCAACGAGCTCCATCCCGAAAACGAGCTCGTCTACGCCGCCGGGATCGTCGACAGCGGCGTGCCGCTGGTTGGCCCGCCGGCGCCAACCCAGACGGCAATGGGCCGTTTCGCCTTTGCAACGCTCGAGCGCGGGCTGACCGATTCGATATCGATGCGGGTCGATATGCGTGCGCCTCTCGATGGTGCCACCCCGGCGGTCGCCGCCGGAGTCCATGCCGCGCTGCTCGGCGGCTTCGGCAGCCTGGTGGTGGCGGGGGATGGCGACGGCCGTCCGGCTGTCGCGTTGCGCGGCGCACGCCAGTGGAAGCGGACCAACATCAAGTTCGATGTCGCAGATTATGGCGATCTCAGAGGGCCGGCGCGGGTCAGCGCGGCCAACGAACTTGCCCGCGAATTCGGCATGTCCGCCGAAACCCGGGTGGCACTGGGGCGGCGCAGCGTGCCGCTGCTGCTCGGCTGGCGACGTGCCGTCGAACGCTCCGGAAGCGTCAACAACCGGATCGATGGCGGCGCATCACTCGCCCTGGCCGACTGGCGCTTCAGCACGGCCGCCAGCCTCGAAAGCCGCGGCACCGCAGCGCCGATCCTGCTGGGCAACCTCGCGGTGGCGCGTGCGGTGGGCAGCTGGCGGCTTCGCGGCGGTGTCGACTATCGCGTTGTGCAGGGTTTCAGCGTCTATCAGCTCGGCATTTCAGCGGCGCAGGCGACACCGCGCGGCAGTTTCGGCCTGGATTTCGGCTGGGATGCGGCGCGCGGCGCTGCCACCATCGCGGCGACGGCCCAGCGCCATTTCGGCCCGGTCTCGGTCGGCGCCGGCGCCGGGCTGGGGCCCAGCGGGTGGCGCGTTGGCTTCACCCTGTCGGCAGCAGTGTTCCATGACGCTGGCGCCGGCTATCGCCTTGCCACGGCCGGCATCGGCCGCAGCGGCGCCCTGCAACCCCATGTCTTCGAAGATGTCGATGGCGATGGGGTCCAGGGCCAGGGCGAACCCGATATCGTGGGCGCCAGCTTCCTGGTCGACAGCAGCGTGCGCAAGGAAGCGACAGCCAGCGACGGCCAGGTCCGCATCGGTGGGCTGACGCCCAACAGCCCGATCGATCTGGAGATCCAGCTCGCATCGCTGCCCGATCTGCGGCTGCGCCCTGTCCAGCCCGGCGTGAGCGCCGTAATCCGCCCCGGCCAGGTCCTGGATGTGCCGGTGCCGATGCGCCAGACGGGCGAGATAGAGGCGCTGGTTGAAGCGGTTGATGGCGATGTGCGCCGGCCGCTGCCCGGGGTCGAAGTCGCGCTGATCGATCCCGATGGCAAACGCTTTGCGGTGACACGCAGCGATTTCGAGGGCTTCGCCTATTTCGATGGCGTGCCGCAGGGAAACTGGCGGCTCGAAGCCGCCGCCGCAGCGCCCGTTCAGGTGACGCTTCGCCACGACGCCTTGCTGCAGACGGGTCTGCGGCTGGTGATCGGGCGATGATGGCGCACGCGCCAGCCCTCATGGAACAGACGACAGATCAACGCCAGCTTCCCCGACATTGCCACTCCTTGGAGCGTGCTGGAACCTATCACCCGGCCGCCGTGCCGAGCGGGATGCTGAAACCGGGTACCGCTGTCCAAGGCTATTCGATTGAAGCAGGGGCCAAGTAGGTTGCCGCGCCAAGCTCGGACCCAAGGCCGGACACTTTGCGGCGGACATGCCAACAGAATGTTCGGGTGCTCCAAAACGTTGAAAGAGTTGGCGTTCGGAAGGATCGCATGGCTGTGATGGATGCCATGCCCGACATGATCCGGGCTGCCGACTTCCCCGCCCTAATGCCCGACCTGCTGGGGGAGCCCAACAAGCGCGCCAGCCGGGGCGGGACCGTTGACACCAATTGGCGAGCCATCCCGAAAACACGGATGGAAAGGGGCGCAGGAGCCGATCGGAAGCCCGCTGGCGCGCGATCCGGTGCCCGAAGCTCACCGGAACTCCGACACTGGGAACGAAGCTGGCGAGTCTCTGAGCCGCCCGAGGGCCTGCCTGTGGCGCGATACCTGCGGGGGCGAGGGTGAAGAGCTGGGTGCCCAGATCCTGCTGGTGTCGCAATGCTCATACCCATCCGCTTCATCCGGGCGTGTACCAGATGGGCGACGTCACTGCGCGCTCCTGTTGGATCATCGGCACCTCGGCTGCCATCTTCACCTTGTATTTCACGCTGTCATAGAGCGTCCACCGCGGGGTGGGGATCTCGATCGCGCGGGCGTACCAGAAGGCCTTCTGCGCGGGGTCGAAGTCCGGATCGGTGAAGCTGCCGACGAGTTCTGCCGCGCCGATGTCGTTGCGGTAGGTGGCGGTCTTCAGGTCCACGGTGTTGCCGATCGCGGGCAGCTTGCCGTCGGGGCCGGGCTTGCGCTCGCCGCCCCATTTCACGTCAAATACCTTCTCGTGCGTCTTGCCTGCGGCATCGACCCAGCCCTTGATGATCTGCACGCGGTCGAGATTGGCGCCCTCGGGATCCTTCATGGCAGCGACCAGGAAGGTGGGCGCCTTGCCACCGGCGATCGGCTTCAGGTCCCCGCCCATGGGGACGCCGTTCGCGTAGCCGGAGGCGACGAGATCCTTGCCGGGCGTCAGTCCGAAGCCGCCGAAGAAGCGCAGCGTGATGCGCGGGCCGGAGGAGGCATAGGTCTCCTTCCGTTTCATCGCGTCCCACAGGGCTTCGCGGGTGTTGCTGGTCGCCCAGACGCCCATCACGCCGGACGCCATCAGGGTCCAGTCGCGGCGGATGTTCGGGCCTTCCTTCTTGTAGACATTGTTCCAGCGGCCGGGGCTGGGTTCGTTGGAGACGAACTTGCCGAAGAAATTGTCTTCCTCTCCGCCAGTCATCAGGGCGGTGTGGGTGTCGGTGCCGGCGGCCGCGCCATATTTGAACGGGTTGGTGCCCAGCGTCGCCTGCAGCTTCATCCCCGTCTTGTTGGCTTCCCGCCAGTATTCGAAGTTGATGTCGCCGGGCTTCTTCGGGTTGCCGTTGAGGTCGGCGGTGTCCCAGATGCCGAAGTTCGCAAACTCGTCCGTCGGCGCAAGGCTTGGATGCTGTTCCATGGTGCCCTTGTACTGGTAGACTTCGTAAAGCGGCTCCCACCGGTTGCGCTGGGCGGCATAGTCCGCCGTCATCGGCGAGCCGTCATAGCGCGCCTCGCGGAACATCCAGCCGTTCGACATGTTGCCGTTGTGCGGAATGGCCAGCGCCTTGCCGCCGGTCTTCGCTTCCCAGTCGGTCAGCCATTTCCACAGCGACTCCGGGTCGGTGCCGGCGCGGCCGGGGACCATGGACTGGAAGGTCGTCAGCGGCGGGGTGGCGCGGGTCTTGTCGGCGCCGTCCCTGAAGATCACGTTCCGGTGCAGGTTCTGCCCGCTTTCGCCGTTCGATGTCCACTCATAGGCGATGAAAGCCGTGAACCGTCCCGGCTCGTTGTACTTTTCCATGATGTCGACGGTCTTTTCCCAGGCGGAAACCATCCATTTGGGGTCCATCATGATGGCGGGCAGCTTCTTGTTGGCCTGCGCGTTGACCGCCTCGACCTTCGCCTTCAGGCCTTCCTCCGGGCTGGTCTGCATCATGTCGTACCAGCGCTTGGCGGTCGGGTCGGCCATCATTTCCGGGTTGCCGGCGTTCAGCTGGTCGATGGTGCCCATCCCGTCGGAGTGATCGGTCACCGCGATCCAGTCGAGCGGCCGATGCAGCTTCGCCTTCTGGCCGCTGGATGCCATCAGTTCCTCGCCGCGGGCAAAGCGAACCGCTTCTTCCGGCCCGAGGGTCGATCCCGCAAGGCCCGCATCGGCCGACCAGGCGGTGTGGACATGCTCGTCGCCCCACAGCACGCGGGTCGGGTATTTGCGGTTGGGGTCGGGCAGGTAGGTGCCCGACCCCGCGTCCGCAGCGGCTGCCTCAGTGCCTTCTGCCGCGGTCGACTCGTTGGTCTTGGAACAGGCTGCCAGGGCAAGGGCGCTGGTGCCGATGAGAAGCAGTGTGGCTTGCAGGCGCATGGCTGTGTCTCCCTGTGGTCAGAAATTCAGAAGCTGGAACCCGATCTGCAGGCCCCAGTCGCTTGCACGGTCGGCACCCAGCCCCACGCTGGGTTTCACGAAGACCTGGCCGTTTCCGCCCATCATCGGCCCGAGCCGGTAGCCGAGCGTGAGCGCGGTGGTCAGGAACGTCTTTTCATTCTCCCAGTCGTGGGTCAGCGCCGGATCGAGTGTCATGTAGAAGGGCGAATTCTTGAACTTGGGCACGAAATAGAAGTCGATTACCGTCTGGTTGATGTCGGCGCGGTTGCTGCTGCCGGCAAAGCTGAGGCTTTGCACGATCGCCGGCGCGAAGATGTGCCCGCCCTTCAGGAAAAAGGCATAGGTGAAGCCGGGCTTTGCCACCCATTTGCCACCGCCAAGCTCGTCGCGGCTGGCCGTGTCGGCCACAAGCTCGAAGTTCACGACCATCCCGCGGGTCTTCGTGACGCCGAACACATGGGTCAGCTTGGCCGACACATCGCCCAGGCCATAGGACGTGTCGCCCAGCACATCGACCGAGGTAACCGGCGCCCTCAGCTTCAGCGCATTGTGGCCGAAGGGCTGCTGGAACTCGAAGATGAAGCTGTTGGAATTGTCACCGAAGGGCGCTGCTGCCGGCAGGTTCAGATCGATATGCTCATAGGTCAGCTTGGCAAAGCGCGCCGGCGCTGTCGGATCGAGTCCGTCGTTCACGGGCTTGGGCGCAGCCGAGGGCGGCGGCGCAGGCGCCTCTTGCCCCCATGCCGCCGCCGCCAGCGCAAGCCCGGTCAGAAAGGCCAGCGCATGCCGCATCAACGGTTGCCGTACCGCACTTCGAATTCGGCACGGCAGCCGTTGCGCACCCAGAGCTCGTCGTAGCCGCTCTTCTTGCGGACATCCCAGTTGCGCCCGCGGGTGCAGTCCTTGTCGGACAGCTGCTGGCGCATCACCACCTGGTTCACATGCTTCGGCAAGGTGCAGACGCGCTCGTCCTTGTCCTTGCTCTCGCACTTCACCGTCGTGATTTCAGCCGCCGCCGGAACGGCGGCGAAAAGGCCGGCAAGCGTCGCCAGCAGGCAGAGGCTGGTGGTCTTCATGGTCAGTCTCCTCGTCATTTCGCGTTGACCCAGATGGGCGAGCCCCAGGCGCGTTCCTGGATGGTAGCGGGCTGCTCCTTCAGCAGCGGAAGGTTGTTCTTCACCGCATCGTAGGTGGTCCAGCGCGGGGTCGGGATTTCGAGCGCGCGGGCGTAGTAGGCGGCGGTCTGGCCGGGCTTCCAGTCGGGGTCGATCCAATGGCCCATCAGCACGGGCGCGCCGATGTCGTTGGTGTGGCGCGCGGTTTTCAGATCCACCGTGTTGCCCACCGGCGGCAGCTTGCCATTGGCGCCGGGCTTGCGGTTGCCGGCCCAGACGACCTCGATGATCTTTTCCTGCGGGGCGCCGGTCGCGTCCACCCAGGCCTTGATGATCTGGATGCGGTCCAGGTTGGCCCCGTCCGGGTCTTTCGCCGCCCAGACGGTGAAGGCTGGCGCCGCGGTGGGCGCAGTCAGCGTGCCGCCCATGGGCACGCCGGCCTTGTAACCGCTTTCCACCATCGCCTTTTCGTCGGTGGGTTTGCCGAGGCCAGGGCCGCCGAACATGCGGATCTTCAGGCGCGTGCCGGAGGTCGCGAAGGTCTCGCGCGCAGCCATCGCGTCCCAGATGGCGCCGCGGGTGTTCTTCGTGGCCCAAACCCCGGTCAGCGTGCCGGGGTTGGAATCGCTGGCGGTGATCCATCCGTCGATATCGCCGCTGCGGCGCGCCTCCAGCGTGCCGTCGGCGGGGCCATGGCTGCCGACATAATTGTCCTCGTCGGTGTCGCCCATGCCGCTGTTGTGGTTGTCGGTGCCTCCGACAAAGCCGAACTTGAACGGGTTGGCGCCAAGGTCGCGCTGGAACTCGGTGCCCTTGGCGACGGCATAGCGGATGTAGTTCTCCTTCGCCTTCACCCGGCCGGAGAATTGGGCCATGCTGTCGCCATTCTCGAAATCGGCGAACTCGTCGGTGGGCCAGAACTGGCGGGTCACTTCGCTGTTGGCCTTGATCTGCATCATCTCGATCAGGGGCTCCATCGCTTGGCGCCGCTCGGCATAGGCCAGGCTCAGCGGGTTGCCGCTGTTGTCGACATTTTCGAACATCTGCCCCTTGGAGCCGTTCGAATTATGCGGGATCGCGAACAGCTTCATGCCCTTGTCGCGCAAGCCGCCGATCCAGTCCCACAGCTTTTCCTCGTCGGCGGAATCGACGTTGCTGAACGGCTGGTCCGGCACATTGTCGTCCCGGAAAAGAATGTTCCGGTGCATGTTCCCGCCGTTCGGGGCGGCGGTCCACTCAAAGCCCACCAGCGTGGTGAAGCGGCCCGGCTCGTAATACCTGTTTGTGACGTCCCTGTTCAGCGCCCAGGCGCTCTTGGTCGTCTCGGGCCCGGCAAAGAAGGGCGGATGTGTCGGGGTTGCCGACCGATTGTTCGCGACCACATACTTCAGGAACCATGCTCTCTGGTCGTCGACGTCGGAAAGGCTCCGCAGCTCGACCAACATCGGGTTGTCGTACCCCGGCGCGCCGGCCACTTGCGTCGAATACATCTCGCCGATGAACTCGGCATGGTCGGTGACAGCCGCGAAATCCAGAGGCCGCTTCAGCTTGTGGGACTGGCCGTTGATGGTCATCGCCTCGCCCCGGGCGAAGCGGTAGGCATCCTCGGGCGTGTTGCGGTTGCCGCCGATGAAGCTGTCGAGCGAATAGCTGGTGTGCAGGTGCGTTTCGCCGAAATAGGCGTTCTTCAGTGGGTTTTCGGGAAGCGCCGCCTCCTGTGCCGCGATGCTCAATCCGGGGTCACTGCCCTTGGATGGAGGCGCATCCGGCTGGTTGCACGCGGCAAGGGCCGTGGTGGCCAGCAGGGCGATCAGGATACGTCCGGTCATGTCGATCTCTCGCCTTCTAGAAGCCGAGCGCAACGCTCAGCTGGAAGCTGTCGCCCGAAAAGCGCCGCCGCGCCTCGAACTCGTGGGTGTATTTGGCCTTCAGGCTGAGCGAGGTGCCGCCGATTTTCGTCGCGTAGGTCGCAACCGGCCCGATCCCGAACACGCGGGCCTTCAGCGACTGCGCACCTGTCGCCGCCTTCAGCTGCTCGGCGCCCGACCCCGAATCCTCGCCCAGCTGCTGATAGGCATAGCCCGCCGCGCCCAGCGCGAACCGCGGGCCGAAATGCTGCAGCGCCGCCCCCTCGAAGTGGAATTCGGGCGCCGTCTGGTAGTCAGTCGCCTGGTTCCGCGCCGAAAAGGATATGCCCGCCGCGCCCGACAGCTCGAAGCCGGACTTTGGCATGTGCGTGTAAGAGATGACCGGCGTGACCCCGAGGCGGTTCTTCCCGAAGCTGAGCGCCGTCAGCTGCCGCCCGGGCACATCGATCGCGGCCGGCTGGAAATAGCCGAGCGGCAGGAAGAAGCTGGTGGCGAAGGCGAAATGGTTCGCCCCCTTGTCCCAGCCCAGCCCGAAGGTGACGGTGGTGTCACCAAGGCCCGTCTGATTGTCCTCCACCCGGCGCTGGGCGCCCAGCACGACGCTGTCGAAGCTGAGTGTGCCCGTGACGACCGGCTGGGTGATGGTGATCATCGGCCGCGCGCCCAGGAACGGCCCCGGAAAGGTCTTGGTGAAGTTCAGCTTGGTGATCAGCACCTCGGTGTCGGCATTTGCCAGCACCACTCCGCCGATCGACAGCGCATCGACATTGGCGTTCAGCAGGATCATGTCGGCCGAGGTGTAGACGCCCGGCGGCGGGACGATGCCCGACAGCGCGTCGCGCGAGCCGAGCAGATAGTGGCCGGATCCGCCCTCGGTGGCGAGGACCGGCATGGCCGGCAGGAGCGCAATCGCCAGACCGGCGGCCAACGCATTTCCAATTTTCACATTTCTTCCCCAGCGCAGTTGACGCGTTATGGGTCGACGTATCAGGATATGGTCTGGCAATTGTTCAGCGGGGTGCAAACCGCAATGCAGGGTCCGATCCACAGCGCGTGGAGCGCGCCCCAGTTGCCGCTCGACGCCCGCAGGCGGTTGCTGGATTGGGGCTGGCTGTCGCACATCGATCCCGAGATCGCGGGGCGTTTCCTGGACCTGGCGACAATGCGATCGGTGCCCGAGGGCGCTGTCGTTTACCAGGCAGGGGCCGATGGCGGCGAGATGTTCGGCGTTCTCTCAGGCCAGGTGGTGATGTGGCACGGGCACGGAAGCACCGACGCCCAGTTCGTGCACATGTTCCGCGCGGGCCATTGGTTCGGCTGGGCGCCCATCCTGGCCGGCGAGCGACGACGCCACCAATGCGTCGCGCGGACAGACTGCGAACTGGTTGTCATTCCGCGTGCAAACCTGCGCAGCTTCCTGGCCCAGGATCCCGAACATTGGCATGCACTGGCGTCTCTGGTGGACATCCAGGGGCAGCAGTCGGAACTGGGCGGCCTTGACCTGATGCGGCGCAGCCAGGAAGGGCGGCTGGTTGCGACGGTGCTCAGGTTCGCCGGCTGCAGGCTGGGCGATGCACCCGACGGGCCACCGTGGAATGTCGCGTTGACGCAGCTGGAAATCGCCGAAGCAGCAAACATGTCACGCAATGCCGCATCGCGCCTGCTGGTGAAACTGGAGAAGGAGGGCCTTGTCACCCTGCACTACCGGCACTTGTCTGTTCTGGACGCCGGCCGCCTGCGCGAACGGCTCACTTTCTGAGGGGAGGACCCAAACTCTGGCGATGGACCTGGGAAACCGCGCGGGTTCAACGTTTAAACCGCTAACCCGGTTTTTCTTTTGGCGCGCGGGCGCGCGCGAGGCAGTCGCGGAGCATGTGGGGGACATTGTGTGGGACAGAAAAAAATCCGAGAAAAACGCTCCTGGGTTAGACGGAAACCCGGTCCGCCAGTCTTTTCTGCTCGCGGCGAAGCCTCCGCAGGGGGCGGCCTGACGGCCGGCGCGCGGTCGCGCTCGCGAACCCTTGCGGGGTCGAATTCGCCCTCGGCAGGTCCGCCAGTCATTCTCGCTCACGCGCGTGGGGCTCCGCCGAAGGCGCGGCACGTGCCGCGGCGCCCGGTCGGGCTTGCGACCCCTTGCGGGTTCGGAGTTGCCACGCGCTCCGCCTGTCCTTTCTGTCCCCCTGTGCAGCCGGCGCAGGGTGCAGGCTTGGCGATCAGGCCGTCGTCGGCTTGCCGGCCAGTGCACAGGCCTGCTGCACCGTTTCGATCAGTATGGCCTTCCGCTCGGCATCCCTCAGCGGGATGGTCCGGATGGCCGGCGTGCCGGTGCCCTCCGGGAATATCGCCAGGAAGCGCCCCGCATGGTCGCGTGCGCCCGCCCAGTCGGCCTGTGCGACGGCGCAGGCCATTGCGATGGTGTGGGCGCCCACATGGCCGGGCAGGCGCTCGATGGACCGCTCGGCTGCGGCAATTGCCTCCGGGTAACGCCCTGCCTGCCACAGGCAGAAGGCGCGCCCGCCATCGACATTGTCGAGATGGGCGCCCCAGGGGTTGCACCGTTCCGCCCGGTCGAAGTGCTGCAGCGGCGCTTCCACTTCCCCCGCCATGGCGCGCACCCAGCCGCTTGTGCTCCAGGCCACGCGCGACAGCGGGTTCACGCGCACGGCCTGCTCGACCGCGCGCAGCGCGGCGTCGAAATCCTGCGCCACGTGCACTGCAGCCCAGGCCCCGATAGAAATGGCCTCGGCATCGTCTCCGCCAAGGGCGATGGCCCGGTGCGCCTGCAGCAGGGCTTCCCGGCGGCCTTCGTCGCAGGCGCCGTGGCCGAGGCAGGCCCGCGCCCAGGCCGCACAGCCGAGTGCCTTCGCGAAGCCCGGGTCGGCTGCGATGGCGCGGTCGAAGTGTTCGAGTGCACGGCCATAGTCGGCCGGGGCGGCGGCAAACCCCTCGACGACGCCTGCGTGATAATGGTCCCAGGCGGTTCGGTCCTCGATCGCGCGGCGCAGCGCCCGGCCCCGGGCCGCGTCGATCAGGCTTTCGGCCAGACGCGCGACGAGCGTTGCGGGCGCATCCTCGATCAGCGCGAAGGCATCGACGCCGTCATGCTCGACATCGCCGCTTGTCGCGAGCGTGCCGTCCGCTGCGGCAACGATCCGGTACCGCATCTTCAGCACGCCGTCCCGCGCCAGGATGCTGCCGCCGACCAGGTGGCTGGCACCCAGCTCGGCGCCCATGAGGGCCGGGTCGCGGATATTGCCCCTGTAGGCCAGTGTCTTCGAAAAGCCCGCCACCTCGAGGTCGCGGAACCGCGAAAGCATGTGCACCATCGCCTCGTGAAAGGCATCCGCCAGGTCATCCGCGAACAGGTTCGGGCTGTGGTTGAGGAAGGGCAGGACCGCCACGCCCAGCCGGCCGGTGACCGGTGTAGCGTCCGGCTGGGATGTTGCGGACCCGGCCGCCGCCGGCGCCGACATGCCGGCTGATGCCGGCAGCCGCAGCGACATGCGCAGGGCCGGCCCCACCGGCAGCCCGGCCTGCCGAAACTGGCGCTCTGCCCCGGCGACGAGCGCGTGCGCCTCCTCCTTTCGCCCGGCCTGCACAAGGGCATTGGAAAGTGCTGCCAGGGCGGGCTCGTCCAGCGGATCGAGTGCAACAAGGCGGCTGAGGTGGCGAATGCGCTCGGCGCCTTCCGTTGCGTCCGCCAGTCGGCGTGCCATGCGGCAGGCGATTGCGTGGAACTCCTGCCGCTGCGTCGAGAGCCAGGCCATGTAGGCCGCGCAGTCGGGCAGCTCGCAATCCTCCAGCAGCGGGCCCGCGAACAGTTCGAGTGCCTCAAGGCAGTCGGCAGCGCTCAGGAGATCGGCAGGCCGGGCCGCAATCGCCTGCATCCGCAGGGCGTCAAGCGCCAGACCCTCCACATCCAGCCTCAGCGTGTCCCGTTCCGCGACGATCCGCAGTCGACCGGGCGAGTCGATCAGGGGGCGCAGCTTTGTCAGGCTCCAGCGCAGCGCCGCCCGCGGGTCGTCGGGGATATCGAAGAACAGGTCGCACAGCCGCTGCCGGCTGACCGGGCGCCCCGACAGGGCAAGGAAGCCAAGGATGGCGCGCGTCTTGCGAGACGCGGGCAACGCCACCGCTTCGCCGTTCCGATCCACGCGGAGCGGCCCGAAGAGATGAAGGGCGATGGCGTCGGGCGTCTGGCTCACGCGCCGTCCATATCCGAACCGCAGGCGGTCGTTCAAACGCGATTCCAACGCCTGGTCCCCTGCTCGCGCAAACGGCGGCCCACCATTGCACGCCGCGTCAGCGAGCCGGTCGGTCCGGCTCCGTCATTGAACAAGAGGAATGCTCGAATGCCTGTCCGTTTCATCACATGTCTTGCGGCCGCAGCCGCCTTTGCAACCTGCGCGGCACACGCGCAGGATCTTCCCTTCAACGGCCCGCGCATCGGCGCAGAAGTCTCCTACGAGGATTTCGGGTCGGGCACCGACGGCGCAACGGTCGCGGCTCTGGCGGGATGGGACTTCGCCGTCGGCAAGGGCTGGGTCATCGGTGCCACGGGGCGCTACGCGCTCGTCGGGGTCGATGGCTCTGAAACCACGCAGACGCCGGCCGGCCTGTTCCAGACGGCAGATGTGTCCATCCGGGACAACTGGGGTCTTGCGGCACGCGTCGGCCATGTGGTCGGCGACAATGTGCTGATCTTCGGTGAGGCCGGCTACGAAGGCCTCCGGGTCAATGCCGTCCGCACCTTGCGCGCCGCCGCCTGTGTCCCGCCGAACGGCTGCCAGATCAGCCGCGAGGACTTCTCGTTCAACGAGGATCTCTGGACACTCGGCGTCGGCGCCGAATGGGCCCTGACCGGGAATCTCAGGCTTCGCGGGCAATACACCTATGGCGACAGCAAGGCCTTCGACAGGAACCGGCTGAGCCTCGGCGTCGCCTGGCAGTTCTGATGCGGGTGCGGCGCCCGTCGGCGCCGCATCCGCCTCGATCGGAGGACCACCCATGCCGGCATCCCCCTGGTTCGGAATCTCGCTGCTTGCCCTTGCGGCAGGCGCCATGTCCCTGATCGCCGGACTGCCCGCGCAGGCCGTCGGAGCTGCCCATGTTCCACCACAGGCTTCGGTCGGCGTCGCCAGGGCCATGACAGCCTGCTGCCCGAAGCCGCTGGCGTGATGGCGCCTTCGGCGGGCGATGGGCGTGCGGACGGCATGGCGCCGATGGTGGCCGTGCTGGACTGTGGCCCGGCCGAGGCGGCGCTGCACATCGCAGCCCTGGTCGATCTGGCGGACCGTCTTGGAAGCGCTGCCCGCATGGAAACGGTCAGCGCTGCCTGCACCACCCTGTCGGTGCGGCTGGCCCCAGAGCATGCGGCGCGATTCCGCGCGGCCCTTCTGCTCGGCGGCGCGACCTTCGTGCCCACGGGCAGCAGCGCGGCCACGGATGTGACCGTCATCGTCACCATCAGTGGCCGCCCCTTATGGAGTGACTGACCCATGAAGATCCATGCCCGTTCGGGCCTTCTTGCACTGGCCGCCCTGGCCGGCTGTGCGACTGTCCAGCCGGCCCGAATGGCCCTGCCGGCCGCCTTGTCCGACACCGAGACGGTGCCGGTTTCGGGGGTCGGCGGGAACCGGCGCGGAACCTTCCGGGCCGGGCCCTACACCGGCACCTTCGCCCGGTCGGACACGCGGCTCGCCCTGTTCGACCCGCTGTACGAGCGTCGCGGCGGCCGAACGACCATCTCGGTCGAGGGCCTTGCCGGGGAAGGGCCGCAGACAGCCGATTGCAGCGTCCGCGAGCGGACGGTGACGTTGGGTATCATCAGCTTCAGGCCGGGGCCAATGGCGTTGGGCTGCGACCTGGGCGGTGGAACACAGCCGGGACCGGACCTGCTGGAGCTGCAGGAAGCGGCCGAAGGGCTTGGCGGCATGATGATGCGCCACGAACGGCGCGGCCGGATCGTCATGAATGGCCGGACGCTGCAGATCCGGTCCGTGCACAGGCTTGCAGGCTCCCCGATCGAGAGCGGAACTCCGATCGGCTATCTGTTCGAGCAGGACGGACAGCCGGTCGGCGCGGTCGAGGTGAACGGAGCGCCTGAAATCCGCATGTCTCGCACGGCCGACAGCGACACCCGGCGGGCCGTGCTGATCGGCGCCCTGGTGCTCGGGGTCTTCTGGGACCCGGCAGAAAGCCCGCTCGGTCGCGAGGCAGGCTGACCGGGCGCGCCGCCCTGCGGCCGGTCTGCCAACGTCAGCCTCCCGGGGCGCTGCGCTTGCGCCACTTTTCGTAGACGATGCCCAGCAAGGTCGCGACGATCAGGTAGATGAGCACGGTCGCCGTGACCTGCTGCGGGTTCGATGTGCCGGCCGACGCAGCCATGGCCATGGCGACCCCGGGGTGCCGAAGCGAGGCAGCTGTTGCAAGGGCCGCCCGGTTGCCGTCGCTCGGCCCGCCGAGCAGGTGACCTGCCGCAAGAGCGACAGCCGCCAGGATGGCGCAGGCGACCAGCGTGAAATTCCCGATCGCCTGCCACATGTTGGGCGCGGTGGCGACCAGCGCCAGCAGGGCCGTCAGGCCCAGCAGCAGCTTGCCGCCGACGGCGAACGGATGGCTGAGGCGCCGGGCGAGCCCCGGGGCCAGGCTGCCGAGCAGCAGCCCCGCCACCAGCGGCCCGACGGCCGTGATCGCCAGCGTCACGGCAATCCGCGGCGGGTCGAACGCAAGGCCGACACCCAGGATCCGGGCGTCAAGGTGAAGGATCAGCGGCGCAGCGATGAAGGTGAAAGCCGTCGCCAGCACGAACAAGCTCATCACATAGCGGCTTCCGCCACCCACCTGTGCCCCCTTCCCCGGGAACACGGGCGGCATCGGGGAAACTGCCAGGGCCAGCAGTGCGAACATGGTCGCAGGTACCAGCGGCAGCGCAAGCGACAGGCCGAGGGCAACGGCCGGCACCACAAGGAACATCGCCGCCATCGCCCGCGCCGAAAGGGCCGGTGCCTCCAGGAAGGCGAAGGCGTCCGACAGCTTCATGTCCATGCCGAACGACATGACGAGGAGCAGCAGGCTTGCCACTGCCATCAGCTTGACGATCAACATCAGGTCCATGGCCAGCATCTCACTCCGACAGCGCAACTGCCATCTGGCAGGAACCTGCGGCCCGCATTGCCCAGAGAAGGACAGTCCCGCGCGATTTGGCCCGACCGAATGGCTGTGCCTGAAACTGTGCAATCCCTCGGCAAGCGGACGGATAGGGTTCGGCCCATGATCGGACCCGAGAGACTTCCGCTGATCCCGAGACCATGCCTGATCGACGCGGCAGTCGGCGCCCTGCTGCTGCTGTCGGCCCCGGCCGCAGCGCAGGAAACGGTCTCGCTGCAGGTGCCGCGCGGCACGGCTTCTGGGGAACTGGCAGTCGAGCCGGGCGCCGAGACCTCGGCCATTCCCGATCTGCCCCCGACACCGCCGCCACCTGCAGCGCCCGGCTTCCTCGACATCCGCCCCAGCCTTGTCGTGCTGGTGGACCACACCTTCTTCGGGCAGGATGCCGACAGCATCGCCCAGGTGGGCACGCAGCCGAACGATTGGGAACTCCGCGCCGCCCGGCTGTCGTTCCTCGGCAGCATGGGCGGCAGCTACCGCGTCGGCTTCCAGGTGAGCGGCGAGTACAAGGGTTTCGACGGAGACCCGGAAACCACCTGGCAGCTGACCGACCTGTCGCTGACCTTTCCGATCGGAACGCGCAGCAAGCTGATCGTCGGCAAGACGAAGGAAACTTTCGCCTACGAGATGGTGGGCGACGCCGCCAACCTGCCGGCGATGGAGCGGGTGCTGTCACCCTTCTTCATCTCGCGCAACACGGGCGCCAAATTCACCCACGTCTGGGGCCCGGCCAAGCGCGGGACCTTCTCGATGGGGCTCTACAATGACGCCTGGGACATCCAGAATGCCGATCGCCGCGGCTGGGATGCAAGCGCCCGTGTGACCGCGCTCGTCTGGGCCGATCCCGACGATGACAGCCGCTATCTGCATCTGGGCGCCGCTGTCCGCGATGTCGCGTCGAAGGGCACATTGCGCTACCGGGGGCGCCCGGGCAGCAATGTCGCAACCAACTTCATCGACACCGGCCGGTTCGACGCCGACGGCGCCCTCCACACCGGGTTCGAGGGCATGCTCGCGCTGGGCGGCGTGTCCGTGCAGGGGGAATGGGTGCGTGCACAGGTGGATGCGCCCACCAACGGCAACCCGGTGTTCAGCGGCTGGTATGTCACCGGCAGCTGGGTGCTGACCGGCGACCACCGCCCCTATGACCGCAACGTCGGCTACGCCCGGCGGGTGGTGCCCAAGGGTCACTGGGGCGCGCCCGAGCTGGTGGTCCGATATTCCGATGTCGACCTGACCGACGACCTCGTCGATGGCGGACGCTTCCGCCGGACGGATCTCGGGCTCAACTGGTGGGCAACCCGGCGCTGGAAGGCGGGCATTGCCTGGGGCCATGTCTGGCTCGACAGGAATGGCCTCACCGGCGAAACTGACACCCTCCTCACGCGAATCCAGTGGGTCTACTGATGACGGACGATGGCATGATCTGGCTGCCCGGCGGGCGCTTTCGCATGGGGTCGGACGCGCACTACCCCGAAGAGGCACCCGCCCACGAGGTCGAGGTGACCGGCTTCTTCATCGACCCCACGCCCGTCACCAACCGGCAGTTCGCAGCCTTCGTGGCCGCGACGGGCCATGTGACTTTGGCCGAACAGAAACCCGATCCCGCCGACTATCCGGGCGCGCTGCCCGAGATGCTGGTGGCGGCAAGCCTGGTCTTTTCGCCGCCGCCGGGCCCGGTGCGGCTGGACGACTGGAGCCAGTGGTGGGCCTGGGTGGCGGGCGCCGACTGGCGCCACCCCACCGGGCCCGACAGCAGCCTCGAGGGCCTCGAGGACCATCCGGTCGTGCATGTCGCAGCCGCCGATGCCGAGGCCTATGCCGCCTGGGCCGGCAAGGCGCTGCCCACCGAGGCCGAATGGGAATATGCCGGCTGGGGCGGCCTGGAGGGCGCGGAATTCGCGTGGGGGCACGAACTGGAGCCCGGCGGCAAGCATATGGCCAATGTGTTCCAGGGCGAGTTTCCCCACCGCAATTCGGCCGCCGACGGCTATGTCCGCACCTCGCCGGTCGGCACGTTTCCGCCCAACGGCTTCGGCCTTTCCGACATGATCGGCAATGTGTGGGAGTGGACAGCGGACTGGTATGCGCGCGGCCATGTGCTGCCGCCCAAGGCCGGCTGCTGCGTGCCGCAGAACCCGCGCGGCGCAGGGCAGGACGGCAGCTACGACCCGGCGATGCCGCAGATCCGTATCCCGCGGCGCGTGCTGAAGGGCGGCTCGCACCTGTGCGCCCCCAGCTACTGCCGGCGCTATCGGCCGGCAGCGCGCCATGCGCAGGCGATCGACAGCTCGACAAGCCATATCGGCTTCCGCTGCGTCCGCCGCCCGGAGGTCGCCTCGGCCTGACCGGCTGCTGCTTGCGCATTTGCAGGGTCGCGCGCACTTCCGCGTCCGTCTAGGCGGGCTGTCATGCGAACCCGCCTGCCTGCACTGCGCCTGCTTGCCCTGCCCCTGCTTGTCTGGATGGCCCCGGCCCTTGCCGACGAGCCCCGGGACATCGTGGTCACCGGGCGGGGACTTGCTCCTGCGCCCGGCATCACCGCCTACGGCAGCCTGTCGATCGACCGGGAGCGGCTGCAGGATGTGGGCCGGCTGGAGATCGCGCTGCAGGATGTCGCCGGCTTCCAGCAGTTCCGCCGCTCCGACAGCCGGTCGGCCAACCCGTCCGCGCAGGGGGCGACCCTGCGCGCGCTCGGCGGAAACGCCGCGAGCCGGACGCTGGTGCTGCTGGACGGCGTACCGGTTGCCGATCCCTTCTTCGGCTATGTCCCCTTCACCGCGCTGGCGCCCGACCGCCTGTCGGCCGTGCGCGTCACGCGTGGCGGCGGCTCCGGCGCCTTCGCGGCCGGGGCGGTTGCCGGCACCATCGAATTGCTCGGCGCCGATCGCCGGTCGCTGCCCGATGCGGCACTGCAGGCGCTGGGCGGCAGCTATGGCTCGACCGACCTGTCCGGCGCGCTGACGGCCGACCTCGGCGGAGGCTTCGTTTCGGTCTCCGGCCGATGGGACAGGTCCGACGGATTCCAGACCACGCCCGAAAGCCAGCGCGTCGCGGCCAGCGTGCCGGCCGCAAACGCAAGCTGGAGCGCGTCTGCCCGCGCCGTCGTTCCGCTCGGCAGCGCCGAGCTGCAGGCGCGCGTCCTCCTGTTCCGGGACGACCGGACGCTGCGCTTCCGGGGCGCCGATTCCGGCAGCCAGGGCCAGGATGCAAGCCTGCGCCTCATCGCCCGCGGGGATTGGGAGGTGGAGGCGCTCGGCTATGTCCAGGCGCGCAACTTCGCCAACATCGTCGTCAGCGCGACGACCTTCCGGCCAACGCTTGACCAGCGCAACACGCCGTCGACGGGGCTGGGCGGCAAGATCGAGCTGAGGCCGCCTGTCGGTGAAGGGCGCCTGCTGCGCATCGGGGCCGACCTGCGCCTCGCCGAAGGCGAGATGTTCGAGACCGCCTTCAACGCCGCCAGCGGGGCTGTGACGGCCCGGCGCCGCGCTGGGGGGCGTCAGCAGGGCGCTGGCCTGTTTGCAGAGGGCGACCTGACGCTGGGGGATCTGGTGCTGACGGCCGGCACGCGGCTGGACCACTGGGCGATCCGCGACGGACGGTTCCGCAGCCAGACCGCGGCCGGCGTCACCACCATCGACAACAGCTTTGCAGACCGCAGCGACTGGCGGCTGAGCGGTCGCGCCGGCGCGCTCTGGCAGCTGTCCGACGCGCTGTCGCTGCGGGGGGCAGCCTACAGCAACTTCCGGCTGCCGACGCTGAACGAACTCTACCGGCCGTTCGTCGTCTTTCCCGTCACCACCCAGGCCAATGCCGCACTGTCGCCCGAAACGCTGAAGGGTGTCGAGGTGGGTGCCGACTTCGCGCCGCTGTCGACGCTCCGGCTGTCGGCCACCCTGTTCGACAACCGGCTGGAGGATGCGATCGCCAACGTCACCATCGCGCCGAACACGCGCCAGCGCCGCAACGTCGAGGCGATCGCGGCGCGCGGTCTGGAGCTTGCGGGGGCGCTGGCTCTGGGCCGCTTCGACCTGTCGGGCAGCTGGGCCTGGAGCCACAGCCGGGTGCGTGCCCCGGGGACCGCGCTCGATGGCCTGCGGCCGGCCCAGACGCCTTCGCACATGGTGTCGGCGACGCTGGGATGGCGCTGGGCCGAAGGGAGCCTGGTCTCGGCAACCCTCCGCCATGTCGGCGCACAATATGAGGACGACCTCGAGACCGACCTTCTGCCGGCCGCGACCACTGTCGACCTTCAGGCCCGTGCCGGGGTCGCGCCGGGCGTCGCGCTGGTCGCCCGTGCGGAAAACCTGTTCGACGAGGCCGTCGTCACCCGCAATGCCGGGGGCTCCATCGACCTCGGCACACCGCGCATCCTGTGGCTGGGCCTTCGCCTCGAGCGCTGATCCGGCGCCGCGGTGCCCGGCTCAGCGCGGCGCGGGGCCGAGGTAGCGCCTGCGCAGCTCGTCAAGGTCGGACGGGCTCAGTTTCAGCTGCTCCGCCAGGTAGCGGTCCATCCCGCCCCGCGCCTCGATCGCCTTGTAGCTGGCGTCGAGATAGCGGCGATCCACCCCCATCAGCGCCTGCAGCGCATCCTTGGGCATCGACGCGAACATGCGTGCCGTCGGGTCGTCGCCTCCGGCAACAGGCGGCTTCGGGCGGTAGGTCTCGTTCGACAGCAGATAGTCGGAGACCGCCGTCTCGTACGGAACCCCCAGCGTGGTCAGCAGCAGGGCGGCTGCAAGGCCGGTACGGTCCTTGCCGGCCGAGCAGTTGAAGGCAAGCGGGGCCTTCCCGTCCACCAGCTGGCGCATCATCCGGGCATATTGGTCTGCAAAGGTGAAGGGCATCTCGGCGTAGAAGCCCTCCATCGCGGCCTTCGTCTTCTCGGCGGTGACGGGGCCGCTGCGGAACAGGGTGGCGATCGCCCCCATGTCGAGGCCATAGTCGGTCGCGAGCACGGTGGGCTGCACGCCGGCCGGCCAGGTGACGGGATCGCGCTGGCGCTCGTCGGTCGAGCGGAAGTCGCAGACGGTCTCGATGCCCAGCGCGCCGAGCCGCTGGAAGTCGTCCGGCGTCAGGCCAGACATCACGGCCGAACGGTAGAGCTTGCCCCAGGCAACCGGGGTGCCGTCTTCGGTGCGGTATCCGCCGAGATCGCGGAAGTTGCTCCCGCCGTCGAGCGGGAGGACGCGTTCGGCTGTCCGGACCTCCCGGCCCTTGCTGTCGCGCAGGAGGAAGTAGGGGCGCGGCCAGGCGGCCACGGGGACGGTCGCGCCGTTGCCGACGGATCCCGACAACAGCTTGCGGCCGCTGGCGCGGGGCGCATCGGCGCTGGGGAGTTGCCAGATATCGACCGGGCCAGAAAGCCCGGTCCAGCTGAGCGAGACGGTGCCGTTCGACCGCGCCGCAACCGCTGCCGCGTCGGCGGAGGCCTCGCGGGCAACGGCGCCTGCCGTTGCAGCCATGGCGGCGATCAGGGCCAGCCCCGGGGGCAGAGGACGCATCGGCAGTCTCCTCAGAAGTCGAACCGCACGCCACCCATGAAGCGGCGACCGATCTGTTCCACCTCGGTCGGCCGGTCGCGCTCGCCCTGGAAGGCGACATAGATCTCGTCCGTCAGGTTGTTGGCATCGAAGAAGATGCCGACATTGCGGTTGATCTGGTAGCGGATGGCAAGGTCGAGATTGCTGTAGGCCGCCCGCTTCTCGTCACCCGAAGATCCGACGCCGAGGCCGCCGAGCGTGTCCACCCAGTCCGAGCGCCACTGGTAGGAGAGGCGGGCGGAGAGGCCGAACTTCTCGTAGAACAGCGAGGCGTTCACCACCGTATCGGAGGTGCCGGGGAAGTCGGCCCCCTGCCTGTCCGGCGTGTCGAAGCTGCCGCCGATGAAGGCGATGTTGCCCTGGAAGCCGAAGCCGTCGAGGGCGCCGGGCAGGAAGGTCCACTGCTGGAGATAGGCGAACTCGATCCCGTAAAGCTTGCCCTTGTCCCCGTTCAGGGTGGAGATGAAATCATAGCCCGAGCGGTCGATCCCGTCGATGTCGTAGCGATCATCGCCGACGATGGTGCGGCTGTCATAGAGCACATCGTCGACCCAGCGGTAGAAGCCCGAAACCGAAAGCAGGCCGTCGCCCGGCAGATACCATTCCAGGCTGGCATCGGTGCCCCAGGTGTATTCCGGCCTCAGGTTCGGGTTGCCGCCAGTCACGGTGCCAGGCGTGCTGGTGTCGTTGATCGCAGCCCCGACCCGCACCTGCCCGAACGACGGCCGTGCGACCCCGCGCTGGAACGAGGCGCGCGCGACGATGTCGTCCGACACATCGAACCGTGCGTTCACGCTGGGGAACACGTCCCAATAGTCGTTCGTCACTTCCAGCGGCGTGAGCACCGTGCCGATCTGCACCGCGCCGGCAGAGGTCTGGCGGAAATTCTCCACCCGCGCGCCGAACACGATCTGCCCGGGGCCAACTTCCCAGGTGGCGCGGGCGTAGGCCGCAAACAGCTTTTCGTCGATTTCGAAGCGGTCGATCGGGCGGATGTTGTTGGCTGGGTTGTAGCGACCCTGCGCCTCCAGCGCGTCGAGCGCAGTCTCGAGGTCACGCCGCAGCCGCTTGTTGTCCACATAACGGAACTGCATCCCGCTCGGGAAGTTCGTCCGCCATGTCCGGTTGGTGACATAGTTGCCGGCGGGCAGCCCGGGGACGACCACCTGCGTGGACGTCGCCAGCACGTTCCCCGAGATGTCGCGCGTGTCGTACTGCAGGCCGAAGCGCACCGGCAGCGTGCCCAGCCGACCGTCGACATCGACCTTGGCCGTGTAGCTGTCGGCGATGATTTCCGATTCCAGCGGCAGCGCGACATTCAGATCGAAGCCCGCCTGGTTCAGGGCGCGCGTGCCGGTCCCTTGCGCGAAGGCGGGCGGTGGCGGCGTGTTCGGCACAGTCGTGAACAGCTGCACGATCGGGAAGTCGACATTGTCGCGCGTGTAGGTCAGCGATGGCCGGTTCAGCCGGTTGATCTGCTGGTTCTGCAGGATCAGCGGGATGTTCGTGCTGTTCTCGATCCGGGTGTAGTTCAGCCGCCAATCCGCCTTCCAGTCGCTGCCCAGCTCGTGGCCGCCCCCGCCGGTCAGGATCAGGTTGCTGTTCCGGTAATCGCTGTCGCTCATGGTGCCGCGCACCGGCACGGCGATCAGGCTGCCGCTGTCGTTGGTGCGGGTGCCGCCGGCCTGTGCGCCGGTCAGCGTGAAGACATACTGGTTGCGCTCTTCGTCGTCGCGGAACTCGGACCAGACCGCCTTCAGGAACAGGCTCTGCCCATCGGACGGGCGGAACTCCACGCCTGCAGACGCGCCATTGTTCTGGCGGGTGAGGAGATAGTTGCGGAAATCGAAGGTGGAGACCGTGTTGGTCGCGTCATAGGCGAACTCGCGGTTGTCGGTGATCTGGTCGCGAAGATAATGCGACCCGGCAACCACGAAGCCCCAGCTGTCGTTCGACCAGGATGCGCGCAGCGAGCCCTGCCGCTGCTGGCCGCCGCCGAAGCCCATCCAGCCATAGCCAAGGTCGCCTGCCAGCGCGAAGCCCTTGGCTTCGAACGGCGAATAGGTCCGCATGTCGATCTGGGCCACGATGGCTTCGGCCGGAAGGTCCGGGGTCAGCGACTTGTTCACCGCGATCGACGACAGGATCACCGAGGGGATCGCATCGAAGCGGAAGGCGCGGGTGGCCCCGCCCTCGTCCACCCCGATCACCGGCACGCCGTCGAAGCTGACGCTGGTCCAGCGGTTGGGCGCGCCACGCACCTGGATATAGCGCTCCTGCCCCTGGTCGCGCTGCACGGCGACGGCGGGAAGGCGGGCAAGCGCCGCGGCCGAATTCTGGTCCGGGAAGCGTCCGATCGAGTCCGCAGCCACGATCGCCACCAGATTGTCGGCGTTGCGCTGCTCCTGGATCGCAAGTGCCTGCGCCTCGCGGATCGGGGCAAGCACGGCGATGTCCTCGGGCTCGTCGGCGTTGGCGGCAGGCTGCCCGGCCTCGGGGGCCTGCTGGGCGAGGGCAGGCGCCGAAAGCAGCAGTGTGACGATGGCAGCAACGCTGGCGGATGCGCGAACCCACGCAGGCTCAGAACCCATTTCAACCCCCGGTCCGAATGACAGTTGGGGGTGCCTAGACGCGCCGTGTTGCAGCGCAGCGAAAAGCGCGTGTCAGCCTTGCGACTCTGCCGTTACGCTTTGGTGTCGCCTGTCACAGAAAGGCCCGCAGCTCCGCGATGAACGGCAGGAACTGGTCGTGGTGCAGCCAGTGGCCGGCATTCCCGAATTCCACGACACGGGCGTTGCGGAAGTGGCGGATGCGCCCGTCATCTTGCGGGTTCGAAGCCCAGCTGTTCGCCCCGTACATCAGCAGCGTCGGGCATTCGATGCGGCTCCACAGCTGCTCCACCTGGCTCTGCGGCATGTCGGAAACCGACCAGTTGTTGAGATAGGGGTCGAACTTCCAGCTCCAGGTGCCGTCCTCGTTGCGCGAGGCGCCATGGATCGTCAGGTGCCGCGCCTGCTCTTCCGAAAGGTGCCTGTTCTCCTCCTGCATCCGCTTCAGCGCATCCTCGATGGTCGCATAGCGGCGCGGAGTCCGGCCCGCCGCCGCGCGCTTTTTTGCGATGTAATCGCGCAGCCGCTCGGCAAAATCCTGCTTCTGCCGCTCCTCCAACATCTTCGGGCTCGGCCCCAGCCCCTCGATCGCAACGATCTTGCGCACCGTCTCCGGATAGAGCCCGGTGTAGCGCAGCGCGATGCTGCCGCCCATCGAGTGCGCCACGATCGTCACCGGCGCCAGCTTCAGCTGGTGGATCAGCTGGGCAAGATCATAGATGTAGGGCAAAGTGTTGTATTCACCGTCCGGTGACCACTGGCTGTCCCCATGCCCCCGCCAGTCCGGCGCGATGATGTGCCAGTCGTTTCGCAGCGCCTGCGCCGTCCAGTCCCAGTTGCGGCAATGGTCCCGCCCGCCGTGCAGCAGCAGCAGCGGCGGAGCCTCAGGGTTGCCCCAGTCGGTGTAGTGGAGCCTGAGGCGCTGCGAGATGTAGCTGTGCGAGGTGGGGCCGGTGTCCATGGCATCGCTTCAAGCCCGGTTCGACGCGCTTGTCCACTGCCAGCCTCGTGCCGGCGTCAACCTGCCGGCCTGCCTGCAGCACCTTCGCGCCCGCGTGCGCCGCCGGCGCGCAAACTTCGCGAAACAGCTTTTCGATAAGTGTCAGCGATGGAAGTCACTGGACGGGGGCCCGCGCACGTCGGAGCATGGGCCGGTACAGACTCGACAGGCAATGGGAGAGCGCGATGAACATCCAGGCGAAATGCCCCATGGGCAGCAAGGTCAGCCGGACCGCGATGGTCTCGGCCATGAGCAACGCGATGTGGTGGCCCGAACGGCTGGACCTCTCCATCCTGCGCCAGCACTCCGCCCTGTCCGACCCGATGGCCCCGGGGTTCGACTATGCAGCCGAATTCGGCGCGCTCGACCTGCATGCGGTCAAGGCCGACATCTTCGCGCTGATGCGCGATTCGCAGCCCTGGTGGCCGGCCGATTATGGCCATTACGGCCCGCTCTTCATCCGGATGGCCTGGCACTCGGCCGGCACCTACCGCATCGCCGACGGCCGCGGCGGGGCAGGTTCGGGCACCCAGCGCTTCGCGCCGCTCAACAGCTGGCCCGACAATGTGAACCTCGACAAGGCGCGGCTGCTGCTGTGGCCTGTGAAGCAGAAATACGGCCGCGCGATCAGCTGGGCCGACCTCATGATCCTTGCCGGCAACTGCGCCATCGAATCCATGGGCGGAAAGACGGCAGGCTTCGCCGGCGGCCGGGTCGACGTGTGGGAGCCCGAGGCCGACATCTACTGGGGCCCCGAGGGCGACTGGCTCGCCGACGAACGCTACAGTGGCGACCGCGAGCTCGCAGGCCCGCTCGGCGCGGTGCAGATGGGGCTGATCTACGTGAACCCGGAAGGGCCCAACGGCCATCCCGACCCGCTCGCCTCGGCCCGCGACATCCGCGAGACCTTCGCCCGCATGGCGATGAACGACGAGGAGACGGTCGCCCTGGTCGTCGGCGGCCACACCTTCGGCAAGTGCCATGGCGCGGCGGACCCGGGCCAATATGTGGGCCCGCAGCCCGAAGGCGCGCCGATCGAGCAGCAGGGGCTCGGCTGGAAGAACAGCTTCGGCAGCGGCGCCGGCGTCGACACCATCAGCAGCGGGATCGAGGGCGCCTGGACGAACAATCCCGTGCAGTGGGACAATGGCTATCTCGACAATCTGTTCGGCTGGGACTGGGTGCTGACGAAGGGCCCCGGCGGCGCGCACCAGTGGACGCCCTCCGACCCGCAAGCCCAAGGCACGGTGCCCGACGCGCACGACCCCACCAAGCGGCACGCCCCGATGATGACGACCGCCGACATGGCGCTCAGGATGGACCCGATCTACGAGCCCATCGCCCGGAGGTTCCACGCCGATCCCGATCTGCTTGCAACCGCCTTTGCGGAAGCCTGGTACAAGCTGACCCACCGCGACATGGGGCCCGTCGCGCGGCTGCTGGGGCCCGAGGTGCCGGCAACCCCGCGCCTCTGGCAGGATCCGGTGCCGCCGGTCGACCATCCGTTGATCGACGCTGGCGACATCGCCCGGCTGAAGGCCGAGATCCTGGCGACGGGCCTTTCCATCCCGCGGCTGGTGGCGACCGCCTGGGCGTCGGCCTCCACCTTCCGAGGCTCCGACATGCGGGGCGGCGCGAACGGCGCGCGCATCCGGCTGGCGCCGCAGAAGGACTGGGCCGTGAACGAGCCCGCCGAGCTTGCAGCGGCGCTGGCGACGCTCCAAGGCGTGCAGGTCGGCTTCAATGCGGCAGCCGCCGGCGGCAAGCGCGTTTCGCTCGCCGACCTCATCGTGCTCGGCGGCTGCGCCGCGGTCGAGGCCGCCGCAAAGGCCGCAGGCCACGCGGTCAGCGTGCCGTTCCGCCCCGGGCGCACCGACGCGACCGCCGAAATGACCGACGCGGAAAGCTTCGCCGTGCTGGAACCCACGGTGGACGGGTTCCGCAACTTCGCGAGCGGCACGCCCTGGCGCTCGCTCGAGGAAGAGCTGGTCGACAGGGCGCAATTGCTGACGCTGAGCCCGCCCGAGATGACGGTGCTGGTGGGCGGCCTCAGGGTGCTGGGTGCCAACTGCGGCGGCTCGACGGACGGCGTGTTCACCGCCCGGGTGGGCACGCTCTCGAACGACTTCTTCCGCAACCTGCTCGCGTCCAGCCTTGAGATGGTCTGGGCGCCCGACGGCAACGGGCGCTTCGTCGCGAGGCGGCGCACGACCGGCGAGACGGCCTGGACGGCGACGCGCGTCGACCTGCTGTTCGGCTCGCACTCCGAATTGCGGGCGCTGTCGGAAGCCTATGCGACCGACGATGCGGAAAAGGCCTTCATCGATGCCTTCGTGAAGGCCTGGGTGAAGGTGATGGAGCTCGACCGCTTCGACCTCAGGTAGCCGTCGGACGGACCCGCGTTAGCGGGCGAAGCCCGCAAAGCGGGCCCGCCGGCCGCGCGCTGCGGCGAGTCTGCAGGCCTTCGGCGAACTGCTTCGCAGTCCGCCTCCAGGCTGCAGCCGCCTACACGCGTTCGATGATAATGGCCGGCGCCATGCCACCTGCCGCACACATCGTCACGAGGCCCCGCTTCAGGTCCCGCCGCTCCAGCTCGTCGAGCACGGTGCCGATGAGGATGGAGCCGGTGGCCCCGATCGGATGCCCCAGCGCAATGGCGCCACCGTTCACATTCACCTTGTCGCGGTCGAGCTTCAGATCGCGGATGAACTTCTCGGCAACGACCGCGAAGGCCTCGTTGATCTCGAACAGGTCGATGTCGTCGATCGTCAGCCCGGCCTTCGCCAGCACCTTTTTCGCGGCCGGCACCGGGGCGTTCAGCATAAGCGTCGGGCAGTCGCCCATGTTGGTCATGGCAACGATCCGCGCGCGCGGCTTAAGCCCGTTCTTCTCGGCATAGGCCTTGCTCGTCACCAGCACGGCCGCCGCACCGTCCACCACGCCCGACGAGTTGCCGGCATGGTGCACGTGGCTGATCTTCAGGTCGGGGTATTTCTGGTTGATCAGCTTGCGGAAGGTGGTGCCGCGCTCGTCCAGCGGCACATCGGCGAGCTTCGAGAAGCTCGCCTCCAGCGCTGCAAGGCCTTCGGCGGTCGTCTGCGGCCGCGGGAATTCCTCATGATCGAGCGCGACCGAACCATCCTCGTTGAACACCTTCACCAGCGACTTCGCGAACCGGTTCTCGGCGATCGCAGCCGCCGCGCGCTTCTGGCTTTCCAGCCCCAGCGCGTCGACCGCCTCGCGGCTGATCCCCTCCATGCTGGCGATCGCGTCGCCGCACACGCCCTGGTGCGATTGCGGGTGGATCTTCTGCAGGTGCGCGTTGCCCGACCCCATCATCATCGGCGCAAAGCCCGCGGCGCGCTCTTCCTGCGCCATGGTGGTGGTCAGGCTCATCATCTCGGTGCCGCCGGCCACCACGCAGTCTTCCATGCCGCTCATGATCTGGGCGGCCGCCAGGTTCACGGAGGTGATGCCGCCGCCGCAGAAGCGGTCCAGCGTCATCCCCGACGAGCGGATGTCATAACCGGCATCGAGCGCCGCCATCCGGCCAAGGTCGCCGCCCTGCTTGCCCTTCTGGGTGGAGGTCGACCAGATCACGTCGTCGACGGTCGCGGTGTCGAGCCCGTTGCGCTCGGCGATCGCCTTCAGAACGGTCGCCGCCAGGTGCTGCGGGTGCAGGTGCGAAAGCGCGCCCTTGCCGGGCTTGCCCACCCCGCGCGGGGTGCGGACTGCGTCGATGATATAGGCTTCTGCCATGGTGGATCTCCTTCGCCGGCCAGCGTTAGGCGAGCGGCGGACGCGTCCTACTGTGCGAATCGCGAGGAAATGCATCGCACACGCCTCGGGCATGGAGGGTATCGGAGGAGAGCGATCATGAAGGCAATGCGGCTGCGGCACCCGGCGGGTCCCGACAATCTGAAGCTCGAGGACATGGCCGCACCCGGCGATCCGGGCGCGCACGAGATCAAGGTGCGCCTCAAGGCCTCCAGCCTCAACTACCACGATTACATCGTGGTGATGGGCGGCATCCCCACGCCCGACGGCCGCATCCCCATGTCCGACGGCGCGGGCGAGGTGCTCGCGGTCGGCGCGGGCGTCACCGATTACAAGGTGGGCGATGCTGTCGTCTCCACTTTCTTCCCCAACTGGCTCGACGGGCGCGCAATCCCCGGCGGCTTCGCCGGCGTCCCCGGCGACGGCGCCGACGGCTATGCGGTTGAGGAAGTGGTGGCGCCGGGCACCGCCTTCACCCACCAGCCCAGGGGCTATTCCCACGCCGAGGCCGCAACCCTCACCTGCGCCGGCCTCACGGCCTGGCGCGCGCTCGTCACCGAAGGCGGCCTCAAGGCCGGCGACACGGTGCTGGTGCAGGGCACCGGCGGCGTCTCCATCTTCGCCCTCCAGTTCGCCAAGATGTTCGGCGCAACGGTCATCGCGACCAGCAGCTCGGATGCCAAGCTCGAACGGCTGAAGGCGATGGGGGCCGACCACCTCATCAACTACAAGGCCGTTCCCAACTGGGGCGCCGAGGCAGCCAGGCTCACGGGCGGCGGCGTCGACCATGTGGTCGAGATCGGCGGCGCCGGCACCCTTCCGGAAAGCATCAATGCTGCCCGCATCGGCGGCCACATCAGCCTCATCGGCGTGCTCGCAGGCTATGCTGGCCCGGTGCCCACCATGCTGCTGATGGCCAAGCAGATCCGCCTCATCGGCATCACCGTCGGCACCAGGCGCGAACAGCTCGACATGATCCGCGCGATCGACGCCAACGGCCTGAAACCGGTGATCGACCGCCACTTCCCGCTCGCTGAACTCGGCGCCGCCTTCCGCCACCAGGAATCCGGCACCCACTTCGGCAAGATCTGCGTCGATATCTAGGGGCTACCAGGTCTCCGACCAGGGCCTCAGGTCCAGCTCGTGCGTCCAGGCCGTCCGCGGCTGGCGATGCACCTGCCAATAGGCCTCGGCAATCGCATCGGGCTGCAGCAGCCCGTCGGCCGCCTTGCGCGCATAGATGGCCGGAAAGGTGTCGCGGATGAAGGCCGTGTCGATGGGCCCGTCGATGATGCTGTGCGCGACATGGATATTCTCCGGCCCCAGCTCGCGCGCCATCGACTGCGCCAGCGCCCGCACCGCATGCTTGGCCCCCGCAAAGGCGGAAAACCCCGAACCCCCTCGAACACTTGCCGTCGCCCCTGTGAACAGGATCGTGCCGGAACCCCGAGGTACCATCACCCGCGCCGCCTCCCGCCCCGTCAGGAAGGCGGAAAAGGCCGCCATCTCCCACACCTTGCGATAGACCCGCGCCGTCGTCTCGCGGATGCCGAAGCGCACATTCGCGCCGATATTGTGCACCGCCACCTCGATGGGGCCCACCTCGGCCTCGATCCGGTCCACCAGCGGCACCATCACCTCTTCAGATCGCGCGTCCGCCCCGAACGCCACCGCCCGACCGCCCTCGGCCTCGATCTCCTTCACCAGCGGCGTCAGCGCATCCGCCGTCCGCCGCACCACGCAGACGGTGTAGCCCTCGCGCGCAAACCGCCGCGCAATCGCCCCCCCCAGCGCATCGCCGGCGCCGACGACAAGCGCCACCCCCGGCATCAGATCTCGCCCTTCAGCGCCATCTCCACGAAGTGCGTGCGATCCTGGCCAAAGAACAGCCGGTCCCCCACGAAGAAGCTCGGCGCGCCGAACACGCCCGCCGCCACCGCGCCTTCCGTGTTCGCGCGCAGCTCGTCCTTCACGGCCTGGTCCTCGATCGCAGCCGCATAGGCCCCTGCATCCAGCCCCGCGCCGGCGATCACGCCCGCCAGCACGGCCAGGTCCCCCATGTCCCGCGGATCGCGCCACATGCCCTCGAACACCGCGTCGGTATAGGCCTGAAACTCGTCCCGGTGCTGCGCCGCAACGCAGCCCCGCATCATCGCGGTCGTGTTGATCGGAAACTTCGGGTTCATCTGCAGCGACGTCCCGTCCAGCTTCGCCCACACGGCCATGTCGTCGTTCATCCACCGGCCCTTGGCCGCGATTGTCCCCGGCGGCGCATTCCCCGTCGACTTGAAGATGCCCCCCAGCAAGATCGGCACATACTGGATCGTCGCCCCGGTCCGCTCGGCGATCTTCGGCAGCCGCTTCCACGCCAGATAGGCCGTCGGGCTCCCCACATCGAACAGGAACTTCACCGTCGCCATCGCCTCACTCTCCTCAAGCCTCGGCCGCAAAATCCTTCAGCATGTTCCGCGCAATCAGCAGCTGCAGGATCTGCGTCGTCCCTTCGTAAATGCGATACAGCCGCGCGTCGCGATAGAATCTCTCCGCCGTATATTCCTGCAGGTATCCCGCCCCGCCGAAGATCTGCACGCAGCGGTCCACCACCCGTCCGCACATTTCCGAGGCGAACATCTTCGCCGCCGACGCCTCGATCGTCGTGCGCACCCCCTCGTCCGCCAGCCGGCACGCGTCCGCGATCATGCACTCGGCCGCATAGATCTCGGCCCGGCTGTCGGCCAGCATCGCCTGGATCAGCTGGAAGCTCGAAATCGGCTCCCCAAAGGCCTTGCGCTCCACCGCATAGGCCAGCGCCGCATCCAGCGCGCGCTTCGCATAGCCCGTCGCCGCAGCCGCCACCGAAAGCCGCCCATTGTCCAGACTCCGCATCGCATGCGCAAAGCCCTGTCCCTCCACGCCGCCCAGCAGCGCGTCCTCGCGCACTTCCACATCCTCAAGGATGATGTCGGCGATCTGCGCCCCCGCCTGCCCCATCTTCCGGTCCGCCTTGCCGATCGTCAGCCCCGGCGTGTTCGTGGGCAGGATGAAGGCCGACACATGCGCGTTGCGTGGCAAATTCTCCGCATTCGTCCGCGCCATGATCAGCGCCACCTCGGCCATCGGCGCATTGGTGATGTAGCGCTTGGTGCCGTTCAGCACATAGCCCGTGGCCGTCTTCACAGCCCGCGTCTGCAGCGCCGCCGAATCCGATCCCGATCCCGGCTCGGTCAGCCCGAAGCTCGCGATTGCCCCCGCCGCCAGCCGCGGCAGCCACTGGGCCTTCTGCGCCTCCGTCCCCCCATTCTTCAGCGCCGAGGCCACCATCCCCACCCCGATGGAGATGGCAGATCGATAGGCGGGCGCCGCATAGGCCAGCCGCCGGATCGTCTCCACATATTGGGACACGTTCATCCCCGCCCCGCCATGGCTTTCGGGGATGGTGATCCCGAACAGGCCCATGCTGCGCATCTCGTCCAGGATGGCGGGCGGCACCCTGTCGGTCTCCAGCACCTCCGCCTCGGCCGGGATCAGCCGCTCGCGCACATAGCGGTCCAGCTGCGCGGCGAACGCCTCGAAGACTTGCGCATCCATCCCATTCCGGTGGCTGATCGCCGGCATATTCGCCTCTCCCCTTTTTCCCGCTCCTTGCCTCCTCTATGGCTGCCCGCCCAGACGGAGGGCAAGTTCAGATGAAGACACGGGCAGCAGTCGCGTTCGAGGCGAAGAAGCCTCTCGAGGTGGTCGAAGTCGATCTCGAAGGCCCGAAGGCCGGCGAGGTGCTGGTCGAAATCAAGGCGAGCGGCGTCTGCCACACCGACGCCTACACCCTCGACGGCCTCGACAGCGAAGGCGTCTTCCCGGTCATCCTGGGCCATGAAGGCGCAGGGGTCGTGCTGGAGGTCGGCGCCGGCGTCACCAGCGTGAAGCCCGGCGACCATGTGATCCCGCTCTACACCCCCGAATGCCGCCAGTGCAAAAGCTGCCTCTCGGGGAAAACCAACCTCTGCACCGCCATCCGTGCGACGCAGGGCAAGGGCCTGATGCCCGACGGCACCAGCCGCTTCAGCTACAAGGGCCAGACCATCTTCCACTACATGGGCTGCTCCACCTTCGCGAACCACACGGTCCTGCCCGAAATCGCGGTCGCCAAGGTGCGCACCGACGCCCCGTTCGACACCAGCTGCTACATCGGCTGCGGCGTCACCACCGGCGTCGGCGCCGTCACCAACACCGCCAAGGTGGAACCCGGCGCCAATGTCGTCGTCTTCGGCCTGGGCGGCATCGGCCTCAACGTCGTCCAGGGCGCGCGCCTGGTCGGCGCCGCACGAATCGTCGGCGTGGACCTCAACCCCGACCGCGAAGCCTGGGGCCGCCAGTTCGGCATGACCCACTTCATCGACGCCCGCGGAAAGACGCGCGAACAGATGATCGCCGAGGTCCTCGCGCTCACCGACGGCGGCGCGGACTACACATTCGATTGCACCGGCAACACCGAGGTGATGCGAACCGCCCTCGAATGCTGCCACCGCGGCTGGGGGACAAGCATCATCATCGGCGTCGCCGAAAGCGGCAAGGAAATCGCCACCCGCCCGTTCCAGCTCGTCACCGGCCGGGTCTGGAAGGGCACGGCCTTCGGCGGCGCCAGGGGCCGCACCGATGTGCCGAAGATCGTCGACTGGTACATGGACGGCCGCATCGCCATCGACCCGATGATTACCCACCGCCTGCCGCTGGAGCGCATCAACGAGGCGTTCGATCTGATGCACAAGGGCGAAAGCATCCGCTCGGTCATCGTCTACTGATGGAGAAGCTGAACGAGTGGGCGAGCCACGGCGGCCGCCAGCAGGTGTGGAAGCACGCAAGCGCCGCGACCGGCACCGACATGGTCTTCTCGCTCTTCCTGCCGGCGGGCAAAGGCCCGTTTCCGCTCGTCACCTGGCTGTCGGGCCTCACCTGCACCCACGCCAATGTCACCGAAAAGGGCGAGTATCGCGAAGCCTGCGCAAGGCTCGGCCTCGCCTTCCTCGCGCCCGACACCTCGCCCCGAAACCATGCCGGCGGGGAGGGCGTCGCCGACGACCCGGCCTATGACCTCGGCCAGGGCGCCGGCTTCTACGTCGACGCAACGGAAGCGCCCTGGGCCCCCCACTTCCGCATGTGGCGCTACGTCACGCAGGAACTGCCCGAAATTGCTGCGCAGCATTTTCCTCTCGACATGGCCCGGCAGGGGATCATGGGCCATTCGATGGGCGGCCACGGCGCGCTCACCGTCGCGCTGCGCAATCCCGGCCGCTACCGCAGCGTCTCCGCCTTCGCCCCCATCGTCGCGCCCGCCCAAGTGCCCTGGGGCGAAAAGGCCTTCACCGCCTATCTCGGCCCTGACCGCAGCAGCTGGGCGCAGCACGACGCCGTCGCCCTCATCGATAATGGCGCCCGCGTCCCCGACCTGCTGGTCGACGTGGGCGAAGCCGACAGCTTCCTCGAAACCCAGCTGAAGCCCGACCTGCTGGACGCCGCCTGCAGGCGCGCCGGCCAGCCGCTGACGCTCCGCCGCCAACCCGGCTACGACCACAGCTACTATTTCATCTCCAGCTTCATGGCCGACCATCTGGCCTGGCACGCAGAGCGGCTCCGCTAGCCGGCGCGTTCCTCGATCCAGCGCACCGCAAAGGGCAGGATGTCGGCTGCCTCCACCAGCAGGCAGGAGGCATCGCCAACCGGCCCGCGCCGCCCGCCGCCGCCTGCCTCATAGGCCGTCACGATCTCTTCGATGAAAGTCTCCGGCAGCCGCTCCGACACCGGTTCGGAGGTGTCATATTCCTCAACCCAGCGCCACTCCGTGCGCCCGTCCACAAGGAACGGCACCTCCTTGCGGATCACCCGCTTGCCCGGAATGTCGGCCAGATGCTCGGCATGGTGCAGCAGCGTCATGGTGTCGAGCGGCGCGCCCAGCATCAGCACCTTTCCTCCGGCCTCCACCAGCCGGGCCAGCGGCGTCCCGGGCCCATAGCCATAGTCCAGCCGGTGATCCGCCGTCAGCCACTCGGCGCGCGCGCCGACTGCCGCGACCGAAGCGCCGGGGTTCGGGCTTCGCCGCGCACCGGGCGTTGTGCGCAGAAACTCCGCAAAGGCGCCATTGTCGCGCGCCGCGCGCGTCCGCGCCGGGTCGAAGGGCACCACCTCGTCCCGCCACCTGTCCAGCGTGCGACCGTCCGCGCCCACCTCATCCTCCCAGGGCGCATCCCAGTCGAGATAGGCCGCCACCGTCCCCGCGGGTCCCACGGCAGCCAGCAGCGCATCGATCAGCGCATCCGGCCCGCCGAACACCGGCCCGACGTTGCGCAGCGCGGCATGCACCAACACGAGATCGCCGTCGCGGAGGCCCAGGTCGCGAAGCTGGGACACGAGGGTGCTGCGCCGGTGCATGCGTGCCCATGTCGGGCGGCGCGCTGCTGCCTTCAAGTCCGCCCGACAAGCTCCGCGACAGCCTGCGAGGCGGGCCGGGCGATCACCTCCGCGCTAGGTCCTTCCTGCGCGATCCGGCCGCCGTCGAGCACGGCGATCCGGTCAGCCAGCGCTGCCACATCCTCGATATCGTGGCTCACCAGGATCACCGGCATGGCAAGCCGCGTGCGCAGTTCCGCGATGGTCGCCGCAAGCGCGCGGCGGGTCGGCCGGTCGACCGCCGAAAAGGGCTCGTCCAGCAGGAGAAGCCGGGGTTCCCGCCCCAGCGCCCGGGCAAGCGCGACGCGCTGCTGCTGCCCCCCCGACAGCTGGTGCGGCCTGCGGTCCTCCAGCCCCTCCAGGTGCACAGCCGCAAGCAGCTCGCGCGCCCGCGCCATGTCGGCCGCCGGCATCGCCATCTGCAGGTTCCCGAGCGCCGTGCGGTGCGGGAACAGCGCGTAGGACTGGAACAGGAATCCGACCCGTCGGCGGTGGGCTGGCCGGGTGTTCCCCTCCCCCAGCCATTGCTCGCCCCCCACCCGGATTTCGCCCTCGGCCGGGATCAGCCCGGCCAGCGCCTTCAGCAGGCTCGACTTGCCGGCCCCAGACCGGCCGACGAGCGCCAGGATTTCGCCAGGCGCCACCTCCAGCGCCACGTCCAGCGCCATGGGGTGGCGCAGGGTCAGTCGCGCGCGCAGCCCCTCCTGCAGCCGGTCGTCAGGCACCGACACCGGTCCGTCCGCGGGTCAGCAGGAAGGTGAGGCCGACTGCCGTCAGCGACACCAGCAGCAGAAGTCCCGCCATTGCCGAGGCGCCGGCGGTGTCGAGCGCCTGCACGCGGTCGTAGATGGAAAGGGCGAGCGTCCGCGTCTCCCCGGGGATCGCGCCCCCCACCATCAGCACCACCCCGAACTCGCCGAGCGTGTGGGCAAAGGCCAGGATCGCACCCGTCAGGATCCCGGGTGCAGCCAGCGGAAGCTCCACCTGCCGGAAGGCGGCCCAGGGCCCGAGCCCGCAGGTGGCGGCTGCGGCCCTGAGGTCTGCGCCGATACGCTCGAAGGCACGCTGCGCCGGCTGCACGGCAAAGGGGATGTTCACGATCACCGAAGCGACCACAAGGCCCTGGAAGCTGAACACCAGCCCCTCGCCGAACAGGGCCGTCCAGGCCTTGCCGACAGGGGACTGCGGCCCCATCGCGGCCAGCAGATAGAAGCCGACGACCGTTGGCGGCAGCACCAGCGGCAGCACCACAAGTGCCTCCACCAGGGCCTTGCCCGGCCAGCGTGTGGCGGCAAGCCAGTGCCCCAGGAGCAGCGCGGGCGGCAGCAGAAGGGCAACCGTCAGCAGCCCGAGCTTCAGGGACAGGGCAAGCGCCTGCCAGTCCATCAGGATGCCCCGGCAGGCGGCACGAAGCCGTAGCGGGCGAGCACCGCCCGGGCCTCGGGGCCCTTCAGCCAGGCATGGAAGGCCTGCGCCTCCGGGCCCGCCTTTCGCGTCAGCACCATCCGCTGCCTGAGCGGGCCGTGCAGCGTCTCGGGAAGCAGCGCCCAGCGGCCGGCCGCGGCAAGGCCCGGCGCCTTCACCAGCGACAGCGCCACGATCCCGCCGTCCGCGCCGCCCGTCGTCGCGAACTGCAGCGCCTGCGAGACATTCTCACCCAGCACCAGCCGCGGCTCCAGCGAGGCCCACAGCCCTGCCTTCTCCAGCGCCTCGCGCGCGCGCCGGCCATAGGGGGCGTGTTCCGGGTTCGCGATCGCCAGGCGGCTGACCTTTCCGTCCGCCAGAGCCCGGCGCAGGCCGGCCATTCCGCTGTCCACCGCCAGCGCCGATCCCATCGGCGCGAAAAGGACGATCCGGCCAATGGCATAGACATCGCCGCGGCCCTGAGTCAGGCCCGCCTTGTGCAGACGCAGCACATAGTCCTCGTCGGCCGACAGGAAGAGCTCGAACGGGGCGCCCGCCGCGATCTGCTGGTAAAAGATGCCCGACGAGCCGTAGGTGACCTTGACCTGCCGGCCTTTCTGCTTGCCGTAGAGGGCGATCAGCTCGTCCATCGCGAAGCGCAGGTCGGCCGCGGCTGCAACCGTTGGAACGGCTGCGCGCGCAGGACCGCCGATCACCAGCAGAAGAGCGAGAACCAGCAACCGCATGGCGCTGGTTATGGCTGTATACAGCCCATTTCAGCAAGCAAATGCAGGCGACATGTCATGTATGTGATTCAGAAGATCCGGCCGAGGATCAGGTAGAGCGCCCCGTTTCCGCGCGCCAGGCCGCCGGCGATGATGAACGGCCCGAGCGGCGTGTCGGCCGCCACGAAGAGCGATCCGGCCGGCCTCAGATTGTCGAGGCCCACGTCCTCGAGCGCAACCCAGGTGTTCCCGACTTCGAGCGAACCGCCGATATAGAGCGGCACGTCGGCGATCGGCGCCTTGTTCGACAGCCGATGGTAAAAGACAGCCCTTCCGAGCAGCTTGTGCCGCCCGATCAGCTCTTCGGGCTCCAGCCCCGAGAGGTTCAGGAAGCCACCGAGCCGGAAATCCCCCAGCGACCGCCCGTCGCCGTCGGTGGTGAGGCCGATTTCCGTTGAAAGAAGGACGGTGTTGCGGCCCCAGCTGATTGCTTTCCAGACCTCCGCCTCGAAAGCGCCATAGTCCAGATCGCCGCCCAGGCCCTTGATATGCTGGGTGAAACCGATGCGGGAAAAGACGCCGCTCTTGGGAAAGGCGATGTCGTCGAGGGTGTCGGCGCTGAACTGGGCGCGCAGCGTGAAATCCTGAAGACCATCGATGCTGCCGATGATGGGTGCGCCCACCGTGGTGTCGAGGTCCACAGCCGCCCAGGCGGCGCCCACGCGGAGCTCCCCCCATTTGTCGAGAAGGCGGCCGCCTTCCAACCGTGCGCCGAGCCGCGCGTCCCGCACCTCTGCAAGCGCGTCGCCGTTGACGTAGAGGACGGTGTCGGTGCGCGACCAGAAAGGTGTCACTTCGCCGAACCATTGGCCCCATTCCTTGTAGAGCCCGGTTTCGAACAGCAGGTTCGTGCCGACCCGCATGTCCGAGCGCCATTCGGCGCCGGTGCCGAGGAAGTTGCGGTCGGTGTAGGCAAAGCCGATCCGGATCGCGTTGGCGCGGTTGAAATCGGTGGAGATACCAAGGCCGAACTGCAGCCAGTTGGCCGATGTGGGGTCTCCGTCGGCAAGGATGGTCACGCCTTCGCCACTGCGCGTCGCATCGGAGCCGATGCCGTAGCGCACGGCGCGGAAGCCGCCCAGCGCATAGACGTCCTGCAGGTCCTTGGTCATCTGCCTGGCGTCGAGCGGTTTTCCGGCCTGCGCGCTGACCAGTTTCGCGATCTGCGGCGTCGGGATGTCGGAGCGGTTCTCGATCTTCACGAAGTCGAGCACCGGCGCGTTCCGGGGCGCGCGGGCGGCCCGTTCGGCGAGATGGGCCTGCCACGCCTCTTCGGAAAGGGCATAGGCCTTGAGGGCCGGCAGCATGGCGAGCGCTGCTGCCCGACCGGCAGCGATGCCATCCACGGACCGTTCGAAGCTGGTGGAGCCGATGTCGGGTTGCTCAGGCTGGATGAGCACATCGGCCTCGCCGAGGGACTTCAGCTGCCGATCCACGCTTTCCCGGCCCAACAGAAGCTGCATCTGGTCGAGCACGGTCACGAAGCTGGTGAGGCGGTCGCGGGTGCGCAGCGGCGTGCCGACGTCGACGACGATCAGCCGGTCGACGCCGAGCCCGCGGGTCACCGCGATCGGCAGGTTGTTCGAGACGAAGCCGTCGACCAGCAGCTTGCCGTCGCGCTCCACCGGCGGCAAGCCGCCGGGGACGGCCATGGAGGCAAAGACCGCCGTCACGATGTCGCCGCCCCCCATGACGACTTCGGTGCCGGTCTCGATATCGGTTGCGACGGCCCGGAACGGAATCGCCAGCTGGTCGAAGTTGTCGACGCTGCGGGCGGGCGCCAGATATTCGGCGAGCGTGAGGAACAGGTCCTGGCCGCGGAGCACGCCCTTGGGGAGGACGAGGCCCTTGTCATCGAAGCTGATGCGGTAATCGATCAGCACATCGCGCTCGTCGCGCTTGCGGCGAAATGGCAGGCGGTCCCGCGGGATGCTGTCGTTGAAGATGGTGGTCCAGGGAATGTCCTCGGTGATCTGCTTGAGTTCGGCCGACGTCTTGCCCTGGGCGTAGAGGCTGCCGACGACGGCGCCCATGCTGGTGCCGGAAACGGCGTGGACGGGGATGCGGTTCTCCTCGAGCACCTGGAGCACGCCCACATGGGCGAAGCCGCGCGCGCCGCCTCCGCCGAGCACCAGGCCGATGCGCGGCGCCTGCTGCACAGGCGGAGAGGACTTCTGCGGCGGGGATTGGGCGACCTGCGCGGCGGACGGAACCGCGACCATGATGACGAGGAGAGTGAAAAGACCTGTGAGGTGCCGAAACATCACCGTCGATTATGGCGCGGCTTTTCCGGGCGCGCCAGCGGCAACGATGCGGCCCGGGCGGGCGCTTGGCGAAGGATGCCCCAAAGGCCTATGAAGCGCCCATGTTCGAACGACGCGCGATCCTTGCGGGACTTGGCGGCACACTGGTGGTGGGCTGTTCGAAGGAGCCGGCGGCGCCGGCATCGGCGGAAGCCCCAGGAACAGTGGAACTTCCCTTTGCAAACGGGACGCGCCCGCTGGTGGCGTTTCCGGGCAAGCGGCCCATGATCCAGATGACGGCCCGGCCACCGCAACTGGAAACGCCGTTCCAGGTGTTCGCCGACAGCGTGGCCGATGGCAGCCTGCTGACCCCGAACGACGCCTTCTTCGTGCGCTATTCCATGGGGCAGTTGCCGCTGGACCTGGATGTCAACGACTGGAGACTTGTGATCGGGGGCCATGTGTCGAGGCCTCTGTCGCTTTCGCTCGCCGAGCTGAAGGCGATGCCGAACGCCGACATCGTGGCCGTGAACCAGTGTTCGGGAAACAGCCGGGGTTTTTCCGAGCCGCGGGTGGGTGGCGGGCAGCTGGCGCACGGTGCGATGGGCAATGCGCGCTGGACCGGGGTTCCGCTGAAGGCAGTTCTGGCGGCGGCCGGCCTGAAGCCCGGGGCCGTGGAGGTGATGTTCCAAGGTCTCGACGGGCCGGTGCTGCCGACGGGCCATGATTTCGCGAAGTCGCTGGCGGTGGACCATGCGGCCGACGGCGAGGTGCTGCTGGCCTGGGCCATGAATGGCGAGCCGCTGCCCTTCCTGAACGGCTTTCCGCTGCGGCTGGTGGTGCCGGGCTGGTTCGGCACCTATTGGGTGAAGCATCTGGAGCGGATCACGGTGCTCGACCGGCCGTTCGACGGCCATTTCATGGCGAAGACCTACCGGATGCCCGACAATGACTGCGGCTGCGTGGAGCCGGGCGCCAAGGCCGAGAAGACGGTGCCGATCTCGCGGCTGAGGGTGCGGAGCTTCATCACCAGCGTGACGGATGGGGCCGAGGTGCCGGCCGGGCGGCAGGAACTGGCCGGGTTGGCCTTCGACAGCGGGGCGGGGATCCGGCGGGTGATGGTGTCGGCGGACGAAGGGGCCAGCTGGGCGGAAGCGCGGCTGGGGCCCGACGGGGGCCGCTACGGTTTTCGCGGCTGGAGCCTCCCCGTAGAGCTGCGCCGGGGGGCGCATGTGCTGATGGCGCGGGCGGAGACCAATGCGGGTGAGGTGCAACCGATGGTGGCAAGCTGGAACCCCAGCGGCTATGCGCGCAACGTGGTGGAGCGGGTGAAGGTGACTGCAGCATGAGGTGGGTGGCGGCAATCCTGTTGGGGGCAATGGCGACCGCGCTGGCAGCGCAGGCGTACACCCTGCCGGACGAGAAGCCCGTCACGCTGCCGCGCGGCGCCGGTGTGGAGTTGGTTGAGGCGCATTGTTCGGCCTGCCACAGCCTGGACTACCTGACGACGCAGCCGCGCGGGAAGGGCGAGGCCTTCTGGGCACACAATGTGGCGAAGATGATCGACACGCACGGAGCGGAGATCCCAGAAGAGGATGCGAAGGTGATCGTGGCCTATCTGGGACGGACGTTCGGATAGGTCGCACGCGTCTGCCTCACGTCGGGAACTCTCGCTTGGTCGCAGCACTGTACGCCCGGCCCAGCCGGACGAGCTCGTCCTCGAACTCCTGCGTGAGCAGGAAATCGGCCTCTTCCATCACGGCAGCGCGCATGGCGCCCAGGAGTGCCCTGCTGAGAACAAAGAGCTGCACGCGACCCATCTTCGCTTCACTGCGTGTCGCCATCCTCGCCTCGGCTCGCGCGAATGCCGCCTGCAACTCGGCAGGCGAAAGATGCTGCAACAGGACCCTTACCACCGTGCGGCGGGCTTTCGTGCGCTGGCCGAAGGCGCGCAGGAAGCTGCGGATGGCGTGCCTGTCTGCCGAAATTCCCTTAGGCCGCGATGATGAGTCAGCGGCGATCTGTGCCGCTACACGAGCCATCTCGCGCCTGCCCATCTCAATGAGGATTTCCCGTTTGTCCGGGAAATAGCGGTAGATCGAGCCGATCCCCACCCCGGCGCGTTCGGCGACGGCATTGGTGTTGAATCCGGGCTCTCCCTCATTCTCCAAAACCTGAGCAGCCGCCTCCAGAATGGCGTCGACGGTTGCCCGCGAGCGCGATTGGCGCGGCTTAACCCGTTGCACGGAAACAGACTGGTTTGTCACGCGTTGCTGGCCGGACTTGGTCTGAAACTGGAGTATCAAATCAGAGCTTTGCTCATATTCTCAGAAAAGTCGAGCTTGAGGAGATTTCCATGTCCTGGGCCAGAGAGCGGCTGGACGCACTTGTTGCCGGTAATTCGGCTCTTCCGCCTGTTGTCCAGACGCTGCGTCTTGGCACGCTGCGGGAATGGGGCGAAGGCTGGATCAAGAAGGACTGGGTGCCAGCCCCCGAGCTGCTGAATGCCGACGGGTCCATGTTTGGTGGCTATATTGCAGCGCTGGCCGACCAGGCGCTGGCATTCGCCGCGATGACTGTCGTGGCACCGGATGCAGCCTTTCGGACCATAAACCTTCAGGTCAACTTCTTGAGGGTTGGCCGCGCCCACCCACTGTCGATCGAGGCCCGCGTGGTGTCTGCGTCCCGACAGCTTTTGACGGCCCGCGCCGAGTTCCGCAGGGATGACGGAGAATTGATTGCCGAAGCGACGGGGCAGCAACTCTTGATGCCGCTCAAGGCCTGAACAGCTTCGGATTTCTCGAAGGGCGTTGGCTCAGCTGCCTTCGAGCTTCAGTTCCATGCGGGCCTTGCCGTCCTTTTCGGCAGCGGAGTCGCGGCCTGACAGGAAGACGCGGGCGGGATCGACCGGGGTGGCGCCCTCGAGGAGGGCGAGGCGGACGGCTTCGGCGCGGGCCTTGCCGAGGGCTGCCAGTTCTTCCGGTGACGGGGCAAAGGATTTGCGCAGCTCGGCGATCAGCCAGTCGGTCTCGCGCTGCTTGCGGGCGTCGCCGCCCTCCTTCTCGCCGTCCTTGGCTTCGGGCTCGGGGTATTTCGGACCGGTCTTGAAGCGGGCCTTGTAGAGATCCTCCAGTCGGTCGTGGCGCTTGTCGAGCTCGAGGGCGGCGAGGTCGGCCTTCTCGCCCTTCTTCACCTCCTTTGCCATGGCGGCGGCTGCGATCTTCTGGTCGGCAAGTCCCACGGCATCGAGCGGCAGCCCTGGGCCCGAAGGGATGTCGAGACGGAGTTCCGGCTTTTCGGTCAGGCCCTTGGCAATGCCGGCGAGGTTCGATGTTGCCTCCGACGGGACGGTGGTCGAGCCGGGGGCGAAGTCGACGAACTGCACATCGTCCTTGCCGCCGAACAGGTCTCCAAGCGCGCGGAAGGGGGCTGTGAGGACCTTTTCCATCAGGTTGCCGATCACCTTCCAGATGATCGGGCCGAGCTTGAAGCTGGGGTCGTCGAGGGTGCCGGTGACCGGCACGTCGAGCTCGATCACGCCATTCTTGTCCTTGAGGAGCGAGGTGGCGAACTTGATCGGCATCGACACCTTTTCCTTGCTGTCGGTGGCTTCGCCCCATTCCAGCTGGTCGATGACGATGTGGTGTTTGGCGTCGAGCGCGCGGTTGTTGATGGTGTAGCCGAGTTCCGTGGTGAGCTTGCCCTTGGCGATGGAGTAGCCGGCCCAGCGGCCGGAGTAGGGGTTGAAGACCGGCAGCTCGATGTTGCGGAACGCCATGTCGATCCGGGTGCGGCGATCGAACTGGAGGGGCGTGATCTCGCCTGCGATGGTGACGGGGGAGAATTTGTTGACGACATAGCCGTCCAGCTTCACCTGGGCGATGGCGCGCGGGCTGTTCGAGATGTTCGAGATGGTGCCGCGAACGCCTTCGACCTTGGCGCCGAAATTGGGCCTGAGCGAGTAGTCGGCGAAATCGAGGGTGCCGCCGCTGATGTCGAGCCGTTTCACGACGACGGGGAAGTCGGGTTCGACGATCGGCGCGGCGAGTGCGGCGCGGGCTTCGGCGGCGGCGACCTTCTTTTCGGCCGCGAGCCGGGCTTCCTCGGCCTTGCGCTGGGCCCGGGTGAGCTTGGGCGGCGCCACATCCTGCGCGGGCGTGACCACGGGCTGCGGGTTGAAGGTGACGAGACGCTGGAAGTTGACCGTCCCGTCCTGGAGGATGATGAGGGTGGTGGCAGGGTTGACGAGGTTCACCCGTGCGACGGTGGCCCGGGCCGGCGTTGCGTCGATGCCGTCGAGCTGGAGGCGCTTCCACGCGACGAGGTTGGTGCGCTGGTAGGTTTCGATCAGCTTCAGGTTGTCGATCGAAGCGGCGCCTGTGTAGCCCATCGTCTTCGGGCCGTAGCGCAGGCGGCCGTTGGCGCCTGCGGTGCCGGACACGATCTCGAGGCGGGGGAAATCGATCGAGTAGGGGACGGCGGCCTTCACCGGGAAGTTCGCGAGGCGGACCGCGAGGTCGGCGGATGGCGCACGGCCGGGTTGGCCGGGATCGACATCGCCCGAGAGCGAGAGGCTGGTGGTGCCGTTCACACGGCCGTCGAGGTTGACCTTCATCGGCCCGGCAAGGCCTTGGCCCGTGCCGCGCGCCGTGAGGGTGAGGGGCGCGATGGTCCAGCTTGTGACGGGCTTCACGGCCTGGTCGACGAACCGGATGCGTGCCTCGGACAGGCTTACTTCGCCGATCCGCGGGTTGGGCGTCTCGGTGGCGTAGGCGGTTGTCACCGGGCGGGTCGGCAGGATCTTCAGCAGCGGGATGCCGCCGCTCCTGTCGCGCGTGACGGTCGCGTCGAGGCCGGCGAGCCGGATTGCGCCGATCATCGGGGCGCCGGTTGCCGGATCGAGGCTGATGTTGTCGATGTCGGCCGATCTCAGCGCGACGAGCTGGCCCTTGGCAGGACCGGTGCCGGAAAGGGTCAGGTTTCGCGCGGCAAGCCCGCCGACATCGTAGCGCGTGACCATCTCTCCGCCGGTCGGCATCGTGGCCTCGGCCTTCAGCCCGGCGACGCCGAGACCGGCGACCGCGACATCGGCGTTGAGCGACTGGGGCGTGCCGCCGATCTTCAGGGCCGAAATACCGAGCTTCGGGAGGACGGCCTTCGCCTTGAAGCCCGCATCGCCGTAGCTTGCTGTGTAGCCGAGATCGAGATCGATCTGCCCCTCGCGGAGGACGACGGGAAGGACATCGCCGACGAACTCGTGGATGCTTGCCGCCTTCAGGCGCCGGATGGCGAGGCCGCCTTGGGAGGCAATGGGGGCCATCGACAGCTTTCCGCGCCAGACGAACTCCTCGCCGGCATCGGACACGCCGTCGAGGCGGAAGCCGCCCCCTTCGTCGCGGGTGGTGTGCAGGTTCTGCAGCCGGAAGGTGATGGGTGTGAGGTTGGTGTCGGGGCGGTTCGGCTTGCTGTGGTCTGCCAGGTAGGCTGCACCGTCCGCGACCTCGAGATTGGCGATCAGGACGGGCGGAAAGGGGTCGTCGTTGGGCGGCGGCATCAGCTTCAGCAGGTTGAGCTTGCCATCGGCGCCGAGGATCGCCTTCACCTCGGGCTGCACGACCTGGATGTCATCGAACCGGTAGCTGCTTGCGAAGATCGAGCGACCGGCGAAATCGAGGCTGAGGCGCTTGACCTTGACCATCGGATCGTTCGCCGGAATGGCGATGTCGCCGAGATCGACGCGCAGGCGGAACGGGTCGACCGTTACCTCGCCGAGTGCCAGTTCGAGACCGAGGTTCTTGGCGGTCCAGGCCTGGGCTTCATCCTTGATGAGCCTGGGGGCCCACAAGTAGCCGGCAGCCGCATAGAGCGCGACCAGAAGGGCAAGCGCACCAAGGACCCACAGCAGGATGTTGCGACCACCCGTGGCGGGCGGTGCGGCCTGGGTCGCTGAATCCGACTGACCCGTCGGCTGTTCGTCCACGGTGCTCCTGTCCTTCCCGGTGCAAATAGGCGCGCTGCATGGGCCTGGGTCAAGCCATGCCGGCCCGATATGGGACATGGAATCCGGGCGGGGCTGGAAGTGCCGGGAAGGCTGGTGCTAGGCTTTGCGCGAACATCGAGGGAGGACTGGAATGGCACGCGGGGAACCGAGACTGTTGGGGGGACTGGTTCTGGCGCTTCTGGCGGCTCCGCTTGTGGGGTTGGCCGGCTGTGCGAGCGGGCCGGAGGTGCGGGCAATGTCGGACCCGTCGGCCAATTTCGCGCAGTATCAGAGCTTTGGTTTCGCCGACCCGCTGGGGACCGATCGGGCGGGATACCAGTCGATCGTGTCGCAGCAGCTGAAGGCGGCGACGCGGCGCGAGATGGAGGCGCGCGGACTGCGCTATGCCGAGCAGGCCCCCCAGCTGTTGGTGAACTTCAATGCCACGCTGAACGACAAGATGCGGGTGACGACGACGCCCGAGCCGGTGATGGCACCCGGCTATTACGGCTATCGCCGCGGATTCTATCAGCCCTGGCCGATGTACACCGAGCGGACCGACGTGACGCAGTATCAGGAGGGCACGTTGACGATCGACGTGATCGACGCTGCCCGGAAGCAGCTGGTGTGGGAGGGCACGGTGACGAAGAGCATCACCTCCAAGGACCAGCAGAATGTGGGTGCGGCGATCGACGGGGCGGTGACCGCGGCGTTCGCGAAGTTCCCGCGCTAGCTCTTTCCGGCCACCATCCGCTTGACCGTGTAGGTGAGGACGGCCTCTTCGCGCTGGTTGTAGACCGTCACTATCGACGTGACGACGGCGCGGTTGTTCTTGGAGGTGGGCTTCACCTCGAGAATGTCGAGCGTTGCCCAGATCGAGTCGCCGACGCGGACCGGCGCCAGCGCCTTGAGGTTGCATTCCAGGAGGGCGAGGCCCACGCCCTGGATGACCGACTGGAACAGCAGGCCCTCGATCAGGCATTGGGTGAGCGCGGCGGGCACGAGGCGGCCGGGAATCGCCTTGCCGGGATAGTCGGCGTCGATGAAGATCGCCTCTGTCATGCCTGTCACCCCGATAAAGCCCACGAGATCGGCTTCGGTGACGGTGCGGCGCAGGGTCCGGCCGGCGAGGCCGGGGCTGATCTCTTCCCAGGTGGGGCCCTTGCCAAAGACGGGGAGGGTTTCGAACAGGCTGGTCATCGGTGGCTCCGGCTGGTGGAAAAGCGCTGGCTAGCGCATGGCCGGACACGCGGCGCCTGCCGAAAGAAAGGGCGCCGCCCGGACGAGCGGCGCCCCTGTTCCGGTGGACCGGCCGATCAGGCGAGGACGGCGCGGGTGCGGCGCTTCCGGGCGCTGAAACCGACTGCGCCGAAGCCGATCAGCATCATGGCCCAGGTGGCCGGTTCGGGGATCACGCCGTTCGGGTTGCCGGGGACGAACTGGGTGACGGCCTTCATCGACATTGCGACGTCGCCCGTGCCGGTGAACTTGAAGCCTGTCACGAAGGCGTTGGTGTCGAGCGGGTCGAGGCCGAGGTCCGGATCGATTCCCAGCAGCTGGAAGCGCGCGAGCGGGTCATCGAATTCGTACCAGGTTTCTTCCAACAGATCGGTGATGAAGATGTCGTAGGCGTTGGTCATGTCATTCCAGCCATAGAGCTGGAACCCATCGGCATCCCCCACACTCTTGATCCAGACTTCGCTGAACAGGAGGGGGCCGTCGACCATCTCATAGGTGTAGCCAACCGAGACGATCGGATCGACGAAGACCTGCTGTTCGGGTTCATCGACGGTGAACTCGAACAGGAAGGTGCCGTCCTCCTCGAGGTCGACGGGGAGCAAGGGCTGGGTGGGCGACGAGCCGTCGCCGATTACGGAGCCACCGATGAGCAGGCCGTCGAAGGCCAGCGCGCTGTCATAGGCGGTGTCATCCCAGTTGGTCACGCCGAACGAGAGTTCGTAGGTGCCCGACGTCTGGACCGTATACTGGGAGAAGATCCAGCCGGTGTTGCCGCAGCCGTCGTCGAAGCAATCGCCAGAATCGCCGCCCAGGGGCGCGAATGTGGTGCCGGGCAGGATGGTGACCGAGCCCGGGGTCAGCGTGGCTTCGACGTTCGGCAGGTCGAGGCCGGGGGCAATGGTGCCGGTGGGCTTGGTGCGGGCCGTGAAGAGGTTGGCGACAGTGGTGTTGCCGTCGACACCGCGCAGTTGCGACCAGGCATAGTCCGCGAAGCCGGCCCCATCACTGGTGATATAATTGAAATAATAGGAAATCGTCTGCCCAGCCTCGGCAAAGAAGGGGGCGGAGACGAGCCGCGACCCGTTCGTCTCATCTCCAGACTGCCCCGGCAAGGTGCCGCCACCGTCGACGCCGTTCCTGGTCGAGACCCAGAAAAAGAGATTGTCGCCGTTGGCGGGCGGCGGCGTGATCGAGCCGCTGATGCCCTGGCTCACGTCGATTTCGCCGCAGTTGCCGACACATTCGGCAGCCGACGCCGGTGTTGCAGACAGCCCGATGAAGCTGGCGCACGCCAGCAAGGCCGCATTCCATGCGCGCATGTGTATTCCCCTGTAATCAATGCCCCGTCCGGCGAACGGGCAACCAGCCTCAAGCCCCAAGCGAGCTGGCGTTCACGTCCCTCGAACCGTCTCTGGTTAACATGGGTGAACCATCAAAAAAAGGATGAATCCGACATCAATCGGGAGAGTCCTGAAACATTCACGGTGTTGATCGGGCGTCTGCCGCAACCATGGACCCTGCCGCGCAGGCGTCGTGTTGCCCGCCTATGCGGATGATGCCCGGGCTTTTCCGAGACGTATGGCCCAGACGGCCGATGTGCCATGCAGCCGCTGCAGTTCCTTGAGCTCCAAGGTCCACAAGTGGAGGTCATGCTCGGCCGTTGCGCCTATGGCGCCGTGGAGCTGGTGCGCGATTGCGGTGACGCTCTCGGCGGCCTCGGCGCAGCGGATCTTGGCGATCGCCGTGCAATCGGTGCTGAAGCCGGGCCCTCGGAGCCCGATGCTTGCGGCGAGTGTTGCCGCAACGACCTCTTCGGCCATGAGGGCGACCTGATGCTGGATCGCCTGGAAGGCGCTGAGCGGCCGGCCGAACTGGGTGCGGGTGGTGACATGGTCGAGGGTCATGTCGAGCAGTCGCTGGCAGGCGCCTGCCATGCGGGCAGCTGCAAGGGCCGCGGCCGCGTCCTGCCCGAGCGGTTGCCGGGTCAGGCGTTCGACGGCGGGCCCCCCGAACGGGACAGGCAGGAGGAAGCGGCCTTCCGCCAGTGCAAGTGGCGCGAACTCGGGCAGCGAGAGCCCCGCTCCGCCGTCTGCTTCCGGAACGAGGGCGTCGAGAAAGCCGGATTCGGCGATGGCGATGCGCAGGGGCTCGGCGGCCAGGGGGTCGGCTCGGGCGGCCCGCACCACTGCCGGCGGACAGTGGGTTTCCAGAAGGCGGGTAAAGGCTTCCAGAAACATCAGCGCAAACCGAGCCCACGCGCGATCATGCCGCGGAGGATCTCGCGCGTTCCGCCGCGCAGCGTGAACACCGGGGCGAGCTGCTGGAGATAGGCAAGCGTCGCAAGGAGCTCGTCGCCGGCATCCTGCTCGATGCGGTCCGCCAGCAGGGTCGGGATCGACTGCTCGAAGGCGGTTCCCAGATCCTTGAACAGCGCGGCTTCGATGACCGGGCTCTCGCCATCCGCTAGGCGGGCTGTCAGCGCGATGGACATGCCCCGGAGGGTCTCGAGACGGGCTGTCAGCCGGCCCAACAACTCGAGATCGCGCGGATCGGAGTCGGCGGACAGCGTCCGTGCCCAGAGATCGAGGAGGATGGCGGAGGAGTAGATGCGTTCGGGGCCGGAGCGTTCGAAGGCGAGCTCGGCGTTCACCTGGGCCCAGCCGTTGCCCTCGGTGCCCACAAGGGAGTCTTCGGGCAGCCGGACGTCGTCGAATGTGACTTCGGAGAATTCGCTGTCGCCGGTCATCAGCCGGATGGGACGGATCGAGACACCGGGCGCACGGAGATCGACGAGAAACTGGCTGAGGCCTTTCTGTCGGTCTTCCGGCGTGCCGGATGTGCGCACCAAGGCGATCATCATGTCGGCCCGGTGGGCATGGGTCGTCCAGATCTTGCGTCCGGCAAGGCGCCAGCCTGCGCCGTCGGGCACGGCGCGGGTGCGCACGGACGCCAGGTCGGAGCCGGCGTTGGGTTCGGACATGCCGATGCAGAAGAAGAGCTCGGAGCGGCAGACGGCCGGGATATAGCGCTGTTGCTGCGCCGGCGTTCCGAACTTCAGCAGCAGGGGGGCGGATTGGCGGTCGCCGATCCAGTGGGCCGCGATCGGGGCGCCGGCGCGCAGAAGCTCTTCGACGAGAACGAAGCGATGCCATGGGTCGAGACCCGCGCCGCCCAGATGTGTCGGCATGGTGAGGCCGACCCAGCCGCGGCGGGCGAGTGCGCGGGAGAAATCGGGATCCCAGCCTGTCCATGTGCGGGCGCGTTGCGCCGGCGTGAGGGCCGGCATCGCGTCGGCCAGGAAAGCGCGGACGTCGGCCCGCATCGATTCGGCCGCGGGGGGAATGGTTGCCGGCGCAAAACTGGCGAGAAGCGACATGGGCCTAGGCGGGCCGACTGCCGCGGGCGAACAGCCGGATCACCCTCGCGGGCCCAGCGCGCTGACCAGCTCGGCTGTGGCTTCGACGATGGCGTCGGTGTTGAGACGGTATTCTTGGTAGAGGTCCTGGAGTGTGCCTGTCTGGCCGAACTTGTCTGTGCCGAGTGGGTTGACCCTGTGTCCGTGGACTGCGCCGATCCAGGAGAGGGAGGCGGGTGCGGCGTCGCAGACCGTGACCAGGCCGGCGTTGGCGGGGAGCTGGGCGAGGAGCGCCTCGATGGGGGAGATGTGCGCGGCGCCCTGCTTCCAGCAGGCGGCCTTAGCGGCAGACCAGTCGCGGTGGAGCTTTGCGGGGGAGGTGACTTGCAGGAGACCCAGACCCGGCATGTCCTCGGCGAGCTGGGCATGGGCCTCGAGTGCCTCGGGGAGGATCGCGCCCATGGCGACGATGGCGATGGGCTGGGGCGCGGTGGGCGCGATGCGCCAGTAGGCGCCGTCGATGGTGCCCTGCTGCCAGCTGTCGTCGGGACGGTGCGGCTGCTGAAGGGTGCGGGTGGAGAGGCGCAAGTAGATGCTGCCGCCATCTGCCGCCTGCATGTGGTGGAAGGCATGTTCCATCAGGAGCGCGAGCTCGTCGGCGGTCGCGGGCTCGTAGTGGGTGAGCCCCGGCTGGCCCATGGCGATGAGCGGGGGGTTGATCGACTGGTGGGCACCGCCCTCGCCGCCGAGCGTGAGGCCGGAAGGGGTGGCCACCAGCAGGAACCGCGCATCCTGGTAGCAAGCGTAGTTGAGCGCATCTAGGCCGCGGGCGATGAACGGATCGTAGACCGTGCCGATGGGGATCAGGCGCTCGCCGAACAAGGGGGCGGCGAGGCCGGCTGCCGCGAGCATCAGGAACAGGTTGTGCTCGGCGATGCCGAGCTCGACATGCTGGCCGGCGGGGTTGCCCTGCCACTTCTGGGGCGAGGGGATCTTGGCGTCGCGGAACACGTCGGGCAGGTCCTGCCGGCGGAACAGGCCGCGGCTGTTCACGAACGCGCCAAGGTTTGTGGAGACGGTGACGTCGGGCGAGGTGGTGAGGATGCGCGCGGCGAGTTCGCTGTTGCCCTTGGCGAGTTCGAACAGGATCTTGCCGAACGCGGCTTGCGTCGACTGCTCCGCGCCTTCGGGCACGGGGATTGCGGGGACGGGCAGGGGCTTGTGCGCCCGGTCCGCCAGCTTGCGGGCGATGGGGCTATTCTCGACGAACGCCTTCAGTTCGGCCGCTGCATTGGCACCGACCCCGGCGTAGGGCGCCCATTCCTCGCCGGCTGCGATGCCGAGGCTGTCCCTGAGCCCTTCGATCTGGGACGGGGTCATCAAGCCGGCGTGGTTGTCCTTGTGGCCGGCGAGCGGCAGGCCCTGGCCCTTGATGGTGTAGGCGATGAACAGCGTGTTGCGTTCATCCTTGGCGGCGTCGAACGCGGCCGTCAGCGTCTCGATGCAGTGGCCGCCCAGCGTGGTCATCAGCCGCTGCAGTGCCTCGTCGTCGTGGGAGGCGATCAGCTTGAGCGCCTTGGGGTCGTTCGCGAGATCGGCGTTGAGGCGTTGGCGCCAGGCAGCACCGCCCTTGTAGGTGAGCGCGGCATAGTCGGCGTTGGGGCAGGTCTCGATCCAGTCTTCCAGCGCCTGGCCGCCGGGCCTTGCGAAGGTCTCGCGCTGCAGCTTGCCGTGTTTCAGCGTGACGACCCGCCAGCCGCAGGTCTCGAAGATGTCGTCGAAGCGGCGGAACATGCGGTCGGCCGTGGTCGCATCCAGCGACTGGCGGTTGTAGTCGACGATCCACCAGCAGTTGCGGATGTCGTGCTTGTAGGCCTCGATCAGCGCCTCGTAGATGTTGCCCTCGTCGAGCTCGGCGTCGCCCATCAGCGCGATCATCCGGCCGGCATCCGCGGCGTCGAGCGCGCCATGGGCGATCAGCCAGTCCTGCACCAGGCTTGCGAAGGCGGTGACGGCGACGCCCAGGCCGACAGAGCCGGTGGAGAAATCGACGGGGATCGCATCCTTGGTGCGGCTGGGATAGCTCTGCACCCCGCCGAAGCCCCGGAAGCGCTGGAGCGCGTCGAGCGACTGCTGCCCCAGCAGATAATGGATCGCGTGCAGCAGCGGCCCGGCATGGGGCTTCACCGCCACCCGGTCGTTCGGGCCCAGCGCATGGAAATAGAGCGCCGCCATGATCGCCGACATCGACGCACAGCTCGCCTGGTGGCCACCCACCTTGATCCCGTCCACACTCTCACGGAGGTGGTTGGCGTTGTGGATCGTCCAGGCAGAAAGCCAGCGCAGGCGGGTGTCCAGCGCTTCGAGGAGGGCGACTCGGTCCAGGGTCTCGGGGCGTGCGGTCATCTGCCTTGTCTAGCGGCGTGGCCTCGGCGCCGCTAGGACATGAGGCAGGCGAAGAAGCGGAGGGACTGGCATGAACAAGGCGTGGTCGCTGGTTGGTCTGGCGCTGGTTCCGGGCTCTGTTCAGGCGGCGTCCGTGCCGGGGCCGGCCGAAGCCGCGACCCAGGCGGCCATCGAGTGGGCGACCCGGATCGAGCCGCTGGTCAACAGCATTCTCGAGCGCAACCCGGATGCCCTGGCCGAGGCACGGGCGCTCGATCGGCAGCGCAAGGCGCGTGGGCCCCTGTTCGGCATGCCGATCCTGGTGAAGGACAATATCGATGTGGCGGGCCCGATGCCGACGACGGCCGGGAGCCGGGCGCTGGCCGCCAATGTCACCGGCCGGGATGCACCGATAGTCGCACGGCTGCGCGCTTCTGGTGCGGTCATGCTGGGCAAGACCAATCTGAGCGAATGGGCGAACTTCCGGTCGAGCGATTCCATCTCGGGCTGGAGCTCGGTTGCCGGGCAGACTCGCAATCCCAATGCGCTGGACCGCAATCCCTGTGGCTCTTCGTCGGGGTCAGGTGCCGCAGTGGGGGCAGGGATTGTCGACGCGGCGGTGGGCACGGAGACCAACGGGTCCATCATCTGCCCGTCGAGCGTGAACGGCATCGTGGGGCTGAAGCCGACGGTGGGGCTGGTGAGCCGCACGCACATCGTGCCGATCAGCGCGAGCCAGGACACGGCGGGGCCCATGGCGAAGGATGTGCGCACCGCCGCGCTGCTGCTGACGGCGATGGCCGGGAGCGACCCGGCTGACCCTGTGACTGCCGAGGCGGATGCGCGCACGCAGGATTATGCGAAGGGGCTGGAGACGGCGTCGCTGAAGGGCGTGCGGATCGGCGTTCTGCGCTGGGCCACCGGTTGGTCGACGCCGGTCGATGCTGCGTTCGAGCGGGCGCTGGAAACGCTGCGGGCACAGGGGGCGGTGCTGGTGGACATCAAGGAAGGGCCGGACCGGCAGGCGATCAGCAAGGCCGAGTTCCAGGTGCTGCTGAGCGAGTTCAAGGCAGGCGTGAACGCCTATCTGGCGACCACGCCGCCGGCCGTGAAGACGCGGACGCTTGCCGACGTGATCGCCTTCAACAAGGCGGATGCGGCGCGGAGCCTGGGACTGTTCGGGCAGGACCTGCTCGAAAAGGCCGAGGCGACCAAGGGGCTGGATGACCCGGTGTACAAGGAGGCCCGGGCCACGAGCCTGAAGGGCGCGTCGGATGCCATTGCCGGCATGCTGGCATCGGCGGGGGTGGAGGTGCTGGTGGCGCCCTCTGCGCCGGCGGCGTGGAAGATCGACACGGTGAACGGCGACCAGGCCCCCTTCGGCGGCGCGGGCGGGCTGGCGGCGGTTGCGGGTACTCCGCACCTGACGGTTCCGATGGAGCGCAAGTTCGGCCTGCCGATGGGACTGAGCTTTCTGGGGCCGAAGTGGGGCGAAGCGCGGCTGCTGCAGCTGGGGGCGGCCTATGAGCGGGCGCGGGGGCCGCTGGCGCCTGCGTCGCTGGCGCCCAACGTGGAAGGGGCGCCACAAGTGGCGCCCCTGTTGAAGCCTGTGGTGGACTGACGGGCCGACAACAGCCCGCGAAGTCAGGAAGCGGTTGCCGGTACCGCCTTCTTGCTCCGCCGCATGGACAGGCCGACGAGGCCGAAGCCGACGATCAGCATCGCCCAGGTATCGGGTTCGGGGATCACGGACTTCAGGTCAAAGAAGCCATCGTCGCCGATCCTGCCACCGAAGAGCACGTAATCGCGCGCGGCCTCGCCACCGAAGCCGCCGAAATCGTCGCACACCGGCAGCGGGATGATGGCGCCCCGGGTGCTGCCGCGGCCGACCGGGTCGGCGAAGCAGGAGAAGGAGACGATCGAGCGCTCTTCAATCAGGGGATCGAACTCGAACCCCGGAAGAAGGCGGCGGGAGTCGCCCCAGGCGCTGGTTGTGATGCGATAGGTGACGGTGCCGGAACCTGTGAAAACGGCATCATCTTTAAATGCAACCGAGAAGGGGCTCTCGTCCCAGCCCCAGATCAGGCTGTAAGGATCATCCACCAGCAGCCTGAAGCCGGGAAGGACGCCGGCCAGCAGGTTGATGTTGCCTTCCTCGCCGTCGATGAAGCTGCTTGCGAGAACTTCCGGCTTGCCAAGGCCAAGACCGAAGGGGTCAAGCAGGAACGGGCCGTTCTTGTCCTTCATCACGACTGCGCCGCCAATGCTGCGCTGCAATTGGCCATCCACCAGGACGTCGAAGAAGAAGGAGGCTCCGGCCTGACCCGTGTTGAAGGGGTCGCCGTTCGTTCCGCCGTCGCGAAGGGTCAGGAAGTTGGGCAGCCCCGAGTTCACGCCCGGGCAGGTTGGAAGCGTGGCGCCGGTGCACCCGCCGTTGGCGGGCGCGAAGGGCGCAACGTAGAGGCCGAAGGTGGCCGGGAAGATGGTCGAGTTGATGCCCTTCAGGCCATCGCCGCCCACGTTCGTGAAATTGATGTCGAGCTGGGTGATCGACTGCGCGGAGTTGCCGCGGCCTGCCGCGATCGCGCTGGAAAAGAAGAAGGCGGCCGACCCGTTGGTCACGACGTTGGCGGCGTAACCGGCGCCCTTGTTGCCTGAATCGTTCAGATACAGGCTGGCATCGGGCGAATTGAGCAGGTTCGTTGCAGGGTTCCTGAGCACGATCCTGTTCCCGAAGCTCGGATCAAACACGAACTCCGCCGCGCCCGCGCTCGTCGATGCAATGCCGCTCAGCGCGACGGCAATGCTGAAGACTGTCGATGTCCGCATGTCAGAACCCCTGTGAATTGCCCCTATTCGCTCCGATCTGTAGCGCGGCTGGACTGGAAAGTCGAGTTGCGCACGCACATTAACCTCGTTTTCTTTCAATGGAGTCACACGTCTTTTTCAGCCCCTTGGTGAAGCTGCTGTCGGGCCCCATCGTCTGGTTCAGCATGGCAATGCCAGCCTGACACTCCGAAGCGGCATCCGCCAGCCTCCCCTTGCGGGCCAGAAGGTCCGCACGGGTCACCAGAACCTCGCCGATGTTGGCATGCACCTTCCCGTAGCTCGCCTCGTAGTTCAGCTGCGCGGCATCGAGGTGGGCAAGCGCCGCGTCGATCTGGCCCCGCTCCGTCGCGACCTGCCCCCGGAAGAATTCCGAGAAGCCGATGTTGTAGTGCGGGCCCTTGTAAACCGCGCGATAGGCAGAGACGGAATCGGCAAGCGCCTGATCAGCCCGATCGAGCTGGCCCTGAGCAATGTAGATGGAGCCCTGCAGCGACAGCACATCGGCGCGGATCGGGTTCGTCTTGTCGAGCACGCGGGACACGATCTTGAGCGACCTCTGGATGCGATCCTGCGCGACGTCGTTCTTGCCGGCATTGTAGGCCAGCAGCGCGAGATTGTAGTAGCTGAGTCCGGTCGCGAAATGCTGTTCGCCGTCGTACCGCCGGTAGAGCTGGTTCGATTCTTGAAGCGCGACTTCGGCCTCGTCGTATTTCCCAAGATCCATCAGGCTCTTGCCGCGTTGTTCCAGGATTTTGGCACGGGTGCGTGGATTGGCTCCGGCGTCGGCGTCTATGAAGAACAGCGCCTTGTCGTAGGAGGCGAGCGCCGCGTCGGCATCTCCGTTGGAATAGGCGATGTTGCCTTTCTGCAGCATCAGCTCTGCCCGTTGGGACAGGTTCTGCGTCAGGTCCGGCCCCAGCAGGCTGTCCGCACCGTCCAGCACTTTCGATGCCTTGTCGAACTCGCCCTTCTTCACATGGGTGTTTGCAAGCGCAACGAGCGCCGGGGCGCCGTCCGGCCCTGCCCGCTTGATGGCTGGAAGCGCCCGGGCCAGCGCCACTTCGGCATCGTCGAGCAGGCCGAGGTTGTTGTAGGCCCGTCCCACGGCTGTCACCAGTCGCGCCTCGATCTCGGGCTGGTTCTTCAGTTCGATGCGGGCCCGCTCGGCACCGCGTTCCAGGATGGTGACGAGGCTGACGGTGCGCGGGTTCTCGGTCGCCGGGTCGGTCAGTTCGAAGGTGCCGATCAGATAGTCGGTCGCGGCGCGGGCGGCGGCGGTTTCGCGTTCCGCGATCTTGCGCTGCTCGACCGCGACGATCCGCTGCTGGTTGGCGTAGACGGCAAGGCCCGTCGTCAGCAGCATGCCAAGCGAGGCGCCGCTGGCGATGTAGGTGAGGCGGCGGGCGCGGCGCTGGGCCTCGCGCTGGACCAGGTCGTCGAGCCGGAGGCCGGTGATCCCGGCGATCAGCTTCATCAGCGCGAGGCGCTTGCCGTCCTTGCCCGGCCGGATGTCGGCCGCAATGGGCTCGGCTGGAACGTCCGAGACCTGGCCTTGCGGATCCAGCCTGAAGCGGAGCGAGACCGGGAAGGCCTCTTCCTCCTCGCGCCCCGGCATTCCGCTGGCATAGGGCTCGCCACCGACGATGAGGGCGAAGACGCGCTGTTCGCCGTGCAGCGACTTGAAGTAGCGGATCTCTTCCTGGACGTAGGTGGAGCGGGCAGAGGCCGGCGAGGCGATGACGATCAGGTGTTCGGACCGTTCCAGCGCGCCACGCAGCTCGTTGCCGAGGTCGGCCGACGCCGACAGTTCATCCCGATCGCGGAAGACGGGGATCAGGCGCGCGGGCACCTTGCCCTTCGCGGTTTCCTTGCCCACCAGCTTCTTGGGTATGTGATAGCGTTCGAGCGCCTTGTGCAGCCACTCGGTCTCGGCCTTGTTGCGATGGCTGTAGCTGAGAAACGCTACGTACCGCGTCATCCAACCGGCGCCCTCCTGCCGCGCTGCGTCCAGTTACCGCATTGGTGGCGCTTGGCCTAGCGCCGGCTGCCGGCCGGTGGCCTCAAAAAAGGCACCGACCTTGCCCTGCCGGCAATCCCGACGTCGTTTCCAGGGTCAGCCGTGCAGGTCGGCGATTGCGAACGCACCCTTCAGAATGGCTTCCTGCGCCTCCGCGACGCTCATCCCCTGCTGTTCGCGCAGGCGCTGCCAGGATTCCAGCGACAGGAGAAGCGCGAGAAGCTCGAAGGTCTGGCGGTCTGCAAGCACCTGGGCCGGAAGTGCCGCGGCGAGAAGATCGCGGCTCATCACCGTGATCCGGCGATGCTGTGCCGAGATTGCTCGGCTGCGGTGCCGATGAACGTCTATCGCCGTCTTGAACGGGACCATGATCTCGAAGAATTCCGCCCGCCGCGCAACCGACTCCACGAGGCTCTGGGGCCATTCGCGTGTCTCGAACGGCCGCTCGAGGATGTGGCGCACCCGTTCGAACACGAGAGCGGCAATCTCGAGGTGGAGGTTTTCCATTTCCTCGAAATGGCGGAAAACCGTGCGCAGGGAGACGCCGGCCCTGGCTGCAACCGTTTCCGCTGTCGGCGCTGGCTGACCGCTTTCGATCAGATCCACCATGGCCGAAAGGATACGGCGCCGGCTTGCAGCCGACCGCTCGCGACGGCCGTCGGGCTTGCGGGCATCTGCCCCACCCCTGCCGTCCACCTGTGTCTGCGCCTCGTCACGCGACTGGGAAACCACTTGCATGTCCATTGCCGTTAACTAATCTATTTTTGTGGCAAATCATAGCCTTTCGTGCAGTTGCTTCGCAGCCCGTCTCAAAATCGGCCGGTTTCGGCGACACATCTGTCCTACAGCATCCCCTGCAGGTTATGGTCGGTCGCATGGCAAAAGTTCCAGAATCCGCCCGGACATGGCTCCGTCCTGCTCCGGCCCGTCTCAACTGTGCTGCGACCCAGCCCTGCGGGCAGCCGCCCCGTCGAAGGGATCGTCGCCGCATCACGAGCTCGTCGAAAGGTGGCTGGCATCGCCGGTTCCTGCTGGGATTTGCGCAAGGCGGAATCGAACGCGGGCTCCAGCAGTCCGGCAAGGACATCGGTGATGCCATCCTTGCCTGGCTTTCCGACCCGAGCTTCCGCCAGCAGGTGGATCGGATCAGTGCCGGGCGCATGGCCGCTGCCGAGCACAAGTTGATCGACTTGCTGCTGTACCGTCTTGCCGCGCCTGAGGACGGGGGTGAAAAATCGGCCCTGTCGATCTGGCAGCAGCTGAAAGACGACAGGCGCCGATCGGCAGCGCCGGCAGAGGCGACAAGGCCGCCGGGCCGCAAGCAGAGGCATGTCATTTCCCCCGAGCGGGCAGAGGCCGCCCAGCGAGCCGTCGCCCGGGCCGATGAGTTCCGGCAGCTCCTGACCGTGATCAGGGCGCGGCTGGCGGATGCCGAGGCAACGACCGACCGGGACGGACGGGGGCCGGACGCCTGAGAGCCCTTAGGGCAGCTCGATCTCCAGCTCGCGCATCAGGTCATAGAGTGTCGGCCGGCTGATCCCGAGGATCTTGGAGGCCTTGCTGATGCTTCCAGCAGAGGCGGTGAGGGCAGCACCGATCGTACGCCGGTCTGCGACCATGCGGGCTTCGCGCAAGGTGGGAATGGCCGCGTCGGGCTGGTCGGCGAGATCGAGGTCGGCGGCGGAAATGGCGTTGCCGTCCACCATGATGACCGCGCGCTTCACCCTGTTTTCCAGTTCGCGCACATTGCCCGGCCAGCTGTGCATGTTCATTGCCGCCAGCGCATCGGGGCCGAACCGGAGCGGCGGGCCCGGCCGCGACGCCGAGAACTTGCGCAGGAAATGGTTGGCGAGGAGCACTGCGTCGCCTTCGCGCTCCCTGAGGTGCGGGATGCTGATGGTCACCTCGGCGATCCGGTAGAAGAGGTCCTCCCGGAAGCTGCCGTCGACGATCATGCGCTTCAGGTTGCGGTGGGTGGCGCACACGATCCGTGTGTCCACCTCGATCGGCTTGCGGCCGCCGATGCGTTCGATCACGCGCTCCTGGATGAACCGCAGCAGCTTCACCTGCAGCGGCAGCGGAATGTCGCCGACCTCGTCGAGGAAGAGGGTGCCACCTTGGGCGAGCTCGATCTTGCCCTCGGTCGTCTTGACCGCACCGGTAAAGGCGCCCCGCTCATAGCCGAACAGCTCGGCTTCGAGCAGGTTCTCGGGGATGGCGCCGCAGTTGATTGCCACGAACGCCCCTTCGCTTCGGCGCGAGGCTGCATGGAGCGCGCGGGCCAGGACCTCCTTGCCGGTGCCCGAGGCCCCAAGAAGGAGCACCGACACATCGGTCGGCGCCACGCGCTCCACCATGGCGGCGACCTTCAGCATGTCAGGCGCACCCGTCACCAGGTTCGCCATGGGGCCTGCCTCCTGGCTGGCCGCCATGCGGCGGTTCTCGGCCTCCAGCTGGGCGACATGGAAGGCCCTGCCGACGAGGAAGCCGAGCTCGTCGATGTCGACCGGCTTCTGATAGAAGTCGAACGCACCCTGTGCGATTGCCCGGCGTGCACTTTCGCGGGCCCCGTGCCCGGAGGCCACGATCACCTTGGTGTGCGGCGCAAGGGCCATGATCTCGTCCAGCGTCGCAAACCCTTCGGTCGCGCCGTCCGCATCCGGCGGCAGGCCCAGATCCAGCGTCACCACGGCCGGCTTGTGCGCGCGCACGGCGGCGATCGCGCTTTCCCGGTCGCCTGCGATCACCACCTCATAATCCTCGTAGGCCCAGCGCAACTGGCGCTGCAGCCCGGCATCGTCTTCGACGACCAGAAGGGTCGGCTTGGTTTCGGCCATCGGTCGGGCACTCATGTCCGGGCAACTTTCTTGCGCAGCGTATTGGCCTGGCAGGCCCGCGGAAGTGTGATGATGAAGCGGCTTCCCTCGCCGGGACGGCTTTCGACATCCAGGCGGCCCCCATGGGCGCGGGCAATTTCGCGGGCCTCGAAGGCGCCGATCCCGAAACCGCCACTCTTGGTCGAGCGGAAGGGCTTGAACAGCTCGTCCCGGATGAAGGCGGCAGACATGCCGTGGCCGTTGTCGGAGATCTCGATGCGGATGTCTGCGCCCTGTTCCCGGATTGCCAACCGGACCGGGGCTTCCGGGGCGCTGGCGTCGATGGCATTCTGCACCAGGTGGGTCACCATGGCTTCGATCCGTCCGGCGTCGCCCGGAATGATCATCGAACCTTCGGCGCCTTCAAGCTCCAGATTGCTGTGCTGGCGCCTGAGCGCCGCGGCCACGATGGTCACGACCCGTGCGATGTCGAGCGAGTCGTTCGAGCTGTCGGAACCCGCCGTTCGGACTTCCGGCTCGATGCTCATCAGCTTGAGAAGATCGTTCATCTTGCCGACGCTGGCGTTCAGTGTCGCGATCATGTCGGCCCGGAATTCCGGCTTGTCGGCATGGCGTTCGGCATTGCGCGCCAACAGGCCGAGCTGGCTTACCACATTCTTCACGTCGTGCATCACGAAGGCGAAGCGCCGATTATACTCCTCGAACCGGCGGGCTTCCTCGAGCTGGGCCTGCGTCTCGGCCTCGGCGAGGTAGGAAGCGGATTGGCGCCCGAGCGTCCGGAGCAGATCGTAATCCTCCCAATTGAGATCCCGGGAGGCAAGGCTGCGCTGCAACAGCAGCATGCCCGTCAGCGCCTCGCGATGGATCAACGGCACGCACAGCCAGATGCTCCCGTCATCCGCCGCCCAGTCCGGGAGGGTCAGGGATCCGTGGCTGCCCTGCGAACTGCTGCCCCGCTCGGCGCGCAGCTGGTCGAAGTCCGCGATCCGGCCGGCCTCGATGAAATAGAGGGTGAGGGCTGCGCTGTCGGCGATCTCGGGAACCGCGAGATCGGGCCACCGCCAACGGGCGGTCTGGGCGAAGCTGCTGTCGCCGCTGGGCTCAAGCAGCGCGCCGCCGGGGCTGTCGAGCACGGTTGCGATCGCCTCGATCAGGCGCTCCCGCACGGGAGGGGTCGGCAGCCCGTCGCGCGGTGGTGCGGAATCGATCTTCTCGATGAAGCGAAGCCATTCGACGCGATAGTCATAGCGATACCGATAGAAGTTTCGCGCGATCCGCACCTTCAGCTCGGCCCTGAACCGCGGGCTGAGGATCACGAGCGCGCCGGCGATCATCGTGGCGGCCAGGAAGGTGACCTGGAGCAGCTGGCCCCAGTTCCCGCCGGTGATCTTCAGGCCATAGGCGAGAAGCGACATCGCGATCAGGTAGAGCCCGATCATCGAGAAACTGACGGTCTGGAATGCAGCCTGTCGGGAGAGATGGAAGCGGCCGCCGCTGTCCTGCCTGAGGGCAAGGTAGATGAGCGGGGCCGCAAGCGCGTTCACGGCCCCCCGGATGCCCAGCAGCGACAGGTTCGGCTCGCCCAGCAGGAAGTGCAGCGTGTAGAGGTTGAGATCATAGGCGAAGATGACGCCCAGTCCGACGGCCAGAAGCCGGAACGACAGGCCGCCGCCATCGCCCGCGTTCACATAGAGGTTGTGCAGCAGCACCAGGCCGGAAATGGCAAGCACGAGGCGCGAGGCGACGAACAGCAGCGCCCCTGCCGGCTGCTCGCTCAGCGGAACCGTCGCCGTGCCGAAGTGGAACATCACGTCGAGCGCCAGCTGGAGGGCGATCACGAACCCCAGGCCGACGGCAAGCGCGAAGGATTGCGACGGCCGCTCTGCCAGGCCGAGCGAACGGCGCTGGAGCAGGATCAGCACGCCGATCCAGCAGGCGGTCCGGATTGTCTCTGCGTTGGAGAGCCAGGGGACCGCATCGATCCCGTAGGCCGCCGCCATGACCTGTCCGCCGGCCCAGAAGGCGGTGGCGAAGGCCGCAAGCGCGACCGCAAGGCGCACGCCGGTGGGGGAGCGCCGCAGCATGAGGGCAAGCCCGAGCACCGCGAAGGCGACCACTGCCACCAGGTGACTGAGAAGCCCGATCGTTCCAAGCATCCCGGGCATGTAGCGTGCGCGACCCTCCCTCGCCAGTTGCAACGCGGGCGCACGCTGCAATCTGTAAAGATTTCCTACAGTGCGCGACAAATCTGCCGACACTTGCTGTGGCGTGGGAGACGTCCGTTACCCCACCAGCCTCTCTCGAGACCTCGACCCTTGCGTCGGACGCTGCACACGGTATCGCCAACCCTTGGCAGGAAGGCAAGGTCGATGACGGAATCTCGGGCAGTCAGGGAGGCGCGGCTGAAGGCCGCGCTCCGCGAGAATCTCAGGAAGCGAAAGGCGCTGGAGCGCGACCGTCAGCCCGGCGGCGTGGGGCCAGAGTCCCTGGAGTCACCGCCAGCCGAGAGCTGATACCATGATGTGGAAGATGCTGTTCTGCTCCAGCGTCCCCGACACGAGCGCGCTCCCCGGGCCGATGCCGTAGAGCGCCACATCGTCGCCGCCGTGGGTTTCCGAGCCGAACAGGAAGGTCTTGGGCTGCAGATAGTCCGGGTCGGTCGGCGCCTTCGTCGAGCTCAGCGTCTTCCCGCCGGCGCGCACCTCAAGCGGACCGTTCGCATAGCCCAGTGTCGGCACCGGCCGGCCGAGCTGGTCGAGCATGTTGCCCTGGGCATCCTGTGCGCCACGCCCTTCGCCGCCCGGAATGGGCCGCAGGAACCCCAGGATGTCGTTCCCGCGCGGCGGGTAGCCCGCCATGGTGAAGACATGGCTGTGGTCTGCCGTCACCAGGATCAGCGTGTCCCTGGGATCCACGAGCTTCGTCACCGCCTCGATCGCACGCGCGAACTCGACCGTCTCGTCCAGCGCGCGATAGGCGTTGCTCAGGTGATGGGCATGGTCGATCCGGCCGCCTTCCACCATCAGCACATAGCCGCCGCCCTTTGCCTGCAGCTTGCGGACGGCAAACGTCGCCATCTCGGCGAGCGAGGGTTCCTTCGCCCGGTCCGCATCGAAACTGAAGTCGAGATGGTTGGCGTTGAACAGCCCGAACACCGGCCCGCGGTCGGCCGGCTTCAGCGCGCGGAACGCAGCCGCGCCGTCGACGAAGCGCCCTTGCGGATTGGCGGTCTGCCACTCGGCGATCAGGTCGCGGCCATCGTCGCGAGTGCCGCCCCTGCCCTCGGGCCGGAACTTCTGGAGCCCGCCGCCCAGCACAACGTCGGCACCGCGAAAGCGGATCAGCTGATCGGCAATGTCGCGACAGCCGGACTTGCGGGCGTCCGACGGGTAGTCCCGATCATAGGCTTCCCAGTCCCGGAACGGCTCGTGGGCGAACATGGCAGCCGGCGTTGCATGGGTGATGCGAGTGGTCGTTACGATGCCGACGCCAAGTCCCCGATCCCGCGCCAGCTCGCCCAGGGTCGCCGGAAGCTTCTCCGGGGTTGCGCAGGCCTCGGGCCCCTGGCCCGGCAGCATGCCGAGCACGCCGATCCCCGTCTTGGTGCCGGTCGTGATTGCGCTGGCCGTGCCGGCGCTGTCGGGCACCTGGGCGTTCGTGTTGTAGGTCTTCACGAGCGCACGGGCCGGGAACTGCTCGAACGAAAGGAGATTCTCCTCGCCGCCCTCGAAGCCGGCCGGCTTGCCGCCGGCCGCCTTTGCGCGCTGCTGCGCCTCGAAGATGCGGGCGGCCGTGACGGTGGTGATCCCCATGCCGTCGCCGATGAACAGGATCACGTTCTTGGCCCGTGCGTCCGCGCCCGGCGTGGCCTTGCGGGCGGCGATTTCGGCGGCTGCCTTTTTCCAGCTCGGCTCGGCCGAAGCGGCGGTCCGCGGGGCCGCAGCCGCCAGCGGGGCTGCAAGGGTTGCTGCCAGAAGGGCGATGATCAACGGTCTCATGCCAGCTTTATCTCCGCCAGACGTTGCAGCAGGAAGTCATTCGCCGTGATCGGGGGCATCCCGGGGTTGGGCACGAACGGTTCGATCAGCCAGTCCGGCCGGTAGTGCAGGAAGAAGGGCATGGAATAGCGCGGGATGTGGCGGCGTTCCGGCGCAGGGTTCACCACGCGATGGGTGGTCGAAGGCAGCTGCCCGCCGGTCTGGCGCTGGAGCATGTCGCCCACATTGACGACGAGGCTTCCTGCGACCGCCGGCACCTCCAGCCACTCGCCGTCGCGCGACAGCAGCTGCAGCCCGGCTTCCTCGGCGCCCAGCAGAAGGGTGATCACATTGATGTCCTCGTGCGCGCCTGCCCGCACCGCGCCCGCATCGGGTGACACCGGGGGGTAGTGCAGCAGCCTGAGGATCGAGTTGCCGTCGGCGATCGGGCTGTCGAAGAAGTCGGCCGGTTGCCCCAGATGCACGGCAATCGCGCTCAGCACCCGGCGGCCGGCCCCCTCGAGCGCGGCGAACAGCGCCTGAAGGGCCGGGCGGAAGGCCGGCGCCTCGGCATCCGGCCACAGGTTGGGCGCCATGATGTCTGCAAACCGGTGGCCGGCAGGCAGGTCGCGCCCGACGTGCCAGAACTCCTTGAGGTCGGACAGCGTCGCCCCCTTGGCCGTCTCGACGCCGAAGGGGGTGTAGCCGCGCTGCCCGGCGCCGCCAGCCACATGGTAGCGCCGCTTCACCTCGTCGGGCAGGGCGAAGAAGGCCTTTGCAGCGTCCCAGCCGTCCGCGATGAGCTGCTCCGGGATGCCGTGCCCCTCGATCACGGCAAATCCGGTGCGGCGAAAGCTGTCGCCAAGCCGATCGGCCGCCTGGGCAGGATCTGTGTCCACGAGCGAAAGGGGAATGGGCTGGATATCGGCACGACTCGTCATGGGTTGTGCCTTAGACCCGTGTGGGCCGGTGTTGAAGCGGCGGGCGCTGCCCGTTTCCGGCCGATTCCGCCCGAAGCGACAGGTTGAGGCTTTCAGCGGCCCGCGCCAATGTGGCGACGGGAGGAACAGCATCATGCTGGAGTTCGACTATATCATCGTCGGCGCAGGCTCGGCCGGTTGTGTGCTGGCCAATCGACTGACAGCCGACGGCCGCCACCGGGTGCTGCTGCTCGAAGCCGGCCCGACCGACTGGAACCCGATGATCCATATCCCTGTCGGCTATGCAACGACCCTGAAGGATCCGGGCGTCAACTGGCTCTACGAGACCGAGGAGGACCCCGGTTCGAATGGCCGCAGACATGTCTGGCCACGGGGCAAGGTGCTGGGCGGCTCCTCCTCGATCAACGGTCTGCTCTACGTGCGCGGGCAGATGGCCGATTACGACAATTGGGCGCAGCTGGGGGCGACCGGATGGGCGTCGGGCGATGTGCTTCCCTATTTCCGCCGCGCCGAAGGCAATGAGCGGCTGGCCGACGAGCTGCACGGCAGCGACGGCCCGCTGAACGTCAGCGACGCGAGCACACGGCATCCCGTGTCCGATGCAGTGGTCCAGGCCGGGATCGAAGCCGGGCTTCCCTTCAACGACGACTGCAACGGCGAGACCCAGGACGGCATCAGCTATTTCCAGCTGACCGTGAAGAACGGTCGCCGCTGGTCGGCGGCACAGGCCTATCTGAAGCCGGCGATGATGCGCGCCAACCTGAAGGTGGAGACCGAGGCGCACATGGCCGCCATCCTGTTCGAAGGGATGCGGGCGGTCGGCGTGACCTACCGGCAGGATGGGCGGCTGGTCTCCGTGCGGGCCAACCGGGAGGTCATCCTGTCGGGGGGGGCGGTCAACAGCCCGCAGATCCTGGAGGTGAACGGAATCGGCGATCCCGAAGTCCTGACGTCGGCGGGCATTGCCGTGCGCCATGCCCTTCCGGGTGTCGGCACCAATTGTCAGGACCATTATGTGGTGTCTGTCCAGTTTCGCCTGGCGCCCGGCACCGTTTCGGTGAACGAGATGAGCCGCGGCTGGCGGCTGGTGGTGGAGGCTGCGAAATATGCTGCCACCCGCAAGGGGCTGCTGACACTGTCGGCGGCGCATGTGCAGGCCTACTGGCGCTCGCGCCCCGGGCTGTCGGGCCCGGACGTACAGTACCATATCCTCCCCGCGAGCGTGGACGTCGAGAAGTTCGTCTCCGAAGGCGTGTGGGAGCTTGAGAAGGCTCCGGGCCTCACCATCGCACCCTGCCAGCTTCGCCCCGAAAGCCGGGGCACCATCCATGCGAAGTCGCCGGATCCCTTCGCGCCGCCCGCCATCCGGCCCAACTACCTGTCGGACACCATCGACCAGCAGACCATCACCGAAGGCCTGAAGTTCGCCGACCATCTGGCGCAGCAGAAGGCCCTGAAGCCCTATGTGACCGGCCGGGTCACACCTGCGGCAGGACCTCTGACCGATGCCGAATGGCTCGCCTATGCGCGCGAACGCGGCTCCACCATCTACCATCCGGTCGGCACCTGCCGGATGGGGGCTGCCGGCGATCCCGGTGCGGTCGTCGACCCGCAGGGCCAGGTGCACGGTCTTGCCGGCCTGCGGGTGGTCGATGCCAGCGTGATGCCACGCCTCGTCAGCGGCAACACCAATGCGCCAACTATCATGATCGCCGAGAAGATGTCGGATTCGATCCTGGCCGATGCGCGGGCAGCGGCCGCCGCCTAGGCGAACACCGCCTGCAGAACCCGGTCATAGATGCGGGCCAGCGCCTCGATGTCGGCGACGGCGGCCTGCTCGTCCACCTTGTGCATCGACTGGCCTGGCAAGCCGAACTCCACAACCGGGCACAGGCGGCGGATGAACCGCGCATCGGAGGTTCCGCCCGATGTGCTGAGCTCCGGGCTCAGCCCGGTCTCGGCTTCGACGGCGCCGGCCACCAGCGAGGACAGGGACCCGGGTTCCGTCAGGAAGGCCTCGCCGGAAATGCGGATGCGCACGTCGGCGGAGGGCGCGTGGCGGGCCACCACCGTCTCGATCCAGGCCGCCAGCTCGGCGCCCCTGTGCGTGTCGTTGAACCGGATGTTCAGCCGCGCCCGGGCCTGCGCCGGGATGACGTTCGTGGCAGGGTTGCCGACCTCGAGGTCGGTCACCTCGAGGTTCGATGGGCTGAACCAGTCGGTGCCTTCGTCCAGCGTTCGCGCCTGCAGGTCCGCCAGGATCGCGACCAAGCGCGGGATCGGATTGTCCGCCCGGTCGGGATAGGCGACATGGCCCTGTGCCCCATTCACCGTGATCCAGGCGTTCAGGCTGCCGCGCCGCCCGATCTTGAGCATATCGCCCAGCCGGCGCGCCGACGTCGGTTCGCCCACCAGGCACATGTCCGGGCGGTGGCCGTTCGCCGCCATCCAGTCGAGCAGCTCGTCGGTGCCGTGGGTTGCCGGGCCTTCCTCGTCGCCTGTGATGATGAAGCTCAAGGTGCCGCGCGCGCCGCGCGCCACATGTGCTGCTGCTGCCGACACCATCGCTGCCAGCGCACCCTTCATGTCGGCGGCGCCCCGGCCCACCAGCAGGCCGTTCGCGATTCCTGCGGCATAGGGATCGACCGACCAGCCGCTTCCCTCGGGCACCACATCGGTGTGGCCGGCAAAGGCGAAATGGGGCGAACCCGTGCCGATGGTCGCGAACAGGTTCTCGACCGGCCCGTCGGGCGCGCTGCCGAAGGTCAGGCGGTGGCAAACGAAACCCAGCCCCTCGAGTGCCCCGGCCAGAACGCCGATGGCACCCGCATCGGCAGGCGTGACAGAGGGGCAGCGGATCAGCTGCTGGGCCAGAGGAACCGGGTGCATGCCCGCGCGGTAGCAAGTTGCGGGAGCCGCCGGAAGGGCGCAGCTTGGTCGCATGCCGAAGGTCGATCCGGATTTGCTGCCGCGCCGCTCGGGGAGCGGCTACCCTGAACCCTTCAATGCCGCGGTTGCCGGCCGAAGCTGGCTGGACGTCGCCGAGGCGGCGGGCCTGTCGCAGTTCGGAGCCAATCTCTGCACGCTGGAGCCCGGTGCCTGGTCCAGCCAGCGACACTGGCATTCGTCCGAGGACGAAATGGTCGTCGTGCTGGCAGGCCGTCTTTTGCTGGTGGAGGAGGGCAGCGAGACGGAGATGGGACCGGGCGACATCGCAACGTTCAAGGCCGGCGACGCCAATGGCCACCATCTGCAGAACCGGTCGGACGCGCCTGCCACCTTCCTGGCGATCGGGCCGAACCATCCCGAGATCGACGTCTGCACCTATCCCGACATCGGGATGGTGCTCGACCGCGAAGGCTACCGCTTTCCGGGGCGGCCGCCGGGGGATCAGAACTCGTAGTCGGGCTTCAGCACCGTCTCGTGGGCCGCCGCCGCGACCCATTCGGCGACCAGCGGATGCGCCATTGCGCGCTGCCGATAGGCATCCGCTTCCGGGCTCAGCCTGACGTCGTAGGTCGTCAGCCGGCTTGCGACGGGGGCGTAGAGGATGTCGGCTGCGCCCCAGCCCGCACCGGCCAGCCACGGCCCGCCGAAACGCTGCAGGCCGTTCTGCCAGAGTTGGTCGACGCGGGCGATGTCGGGCAGAGCGGCGTCTGCGACCTGCCAGCCGGGATAGTGGCGCCGGCAGTTCATCGGACAATGCTGGCGCAGCGCCAGGAATCCGGCCTGCATCTCGACGGCGGCTGAAACGGCCCAGGCCCGCGCATTGCCGTCCATCGGCCAGAATCGGATGCCGCCCGACTTGCGGTCGAGCCAGTCGATGATTCCGATCGCGTTCCAGATCACGGCCGGGGGCGTGCTGTCGGAATCGACCAGGATCGGCACCTTGCCGTTGGCTTGGGCGTAGACCCCTTGCACCTTCATCGCCGCCCATTCGGGGGCGTAGATGTCGACCATCACCTCGGTGAAGGGGAGGCCCGACTGGCGGGCGGCAAGCCAGCCGCGCAGCGACCAGGAGGAGTAGCGGCGGTTGGTGATGTGGAGGGTCAGCATGCCGCCCCCATAGCCGGATGCCGGCGGGCCGTCAGCCTTTTCGGGTCGATTGGGAGGTTGCATCGGGGCGGCAAGCGGACGTAGCTCAGGGCGTGCTGGATGGCTTGGGTCCTCGATTGCGGTTTCATCTCCCCGATCCGGGGCTCAGGGACTGCATTTCCGCCTATTACTCCCTCGAGGTCGGGGACGAGGCGATCGACGACCGGCTGCACCCGGAGTGGGCGAACATCCGCTTCGCCCTTCGCGGGGACTGGACCTGGTCCCTGGCCGGCGGGCTGGATCCCAGCCCGGCTGCCACCCTGTTCGGGCCGACGGGGAAATCGGCCCGGATCACCGGAAGTCCGCGCGCTCTGCTGTTCGGGATCGGCCTGTTGCCGATGGGCTGGGCGCGCCTCGTGCAGGCACCGGCGAAGCTGTTCGCCAACCGGGCAGTTTCCCTGTCGGAGATGTGGGGGGACAAGGCAGACCGATTGCACCGGGCTCTGGCGGGCGATCCGGATGACGAGGACCGGGTGCATCGGCTGGACCAGCTGCTGCTGGGGCTGCTGGCCCAGTCGCCGCCACCCGAGCCGCACCTCGCAGCGATCCACCGAACTCTCGTCTCAGGCGACATCGCGACGGTGTCGGCCTTTGCCGCCGAAGTGGGGGTGACCCAACGGACGCTGGAACGGCTGTGCCCGAAACTGTTCGGCTTTGCGCCCAAGCCGCTCTTGCGGCGGCAGCGGTTTCTTCGAGGCCTGGACCGGGTGGTGCACAATCCCGACCGGACGCTCACGGAGCTGCTGGAGGACGGCTATGCGGACCAGTCGCACTTCGTGCGCGAGTTCCGGGCGTTCATGGGGCTGACACCCACCGCCTATTTCGCCGAGCCGCGCACCATGATGCGCCTTGCAGGCGCCGAGCGGGAGCGGGTGGTGGGGCAGACGATGCAGGGCCTGCACCGGCCCCCTGCCTGAGTCGCACCCAGACCAAAAAAGGGGGCCTTTCGGCCCCCTTTCCAGTCTCAGTCGTCGCCGCCCGTCAGGAAGGCGGGCAGGCCGGTATCGCCCTCGGGCTCGGCCTTGCGCTCGCGGCGCTCGCCACGGTCCCTGCCACCGTCGCGGCGGGGCCCGCGATCCCGGTCACCGTCGCGGCGCGGACCGCGGTCGCCGTCGCGGCGGGGCCCGCGGTCGGACCGTTCGCGGTCACCGCCTTCGCGCGGCTCCCGCGGGGGCCGCGTGTCGGGCAGCTCTTCCCCGGTTTCCTGGTCGACGAGGCGCATCGAAAGCTTCACCTTGCCGCGGTCGTCGACGCCGATCACCTTCACCTTGACCTGCTGGCCTTCGGTGAGGACGTCGGACACCTTCTGCACGCGCTCGTTCATGATTTCCGAGATGTGGACGAGGCCGTCCTTGGCACCGAGGAAGTTCACGAAGGCGCCGAATTCCGGCATGCCGACCACCTTGCCGGTGTAGATCTTGCCGACTTCCGGCTCGGCGATGATGCCGATGATCCACTGGCGGGCGGCCTCGATCTTGTCGAGGTCGGAGGAAGCGATCTTGACGGTACCGTCGTCCTCGATATCCACCTTGGCGCCCGTGGTCGCCACGATCTCGCGGATGACCTTGCCGCCGGTGCCGATGATGTCGCGGATCTTGTCCTTGGGCACCGACATGGTTTCGATACGAGGCGCGTGGGCCGACATTTCGGTTCGCACCTCGGTGATGGCCTTGGCCATCTCGCCCAGGATGTGGGCCCGGCCTTCCTTGGCCTGCGCCAGCGCGACCTTCATGATCTCTTCGGTGATGCCGGCGATCTTGATGTCCATCTGGAGGCTGGTGATGCCTTCCGACGTGCCGGCAACCTTGAAGTCCATGTCGCCCAGGTGATCTTCATCGCCCAGGATGTCGGACAGGACAGCGAAATCCTTGCCTTCGAGGATCAGGCCCATGGCGATGCCCGCCACCGGGCGCTTCAGCGGAACGCCCGCGTCCATCAGCGCAAGGCTGCCGCCACACACGGTTGCCATCGACGACGAGCCGTTCGACTCGGTGATGTCCGACAGCAGGCGGATCGTATA
>JAIXYT010000008.1 GCA_027490095.1 Sphingomonadales bacterium | reverse complement strand
GCCCGGCATGACGCTGCACAAGATGCCGCTGTTCGCCTGGTCGATGCTGATCACCGCCTTCCTGCTGCTGCTGGCGCTGCCGGTTCTCGCCGGCGCGATCAACTTCATCACCACGATCCTCACCATGCGCGCGCCCGGCATGACGCTGCACAAGATGCCGTTGTTCGTCTGGTCGGTGCTGGTCACCGCCTTCCTGCTGCTGCTGTCGCTGCCCGTGCTGGCCGGCGCCATCACCATGCTGCTGACCGACCGCAACTTCGGCACCACCTTCTTCGATCCGGCCGGCGGCGGGGATCCGGTGCTCTACCAGCACCTCTTCTGGTTCTTCGGCCACCCCGAAGTCTACATCATGATCCTGCCGGCCTTCGGCATCGTCAGCCAGATCATCTCCACCTTCAGCCGCAAGCCCGTGTTCGGCTACCTCGCCATGGCCTATGCCATGGTCGCCATCGGCTTCGTCGGATTCATCGTCTGGGCCCACCACATGTTCACCGTGGGCCTCAGCGTGAACACCAAGATGTACTTCACCGCCGCCACGATGATCATCGCGGTGCCCACCGGCATCAAGATCTTCTCGTGGATCGCCACCATGTGGGGCGGCAAGATGACCTTCGAGACCCCGATGCTCTGGGCGCTCGGCTTCATCTTCATGTTCACTGTCGGCGGCGTCACCGGCATCGTGCTCTCGAACGGCGGCGTCGACACCTACATGCACGACACCTACTATGTCGTCGCCCACTTCCACTACGTCCTCTCGCTGGGCGCGGTGTTCGGCCTGTTCGCCGGCTTCTACTACTGGTTCGGAAAGATGTCGGGCCGGCAGTACAACGAACTGCTCGGCAAGCTGCACTTCTGGGTGTTCTTCGTCGGCGTGAACGTGCTGTTCTTCCCGATGCACTTCCTGGGCCAGGACGGCATGCCGCGGCGCATTCCGGACTATCCGGAAGCCTATGCCTACTGGAACGAGATCGCCTCCTACGGCTACGCCATCATGCTGGCCGGCATGGGTATCTTCTTCGTGAACATCATCTGGTCGCTCGTCGCCGGCCGCAAGGCCGCCGACAACCCCTGGGGCGAAGGCGCCACCACGCTGGAGTGGACGCTCTCCTCCCCGCCGCCGTTCCACCAGTTCGAAACCGTCCCTGACCTCAGGAACGTGAAGACGGCCCACTGAGACGAACGATGGCGAGCACTCCTCCCATCACGGAACAGGGAAGGGCGCCCACCGGCGCCCTTCCGCTATCCGGCGCTTCCGTCCTTCCTGCGGCGGAATGGCGGGACTACTGGGCGCTGCTCAAGCCCCGGGTGATGACGCTCGTGGTCTTCACCGGCGCCTGCGGCCTGTTCGCAGCACCGGGCACCATCCACCCCTTCCTCGCCTTCGTCGCCATCCTCTGCATCGCCGTCGGCGCAGGTGCGGCGGCTGCGTACAACCAGTGGTGGGAAGCCGACATCGACGGCATGATGAAACGCACCGCCGCGCGGCCGCTCCCGGCCGGGCGCATGCGCCACGAGGATGCACTCGCCTTCGCGAACATCCTCTCGGTGGCCTCGGTCGTCACGCTGGGCTTTGCGACCAACTGGGTGGCCGCCGCCTGGCTCGCCTTCTCCATCTTCTTCTACGCCGTCGTCTACACTATCTGGCTGAAGCCCCGCACGCCGCAGAACATCGTCATCGGGGGTGCTGCCGGCGCCTTCCCGCCGATCATCGGCTGGGCCGCCGTCACCGGAGACGTGACGGCGCTTCCCCTCCTCCTCTTCGCGATCATCTTCGCCTGGACACCGCCCCACTTCTGGGCGCTCGCCCTGTTCGTGCGGATCGATTACGAAAAGGCCGGCATCCCGATGCTGCCCGTCACCCATGGCATCACCGAAACCCGCCGCCAGATCCTGATCTACAGCATCGTCCTGGCAGCGGTCGCCGTCGCACCCTGGGCGCTCGGCCTGCTCGGCCCCATCTATGGCGTGCCCGCGTCCCTCCTCAGCCTCGCCTTCGTGGCCCTGTCCGCCCGCGTCTTCGCCAGCACCACAACGCAAGCGAAGGACATGGCCGCCGAAAAGGCGCTGTTCAAATTCTCGCTCCTCTACCTCGCCGCCATCTTCGCAGCCCTCGTCGCAGACCGGTGGATGGCATGAGCTGGACCCCGGAAGAGGAAGCCGCCTTCCTCGCCCGCCGGCGCCGGCGCAACCTGGTGATCGGCCTGGTGCTCGGCGCCTTCGCCTTCCTCTTCTACGGAATCACCGTCTCGCGGATGGTGTCGTGAACACGGTCTCCGAACCCCGCAGCCACATCCGCACGGCCCTTATCGCGGGCAGCGTCGCCATCGGCATGGCCGGCCTCGCCTACGCGTCGGTCCCGCTCTACCGCATCTTCTGCCAGGTCACCGGTTTCGGCGGCACCACCCAGCGGGTCGAAGCCATGGCCGCCACGCCCGTCACCGGCCGCACCATCAAGGTCCGCTTCGACGGCAACGTCCGCGGCGGACTCCCCTGGGCCTTCGCCCCCGCCCAGGGTCCGATGGAAATCCGCATCGGCGAACAGAACATGGCCTTCTTCAAGGCCAGCAGCAGCTTCACGCGGGCCACCACCGGTAGCGCAACCTTCAACGTGACGCCTGCCGCGGCCGGCAAATATTTCGCCAAGATCCAGTGCTTCTGCTTCCAGGAGCAGACGCTCACCCCCGGCCAATCCGTCGAGATGCCGGTCGTCTTCTATGTCGATCCCGCGATCCTCGACGACGCGGACGCGCGCGACATCGACGAGATCACGCTTTCCTACAGCTTCTTCCCCGTCGCGGAACCGACCCGCCCGGCCGGCATCTACGCCACCGGGCAGGCGGCAATCCCGCAAGCCTCCGGCGAACACCGGGGGCGTTAGAATCTTGCCCTGCCCCGCCCCTGCGGAGTAGGGCCCGTGCAACATAACTTCAGGTGAGACACATGGCCTCAGGCAAGACCCACGATTTCCACATCCTGCCCCCCAGCCCCTGGCCGCTGATGGGCGCCATCTCCGCCATGGTGATGCTCGGCTCCTCCACCTTCTGGTGGCACGGCTACAGCTGGGGCATGTGGATGGCCGCCGTCGGCCTCGTCGGTGTGCTCGCCACCTTCTTCTTCTGGTTCTCCGACGTCCGCGACGAAGCCAACGCCGGCGACCACACCCCGGTCGTCCAGCTCCACCACCGCTACGGGATGATCCTCTTCATCGCGTCTGAGGTGATGTTCTTCGTCGCCTGGTTCTGGGCCTTCTTCGCAGCCGCCCTCTTCCCCTCCACGGGTGAAGCCGTCGGCGGCGTCTGGCCCCCCACCGGCATCGAGCCGCTCGATCCCTTCGTCTACCCGCTCCTCAACACCCTCATCCTGCTGCTCTCGGGCACCACCGTCACCTGGGCGCACCACGCCCTCATCCACGGCGACCGCAAGGGCTTCAAGCAGGGGCTGTGGCTCACCATCATTCTCGGCATGCTCTTCTCGGCGCTGCAGGCCTATGAATACAGCCACGCCACCTTCGGCTTCGCCGGCAACATCTATGGCGCCACCTTCTACATGGCGACCGGCTTCCACGGCTTCCACGTGATCGTCGGCACCATTTTCCTTGCCGTCTGCCTGTGGCGCGCCTACCTCGGCGACTTCACGCCCAAGCAGCATTTCGGCTTCGAAGCGGCCGCCTGGTACTGGCACTTCGTCGACGTGGTGTGGCTGTTCCTCTTCCTCACCATCTACATCTGGGGCTCCAACTTCGGGGCAGCCGTGGTTGGCCACTGAGCCGACCCCCGAACCGGACACGCAAGCCCCGGCGCGCAAGCGCCGGGGCTTTCCCGTTCTGCCCACACTGATGGTCGCCCTCGCCGTTCCGACCATGATCGGCTTCGGCGTCTGGCAACTGCAGCGGCTGCAGTGGAAGACCGAGATGCTGGAGCGCATGGCCAGCAACAGCGATCTCCCCGTTGCCGAGATCGATCTCAACGCGACACCAGAGACCATGCTGTTTCGCCGGGTCCGCGCCAATGTCCAGTGCATCAGCGGCCCGCAGGAACGGGCAGGCCGAAACCGCGATGGCCAGTCGGGCTATTCGGTGATCTTTCCGATGTGCAACGTCGCCAACCCCGAAGAGCGCACCGGGCTCATGATGGCGGTCAACGCAGGCTGGATGACGCGCCCCGGCGGATCGGCCGATGCCGCGCCGCCCAAGGGGCTGCTGACTGGCGTGGTCGTGCCCTCGGGCGTCGGTTCGGGGATGCAAGGCTATGGACTCGTGCTCGATACCGCCGAGCCACCCCTCGTCCCCAGCGCCCCCCCGGGCCTCGACACCATCTCCAACAACCACCTCAGCTATGCCATCCAGTGGTTCAGCTTCGCGACCATCCTCGTGGTCATCTACGGCCTGTGGCTCCGCCGCTGGCTTGCAACCAACCGCCCCCGGTCCTAGGTCCCGCGCTGCAATGCAGTATCAGAGCACCAGGGGGCAGGCCCCCATCCTCGATTTCCGCGGCGTCACGCTCGCTGGCCTCGCGACAGACGGCGGGCTCTACTTGCCAACACACTGGCCACAGCTGTCGGCCGAGACCCTCGAGGGCCTAGCGTCCGCCTCCTATCTCGAAACCGCCTTCACCGTCATCCGCCCCTTCACCGAAGGCGCCCTCACCGACGCCGAACTGAAGGCGCTCCTCCGGCAAGCCTATGGCGATTTCGGCCACGCCGCCGTCACCCCCCTCGTCCAGCTCGACCACCGCCAGTGGCTGCTCGAACTGTTCCACGGCCCCACGCTCGCCTTCAAGGACGTCGCCCTCCAGCTCCTCGGCGGCCTGTTCGCCAAATTCCTCGGCGCCGGAGACAAGATCACGATCGTCGGCGCCACCAGCGGCGACACCGGCTCGGCCGCCATCGAAGCCGTGGCCGGCCGCCCCGGCATCACCATCTTCATGCTCCACCCCGACGGCCGCGTCTCGGATGTCCAGCGCCGGCAGATGACGACGGTTGCCGCCCCCAACGTCTTCAACATCGCGCTGGCCGGCAGCTTCGACGACGCCCAAGCCCTGGTGAAGGCCCTGTTCAACGATCCTGCCTTTCGCGCCGAACAGCAGCTCTCGGCCGTCAACAGCATCAACTGGGCCCGGCTCCTCGCCCAGATCGTCTATTATGTCTACGCGGGCGTCCGCCTTGGCGCGCCGCACCGCGCCGTCGCCTTCTCGGTTCCCACCGGCAATTTCGGCGACGTCTTCGCCGGCTATTGCGCGGCCCGCATGGGCCTTCCCGTCTCGAAGCTGCTGGTCGCCACCAACATCAACGACATCCTCGCCCGCGCGCTCAACGCCGGCGACTATTCGGTCGGCACCGTCGCCCCCACCGTCACGCCCTCCATGGACATCCAGGTCTCCTCCAACTTCGAGCGCCTGCTGTTCGATCTCCACGGCCGCGACGGCCAAGCGCTTGGGCGCACCATGCAGGCCTTCGAGAAGACCGGCCGGATGCAGCTGACGGATGCACAACGCGCCGAAGCCGCCCGCCTGTTCCGCGCCGAGCGCGTCGACGAAGCCCAGATGATGGGCGCGCTGCAATGGGCCCACGCCAACTGCGGCCAGCTGCTGGACCCGCACACGGCAATCGGCCTCGCCGCCGCCCGCCGCGCAGAGGCCGACCTCGACGGCCCCACCGTCACGCTGGCCACCGCCCACCCCGCCAAGTTCCCCGACGCGGTGGAGCGTGCGTCCGGCGTTCGCCCCGGCCTCCCCCGCCGCGTCGCCCACCTGTTCGACCGCGCCGAGCGCTACGATCGGCTCCCCGCCGACGCAGAGGCGCTCAAGGCCTATATCCGCGACCGCGCATGAGCGCCGCTCAGTCCCAGCCCAAGGTCACCCGCCTCGCGAACGGCTTCACCGTCGCGACCTTTGCCATGCCGGGCCTCGAAACCGCCGCCGTCTCGCTCGACGCCGACGTCGGCGCCCGCCACGAGAGCACGCACGAAAACGGCCTCGCCCACCTGTTCGAGCATATGGTCTTCAAGGGCACGGCACGACGCTCCGCCCGCGCCATCGCCGAGGAAATCGAGGATGTCGGCGGCTCGCTCAACGCCTGGACCTCGCGCGACAGCACCTCGTTCCACGCCCGCGTGCTCGGCGAAAGCCTGCCGCTGGCCGTCGACCTCATCGCCGACATGCTGCTCGATCCCCGCTTCGACGACGAGGATCTCGAAAAGGAGCGCGAGGTCGTCCTGTCCGAGATCGGCGAGGCGCTCGACACGCCCGACGACCTGGTGTTCGACCATTGCCAGGCGGTCGCCTTCCCCGGCCAGAGCCTCGGCCGCGCCATCCTCGGCACCCCCGAAAGCCTCGCAGCGCTCGACCGCGCGGCCCTCGTCCGCTGGCGCGACACCCACTACCGCGGGCCCGCCATGGTCCTCTCCGCGGCCGGCCAGGTCGATCACGAGGCGCTGGTCGCCCAGGCCGAGGCCCTGTTCGGCACTCTGCCCGCAGACCGCAGCCCAGCCCCACCCCGCGCCAGCTGGGGCGGCGGCACCCGCACGGACAGCCAGCGCGGCGAGCAACTCCACCTCGTCCTTGGCTTCGAAGGCGCCGACCTCCATTCGCCGGCCTATTATGCCGCCCAGTGCTTCGCGATGGCGCTCGGCGGCGGCATGTCCTCGCGCCTGTTCCAGGAACTGCGCGAGGAGCGCGGCCTTGCCTATTCGGTCAGCGCCGCCCACACGCCCCACGCCGACACCGGCCTTCTCTCGCTCTACTTCGCAGCCCGCCCGCGCGATGCCGCAGGCGCGCTCGATCTCGCCCGGCATGTCGCCCGGCAGACCAGCGAAGCCCTCGAACAGGCCGAGCTCGACCGCGCCCGCGCCCAGATGAAGGCCGGCCTCCTGATGGGCCTCGAAAGCGCCTATGGCCGCGCCGAATGGCTCGGCCGCTCGCTGCTCTTCCACGGCCGCGTTGTGCCGGCCGCCGAAATGGTCGGCTCCCTTAACGCCGTCACGGTGGAAACAGCCCGCGCGGCGGGCGCCACCATGCTGGCAACGGCCCCGGCCCTCGCAGCCGTTGGCCCGAAGGCGGACAGACTGGCCGCCTGATGCGCGACCTCGAAACACTCGTCGCAGAACCGACCGCCGATTTCGCCCTCCTCGACAGCGGCCACGGCCGCAAGCTCGAACGCTGCGGCCCTTGGCGCTTCATCCGCCCCGAACCTCAGGCCATGTGGGCGCCCGCTGCCGACGACTGGCAGGCCGACGGCGAATTCGTCGGCGGCAGCGATGAAGAGGGCGGCGGCCGCTGGCGCCTGTCCGACGCCGTGCCGCCCGCCTGGCCGATCGAGCAGGCCGGCGTGCACCTCCACGCCCAGTGCACCCCCTTCCGCCACCTCGGCTTCTTCCCCGACATGGCCCCCCACTGGGCCCGCCTCGCCGCCCTGCCGGAGGGCTCGGAGGTGCTGAACCTGTTCGGCTACACCGGCGTCGCAAGCCTCGTCGCGGCCAACGCAGGCTGCCGTGTCGTCCATGTCGATGCGTCGAAGAAGGCCGTCGAACAAGCCCGCGCCAACGCGCAGCTCTCGGGCCTCGCCGACAAGCCGATCCGCTGGATCACCGAGGACGCCCGCAAGTTCGTCGCCCGCGAGGTGCGCCGCGGCCGTCGCTACGACGCGATCCTCCTCGATCCCCCCAAGTTCGGCCGCGGCCCCGAAGGCGAGGTCTGGGACCTGACAGACCATCTCCCCACCCTGCTCGCCGATTGCACGAAGCTGCTCGACGCCGACAGCCGCGTCCTCATCCTCACCACCTACGCCATCCGCCTGTCTGCAATCGCCCTCGATGGCCTCCTGTCCCCGCTGGTCACAAGTCTCCCCGGCCACGTCCGGGCCGGCGAGATGACGATCCGCGAGGAGCGCCGCGGAACCCTGCTCCCCACCGCCATCTTCGCCCGCTGGTCCGCCGGGGGCTGAGCGCCCGCCCACAGCCAACGGCCTGTCGCACATCGCAAGGCAACAGGCTCGCGCTTCGGCGGTTAACGTGCCAGAAAGCCCGCGATTCCGGCCTTTTGGGGGCCGGGCACACGCAACAAGACCGGAGAGCCCGGATGCGCCGACAGACCCTGCCCCTCCTGCTTCTGCCCTTGCTGCTGGCGGCCGCCCCCACAGCTGCCCAGATGAAGATGCTCGGCACCACGCCCGAAATGCCGGATCCGCTGGCAATCCCCGCCGTCCCGCCGATCGCAGAGGCGCCTCCGGTGCGCTACTCCCTGTTCGGACCCGGCGGCGCCCAGTCCGGCGACGCCCAGTTCCAGCCCGAGGTCGGCCAGGCCGGCAAGGACGTGATCTGGGTGCCGACCCCCGACAGCCTGGTGAAGGCGATGCTCACCACCGCCGAGGTGAAGCCAACCGACATCGTCGTCGACCTGGGCTCGGGCGACGGCAAGATCGCGATCGCCGCCGCCCGCGATTTCGGCGCCCGCGCCCGCGGGATCGAATTCAACCCCGACATGGTCGCACTCGCCCGTCGCAACGCCCAGCGCGCCGGTGTCGCGGGCAAGGCGAGCTTCCAGCAGGGCGACATCTTCGAGACCGATTTCACCGACGCAACCGTGATCACCATGTACCTGCTTCCCAGCCTCAACCTGAAGCTCCGCGACACGCTCCTCAAGATGAAGCCCGGCACCCGCATCGTCTCCCACGCCTTCTCCATGGGCGAGTGGGAGCCCGAGCGCACCATCAGCACCGACGAGGCGACCGGCTACTACTGGATCGTGCCCGCCAACCTCGCCGGCCGCTGGGCCTTCGAGGTCGGCAGCGAGCGCTTCGCAACCGAACTCGGCCAGCAATTCCAGATGGTGACGTTGCCGCGCGGCGGCCCGCTGAAGGAAGGGCGTGTGCGTGGGCTCAGCGTCACCTTCACCCGCGCCAACGGCGAACAGTTGCAGGGCGAACTCAGGGGCAACCAGCTCGTCGGCAACGGCTGGGTCGCCACCCGAATCAAGCCTGCCGGCTGAGCTTGGCCGCCGCTCCGGGCCAGGGGCCCTCCAACAGCGCAGGGCATCAGCCTGCCCGCCGCCTCGGCACGCGCGACGTGGCGTTGATGATCGTCGGCATCGTCATCGGCGCCGGCATCTTCCGCGTGCCCGCAGATGTCGCGGCCGCAGTCTCCTCCGAATGGCAGGCGCTTGGCCTCTGGCTGCTGGGCGGCCTCGCAGCGCTCGCCGGCGCCCTGACCTATGCCGAACTTGCCACCCGTTATCCCTCGATCGGCGGCGAGTACCACTTCCTCCGCCTCGCCTGGGGCCCGCGCCTTGCCGCCCTCTTCGTCTGGGCCCGCATCGCCGTGATGCAGACAGGCGCCATCGCGACGGTCGCCTTCGTGGCCGGCGACTATGCAGCCGGCGTCTGGCCCTCGGGCCCCTCGTCGGCGCTGTGGGCCGGCCTCACCATCCTCGGCGTCACGCTCGCCAACATGCTCAGCCTCGAGGCCGGCCGCCGCGGCCAGCAGCTCTTCGTCTCGGTGGAGCTGATGGCGATCGCCGCCGTCGTCCTTGCAGCCCTGGTCCTCGGCGCCGCCGGCGAAGGCCCACGGCTCGCGCAAGCGGCCGGCCCTCCTGCCGAAACCAGCCTCGGCCTCGCCCTCGTCTTCATCATGCTCGCCTATGGCGGCTGGAACGAGGCCGCCTACCTGTCCGCCGAAACCCGCGAGGGCCCCTCCGGCGGAGCCGGATACGGCACCGGCGCCATGGTCCGCGCCCTCGTGCTCGGCCTCGGCGGCGTGACGCTCCTCTACCTCTTCGTCAACGCCGCCCTGCTCTTCACCCTCGGCCGCCCAGCGCTCGCCGGAACGCCCGCGCCCGCCACGCTGCTGCTCGGCGCCGCCTTCGGCCCGGCTGCTGCAACCGGGGTGGGCATCGCCGTCGTCATCGCCGGCCTCTCCACCATGAACGCCACCATCATCACAGGCGCCCGCGCCATGTGCGCGGCCGGCCGGCAGGTGCCCGCGCTGGCCCCGCTCGGCCGGTGGGACCAGGCCCGCTCCGTCCCCCGACCTGCCCTCGTCGTCCAGGCGCTGGTCGCGCTTGCGCTCACCGCCTATGGCGCCACCACGCGCGACGGCTTCACGGCGATGGTCGCCTTCGGCGCCCCCGTCTTCTGGTTGTTCCTCGCGCTCACGGCCGCGTCACTCTTCCGCCTTCGCTGGCGGCACCCGCAGGCGCACGGTTTCGGCGTGCCGGCCTACCCGCTCACACCGCTCCTGTTCCTCGCTGTCTGCCTGGCGATGCTCTGGTCATCGGTCGATTACGCCCGCTTCCTCTTCGCCGGCAGCGAAAGCGGCCGCCTTGCAGGCGTGCTCGGCCTGCTGCTGCTGGCAGCCGGCCTTCCCCTCATCCGAAAGGCGCGCTGACGCAGCTCAGGCCCCGGCCCCGGGCAGGCCCTTCAGCCGCGCCATCTCGGCCTTGAAGCGCTTCAGGTCCGCGCCACCAAGCTGCTGGGTCCCACCGAACAGCTTCACGCTGCGGGGGTCCACCGGCTTGCCATTCTGCCAGACTTCATAGTGCAGGTGCGGCCCGGTCGACAGGCCTGTCGATCCAACCTGCCCGATGTTCTGGCCCTGCTCCACCCGCTGCCCGTTGCGCACATTGATGCGGTGCATGTGGGCATAGCGCGTGCGCATGCCCTTGCCATGGTCGATCACCACCACATTGCCATAGCCCCCGCCCCAGCCGGCAAAGACGATCGAGCCCCCGGCCGAGGCCAGGATCGGCGTGCCCGTTGCTGCCGCAAAGTCGACCCCCTGGTGCATCCGGCTGTAGCGCAACACCGGGTGGAAGCGCATGCCGAAACCGGATGACAGACGCGCCCCGGCAACCGGCGTGCGGATCAACCCCTTTCGGACGCCTTCCCCGGTCTGCCAGAAGAATTCGCCCTTGTTGCCCCAGCGCATCAGCGACACGTTCGATCGGCCATTCAGCAGCCCGGCGTAGAGCAGCTCGCCCATCTGGGTCTCGCCGGTCTCGGCCCGCTTGTGCGCAACGATGATCTCGAACCGGTCCCGCCGGCCGATCTCCCGGCTCACATCCATCGCATAGCCCAGCTGGCGCAGATATTCGGAAACGATGCGCGGCGGCAGCCCGGCAGCCCGCGCCGAGCGTTCGAGCGAGGTGCCCACCAGGCCCGTCACCCTGAGCGGCGTGTCGTCGATCCGGATCGGGATCGCCTTGGCCTGCAGTGCGCCGTCGGCCCCGCGGCGAACCTCCATCTTCGTGTCGAAGGCCGCCCGAAACGACAGGAATTCCAGCGGCCGCGGCACGGCCTTCGTCTCCCGCCGGCCGAGCACGATGTTGACCGAAGTTCCCGGCATCACACCGCGAAGGCCGGCCCCGCCCCGGATCACCTGCTGCAGGGCATCGAGGTCCGCCCGGCCCACGCCAGACCGCCTGAGCGCCGATTCCAGCCCGCCAGAGCCGACCGTGGCCGACAGCTCGATCCGCGGTCGCTCGGGCGCCTCGGCCAGGCGCCGCGCCAGCGGCGAGGGCGCAGCCTGCCGCACCATCGGGCTCCCCAGCGCAAGCGGGCCGATGCCGGCGCTGCGGCCTTCCGCCTGCAGCGCAGGCGCCAGCGGCGCCGGCCCGGCAGCCGGCAGAACCGGAATGTTCGACCCAAGGGCAAGGCCCGCCGCCACAAGGGCGGTCAGCGTCGCAAGCCCGCGCCACCACCGGCCCGAGCCGATGTGGTCGCCCAGATCGACCACCAGTTCGGCATCGGCCAATTGCAGGGCCGTGCGCTGCAGCAGGTCGACGGCATTGACCCTGGGCAAGCGCGGCAGTTCGCCCGGCAGGCCCCGCGGCAGCAGGCGCACCCGCGGTGCAAGGGCACTGTCAGCGAGCGTTGCCACCGAAACTCCCCATCAGGCGTCCATCGCCGCAGCCACCGAAGCAGGCCGGATCGTCAAGCCCACCCAGCCGCTCTGTCCAGGCACAAGGCATCCAAACGTCAGGCATCAGGTGCAGAACGACCCCTCTTTGCCGGGCTGAAGCCCTTGTCCTCACCGTCACCCCAAGTTCCTCGCACCGGGGCCGGGCCCCAACAGCCTCCGGCTTTCTCCGGCCGGATTTCCTAAGTTGTTGGGCCAGAAACCTGAATCATCCACAACAACCGGTCAATCACAGCCCGTTCAGCTTTGGCACTGCGTGCGACGAAACGCCCCGTCCAGCAGGTGAGCCGAATCCCACCAGCGCGCCTCCCGTGCTGAGGGCTGCACAAAACTGTCAAGAATCCACCCCTTGCGTGCTGCGACGCGCAATGCCACTATATGTGGAGCATCTGGTGGGAGAGTTGATCATCCGCACCCGTTCGTCCGGCCTGACCCCTGGTCGCCAAGCTGTGGTCCAGCTGCCGGCATTGCCGTCCCGGTCGGAACGATCCCCCCTGCGCTCCCATTCCCTTTTCGGTGCCGCTCCCCATATCCGCGGCATGGCAGGCGCCTCCATCCCCCTGCGGGAACCCTCCCCGGAATGACGATGCTGGGTGCACAGCTCACCGCCGTGCTCGGCCCCACCAACACGGGCAAGACCCATCTCGCCGTCGAACGCATGTGCGCCCATTCGGGCGGCATGATGGGCTTCCCGCTGCGGCTCCTCGCCCGCGAGGTCTATGACCGCGTCGTCGCGCTGAAGGGCGCCCCCCAGGTCGCGCTGGTCACCGGGGAGGAACGCATCATTCCGCCGGGCGCCCGCTATTTCCTGTGCACTGCCGAAAGCATGGTCACCGACCGCACCTTCCCCTTCGTCGCAATCGACGAAGGCCAGATGGGCGCCGACCCCGAACGCGGTCACGTCTTCACCAACGCGATGCTGCACATCCGCGGCACCGCCGAAACCATGATCCTCGGCGCCGAAACGCTGCGGCCCGTCATCCACCGCCTGCTCCCCGACGCGCATATCGTCGGCCGCCCGCGCTTCTCGAAACTCGGCTGGACGGAACCCCGCAAGCTCTCGAGGCTCCCCGCCCGCTCGGCCATCGTCGCCTTCACCGCCGAGGATGTCTATGCCCTCGCCGAGGCGCTCCGCCGCCACAAGGGCGGCGCGGCCGTCGTCATGGGCGGCCTCTCCCCGCGCACCCGCAACGCGCAGGTCGCGCTCTACCAGTCGGGGGAAGTGGACTATCTCGTCGCCACCGACGCAATCGGCATGGGCCTCAACATGGACATCGCCCATGTCGCCTTCGCCTCGCTGTCCAAGTTCGACGGCCGACGCCACCGGCGCCTCCGGCCTGCCGAAATGGCGCAGATCGCCGGCCGCGCCGGCCGCCACCAGCGCGACGGCACCTTCGGCACCGTCCAGCTCGGCCGCAGCGACGAGCCGGGTTCGGGCAGCCCCGCCTTCACCGAGGCCGAGATCGCCGCGATCGAGAACCACGAGTTCGCAGCCCTCCAGGGCCTCGTCTGGCGAAACGCCCGGCTCGACTTCTCCTCGCTCCACCGCCTGGTCATGAGCCTCGAGGCCACACCCAGCTCGCCCGACCTCTGGCGCGGCGACGACGCGATCGACCTCCAGGTGCTGAAGCAGCTCGCCGGCGAACCCTGGGTCATGGAGCGCGCGCAGGGCAAGCCCGCCCTCATGCGCCTCTGGGCCGCCTGCGGCCTCCCCGATTACCGGCGCACCGGCGCCGAGGCGCACGCGCGCCTCGTCGGCCGCATGTTCCGCCACCTGTCCGAAGGCCGCGGAACCCTTCCGGCAGACTGGATCCGCTCCGAACTCGCAATCCTCGACAACATCTCCGGCGACATCGCCGCCATCTCCGACCGCATCGCCGCCGCCCGCACCTGGACCTATGTGACCCATCGGTCCGGCTGGCTGGACGACGCCACCGGCTGGGCCGAAAAGGCCCGCCAGGTCGAAGACAAGCTCTCCGACGCCCTGCACCAGCGCCTCACCCAGCGCTTCGTCGACCGCCGCACGGCCGTGCTCCTGAAAGACCTCAAGCTCCGCAACCCCGACCTCCGCGTCGAGGTCGATCCCGACGGCGCCGTGGTCGTCGACGGCGCGATCATCGGAACGCTCAAGGGCTTCGCCTTCCTGCCCGATCCCGCCGCCCGCGCAGGCGAAAAGAAGCTCCTGCTCGCCGCCGCCGAACGCCGCCTTGCCTCCGAACTCGCCACCCGCGCCCGCGCGCTCGCAGCCGCCCCCGACAGCGAATTCGCCCTGTCCTTCGAAGGCGGCATGCCGCCCCGCCTCACCTGGGCGGGGCAGCGCGTCGCAGCGCTCCGGCGCGGCAAGGACGCACTCAACCCCCGCATCGAGCTCGACCGCAGTCTCGACACCCTGGCGGCCGAACAGCGCGCCCAGGTCCACGCCCGCCTCCAGGCATGGGTCGACACCACCAAGGGCCGCCAGCTTCAGGCCCTTACCCGGCTCGAGGCGCTGAAGGGCGGCCTGTCCCAGCCCGCCCGCGGCCTCGTCGTCCAGCTCACCGAGACCATGGGCTCGCTCCCGCGCGCCAGCGTCGCCTCGCTGCTCGCCAGCCTCGGCCGCGACGACCGCCGCGCCCTCGCCCGCGCAGGCGTTCGCCTCGGTGTCACCCATGTCTACGCCGCCCAGGCGCTCCGTCCCGAAGCGACGCGCTGGCGTCTTGCGCTCTGGGGCGTTGCCAACGGGGTCACCCACATGCCGCCGCCGCCCCGGCCGGGCCTCACCTCGCTCAAGGTCGAGCCGGCCGCGCCCCCGGGCTTCTATGCCGTCGCCGGCTTCTGGGCCTTCCGCGACTTCGCGGTCCGCGTCGACATGGCAGACCGCACCGCCCGCATGCTCCACGCCCAGCGCCTCGAAGCGCGCGCCGGCGGCAGCAGCTTCGTGCCCGATCCGGCGCTGGTCACCAGCCTCGGCCTCAGCGAAGACCAGTTCGAAACCTTGATGGCCGCACTCGGCTTCCGCGGCGGCAAGGGCGGCGGCTTCGCCTTCGCGCCCGCCCGCCAGCCGGCCGCGAAAAAGGCCCGCAACCCCGAACCGGCAGCCCCCAACCCTGCCAATGCCTTCGCAAACCTCGGTGCCCTCCTCGCCGGCGGACGGGAGACGCGCTGACCCATGACCCTCCGCCCCTGATGAAGGAGACTGCCTTTGGTCTATGAGCGCGGCATGCGGATCGACAAATGGCTGTGGTTCTCGCGTCTGTCGGGAAGCCGCACCGAGGCCCAGAAGCTCTGCGAAAGCCGCCGCCTGCGGCTCGACGGGCGGGTGATAGACCGAAGCTGCGCAACCGTAAGGCCAGGCGCCATCCTCTCCTTCCCCCGCGGCGACCATGTCGTCGCCGTTCGGGTAGAGGCGCTCGCCGAACGGCGCGGCCCCTCCACCGAAGCGCGGGAACTCTACACCCCCCTGCTGCCGGCGCCGACCCAGCACCATGTGCAGCAACCGGGCTTCGGGGCACTGGCCGCAGCCTGACCGGCGAAGCCCGGCTTTGCCCCGGCGAAGCATCAGCCCATTGACGCGAGAGCCGCGGCCAAGCTAGCGCGGAAGTCAACCAACAACCGATCGAGGGTGGACCTATGGCCTATGTCGTGACCGAAGCATGCATCCGCTGCAAATATATGGATTGCGTGGAGGTCTGCCCGGTGGACTGTTTCTACGAAGGGGAAACGATGCTCGTCATCAACCCCAACGAGTGCATCGACTGCGGCGTGTGCGAACCGGAATGCCCGGCCGAAGCGATCGTCCCCGATACCGAGCCGAACCTCGACAAGTGGATCGAGCTCAACGCCAAGTACAGCGCCGACTGGCCGAACATCACGGTCAAGGGCGAAACGCCGGCCGACGCCGACGAGTGGAAGGGCAAGGACGGCAAGTTCGAGAGCGACTTCTCCGAAAAGCCCGGCTCCGGCTCCTGATCCCGACTCTGATCCCCGGCGCGGGGAGTCCCTGAGTCAGCGTGAAATCCGAGAAATCCGGTCTGGCCTCCAGGCCGGATTTCTTTCATCCTGCCCCCATACATCCGCAACCGGGGAGGACAGGGATGAGCGGACCGAAGGACCAGGCCTTGCGCGCGCGCGCCGCGCGGGTCATCCCGAACGGCATGTTCGGCCACCAGGCCACCCACCTGCTGCCACCCGCCTTCCCCCAGTTCTTCACGCACGCGAAGGGCGCCCACATCCGGGACGCCGACGGCAACCGCTACCTCGACTTCATGTGCGCCTACGGGCCCAACCTGCTCGGCTACGCCGACGATCGGGTCGACGCGGCAGCCGTCCGCCAGCTCGCGCGCGGCGACACCATGACGGGCCCCTCCCCCCTTCTCGTCGACCTCGCCGAGGCGCTCACCGCCATGGTCTCCCACGCCGACTGGGCCATGCCCTGCAAGAACGGCACCGATGCCACCACCATGGCGATGATGGTCGCCCGCGCGCAGACGGGCAAGCGCCGCATCCTCGTCGCCGAAGGCGCCTATCATGGCGCCGCCCCCTGGTGCACCCCCGTCCCCTCGGGCGTCGTCGCCGAGGATCGCGCCCACATTGGCCACTACCGCTACAACGACATCGCCAGCCTCGAGGCCGCCGTCGCCGCCGCCGGCACCGACCTCGCCGCCATTTACGCCGCGCCGTTCAAGCACGACGCCTTCCAGGACCAGGCCCTGCCGGACCCGGCCTACGCCGCCCGCGCCCGCCAGCTCTGCGACGACGCGGGCGCCCTGCTGATCGTCGACGATGTCCGCGCCGGCTTCCGCCTGGTGCGCGACTGCAGCTGGGAACTGGTCGGCGTCCGCCCCGATCTCAGCAGCTGGGGCAAGTCCTTCGCCAACGGCCACCCCATCTCGGCGCTCCTGGGGTCAGACAGCGCCCGCGCCGGCGCCGCCGCCATCTACGCCACCGGCTCCTTCTGGTTCTCCGCCGTCCCCATGGCCGCCGCGCTCGAGACGCTCCGAATCCTGCGCGAAACCGACTACATCGAACACAGCGTCCGGCTCGGCACGCGCCTGCGCTCCGGCCTCGACGCCGCCGCCGCCGCCCACGGCTTCACCCTGCGCCAGAGAGGCCCGGTCCAGATGCCGCAGATCCTGTTCGCGGACGACCCCGATTTCCGCACCGGCTTCGGCTGGGCCACCGAAATGCTCCGCGAAGGCGTCTATGTGCACCCCTGGCACAACATGTTCCTCTCCGCCGCCATGACCGACGCCGACATCGACTTCGCGCTCGACGCCGCAGACCGCGCCCTCGCCCGCCTCGCCACCACCCGCGCGCTGCTCCAGCCCCACCCCATCGTCCGGGCCCTCACCGCCGCCCATTGAGGGCCTACTCCTCCATGTCCACCCGCGCGGTGATCAGGTTCCGCCCCATCAGCCGGGCCTCCAGCGTCTCCGCCGCTGCAACCTCCGACAGCCAGCCGCGCTGCCGCGCCGCTTCTGCCCGGGCGATCGCAACCGCCTCGTGCGCGCCCACCAGCGCAATCTGCAACTGAGACCCCGCCGGAAGCTGCGCCACCCGCTCGGCATCGCGCACCAGCAGGGTCGCGATCCGGGGGTAGCCACCGCTTGTCTGGTGATCGGCAAGCAGCAGGGTCATCCGCCCCGCGCCATCCACCTGCAGGCTGCCGAACACGATCGGTTCGCTCGGCATGTCCAGCCGCGTCGGCATCAGCGGTGGCCCGGCCAGCACAAGCCCCATCCGGTCCATGCCAGGCGTCGTGCAGAACGCCTCCCCCGTCAGCCTGGCGAGATCCTCGTCCGAAAAGAACCGGTCCTGCGGCCCCGGCACCGCCCGCACCCTGGTGATCGCCGCCGCATCGCCCGGTGCCGGCAGCCCGCGCCCAGGCAGCGTCCGGCACCCCTCCAGGAGCAGAAGCTGCCCGGCAGACGCGGCACCCGCCCCCAGCCCCGAAGCCGCATGGGTCGCCGCACTTCCCAGCCAGCGCGGCACCTGGGGCTGGCCCGCAAAGGCGAGATAGCCCCAGTTGCCGCCGCCTGCACGCACCACGAGCCGTTGCCCGGCCTGCACCGTGCCCACCGTCCACCCGCCCAGCGGCACCCCGTCCAGCTCGGCGACAAAGCCCGGCCCGGTCAGCGCAAAGCCCACAGCCCCCTCCCGGCCCGCCAGCACGATCCCGCCGATCGACAGCTCGATGGCAACCTCGGCGCCGACCGCAGCAAGCGCCGCCCGAAAGGCCAGGCTGTCCACCGGCCCCGATCGCGACACGCCGAAGCGCATCCACCCGTGCCGCCCGGCATCCTGCACCGTCGTCAGGGGCCCCGCCGCCTCCACCAGCAGCCGCGCAGTCGCCATCACAGCCCCTCGGCCACGAAACGCACCCGATCACCTGGCGCCAGCAGGAACGGCATCGCCAGCGAGGGCTCGAACAGCGTCGCATCCGACCGGCCGATCCGCCACCAGCCGGTCGGCATGGTCTGCGTCGTCACGATGCACTGCGCCCCCGCGATGATCAGGGTTCCGGCCGGCACATCCCGCACGATCTCCAGTTTGCGCGGCAGCCGCAGCGTCTCGTCCAGCGAGCCCAGATAGGCATAGCCTGGCGCAAAGCCGCACATGTACACCCGGTAGAGCCCCGCAAGATGCCGCTCGACCAACGTCTCCGCCGCCAGCCCCAGCCGCTCCGCCGCGGCATGCAGCTCGGGCCCGTCATAGCGCACCGGGATCACCCGCTCCCGCTCCTCCAGCACGCCCGCCACCGCCTTTGGCACCAGCCCGCGCACGGCCTGCTCCACCGCCCCATGGTCCGTCACCAGCGGATCGAAATGCAGCAACAGAGCGGCATAGGCCGGAACCGTCTCGGTGACCCCCGCAGGCAGGTCCCGCGCCAGCAGCGCGTCCAGCGCCAGGATCCGCCGGTTCACCGCATCATCGATCCGGTCGCCCAACTCCACCTGCAGGGCGGCCTCCCCCACCGCCCGGAACAGCGGCCAGCCGCTCACGCGCCCAAAAGGAAGGGGCGCACCGCAATCCCCTTCGCCACCAGCGCAGCCTTCAGGTGCCGCGCCATGTGAACCGCATGCGCGCTGTCGCCATGGATGCAGATCGAATCGACCTTCAGCGGTACAAGGCTCCCATCCACCGCCGGCATCCGCCCGCTGTCCAGGAAGGCCAGGATCCGCCCCGTCGCCGCATCCGCATCGGTGATCAGCGCACCGGGCTCGCTGCGCGGCACCAAAGTGCCCGCGGCCGTGTAGCCCCGGTCGGCGAAGATCTCGCTGAACACCTCGAAGCCGCCAGCCCGCGCCAGCTGCTCCAGCACCGTCCCGGAAATGGCAAGCACCGCCAGCTTGGCGTCCACCGCACGCGTCGCGCGCAGGATCGCGGCAGCCACGTCCGCCTCCACGGCCGCCACATTCCCCAGCGCCCCATGCGGCTTCACATAGCTGACCCGCGTGCCCGCAAGCGCCGCCACCGCCATCAGCTGGCCGATCTGCGCGGCCACGAACCGCTCCACTTCGCCCACCGTGCAGGGGAGCCGCCGGCGGCCGAAACCCGCCAGGTCGGGATAGCTCGGATGCGCCCCCACCCGGATCCCCCGCTCGCGCGCCAGCAGCAGCGTCCGGTACATCGTCTCGGGATCGCTCGCATGGCCTCCGCAGGCGATGTTGGCGCTCGTCACGATGTCCAGCATCGCGGCGTCGTCCCCCATGTTCCAGGGCCCATAGCCCTCGCCCAGATCGGCGTTCAGGTCGACGCAGGAAAGCCTGTCCATGCCCCCGCCATAGCGGCAAAGCCGCCGCCCGTCATTCCGGCAGTGGCCCCTCCGCCCGCCGCGCGTTAGGCCTGTGCGCATGACGCGCGAAACCCACAGCGAAATCCGCGAGTCCGTCGCCCGCCTCTGCGCCGGCTTCGACGGGGCCTACTGGCGCGATCTTGATTCCCGCATGGCCTATCCGGCCGAATTCGTCGCCGCCCTCACGGCAGGCGGCTTCCTCGCCGCCATGATCCCGCAGGCGTTCGGCGGCTCCGGCCTTCCGCTCTCGGCCGCAGTCGCCATCCTCGAGGAAATCCACCGCGCCGGCTGCAATGCCGCTGCCGCCCACGCCCAGATGTACACCATGGGCACCCTGCTCCGGCACGGCAGCGAGGCCCAGAAGGCGCGCTGGCTCCCCGAAATCGCGGCCGGGCGCTTGCGCCTCCAGGCCTTCGGCGTCACCGAGCCCGGCAGCGGCTCCGACACCCTGTCGCTCGCCACCACCGCGCGCCGCGACGGCGACCTCTACCGCGTCTCCGGCCAGAAGATCTGGACCAGCCGGGCCGAGCACAGCGACCTCATGATCCTGCTCGCCCGCACCACCCCGCGCGAAGCGGTGGCACGCAAGGGCGAAGGCCTCTCGGTCTTCCTCGTCGACATGCGCGACGCGCTCATGGCAGGCATGACCATTCGCCCCATCCGCACCATGATGAACCACGCGACGACCGAGGTCTGGTTCGACGACGTGCCCGTGCCGGCGGAAAACCGGATCGGCGAGGAAGGCCAGGGCTTCCGCTACATCCTGTCGGGCATGAATGCCGAGCGCATCCTGATCGCCGCCGAATGCATCGGCGACGCCAAATGGTTCATCGCAAAGGCCAGCGCCTACGCCAGGGAGCGCCAGGTGTTCGGCCGCCCCATCGGCGCCAACCAGGGCATCCAGTTCCCGATCGCCAAAGCCCATGCCGCAACCTGCGCGGCCGAGCTGATGGTGCACGAAGCCGCCCGGGCCTACGAGGCCGGCGAGCCCTGCGCCCCCCAGGCCAACATGGCCAAGATGCTCGCGGCCGATGCCGCATGGGAAGCCGCCAACATGTGCCTCCAGACGCACGGCGGCTTCGGCTTCGCCGCCGACTTCGACATCGAGCGCAAGTTCCGCGAAACCCGCCTCTACCAGGTGGCACCCGTCAGCACGAACCTCATCCTCGCCCATATCGCCGAGCATGTCCTCGGCCTCCCCCGCTCCTACTGATGGGCGCCCTCTCCGGCCTCCTCGTCATCGCGCTCGAACAGGCGGTCGCAGCCCCGCTCGCCACCCAGCGCCTCGCCGACGCCGGCGCCCGCGTCATCAAGATCGAGCGTGCCGAAGGCGACACCGCCCGCCACTACGACACTGCCGTCAAGGGCACGTCCGCCAACTTTGCGTGGACGAACCGCGGCAAGGAAAGCATCGTCCTCGACGTGAAGGACGAGAGCGACCGCGCCCTCCTCCAGCGCATGATCGCCCGCGCCGACGTCTTCGTTCAGAACCTCGCGCCGGGTGCCGCCGAGCGGCTCGGCCTCGATTCCGCCACCCTGCTCGCCTGCTTCCCCGCCCTCATCGCAGCCGACATCCGCGGCTATGGCCGTGACACGCCAGCCGCCGACATGCGCGCCTACGATCTGCTGGTGCAGGCCGAAAGCGGTGCCGCCGCCGTCACCGGCACGGCCGACACCATGGCCCGTATCGGCTTCTCCATCGCCGACATCGCGACCGGCCTCTCGGCCCACGCCGCCATCCTCGAGGCGCTGATCGGCCGCAGCCTCACGGGCCGGGGCCGGGCAATCGAGATCGCCATGTTCGACGTGATGGCCGACTGCATGGCCGTCCCCCTCCTCCACTGGACACAAGCCGGCCGCGACACGCCGCGCGTCGGCCTCGCCCACCCGACGATCGCCCCCTATTCCGCCTTCGCCTGCCGCGACGGCGCCATCCTGATCGCGGCCCAGGCGCCCGCCGAATGGGTCCGGTTCGCAACGCACGTGCTTGGCGACCCGGCACTCGCCACGGATCCCCGCTTCGCCGACAACCCGGCCCGTGTCGCCAACCGCCCGGCCCTCGACGCAATCGTTGCCGCCCGCTTCGCTCCCCTCTCCCTCGCAGAAGCGAGGGACCTCCTCACCGAACACCGCATTGCCTGGGGCCAGGTCTCGACCCTGCCGATGCTCGCCGACCACCCGGCACTGCACCTCGCCGCGGTGCAGGTCCCCGGCGGCACCGCCCGCCTCCCCCGCCCCGCCGGCCGAACCGAGGCCATCCCGTCCGAGGTCCCCGCCCTCGACGCCCATGGCCCCTCCATCCGTCGCGAGTTCGCCGATGGCTGACATCACCGCCACCGACAGGCTGGAGCCCGGCCTCCTCGCCCGCTTCCACGCAACGCTCGGCCCATGGCTGGCGCCGGCTCCCGAAGGCAGCGCCCCGCTCGGCGCCCACTGGTGCCTCTTCCCGCCGCTCGCGCCCACCGCAGAGCTCGGCCCCGACGGTCACCCCCCGCGCCTCCACCCCATCCCCGAGGCCGAATACCCCCGGCGCATGTGGGTCGGTGGCGCCCTCGAACAGCACCGCCCCTTCCCCGCGGGTGTGCCGATCGAACGCCGCACCAGTCTCCGCCCCCTCGACCACAAGCAGGGCAGCAGCGGTCCCTTCATCCTCACCGGCTTCGACCACAGCTATCATGTCGATGGCGAAACGCTGGCGACCGAACGCCAGGACATCGTCTATCGCCCCGCCGCCGACGGTCCGTCCGCATCGCACGCGCAAGCCGGCCCCATCCCGCCTGCCGACCTCCGCCGGCACATCGACACGCCGCCCGCACTCCTCGCCCGCTATTCGGCCCTCACCTTCAACGCCCACCTCATCCACCTGAGCGACGCCCATGCGATCGGGGTCGAGGGGCATGAAGGCCTCCTCGTCCATGGCCCCTTGCAGGCAACCATCCTCCTCAATCTCGCCGCAGGGCTTGTAGGCGGCGCACCCCGCCAGTTCCACTACAGGGCGCTCGCCCCCCTCGTGGCAGGCCGCGGCCTCGTCGCAACCGCAAGCCGAACCGCGGTCGGCGTCGAATGCACAGCATACGACGGCGGCGGCCGCCCGACTCTCATCGGCACCGCGCGCGTCTGAGCCACCGCGCACAACCGGCGTCCGCGCCGGGCGCGAACCTCAGCCCAGGAAGCCCAGGTCGCGGCTCGCAAATCGGCCGATGTTCGGAAGGATCGTCGAGATGTTGCTGTCGGACACCCCGAACCAGCGCGCGAGCGTCGCCGCATACTGGTCGACCGAGGTGGTCGGCAAAAGCCGCCCCTGCCCCACCTGGTCATTGCTGGTGGTCGAAACCTGCGGGGCGACGCCATAGAAGCGCCCGCCCTGCACCGCGCCGCCCATGACGAAATGGTGCGCCCCCCAGCCATGGTCCGACCCGTCGCCGTTCGAGGTCAGCGTGCGGCCGAAGTCCGACGCCGTGAACGCCGTCACATTTTCCGAAATGCCCAGTTCGACAGTCGCGCGATAGAAGGCGTCCATCGCGAAATCGATCCGCGACAGCAAGGTCGCATGGCCGGCGATCAGATTGTCATGGTGGTCGAAGCCCCCCATCGACACGAAGAACACCTGCCGCTTCACGCCAAGCGCCTGCCGGGCCGCGATCATCCGGGCGACGATCAGCAGCTGGTTGGCCAGCGTGTTGGTCCCGGTCCCGGCCGGCGGCACGAACGACGTCTGCAGCGTGATCGGCTGCAGCGCCGCCGCAACCACGGCTTCGGCATCGATCGACCGCTTGGCAACCGCATTATACTCCGCCTCGAACAGGTGGCTGCCGCTGCGCGTCATGATCGACCGCAGGGCAGCGCTCACCGCGGTGGACCCGTAGGTGTTCGCCGACTTGATCGCGCTGACGGCGATCGCCCCGCTGTTCGAGATCTGGTACTGCAGCGTCCGGTCACCCGAAAGGAACACCGCGTTCCCGGTCGCGGAAATGCAGGTGAACAGCACATTGCTGTTCTGCGACTGGGTAATGTCCCCCAGCCGCCCGCCCCAGCCGATGGTCGAGCCTTCGGGCGACAGCGACTGCCACACCGACTGCTGGTCATTGTGCGAGAACAGCCTGGGCGGCAGCGGGAAGGTCGCCCGATCCTGGCTCTGGTACTGCGCCCGGGTCAGCGGCACAACCAGCGGCCCGACGTTCAGCATCAAGCCCATCTTCCCGCCATCGAACAGGGCCTTCAGCCGCGGCATTTCCGGCGCCAGCGCATAGGTGATCCCGTCGGTCAGCGTCTGCCCGTTCGACGGCAGCAGCACGCTGTTCGCAAGGTCGGCCCGTGCCCGGGCAATCCCGCCGGCCGTCTGCCCCGGCCCACCGCCCCGGATCGCGCTGTAGCGATCGTAGTTCGGGCTGTCATAGGGGATCAGCGTGTTCGCATGGTCATTGCCACCGTTCAGGAAGATGCACACAAGGGCGCGATAATCCTCGTTGCTGGCGGCATGGGCGATGGACGACATGGTCATCGCGAACGAGGCGCCACCCCCCATCACGGCCAGTTCGCTGCTGCGCCGCAGGAAGGCGCGGCGCGTGATCTCGTCAAGTCGGCTCACGGGCACCGGTCGTCTCCCTATCGCTGGATCAGATATTCGGGGCTCGCCATCACCAGCAGGACGGCGGTGTACACCCGGTTGCGCTTCACGCTGTCCGTGCTCGTCTCGGTGACCGTGGTCGCCCGAAGCGCAGTCAGGATTTCCGTGCGCGTCGCTGCCGTCAGCTGCCCGGCGGTCAGCAGCAGGTCCACCCGGTCCAGCAGCTTCTCCGGGTCCAGCACCTGCGTCAGCAGGTCGGCATAGGTCGCGACCACATTGCCCGAAATGCCGCTCCGGATGACGTTGGTCATGAAGTTCACATAGCCCGACACCGACGTCTCGTTGACGATCTGGAACTCGGGCGCCGTCAGCCGCTGGTCGGCGATCGCCGTGTTCGGCGGCACGAAGCCCGGCCGGAAGAAGTTGAACACCGAAGGCGAGCGCATCGGGCTCTGCCCAAGCTGGGTGGCCGGGTTGCTCAGGTCTCCCATCAGCCAGCGGCCGTCCGACGAGGTGGCGCCGAAGCTCCGCGCCCACTGCGCCAGGCGGACGATCGGCTCGCGCACCTTCCCGAAGCTGTTCGATGTCAGTCCCGCGGGGTCCAGCGCCTCCTGGTCGGTCAGCACGGCCTTCACAACCGCCTTCAGGTCGCCGCGCACGCCTGCCCCATTGTTGTCGAACGCAGCCGCCACCCGGCTCACATAGGCAGGGCTCGGGTTGCTGGTCACCAGCCGCTGGATCATCTGCCGGCCGAAGAAGGGCCCCACGTTGCGGTGGTTCGACAGCGTGTCCAGCGCCGTCTTCAGCGACGTCGCAGCATCCGTGTTCTCCGGGATCGTCACCCCCAGGAACGCCTTCTGCAGCAGCGAATGGCGGCTGGTCGTGGTCGGGTTCAGGAACACCGCGCCGTTCGTCGTCATCGGCCGCCGCGTATAGGCCGGCGCATCGATCCGCCGCCCGTTGGCAAGCGTGGTGCGCACATTGCCCGTCGCGTCGAAATCATAGCCGGTGAACACGCGCGCGAGATTGCTCACATCCGACGAGGTGTAGGTGTCGATCTGCTTGCCGGCGGAATCCAGCCGCGGCGTTCCATCCGGGTTCAGCTCGGCCAGCCCGATCGTGAACAGCTGCATCACCTCGCGGGCATAATTCTCGTCCGGAACCCGGCCCGTGCGCGTATCCTCCCGCTGGTTGCCGCGCGTGCTGAGATACACCCCCATCGCCGGGTTCAGGGTCACGTCCTGCAGCAGGGTGCGGAAGCTGCCGAAGGCGTTCGTGACCAGCTGGTCCCAATAGTAGGCCATCGCAGACGAGCGCCACGAGAAGTCGAGCCCGTTGAGGCTGATCACGAAGATCTCCGACAGCGCCAGGGCAACCCGCTTGCGCAGCTGGTCGGGCGAGCTGACAAGCTCCCGCCACATCACCCGGTCACCCGGATAGCTGTTGTCGAAGTAATTGTTGGTGTCGATCCCGTTGTAGCCCTGGGCCTCCATCCAGTCCCACGCAAGGTTCTCGACCGGCCGCGCCATCTCCCGATCCAGCCAGGCCGAATAGCCGAGGTCGCGGACCGACGCGATCGAATCGTCCGTCGCCGAGAAGCCGGCATGCAGCAGGAAGCGCGCGGCCTCCTGCACGGACTGGGGCCGCGACAGCCAGGCAGGTGGCGGCGGCGGGGGTGCTGCAACCGTGCTGCCGCCGGACGAGGTTCCGCCCGAAGGGCCGGCCTCCTCGCCGCCGCAGGCCGCAAGCACAAGGGCCGCAGCCGTCGCCAGCGCCCCCCTCGACTGGCTTGCAGACGGCAGCCCATCGGCCGTCGGCACGTCGATGTCCGGGCGGGGATCCGCCGAAGCGGGCGCCTCGGCAGGCTCGAGGTCAAGGGTCCCGACAAGCCGATCGGTCATGCTCCGGCTCCTTCAAACAGGGTCGAACCGGCCGCGGGGCTCAGCCGGATTGCAGCGGCGCCGGCAGGCGTCGGTATCCAAGGGACGGAAATGGGGGCATGCGCAGGGCGCGCAGCGGCAGCGCGGGCAACGCAAGGCGCGCCATGGGCGCGGGACACACCGGTGCCGTCGGCACCAAACGCAAACGGGTTCTGCATTGACACAGCGACCTTCACGGCAGTTGTTGTTTTTCCTTGACCGGTTCGCCCAAGCCTGCCGTCGGGGAACACAGTCCCGGACAGCAAGACATGGAACTCCTGTGCCAGGATGTTCTTGCCTTGCGCGCAGGAAACATCCGAAACGTCGCAATGTCAAGAAGCTGCGCAAGAAAATATCCACAGAACTTGCACGACCGCCCACCAGATTGCGCTTTTTCCACTCCGGACATGCAGCCTATAGAGACAGTCATGCCGGTCCCGTCTTTCCTGTCTCGTCTGCCTGTCGCGCTTGCCGCGCTCGCAGCATCGGCAGCGATCCCGGCCCGTGCCGAAGTCTTCCGGGTCACCGAAGGCGGCCGGATGGTCACGGAAACACCCTATGGCGCGCAGCCCCCGGCCAGACCGTCCGTCCGCCAGCCGCAGGGCTGGGCACCGCCGCCCGCCGCCCCTGCCGCCGCTCCGGCCGTCGCCCTCATCGGCAGCCCCGCACCCGGCACCACCGCCGGCACGCGCGCCCCGCGCACGCCGCCGCCGGAACTCCGCCCCCATTTCCAGGCCGCAGCCGCCCAGTTCGGCCTCAGCGAAAGCCTGCTGAACGCCGTCGCCTTCACCGAATCCCGCTTCCAGGCACGGGCCGTGTCACCCGCAGGCGCGCTCGGTGTGATGCAGCTCATGCCGGGAACCGCGCGCGACCTCGGAGTCGACCCCGCAGACCCCGTGCAGAACGTGATGGGCGGCGCCCGCTACCTGCGCTACCTGCTGGACCTCTTCGGCAACAACCTCGAGCTCGCCCTCGCCGGCTACAATGCGGGCCCGGGCGCGGTGCTGCGCCACAAGGGCATTCCCCCCTACCGCGAAACCCGCTCCTATGTCCGGCAGGTCATTTCACGCCTCGCCGACGAAGCAGCGGCAGAAGGCCGTTGACACGCGGCCCCCGCACGGTTTTTGTGCCCCGGCCCACTGCGCGCCGGACCGGCGCGGTCGCTCTCAGGGAACCATTCGCGATGCATGTCAGACGGTTTGCCGCATCGGTCGCGATCCTCGCCGCGATCCTCCACACGGGCTCCGCGGCCGCGCAGGCAACGGTCGTCACGGATCCGCAGGGCTCGGGCCCCATCCTCGCGGCCCTCACCTGGATGCAGGCAACCCTGCTGGGCAATGTCGCCACCACCGCAGCCGTGATCGCGGTCGCCGTCGTCGGCCTCATGATGCTCACCGGCCGGATCAACTGGCGCTTCGGGGCCACCGTCGTGTTCGGCACCTTCATCCTCTTCGGGGCGACCTCCATCGTGGCGGGCATCCGCTCCTTCGCCTCGGGGTGACGGATGCAGCCCCTCGCCCGTGTTCCCGTGTTCCGCGCGCTCACCGAGCCGCAGATGTTCGGCGGAGTCACCTACAGCTTCTTCATCCTGAACGCGGTCCTCACGACCGAGCTGTTCCTGATCACGCGCTCCTTCTGGGCCGTCCCGCTCGCGCTGGTGATCCACGCCGTCGGCTACCTCGCCTCGCTCAAGGAACCGCGCATCTTCGATCTGTGGTTCACCTCGGTCCGCATGTGCGGCCGATCCCGCACCTATGGAACCTGGGGCTGCAACAGCTACCAGCCCTGACATGAAGTTCCGGTCCGGCTCCTCCGATGCGGTCCCCGACGACCCGCGGGCAGGCGACCGCCTGCCCTACGCAGGCCACCTCGACGACGAGACGCTCCTCACCCGCAGCGGCGACCTCCTCCAGATGATCCGGCTCGAAGGCTACCCCTTCGAAACCGCCGACACCGACACGCTCAACTACCTCCACGCCGTGCGCGACGTGATGTTCCGCGCCATCGCCGGCTCCCAGCTGATGCTCTACGCCCATGTCATCCGGCGACGGGTGGCAACGGAACTGGTGCAGCGCCAGCCCGACGGCTTCGCCCGCGACCTCGATACGGCCTGGAAGGCACGGCTCGCCGGCCGCCGCATCTTCGTCAACGACCTCGTCCTCACGCTCGTGCGGCGCACACCCGTAGGCAAGGTCGGCCTCGTCGAGCGCATCGCAACCCGCCTCGGCCGCCTCCAGCCGGAGGCCGAGCGCGCCGCCGCGCAGGCGCGCGCCTCGCGCGAGCTGTCGGCCGCCCGCACCAGCCTCGTCGCCGCGCTCGCCCGCTACCAGCCCCGCGTGCTGGGCCGCTACAAGGGCCGCGCCGGCACCTGCTCCGAACCGCTCGAAATCCTCTCCGCCCTCTACAACGGCGAGCTCCAGCCCGTCCTCGAACCCTCGGGCGACGCCGGCCAGTATCTGCCCTACAAGCGCGTCAGCTTCGGGATCGACACCGTCGAACTGCGCGGCGCCGACGAAGCCGGCCTGCGGCTGGGCGCCATGCTCTCGCTCAAGGACTATCCCGCCACCACCGGCCCCGGCCTCCTCGACAACCTGCTCCGCCTGCCCCACGAATTCGCAGTCACCGAAAGCTTCGCCTTCCTCGATCGCCAGATCGCCGGCGAACGCATCGGCCTTGCCATGCGCCGGCTCCGGGCAGCGTCCGAAGAAACCGTCAGCCAGCGCCAGCAGCTCATGGCCGCGCGCGAGGATCTCGTCGGCGGCGGCGCCGCCTATGGCGAACACCACCTCACCGTCCATGTCCGCGCCCCCACGCTCGCCGCCCTCGACGCAGCAGTGGCCGACGTCCAGTCCGCCGTCGCCGATTTCGGCGGAATCACGGTGCGCGAAAGCGTGAACCTCGAATCCGCCTTCTGGGCCCAGTTCCCCGGCAACGCCGACTTCATCGCGCGGCGCGCCATGGTCTCCACCGCGAACCTCGCCGGCCTCGTCTCGCTGCACGGCTTCCCCATCGGCGACCCGGCCGGAAGCATCTGGGGCGAACCGATCACCGTGCTCGAGACCAGCTCCTCCACCCCCTATTTCTTCAACCTCCACAAGGGCGATCTCGGCAACTTCACCCTCATCGGCCCCTCGGGCTCGGGCAAGACCGTCGTGCTCAACTTCCTCGTCGCCCAGGCCCAGAAGTTCGGCCCCCGCACCATCCTGTTCGACAAGGACCGCGGCGCCGAACTCTTCATCCGTGCGCTCGGCGGCCGCTACGAGGTGATCCGTCCGGGCGAACCCACCGGCTTCAACCCGCTGAAGCTCCCCGACACCCCCACCAACCGCGCCTTCCTCGCCGGCTGGATCGCGCAGCTCGCAGGTGCCCCCGCCGGCAGGCCCAACCCGGACGAAGCCGCCATCATCGCCGAAGCCGTCGACGCCAACTTCGCCCAGGCCTCCGAATTCCGCCGCCTGCGCTACTTCGTCGAGCTGCTCGCAGGCGGCCGCCGCCCGGAGCCCGGCGACCTCGCCTCCCGCCTCGCCCCCTGGTACGGCGCGGGCGAACATGCCTGGCTGTTCGACAATGCCGAGGATGAAACCGGCCTTGGGGCCCGCGTCGCCGGCTTCGACATGACGGCGATCCTCGAGGCGCCCGCGCTCCGCACGCCGGCCATGATGTACCTGTTCCACCGCGTGGAGGAACGCCTCGACGGCCACCCAACCCTCATCGTCATCGACGAGGGCTGGCGGATCCTCGACGACGAGGTCTTCGTGAACCGCCTGAAGGACTGGATGAAGACCATCCGAAAGCGCAACGGCGCCGTCGGCTTCGTCACCCAGAGCGCAAGCGACGCACTCGAAAGCCGCATCGCCAGCACCATCATCGAGCAGTCGGCAACCCAGCTCTTCATGAGCAATCCGCGCGCCCAGGCCAGCGACTATTGCGACGGCTTCGGCCTCACCGCCCACGAGCTCGATCTCGTCCGCACCATCCCGGATCATCTGCGCTGCGTGCTCGTGAAGCAGGGCGCCTCCAGCGTCGTCGCCCGGCTCGACATGTCCGACATGTCCGACATGCTCACCATCCTGTCGGCCCGCGAAAGCAGCGTCCGCGCACTCGACAAGCTCCGCGCCGAAGTGGGCGACGCCCCCGACGCCTGGATGCCCCGCCTGCTGGGGCGCGCCCGATGACCGGCCGCTGCCCCTCCTTCGAAGGCAGCGAGGCGCTCGCCTCCACCATGCTCGAGCTCGTCGACTGCCAGCTCGGCAACGCGGTCGAACAGTCCTACGGCCTCCTCACCCGCGCCGGCAGCCCGTTCGGCACCGCCATCACCATCGCGCTCACCATCTATGTCGCGCTGATCGGCTTCCGCCTGATCTTCGGCCGCGGCCGCCTCGCGCTCGGCGATCTTGCCCCGCGGCTCATCGCGATCGGCATCGTGCTCGCGCTCGCCACCAACTGGGGCACCTACCAGCGCCTCGTCTACGACCTGCTCACCAACGGCCCGGCCGAGGCCGCCCGCTGGATCTCAGGCGAAGCCGACGCCCCCGAACTCATGGCGCGCGTCGACGAAGCGGCCGCCGACCTCGTCGAGGTGTCCGACGCCTGGACCCGGCTGCGAACCGCACCCCCGCCCCCCGCCGCCGCCCCGCCGCCGGAAGGTGCGCAGGCCGCTGCACCGGCGCCACCAGCCCCGGCCGCCCAGCCCGCAGTCCCCAGCCCCGGGGCCTTCGGCGCCGAAGGCCCAACCGGCCCGCGCATGCTGAACTGGAGCGCGATCCTCCTGCTCCTCATCGCGGCAGGCCCGCTGCTCGCCGCCAAGATCGTGCTCGGAATCCTCCTGGCGCTCGGCCCCATCTTCATCCTGCTCGGCGTGTTCGCCTTCACCCGCGGCCTCGCCACCGGCTGGCTCCGGGCCTCCGCCTTCCTCGCCCTCGTGCCCCTGCTTTCGGTGCTCGCCACCGCCGGCGCCCTGCTGCTGATCGGGCCGCTCGTCGACCGCCTCGTCGCCGACGCCGCCGAAGGCCGCTTCTCCACCCTCCAGGCGCTCGGCCTCTTTGCTGGCCTCATCGTGCTCGCAGGCGCCACACTCCTCCTGCTGCGCGTCGCCCACATGATCGCATCGGGCTGGACCATCGAGCTCCGCCGCGCAGCCGACCAGCCGGCCGGCGCCGCCCCCGCAGACCGTCCGGGTGCCACCGCCGCGCTTGCCATGCCGCGTGCAGACCAGATCGCCTTCGCGATCGAGCGCGCAGCCGCCAGCGACCCGGCTCGCCTCACGCTCGCCACGCCCGCCCCCTTCCGGATCGAAATCCCGTCCGCATCCGGCGGCGGCAGCGGCAGCGCAGACCCGGTGCCCGGTCGCCGCATCGGCCAGTCGACCCCGCAAGCCGGCCTGCCCTCGGCAATCCGCCCCCTGCGCGCAGGCGAAGCCCTGTGACCGCAGCGCTTGCCCTCCTCGCAGCCGCGGCACTCGCGGCTACGCCCGCGCCCGCACCGGCGCCCACCACAGCTGCGACCCCGATCGTGCAAGCCCCCACGCCCGATCCGCGCATCCGCACTCGCGTCTACAGCCCCGATACCATATACCGGGTCTATGGCCACACCGGGTACCAGATCATGGTGCAGCTCGAACCCGACGACCGGGTGCAGACCATCGCCATCGGCGACGCGAGCGGCTGGCAGATCACCCCGAACGAAGGCCGCAACCTCGTCTTCCTCAAGCCGCTCCGCCCGACGCTCCGCACCAACATGTCGATCGTCACCGACCGGCGGACCTACAATTTCGAGCTGTCGGCCTTCAACGGCACCAACGCCCGGCCGTCCGACCTCACCTACGTCCTGCGCTTCCACTATCCCCAGCCGGCGGGAGCGAAGGCCGCAGCCGACGAGCAGCCCGTCCTCGGCCCCGGCCCCTTCAACCGCGCCTACAGCTTCGAAGGCTCGGATCTCAACGTGCCCGCCCAGGTGTTCGACGACGGCAAGGCAACCTACTTCCGCTTCCCCGACGGCGCCCCGCGCCCGGCGATCTTCGTGCTCGACCCCGGCGCGGGCGAAAGCATCGTGAACGTCGCCTACCGCGGGCCCTACGCCGTCGTCGACCGCGTCGCCCCCCTCTTCATCCTGAAGCAGGGCCGCGAGGTCACCCGCCTCTACAACGACGCCTTCGCCCCGCCGGACCTCGGCGCAGAGGCCCCCCGCCGCCGCCCGGGCTCGAAGAAGAAGCGCTCATGAAGGGCACCCTCCCCGACAGCAAGGTGGATCCCCGCACCGCGCTCGATATCGACCAGCTGGCCGAGGCCAACCGTCGTGCCCGGCCCACGGTCGCGCGCGCGGGCGGCAACAACCTCGGCTTCGCAGCCGGGCTGGTCGCGATCGGCCTTCTCGGCGCCCTCACCTTCGCCAACCTCTCCGCCGGGCGCGCCGACCTGCAACAGCAGCCCGTCCAACCCCAGCCGGCAGAGCCCGCCCCGCCGCCCGCGGCTCCGGTCCCGTCCCGCCCGCCCCTCTCGCAGACCATCCCGCCCCCCGTCCTCGTCCAGCCGCCGGCCCCCGTCCGGCTGATGGCGCCGCCACGGCAGGGCCCCACCGCAGACCAGACCCTCACCCTCCCGGCCCTCGTCGTCGATCTCAGCAAGCCGGCCGCCGAACCCGCGCCGCGCCCGGGCACCCCGGGCGCCGCCCCGAACCTCTCGGCCGAGGAGCAGTTCGCCGACCGCGTCTCCCAGTCCGACGTCCGCCCCAGCACGGCGGTCCAGCTCACCAACCTCACCCAGGTCGTGCCCCAGGGCTCGGTCATCACCGGCGTCCTCGAAACCGCGATCAACAGCGATCTGCCCGGCTTCGTGCGCGCCGTTGTCAGCCGCGATGTCACCGGCTTCGATGGCCGCCAGGTGCTCATCCCGACCGGCAGCCGCCTCATCGGCCAGTATCGCTCGGGCCTCGCCGTCGGCCAGTCCCGCGCCTTCGTGATCTGGACGCGGCTCATCCGCCCCGACGGCGTCTCGATCCAGCTCGCGTCCCCCGTCACCGACCCGCTGGGCCGCGCCGGCCTCGGCGGCAAGGTCGACAACCACTTCCTCCAGCGCTTCGGCTCGGCGATCCTGCTCTCGGTCATCAACACCGGCACGGCAGCGCTCGCCCGCGGGGCAGACGCCGTCATCATCCAGTCCGCGCAGGACGCGCAGAGCGTCGCCGGCATCGCCCTCCAGCGCAACATCACGATTCCCCCCACCGTCAACGTCGCGCAAGGCACCCCGATCCGCATCCTCACCGCCCGCGACCTCGATTTCTCCGGCGTCGGCTGATGGCGACGAACGCCGAAGGCCCGGCCCCGGGGGCGATCTACCTCCACACCTATCTCGCCCCGCTCGAACGCTGGCTCGCAGACCCCGACGTCACCGAACTCCTCGTCAACCGCCCCGGCGAACTGTGGGTCGAACGCGTCGGCCAGCCCGCCATGGAGCGCCATCTCCTCCCCGCCCTCGACGAGCCGCTGCTCCGCCGGCTCGCTCTCCAGATCGCCCGCCAGAACAGCCAGGGCGTCTCGCGCGAAACCCCGCTTCTCGCCGCCGTCCTTCCCGGCGGCGCCCGCGTCCAGGTCGTCCTTCCGCCCGCCACCCGCGGCCATGTCGCGCTCGCCATCCGCAAGCATGTGCTGAAGGACCTCAGCCTCGCCGACTACGCCGCCGCCGGCGCGCTCGCCAACGTGCGCGTCTCGAAGCCGGGCGAACTCACCGACGCAGACCGCGCACTCTCCGCCCTGCTGGGCGCAGGCGACATTCTCGCCTTCCTCACGCGCGCCGTCACAGAACAGAAGACCATCCTGCTCTCGGGCGGCACCTCGTCCGGCAAGACCACCCTGCTCAACGCCCTCCTCAAGGAGGTCCCCCAGCACGAACGCATCGTCGTCATCGAGGACACGCCCGAAGTCCGGCTCGACCGCGACAATGCGCTCGGCCTCGTCGCGGTCCACGGCGTCCAGGGCGAGGCCCGGATCACCATCGACGATCTGCTGCGCGCCTCGCTCCGCCTCCGCCCCGACCGGCTGCTGGTCGGCGAACTCCGCGGCCCCGAGGCGGTCACCTTCCTGCGCGCCATCAACACCGGCCACCCGGGCTCGTTCGCGACCATCCACGCCAGCAGCGCCCAGTCGGCCTTCGAACAGCTCGCCCTCATGTGCGTCCAGGCCGGCCTTGGGCTCCGCCAGGAAGATGCGATGCGCTACGCCCGCCAGATGATCGACATCGTGGTCCAGCTCGACCGGCGCGAAGGGCTCCGCGGGGTCAGCGAAATCGCCTTCACCCCCGGCCTGCGCTAGCCCGGCCTCGCCCGCAGCCGGCAAGGGCGGTCAGCCCATGGGCATCACCGCAGGGGCAATGGGGGGGGTGAAAAAGGCCACCCCCCGCACCCGTGTCGCCTAGAACCTTACCTGCACTTCCACGCCGTAGGTGGCAGGCGGGTTGATCGTGCCGAACGACCAGAGGCCGAAGGTCGGCACCGGCGCAGGGCTGGCGGCCGTCCGCCCGAAGGTGGTGCCCACATCCAGGACATGCATGAAATAGTTCTCGTTCAGGATGTTCCGGCCGAAGGCCGAAATCTGGAACCGCTTCGTGTTGAAGGTGATGGCCCCGTTCAGAAGCCCGATGTCGGGCACGATTCCGGGGTTCGGATTGTTGATCGTGACCGTGTTCGCAACGATCGAATAGCTGCTCTTGAAGTTGTAGTCCGCGTTGAACCGCAGCGAGCGGTCGTTGCCCAGGTCATGCTCATAGGCGAAGTTCACTTCCCCGGTGAACTGCGGCGCCCGGCGCAGATCGAAGCCCGACTTGTCGATGACGCCCAGCGAGCCCGCGCTCGGCCCGTCCAGAATCGGCCCCAGGTCGGTCCAGGCATCGTAGCTCGCATCCAGATAGCCGAAGTTGAAGCCGACGGTCAGGCCGTCGACAGGCATTGCGCGCACCTCGGCCTCGAACCCGTTGATGGTCGCATTGGCCGCATTCTGCACGACGGTCACGGTGCCGGCGATCGGATCGGGGAACACCACGTCTTCCTGCTTGTCGCGATACTTCATGAAGAAGGCCGACAGGTTCACCTGCAGGCGGTTGTCCAGCCAGTCGCTCTTCACGCCGAATTCCCAGTTGGCCACCGTTTCCGGGTCATAGGGCCCGAACGAGGCAGGGCTTGCGCCGCGCCCGTTGAAGCCGCCCGACCGGAAGCCTTCGGAATAGCTCGCGAACAGCAGCACATCGTCCATCTGGTACGACAGGCCGATCCGCGGCGTGAACTTCGTCCAGCTCTGGGTGCCGTCGACACCCGGGATGTAGCCGGCCGAACTCTGCCGCTCGTCGCTGCATTCCCCGTACGAGACCGACAGCGGCGAATCGAAGTCGCGCGCATCGCGCGGGCCGGTGGCGGTGCCGCCGCACGCCGTCTTCTCGTCGCGCAGATAGCGCCCGCCGACAGACAGGCTCAGCCCACCCACGATGTTCCAGTCGGCCTGGGCAAAGACCGCATAGCTCTTGGCGCTCTGCTGATAATCGGTGCCGCCGACCTCGCCGCCGAAGAAGTAGGTGCGCTGGTTGTTGTTGTAGCTGCTGTCGAAATAATAGAGCCCCGACACCAGCTTCACGGCACCGAAATCACCCTGGTAGCGCAGTTCGGCCGAGAACTGGTCGATCTGCTGCGGCCGCAAGGTGTTGAACAGCGTCGCCGCAACGCCGTCGAACTCCTGGATCGCGGACTCGTCGGTGTCGCGATAGTTCACCAGCGCAATGATGTCGTGGCCTTCGCCCACGTTCCAGCCGAAGTCCCCGGTGATGGAGTGGGTGGTCAGGAAGGCTTCCTGGAACAGGCTGGTGGTCGGCCGGCGGTGGAAATCCGCGTCGCTCGCCGGCCGGCCAAGCCCGCCCAGACCGCCGAACAGCTGGTTCGTGTCGGTCAGCGAGGTGACCGGGCGGGTCGGGGTCCGGTCGCGGATATAGTCGTAGGTCACCAGCAGCTTCATGCTGTCGCTGATCCCGAACTCGACTTGCGGGCTCACCATCAGCAGTTCGTTCCAGCCTTCCCGCTGGTTGCGCGTGACGTTCCAGAAATAGCCGCCGCCGCTCAGGTTGATCGCGGCAACCTTCGCCTTGATCGCCCCGTCGGCGATCGCCGGCAGGTCCAGCACGCCCTTCACGTCGAACTGGTCGAAGCTGCCGTAGGTCAGCGAAACGCGCCCACCCAGCTCGCCCGTCGGCGTGTTGCGGCGGACGTTGATCAGGCCGCCGATCGTGTTGCGGCCGAACAGCGTCCCCTGCGGCCCGCGCAGCACCTCGATGGAGGCGGCATCGAACACCGTCAGCAGGGCCCCGGTCGTGGAGGCAAGGTAGACGCCGTCGAGGAACACGCCGACCGCCGGATCGAAACTCTTCTCCACATCGTTCAGCTGGATGCCCCGGATGGAGATCGCCGCCGTCCCGTTGCCGAGGATCGGATCGATGATGAGGTTCGGGGCAATGCTGCCAAGGTCGAGCAGGTCGCGCGAGAAGCGGGCCTCGATCTGGGCGGCGTTCAGCGCCGACACCGCAACAGGCACCTCCTGCAGCCGCTCCGATCGGCGCTGGGCTGTCACGATGATGTCCTGGAAGCCCTCCGACTGTGCAGGCATTGCCGCCTGCTCCTGGGCTGCGGCTGCACTCGAAACACAGGCTGCACACAGCAGGAGCCACGATTTGCGCATTGGCTGACACTCCCCCAAAACCAGTTCATCTGGATGTTGGGCGCAGAATTGCATCGATATCGAACTAAATCAAGCCCGCACGCGCGGCACCCCGGGCGCCGCAATTGACAACAGCCGGCAAGGCAATAACATCGATATCGATATAATGGGGAGGCCTGCGGATGGTGGGGTGGAAACTGGCGCTTGCGGCATTGGGGGCTGCGTTTCTGGTCGCGGCCGCCTCGCCCGGCGCGCCGCCGCAGGAAGCCGAGGTCCTGAAATCGACCAGCGACTTCGCAACCGGTGACGGCCTGATCGCCGATCGGGAAGCCCTGCCGGGCGCGAAGATCTGGAAGTCCAATTGCGCCATGTGCCACTCCGGCGCGGTCGAGAAGGCCCCCCATCTGCAGTGGCTCGAAATGATGCCGCCCGCCGCGATCGTCCGCTCGCTCACCAGCGGCGTGATGGCGGCCCAGGGCGCCCAGCTCAGCGAAAGCGAAAAGCTCCAGGTCGCCGAGTATCTGACCCGCGTGCCGCTGGCGAACGGCCTGCCGGTCGCCAGGCACGCGCCGCGCTGCACGGGCCCCGATCCGCTGGCCACCGCCACGGCGCCGGTTCCGGCGGTTGGCTGGGGGCGCGACGCCCGCCGCTTCGTGCCCGCCGGCGGCGTCAGCGCCGAATCGCTCTCCGGGCTCGAGCTGAAATGGGCCTATGTCTTCCCCAACGCGACCCGCGCGCGCTCGCAGCCCGCAATCGCGATGGGCACCGTGTTCGTCGGCGGCGAGGACGGGCGCGTGATGGCGCTCGACCTCAAGACCGGCTGCGAGCGCTGGGCCTTCGAAGCCTCGGCCGAAGTGCGCACGGGCATCGTGCTGGCCGATGGCCCGGGCAACGCACGGCGCGCCTATTTCGGCGACATCTTCGGCAAGCTCTACGCCCTCGATGCGCGCACGGGCAAACTCCTCTGGGCAAAGCGGATGGACGATCATCCCAGCGCCACGCTGACGGCAACGCCGCTCTACCACCGCGGCCGGCTCTATGTGCCCGTCTCCTCGCTCGAGGTCGTGCCGGCAGCCGATCCCGCCTACGCCTGCTGCACCTTCCGCGGTTCGACGGTCGCGCTCGATGCCGACACCGGGGCCGAGGTCTGGCGCTTCCACCCCATCCCCGAGGCGCCCCGCGAAGTCGGCCGCACCCCGGCCGGCACCAAGATGCTCGGGCCGTCGGGCGCGCCCATGTGGATCAGCCCGACCGTCGATGCGGCCGGCACCACCCTCTACCTCGGCAGCGGCCAGAACTATTCCACCCCCGCCGACGGCAATTCCGACGCCATCTTCGCCGTCGACATCGCCACCGGCAAGCGCATCTGGCAGCGGCAGACCATCACGGGCGACGCCTGGAACGTCGCCTGCATGATGGCCGGAAACGACAACTGCCCGCCCGAGCGCGGGCCGGACTTCGACCACAGCTCGTCGATCCTGCCCCTCCAGCTCGCCGACGGCGGAACCCTGCTCGCCGTCGGGCACAAGACGGGCCGGGTCTATGGCCTCAGCCCCGATGGCGGCAAGCCGGTCTGGATCACCAAGGTTGGCCGCGGCAGCATCCAGGGCGGCGTCCACTTCGGCATGGCCGCCGAAGGCAGCACCATCTACGTGCCCATCAACGACATGAACAACACCCGCAACGGCCAGGCGCTCGACCCGGCGCTCGCCCGGCCGGGCATGCACGCCGTCGATGCGGCCACCGGCAAGCTGCTGTGGAGCCGCGTGCAGCCCAACCAGTGCGGCGACAAGCGCCCCTTCTGCGACCCCGGCATTTCGGCCGCCGTCACCGCCGTGCCCGGCGCCGTGATCGCCGGCCACATGGACGGCCATGTCCGCGCCTATGCGAAGGACGATGGCCGCATCCTGTGGGACGTCGACACGACCGTACCGGTGCGCGGCGTCAACGGCCTCACCGGCCGTGGCGGCGGCATGTCGGGCCCGGGTGCGGCCGTCGGCGAAGGCCATGTCGCCATCAATTCGGGCTACGGCCTCTATTTCCACGAGCCAGGCAACCTGTTCCTGGTCTATGGTCCGAAGGGGAGCTAGGCGATGCAAGTGGAACTGACGGTCAACGGCGTCCGGCGCCAGCTGGACGTGAGCGAGCGCACCCTGCTGGTGCATGCGCTGCGCGACCATCTGAGGCTGACCGGCGCGCACATCGGCTGCGACACCAGCCAGTGCGGTGCCTGCACCGTCCATCTCGACGGCGTCGCCGTCAAAAGCTGCGCCGTGCTCGCAGTCCAGGCCGACGGCGCCGAAGTGGTCACGGTCGAAGGCCTCGCCGACGGCCAGACCCTCCATCCCATGCAGGAGGCCTTCTCGGCCCACCATGGCCTCCAGTGCGGCTACTGCACGCCCGGCATGATCATGGCCGGGATCGACATCGCCCGGCGGCACGGCGTGCCGACCGAGGAAACCATCCGCGCCGAACTGGTCGGCAACCTCTGCCGCTGCACGGGCTACACCAACATCGTGAAGGCGATCGCCGCAGGCGCGAAAGCCATGGAGTCAGCCCGATGACAGCAATCGCCCGCAACTTCGGAAGCTCCGTCCGCCGGCTGGAGGACAAGCGCTTCGTCATGGGGATGGGCCGCTATGTCGACGACCTGATCTTCCCCGGCCAGACCTACGCGGCCTTCGTCCGCACGCCCTACGCCCACGCCCGCATCATGGGGATCGACGCGACCGAGGCGCTTGGCGCTCCGGGCGTGCTCCGTGTGCTGACCGGCGCGGACTTCGCAGCCCTCCCGGCCATGCCGTGCGGCTGGATGATCCACAGCCGCGACGGCGAGCCGATGCGCGTCGGCGAACGGCGGGTGGTGGCGATCGACACAGTCCGCCACGTCGGCGAAGCGGTCGCCGTCGTGATCGCCGAAAGCCGCGAAGCCGCGCGCGACGCCGTCGACCTCGTCCAGGTGGACTATGACGAACTGCCCGCCGTCATCGACGTCGCCGAAGCCGGAGACGAAGGCCGCCCGCAACTGCACCCGATCGCACCGGGCAACCTCGCCTTCGACTGGGAACTCGGTGACTCAGCCGCAGTCGCCCGCGCCATGGAAACCGCCGCGCACAGGATCACGCTGACGCTCCGCAACAACCGGCTGGTTCCCAACGCGATCGAACCGCGCGCCATCAACGCCCAGTGGGATCCGATCGAGGAGCGGCTGGACGTGCGCATGACGCACCAGAACCCGATCGGCATGCGCATGTTCTACGCAGCCGCCTACGGCCTTGCCGCCGAACACAAGCTGCGCATGGTCTCGCCCGACGTCGGCGGCGGCTTCGGCTCCAAGGCCCACAACTATCCCGAGGAAGTGGCGGTCGCCTTTGCCGCCAAGCTCGTCTGCCGGCCGGTCAAGTGGACCGCCGAGCGCACCGAAGCCTTCCTCAGCGACGCCCACGGCCGCGACCATCTGACCACCGCGACCCTCGCGCTCGACGCCGACGGCCGCTTCCTCGCGATCGAGGTCGACACGAAGGCCGCAATGGGGGCCTATCTCTCCAGCACCGGCTCGCTGATCCCCACCTACATGTACGCCACCATGCTGTCGGGCCAGTACGACATCCCGGCGATCCACAACCGCACCCGGGCCTATTACACCAACAGCTGCCCGGTCGACGCCTACCGCGGCGCCGGCCGGCCAGAGGCCGCCTATGTGGTCGAACGCATCGTCAGCCTCGCCGCCCGCAAGCTGGGGCTGGACCAGGCCGAGATCCGCCGCCGCAACTTCATCACCAGCTTCCCGCACCAGACCCCCGTGATCTGGGAATATGACAGCGGCGACTATTCGGCCGGCCTCGACCAGGCGCTTGCGCTCTCCGACTATGCGGGCTTCCCCGCCCGCAAGGCCGAGGCGGCCGCCCGCGGCAAGCTCCGCGGAATCGGCATTTCCGCCTATGTCGAAGCCTGCGGCATCGGCCCCACCGCAATCCTCGCCAAGCTCGGCGGCGGCGCCGGCATGTGGGATTCCGCCGAAGTCCGGGTGCATCCCGTCGGCACGGTCGAGGTTCTGTCGGGCGCCCACTCCCACGGCCAGGGCCATGCCACCACCATCGCCCAACTCGTCTCCGACAAGTTCGGCGTGCCGATGGACAGCATCTCGGTGATCCAGGGCGACACCGACCGCATTCAGGCAGGAACCGGCACCTATGGCTCCCGCGCCTCCGTCGGGATGAGCGCGACGGCGCGCGCCTGCGACCGCATCGTCGACAAGGGCAAGCTCATCGTCGCACACCTGATGGGCGTGCCGGCCGACACCGTCAGCTTCGAAGGCGGAATCTACTCCAGCACGGCCACCAACCAGACCATCCCGTTCGGGGAAATGGCATTCGCCGCCCACGCCGCCAACGCCTTCCCCACGGCCGAGATCGAACCCGGCCTCGTCGCCCAGAGCTTCTTCGATCCGCCCAACTTCACCTTCCCCAGCGGCGTCCATGTGGCCGAGGTGGAGATCGACCCCGACACCGGCGTCACCGAGGTCGTCGCCTTCTCGGCTGCCGACGATTTCGGCGTTCTCGCGAACCCGCTCATCGTGGAAGGCCAGATCATGGGCGGGGTCGCCCAGGGCATCGGCCAGGCCCTGTGGGAGGAATGCCGACACGACCCGGAAACCGCGCAGCTCCTCACCGCCTCCTTCATGGACTATGGCATGCCCCGCGCCGACAGCATCCCCGAGCTTCGCCTCGGCTTCGGCTGCTCGCCCTCGCCCTCCAACCCACTCGGCATGAAGGGCTGCGGCGAAGCCGGCGCGATCGGCGCGCCGCCCGCAATCATCAATGCCGTGTGCGACGCGCTCGCAGTCGACCATGTGGACATGCCGGCAACAGCCGAACGCGTCTGGCTCGCGATCGCAGGGAAGGCTGCCTGATGCTCGACTTCCGCTACAGCCGCCCGACCAGCCTCGGCGAGGCCGTCGCCCTCATGGGCTCCGAGCCCGATGCCCAGCCGCTCGCCGGCGGGCAGACCCTGCTCCCCGTGCTGCGCGCCCGCCTCGCCGCCCCCGGCCGCCTCGTCGATCTCGGCCGCGTGCCCGAACTGAAGGGCATCAGCCGATCCGGCGACACCCTCACCATCGGCGCCGCCGAAACCCACGCCGCGGTTGCCGGAAGCGCAGTCGTCAAGGCTGCAATCCCGGCGCTTGCCGCGCTCGCAGGCGGCATCGGCGATCCCCAGGTCCGCAACCGCGGCACCATCGGCGGCAGCACCGCCAACAACGACCCCGCCGCCTGCTACCCCAGCGCCCTCCTGGCGCTCGGCGCCCAAATCGTGACCGACAGGCGCCGGATCGACGCCCCGGATTTCTTCACGGGCCTTTTCTCGACAGCGCTGGAGCCCGGCGAACTGCTGCTGAAGCTCGAACTGCCTGCCTGCACCCAGGCCCGCTACGTGAAGCTGGAAAATGCAGCGTCCCGCTTCGCCCTCATCGGGCTGTTCCACGCCCGCACCCTGCAGGGGCACCGGCTCGCGGTCACCGGCTCGGGCACCGGCGTTTTCCGCTGGACCGAAGCCGAAGCCTGGCTCGACGGCGGCGGCGCGGTCGAAGGGCTGATGGACATTCCCCTCGATCCGGAACGCTTTACAGGCGACCTCCACGGCTCTGCCGCCTATCGTCGGCATCTCGTGCGGGTGGCGGCGAAACGGGCACTCGCGCTCGGGCCGGTCGCGGCCTGACCTGCGGGTCCTCCACCGACAGCATCTCCAGCGCATGGTCCATCCGCTTCAGGGCGGCGCGAACGGCCTCCACTTCGCTGTCGCCGATCGCATCCAGCAGCGCATCGGTCACCGACCGGCTGAGCTCGTTGGCAGCAGTCGCAACCGCGCGCCCGCTGTCGGTCAGGGTCGCGATCACGATCCGGCTGTCCACCAGATCGGTGCTGCGCGCCACATAGCCCAGCGCCTCCAGCCGCTTCAGCTGGTGCGAGATGGTCGATTGCGGCAGCGCCATCAGCCGCACGATGTCACCCGACGACATCTGCCCGCGCTCCAGCAGCGCCACCAGCATCCGCGAGGTCACAAGGTCGACACCCCAACCCTCGAATCGCGGATTGCAGATGCGCTGCATCTGGGCGTTGATCCGGTGCATCAGGAACGAGATCCGGTCGGCCAGCGCCGGAAGCTGCCGTGTGCGGGGCTTTCCCATCACCTGCCCTGTCCTTCATCAACCGGCCCCGGGGGGCAAAGAGGTTCCGCAATGGGATAGCGCCCCAGCAGCGGCATTAGCAATGCCCCGGCTGCGAACAGCAGCGCCGTCAGGCCCAGCGCCGCGTCCAGTCCCCCGGCCGCGACGGCACGCGCGAACAGGGTGGGCGCGAACGCACTGCCGGCCGCAAGCGCCGTATACAGCAGCGCATAGATCTTGGCGAAATGCGCCAGGCCGAAATAGCGCGATGTCAGGAAGGCCAGCAGGTCCAGCTCCGCACCCGCCGCCAGCCCCAGCAGCAGGCAGGCGACAAGCAGCAGCAGCACGCTGTCCGAACTGGCCAGGATCGCGCACGAAAGAACCGGCAGGCCAATGACGACAAGCCCCACTGCAGGCGCCCAGAAACGGTCGACCAGCAGCCCCACAAGGATGCGCCCGGGGATCATCGCAACGCCCACAGACGCCGCAAGCGACGCCGCGCGGGCGGCCCCGATGCCCCGGTCGGACAAGGTCGGCACCAGGTTCGCCAGCAGGCCGGAAATGGCGAGATAGGCCGCAAGCACCGATGCGCCGAGAACCCAGAACCGATGGGATCGCAACGCCTGCGGCAGGGTCAGCCCGGTCAGCGGCCGTTCGGGGCCGCCCGCGGCACCACCCCGGTCCCCCGGCCACAGCCAGGCAGTGCCGATCGGCAGCGACACCAGCAGCGGCAGCAGCGCCAGCCCCATCATGGCACCACGCCACCCGACGGCCGGCACCAGCGCCGCGATCAGCAGCGGCAGCAGGATCGAGGTCAGCGCCGTTCCCACCAGCGCCAGCCCCAGCGCCGTTCCCCGCGCCGCATCGAAGCGCCCGGCAATCACCCGAGACCACAACACGGGATTGGTCCCCGCCCCCAGCACGGCCGTGGCCGCAAAGCCCAGGTAGAACTGGGCAAGCGACTGCGCCTGTGCGGCGATCATCAGCCCCAGCGAAACCCCCGCGATCGACGGCAGCGCCACGGCGCGCGGCCCGAACCGGTCCACCATCCAGCCCGTCACCGGCGCGGTCAGCGCGCCGATCCCCGAGCTGAAGATGATGGCGACGAAGATGTCCTCGCGCGCCCAGCTGGTCGCAGCCTCGATCGGCTTTGCAAGCGGCCCAAGCGCATAGAAGGGCAGCGAGATGGCCGACAGCCCCACCCCGAAGGCAGAGGCAACAAGCACCCGCCAGCCGGCCGCCAGCTCGGCACGCGCCGAAGGCCCGAACATCAATCCTCGATCGCCAGCGTCTGCCCGTCCCAGCCGTCGCGCAAGGCCGCCACCCGCGCATACAGCGCATGGAGGCTCGGGTTCACCCGATAGATCTCGACCATATGCCCAAGCACGGGCCGGGTGTCGACATAGGCTGCGCCCCGCCCTTCGGCCGTCTTCAGCTCGGTCGTGACGGGAAAGCCGTTGGCAACGAAATGGGCAACCATCTCGTCATGGTCGCGGGGGAACAGCGCCACATGGTGAAGGCCCTCCTCATGGGCGGCGAAGGCATCCCGAAAGGTCGACGGCCTGTCGCAATGCTGCATCACCAGCTCGATCTGCACGGCGCCCGCCTGGCCATGGGCGACGCTGATGTCCAGCGTCTCGGGCATACCCCGATACCACACCTGCGGCAGCCGCAGGTGGCGGCGAACCAGGAACGGCCCCCAGCCGAAGCGCCGGTGAAAGGCCGCAACGGCCGAATCCAGGTCGGCCACATGCCAGGCCATCTGGACGATCTGCTGATGCTGGGGGCTGCTGAGCGGGACCAGGGCGAAAATCCGCAGGAAAATTGTATCGAAATCGAAGCTTCACAAGGCCGGGCCCAGCTGTCAAGCTGCAACCGATGTCGAGCGCCCGCGCAACCGCCCATCCGGCCCATCCCGGCCCCGCCGCCACCGTCCGCGCCTTCGCATCCGCCTGGGACCGGCTGGATTTCGAGGCGATCCTCGCCTGGCTCGCACCCGGCATCCGCTACGAAAACGGCCCCCTGCCCCCGCTCGTCGGGCACGCGGCGGTCGCGGCTTACCTGCAGGGCGCAGGCCCGTTCGAAGCCTGCCGCTGGGAACTCGTCGCGATCGCCGAAGACGGCACCCGCGTCCTCACCGAACGGGTCGATCACCTCCGGGTGCGGGGCACGACGATCCGCCTGCCCGTGATGGGCGTCTTCGATGTGCAGCAGGGCCTGATCCACCACTGGCGAGACTATTTCGATCTCGCCGCCTACCGGGCCCAGTGGCCCGCCTAGGTGCGCCCATGAAGCTGGGTCTCGAAGGGCGTTCGGTGCTGGTGATGGCCGCCAGCAAGGGGATCGGGCTCGCCTCGGCCCAGGCCTTCCATGCCGCCGGGGCCCGCGTCACCATCTGCGCCCGCGGCGAAGAGGCCCTGCACACGGCCGCCGCCGCCATGCCCGGCGTGCTTGCGATCCGGGCCGACGCCACGGATCCGGCCGACATCGCCCGGGTTGTGGCAGAGGCCAGCCGGCAGTGCGGCCCGGTCGAAGTGCTGGTCAACAACACGGGCGGCCCGCCCGCCGGCCTGTTCGAGGCGCTCGACGACGCCGCCTGGGCTGCCGCGGTCGAGGGCACGCTCATGTCCGCGATCCGCGTCACCCGCGCCGTGCTTCCCGCCATGCGCGCCGCCCGCTGGGGCCGGATCGTCAACATCTCCTCGTCGGGCGTGCGCCAGCCGGTGCCGGGCCTCACCCTGTCGAACAGCGTGCGCATGGCAGTGCTGGGCTGGGCCAAGACGCTCGCGGGCCAGGTGGCGGCCGACGGGATCCTCGTGAACACCGTCTGCCCCGGCTGGACCCTCACCGACCGGGTCACCCAGCTGCTCGGCGACCGCTCGGGGGCAAGCGGACGGTCCGAGGCCGAGCTCGCAGCCGAAATCGCCGCCGACATCCCGCTCGGCCGCATGGGCCGCGCCGAGGAGGTCGCGAACCTCGTGCTCTTCCTGGGGTCAGAGGCCGCAAGCTACATCACCGGCACGGCCATCCCGGTCGATGGCGGCGCCGTGAAGGGATATGCATGAGCCTCGCCGACGCCCGGGTGATCGACATCCACGCCCACGCCGTGCTCGAGGAAAGCTTCGGCACGGCAGGCCGCTTCGGCCCCGAACTCACCGCCGAACCCGACGGCACGCCGCTGTTCCGGATCGGCGACTATGTCCTGCGCGGCGTGCGCTACCGCGGCAGCGCCTTCATGGACGTCGATCTCCGCCTCGCCGCCATGGACCGCGCCGGGATCGACTGGCAGCTGCTGTCGCCGAACCCCCTCACCTACTTCCACCACATCCCCGCCGACGAAGCGACCCGCTTCTGCCGCCACCACAACGACGCGCTCGCAGCCCTCGTCGGCCGCCATCCCGATCGGCTGGGTGCCGCCGCGGCCCTTCCGATGCAGGACGTGCCGGCTGCCATCGCCGAACTCCGGCGGGCGGTCGGCGAACTCGGCATGCGGGCCGCCTACATCGGCACGGGCTTCCCGCACGGCCTCGACGATCCGGCAATGGACCCCTTCTACGAGGCGCTCGTCGCCCTCGACGTGCCGCTGTTCCTGCACCCCGCCCCCGAAGGCATCGACGGCCCGCCCGGCAACCCGGCGCTCAAGCGCTACGAGCTCGACATCATGGCCGGATTCACCGCGCAGGAAACCGTGGCGGTCGCGACCCTGCTGTTCGGCGGCGTGCTCGCCCGGCACCCGGGGCTCGACATCTGCATCAGCCACGGCGGCGGCGCGATCGCCCTCATCTGGGGCCGCCTGCGCGAGGCCGCCCACCGCCGGGCCTGGGCGCCCGCCCACCTGAAGCCCGACGGCGCCTTCGAAAGCCAGCTGGCGCAGATCTGGTACGATATCCACATGCACGACGACCGCGCACTCGCGCTGCTGGCCGAACGTGTCGGCACCGACCGCCTCGTCTGGGGCACCAATTTCGCCGGCTGGGACGCACCCTCGGCCTTCGAAGCCCCGGCCTTCGAAGCCCCGCTCGCCGACAACGCGCGCCGCCTGCTGCGCGGCTGAGGCTCGCGTCAGGCCCGGGTCACGCCCAGCCCCAGCCCGCCATCCACGTCCAGCACGGCGCCCGTCACCGCGTCCGCCGTCGCAAGATAGGCCATCGCCTCGGCAATGTCCTGCGCCTCACCCGGCCGGTCGATCGCCTGCATCGGCAGCATCGCCGAAAAGCGCTCGGCGGCCGCCTCCCGGCTCAGGAACCCCGCACGGACATTGATCTCCGTCAGCACCCCGCCCGGGATCACGCAGTTCACCCGGATCCCGCGATCGCCCAGCTCGGCCGCCAGCACCTTGGTCAGCGTCTGCACGGCCGCCTTCGTCGCGGCATAGGGCGACGCACCCGGAAAGGCCCGCCGGGTGTGCGACGAACCGACGAACAGCACCGACCCGCCGCGCGCCGCCAGGTCCGGCACCGCAAGCCCCGTCAGCATCATCGCGCCCACCACATTGCTGTGGAACAGCGCCAGCACGGCCGCCTCGTCCAGCGCCTCGATGGGCCCGCGCACCATGTTGCCGGCATTGTTCACCAGCAGGTCCAGCCCGCCGGCATGCGCCCGCACCGCGTCCAGCATCGCCGCCCGGTCCGCGGCAACCGTCACATCCCCCACCACATGCGCACAGCCGGCCCCGGCGGCCGCATGCGCCAGCGTGTCGGCCCGACGCCCGGATATCACCACCCGGGCCCCCAGCGCCGAAAAGTGCCGCGCAGCCGCCAGCCCCAGCCCGCTGCCGCCCCCGGTGATCAGCACCCCCATCCCGTCAACGCTGCGCATCACCGCCCCCTCCAGCCGCCCATGCGATCAACCCGCGCAGCAGCGCCGCATGGCCCGGCACCGTCAGCGACCGCACATCATGACCAAGCGCGTCCACAGCCACCCGTCCCCGCCCCTGCGTCCGCGTCCAGGCGATGGGCTGCGGCGCACCGCCCGCGCTCGCATGGGCAAGGATCCGGCAGTCCGGCGCAGGGTCCAGCGCATGATAGGCCTCGTCGACCACCTCGAACTCCGACGCGCCGGACAGCGCGGTTCCCTCCACCGTCAACGCCACCGACACCGGCCCCAGCGGCGGGTGGTGCGAACGCCCCCAGGCCCAGCCGCCCCCCATCAGTGCAACCCATCCGGGCTGCGTGTCCCAGCAGATGGTGGCCGTGTGCAGCGCCAGCAGCCCACCGCCCGCCGCCACGTGGCGCACCATCGCGGCAAGCTCGCCGTCCGACAGGTTGCGGGCAAAGGCCGCCCGGTGCGGCGCATATTTCGCGTCCTGCTCCATCGACCACCAGAGCGCATTCACCACCAGCAACCGCGCACCCGGCAGCGCAGCCAGCGCCGCGCCGACGCTTTCGTGGATCTCGGGCACCAGCCCCATGTCGGCCGCAAGCGCTGCCACCACTGCACTGGTCTCGGCAAAGGGATGCGCATAGCCGCCGCTCAGAACAACGGCGCGCGGCAGGTCCGTCACGTGCGGGGCAGGTTCTTCAGCACGGCGTGGCTCACCCCGCCGTCCACCACCAGGTCATGCCCGTTCACATAGGCGCCGGCCGGGCTGTCCAGGAAGGCGACCGCCTCGGCAATGTCTTCCGGCGTCCCCAGCCGCTTCAGCGGCACCCCGGCCGAACGCGCCGCCCGCACGGCGGGATCGGCATAGATGGGCGCCGACATGCCCCCGTCGATGAAGCCGGGCGCAATGCTGTTGAAGCGGATCCCCTGGTCGCCATATTCCATCGCGAACTGGCGCATCAGCTGCAGCACCCCGCTCTTGCTCGCAGGGTAGGCCCCGGCGCCGGGGCCGGGGCTGTAGGCGTTGATCGAGGTCAGCGAGATCACATGCCCATCCCTGCGCGGCAGCATCCGCTGCACAGCCTCGCGCGTCACGATATAGGCCCCCACCAGGTTCACCGCGATCACCTGTCGGAAATCGTCCACGCTCTGCTCCGCCAGCAGCCCGAAGCGCACGATGCCGGCATTGTTCACCACCAGGTCGGGCACGAAGGGCAGGCTGTCGAACGCGCGCGCCACATCGGCCTCGTTCGTCACGTCGGCAGCAAGCGCCAGCGCGCCCTCAAGCCCCTCGGCCGCCTTCGAAGCCGCATCGCCGTCGCGGTCCAGCAGGGCCACCCGATAGCCGCGCGCAGCCAGAAGCCCGGCAATCGCAGCCCCGATTCCGGCGGCCGCCCCCGTCACCAGCGCCGTGCGCGCCCCCATCACAGCGCCGCGAAGCGCACGGGATAGCGCCCCCAGTTTGGCCGGCTGGTCTTCGCGTCGGGCGTCGGCGGATCCGTCGCATCGGTGCGGGCGCCAAGTTCGAACAGGCGGGCGATCAGCATGGCAACAATCCCATATTGGTGGCTGTCCGGGTCGGTTCCGGGGCGCACCAGCGTCCCCCCGTCCAGCTCGCGGCCCAGGCAGGCGTGCAGCCCGATCCCGAAACTCAGGCCGGATGGCAGAACACCCTCGGGCACGCTGCGATCCGGATCGAACCGGTCCGCCTCGGCGCCGAACACCGAAACATCGCGGTTGGCAAGATAAAGGTCCAGCTCCACCCGGTCCCCGATCGCGATCGTCTCGGCACCGGGAAGCGCGATTGCATCGGTTGCGGTCCGCCAGGCCTCGGGGCTTGCGGGATGCAGGCGCAGGCTTTCATGCACCGCGCGCTGGATGAACACCGGGTCGTGCAGCCGCGCCGCCCGCTCGGCGCTGCCTGCCGCCCAGTTCGACAGCTCGTGAAAGCCGTGCACCATCGCATTGGCCGTCGAATGGGCACCCGCCTGCATGTAGAAGGCCATCTCGCGACACAGCTCGGCGTCGCCGATCGGCAGCTCGTCACGGGCCTCCAGGATCACCGACAGCACGTCGCGCGGCAGTGCGTCTGCCTGGCCGGACTCCAGGATCGCCAGCCGGCGCGCAACCGACGGGCGGCAGAAGCGCACGTCGAACTCCGCCAGCGCCTCCAGCACCTCGGCCTCCAGCACCGCCTTGCTGCGGGTGCTGTGCACCATCGTCGCGCCCTCGCTGAACTTCTTCACCAGGCGGATCAGCGCCTCGGTTTCCTGCGCCGTCTGCTCCGGCCGGTCGATGCCGGCAAAATCGGCCGTCAGGTTGGCAGTCGCCCGGTAGCCAAGCTCGATCAGGTCGGCGCCCCCAGCCGCGATGAAGGGCGCAAGCGTCGCCTCCAGCGTCTGCGGATACACGTCGCGCGCATAATGGCGCAGGAAGTTCCGCCGGAACACGCGCACCTCCACCGCCCGGCGCGCCGCATGCTCGGCCCCGTGCAGCGTCAGCAGCACATCCGCCATCACCACCGCGCCCGCATCATACAGCGCCTGTTTCAGATGCGGGCTGCGAAGCGCGGCCTCGGCCGTCCGGTAGGCGCTGATCCGGTGGGTCGTCACAGCAGCGCGGTTTCCGGCCGGAACCGCACCGGATAGCGCGACCAGGTGATCCGCGTGATGGTCTCGTCCTTCGTCGGCGTGTCGGCGGGATCCCGTGTGATGCCTCGCTTCAGCAGCGCCGCCACGATCAGCGGCACGACGCCATACTGGTGCAGCGCCGGGTCGGCCCCGGGCTTCGGCTCCACCCCGATCGCAAGGTTCCGGCCCAGGCAGGCGTGCATGCCGTGGCCCATCGAAAGCCCATAGGGCAGCGGCCCCTTCGCAATCGGCCGGTGCGGATCGAAGCGGTCGGGCGCAGGCCCGAACAGCGCTTCGGACCGGTTGGCCGTGCGCAGGTCCACCACCACCTCGTCGCCGGCCGCAACCACGGCGCCGTCGGCAAGCGTCAGCTCTGCCAGCGCCCGCCGCTTGGCGACCGGGCTCGAAGGGTGCAGCCGCACGCTTTCATAGACACAGCGCTGCACGAAGAAGGGGTTCGCCCGCAGTTCGGCCGCGTCCCCGGGGTTGGCGGCCGCCCATTCCAGGATCTCGTGCACCGCATGGGTCAGCGAATGGATCGTCGTGTGCGCCCCGGCGAGCATGTAGAAGATGCCCTCCTGCACCAGCTGCGGCTCGGTCATCTGCAGCCGGTCCTGCCCCATCACCAGCGCCATCAGCACGTCCGAGGGAAGCGCCTCCCGCGCGATCCGCCCGGCCGCATGATCCGCCAGCAGCGCCCGGCGACGGCTCAGCGAGGGCTTCAGGAAGCGCTCGTCGAAGCGGGCCATGGCATCGCGGATGCGCTGCTTGCGCGGCTCCACATCGGCCTCCAGCGATTGGCCCAGCGCAGGCGCAAGGCTGAAATCCTTCAGCAGCGCCAGCAGCTCGCCGGTCTCCTCCGCCGTCCTGAGCGGCCGGTCGATCCCCGCGAAATCGACCGTCAGGTTCATCATGATCCGGTAGCCGATATCCACCAGGTCGCCGCCCCCGGCCGCCTCATAGGGGGCCAGCGTCTCGTCCAGCGTGCGCGGCAGGATCGACTTCTCGTAGGCCAGAAACACATCCTTGCGGAACACGCTGGATTCGACCGTCCGGCGCTGGCGATGGGCCTCGCCATGCAGGTTCACCAGCACATGCTCCATCATCAGCGCCGCCGCATCATAGAGCGACTGCCTCAGATCCGGCTGCCGCAGCGCATGGATGCAGCCCTCATGGTCCGTGACGGTGTGCACCGTCATTGCGCCCCGCCTGCAGGCGACCGCGCCACGTTCGCCCGCGTCGCCGGGACAGTCGAATAGGTGGAAACCCGCCACGACGGCAGGGGCTTGCGCTCGGGCAGCGGCGTCTCCAGGTCAACCGCCACACCGCCCTTGAACACATGCGAGATGCCGCCCTCGCGCCCCAGCAGGGTCACATCCCGGGTCACATCGCCCTTCACCACGATGATGTCCGCCAGCCGGCCCGCCTCCAGCGTGCCGATCTCGCCCTCCAGCCCCATCGCCCGGGCGCCCTCGCGCGTCGCACATACCAGCGCCTGCTCCGGCGTCAGCCCCAGGTCGTCCACGAACACCTGCAGCTCGCGCCAGTGCCACTCGCCATAGGGCGTGATCGAAAAGCCCGTCTCCGTGCCGCACAGCAGGGGCACACCCGCGTCATAGGCCCGCCGCAGCTGCACGCTGCTTTCCACGATCTCGCGGCGGAACAGCTCCTGCAGGAAGGGGCTCGCGCCGATTCGGTCGCCATGGTCGGCCAGCACCGCCTGGAAGGTCAGCGTCGGCACCAGCGGCACCTTGCGCTCGATCACCGCCTCCAGCGCCTCCTCGTCCATGTAGGTGGCGTGCAGGATCATGTCGAAGCCCGCGCGCGCGGCATCCCGCGTGCTCTGCGCATTGCGGCAATGGCCGACCACCGGCAGCCCCAACGCATGGGCCGTGTCGACGACGGCCCTCAGCTCGTCCATCGACCAGACCTGGATCTCGCCCTCGCCGCGCTGCCGCGGGATCAGGCCGGTCACATGCACCTTGATCCAGTCCACCCCGCGCTTGGCCTGCAGCCGCACTTCGGTGATGATCTCGGCCAGCGTCCGCGTCACCTTCAGATAGCCGATCGCGCCTTCATCGGGCACCAGCATGCCGGCCGTCCCGCCGACCGAGGTGAACAGCGCATTGCCCCCGCACACCATCCGCGGGCCTTCCACCAGCCCGCCCTCGATCGCATCCCGCACATCCAGCGACACGGAAAAGATGGTGTCGGCATCCAGGCAGCTCGTCACGCCCGCGCGCAACAGCTTGCGCACATTGTGGCAGGCCGCGATCGCCGCCAGGCCCTCGCGGCGATGGAAGAACAACTCGTCATTGCTGTGCGGCTCGTCGAAGCTGATGTGGCAATGGGCATCGATCAGGCCCGGCATCACCGTGTGCCCGGTGGCATCGATCTCCCGGCAGGCGTTGCCGGCCGCCCAGGCAAGGGCTTCGTCGCCGATGCCCCGGATCCGTCCATCGAACGCAATGGGCGCAATCCGGCTGCCGCCGGACACGGCATCGAACACACGCCCGTTACGGATCAACACGCCCTGCAATTCACGCCTCCAGACCGACCCTTCCCCGACAGGGTTATATCGATATCGATAGAATCGCAACTCCCGCATCGCACGCCCGCAAGCGGCGCACGGCAGCAGCAAGGGGCCGGCAGACAGCGCCGCGCGCACAGCGCCGAAGCACATGGACTCGAAAGGTCAGGACCACACGGCAAGCAGTGGAGCAGGCGAAGGGAGCGGCCGGATGCCGAAGTTCTGGAACGGTCGATTGCGCGTGTACCGCGCCAGATCCGGATTGGGCCCTGGACCTGCCGGCTCGACGAAGGGTTCCGCGTTGAAGGCCGATGGTCCTGCCGCGCTCCGTGAACAAGGCACGGCACCGCGCCGCTACCGGATTCCGCTTGCCTCCAATTGCGTCGCGACCCCGTCCAGCAGCTCCGCGACTCCGCGCTTGGCGTCCGGGGAATTGGCATTCACTGCCACCGCGACGGCCGTGTCGATATCCGGGCAGTAAAGGACCATCGTTCCCCAGAAGCCGCCATGCCCCCAGCAGTTGTGCGCCCCAAGCCGGGCCACGCCCATGACCAGCGCATGCGGCGGGCGCGGCGTGCCGACCTGCTTCACCTGTGGTGGCGCCAGTGCCATCGCCATTGTCTCCGGCCTGGTGAAAAGGCCACCGGTCAGGGCGGCCCGATACCAGGCCGCAAGATCGGGCGTCGTGGAGACCAGCCCTCCGCCCCCGAACAAATCGAAGCTCGGGTTCCAGCCATGATTGTCGACAGTGCCGAAATACTGGTGCAGTCGCGGCCCTGCACCGGCCGGCGCCTGCTCCTTGTCCTCCCACCAGGTGGAGGCAAGTCCGAGCCGGTCCAGCCCGGCAAGGGCGCGGACAGCCGCCGCCAGAGGCATCCCGCTCGCTCGCTCGACGATCTCCCCAAGGATCACATAGCCCGTGTCGGAATAGCTGAAGGCCTCGCCGGGCCCGGCCAGCGGACGCGCCCCCTGCATGGCAATGGCAATCTGCTCGTTGCGGCTCCATTGGTGCCGCGGGTTCGCCAGGATCCGCTCTGCATAGACCTCCATCTGCGCGTGGTCGGGGATGCCGGCGCTGTGCTCCAGCAAATGGCGGAGGAGGATCGCCTGCGGGTCATGCCCGCCAGCCTTCAGTTGCGCCGCAGTCTGCGGAGAAATCAGCCCGGCGATCGGGTCGGTGAGGCGCAATTTCCCCGTTTCGACGAGCCGCAACACGCCAACGGCAACAAATGGCTTCGTTGCGCTGGCGATGCGGAAGGGTTGCGGATCTGCCAAAGGCTTGCCGCCGAACCTGTCCCGTCCGGCCACCCCGGTCCAGGCAAACTTGTGGCTCGGCGAAATGACCGTGAGCGAAACCGACGGCAGCCCTGGGTGCCGTGCCTGCACGTCGGTCACCAAGCGCTGCAGGGCGGCCGGGTCTGGCGCAGCACCGGCAGCCCCCGCCAGCAGTGCGCTGCACAGAAGGCTGAAGCTCCACATCCGATACGGTCTCGGCATCATGCGCATCCTCCGAATCGTGTCCCTCCAACTCCGGTCGAAACTTGCCGGCTCCGATTCCACTGCGATTGCAGTTTTCCGATCAGGATGGAATAGTCCTTTTCGGGATGACCGACACCACCGCCCACGCCGTCAGGCCATCCAGATCCAGGTTCGGCCAGCCCCCGGCTCACCATCCTGTCCCGCACCGAAATGTGGGAGACGTTCTCCTTCCACGGAATGCGGGCGCTGCTGGTCGGCTGGTGGACCCGCGCCGGAGCAGAGCCGACACCGCTTGCAAAGATGGCCGCCGGCGCGCTGGGGCTCGGGCTCGCCTTCGCGGCCCTCGCTCCCGTGACGGGCAAGGGGGCTGGGCGATGCGACCTGATTGCGTTTCCGACTTCGGCTGGTAGAGGCAGGCATATGGCAGGCAAAGTCGGTTCAGTACGGGTATCGGCCGCTCCGAGCGAGGCTGCACGACCGGCCAAGCCCACGCTCGGCTCGCTCCTGCGCTCGCTCCGGGTCCGCAACAGCTGGACGCTCAAGGAAATGAGCGTGCGGTCGGGTATCCCCATCAGCACACTTTCCAAGATCGAACACGACCGGCTCACGCTCACCTACGACCGTCTGCTGCAGCTCAGCGAGCGGCTGAACATGCGCCTGTCCGAGCTGTTTGCGGAACCCGAGGCCGTTTCCGCGCCCGAGCGGGTGACCGCGCGCCGCAGCATAGGCACGATCGAACAGGCGCTGCGCGTCAGCACGCCCAACTACGACTATTTCTACCTGTCACCCGAGCTTCGTCAGAAGCGCATGGTGCCCATCATCACCCATGTCCGCGCGCGCACATTGGCCGAATTCGGGCATCTCGTCCGCCATTCGGGCGAGGAATGGATCTATGTGATCGAGGGGAAGGTGAAGGTCTTCACCGAATTCTACGATCCGGTCGTGCTCGGGCCAGGCGAATCCATCTACCTCGACAGCAACATGGGTCATGCCTACATCCTCGCCGAGGACTGCGAGGGCGCCATCGTCATCGGCGCCTGCGCCAGCGGCGAGCCGGACCAGATGCAGTCCCTGCTGGAACACCACTCTCCGATCGGCACATGACCGGACGGTGCCGCCCAAGGCGGCACCGCACCGGTCCAGCGATCAGGGCGTCTCGGTGTAGGTGTATTCGTGCTGCCCGTCCCGGATGGTCAGCGTGCGCTTTCCGTCCTTCGTGCCCGCAATGAAGGGCAGCCAGCCGGCAAGGCCGGCGCCCGCCGTCACCATCGACGTCGTGCCGTCGGGCGCCTTGCGGCTGCCCATCGCAATTTCCCACCCGGTGAAGCGGAAGGTCACATTGGGCCCGTCGTGCTTGACCGTCAGGGTGCCCAGGTCCGGGCTCGAATAGCGCGGCGCAAGCGCGGCTGCGGTCGCCGGATCGGGCGGCACCTGCAGGGTGGCTGCCACCTGCGCGGCCTGCGCCTTCAGGCGTCCTGCTGCGGCAGAAACCTCGGCATCGGCCTGGGGCTTCGCACCATACAGCACCTCCACCAGCTTGCGCATGAAGGGCACCAGCAGGTGAACCCCGGTGTCGGCGTTGGTCAACAGCACCGCGCCGACACCCGCTTCGGGCAGCACATAGATGTCGCTCTTGAAGCCGCCGACATCGCCGCCATGGTGCACCACCTTCACCCCTGCGACATTGGTCGTGATAAGGCCCATGCCATAGCGGCTGTCGGCCCCCACGGGCACCCCGGCGCGGCGGCGCTCCAGCACATTCGCGGCCGTGAAGGCCTGCGTGCCGTTCGGCAGCTTGCCCTGGCGCAACTCGTTGTCGACATAGCGGATCATGTCGCGCGGGGTGGACCAGGCGCCACCCGTCGGCCGGAACGGATAGCCCAGGCTGTTGAACTCGATGTTCAGGATCGCCGGCTTGCCATCCAGCCCGCTGTAGTGGGGCGACGCATGGTCGCCCTTCAGCGCAGTCGCCAGGCTGAACGTGGTCTCGCGCATGCCCAGCGGCTTGAACACCTTGTCGGCAATCGCCTTGTCATAGGCGGCGCCCAGCTCCATCCCCGGGTGCAGCACCTGCCCTGCAACGAAGCCGGCGGCCGCCGCCATGGTGTTGCTGTACTGGAAGCCTTCGCCGAACCCGCTGGTGGGCTCGGTTGCCGCCAGCAGGCGGAAGGTCTCCGACGACGGCATGTCCTTGCTGCCGCCGAAGATGATCGGGAAGTCCTTCCGCGGAAGGCCGGTGCAGGCACAGATCAGGTGCTGCATCTGCACCTTGGCAGTGGTTGCATCGCTGCCCAGGCGGAACGGCGGATAGACCTCCGTCACCGGCTGGTCCCAGCGGATGCGGCCCTCGTCCACCAGCTTCGCCAGCAGAAGGGTGGTAAGGCCCTTGGTGTTGGACGCGATCATGAAGCGGGTGTCGGCCGTCACCGGCGCTGGGTCGCCCAGCTTGCGGACCCCAAGGCCGCCTTCGAACAGCACCCCGTTCGCATCCAACAGCGCAAATCCGACCCCCGGGATGTCCAGCTGCGTCATGGCCGACTGGATGAAACCCTTCAGCTCGGCGACTCGCGCGGCATCGAGCGGGGCGGCGGCCTTTCCGGCGAAATTCTCGGCCGTGAAGCCCGCTGGCCGCTGGCTCTGCATCACCAGCATGGCCGAAGACGCCCGCTTCTCGAAGGTCGGCATCTTGCCGTCGAAGATCACCACGGTCCAATCGCTGCCCTTGCGGTGGGCAATGGCCTGCACGACAGCGCGCTCGGCGGGCGCGGTCTCATAGGCAAAGCCGACCTGCTCGTCCCAGCCATTGGCAGCCGCCATCGGGGCGGAAACCTGGACCTTCCGGTTGGCCTTGGGATCATGGGCCGCCCAGGCAGCGGCAACCGCCGCATTGGCGTCCGCGGCCTTGGGCACGTCGGCCACCACGACTCGAAGGTCGCCCTCGGGCGCGGTCAGGACGGTAAGGCCGGGACTGCCGGTCCGGGTCCAGCCGGCAGGCGCCGTGAAGCTGCTGCCCGACGGAGTCGTCAGCGGCGTATCGGCCTCGAGGGTGGTGGCAGCAGCCTGCGCGAGAACGGGGGCAGCGCTGGACGCCAGAAGGGCGGCTGCAACAGGCAGGGGGAAAAGGCGCATCTCAATCTCCGGTCAGCTCTCTCCCGCCTCCTATGGCAGCCGAAAAGCCTTGACGCACGTGAAAAGTGAGATCTATCTCATGTTCATTGCAATCACATTCGGGCAAGGGGCATGCGATGGACAAGCTGACGGACAAGGCCCCGCTTCTGACGATGCCGGAGGGCGCGCTGATCGGCGTATCGGACTGGGTGACGATCGACCAGTCCATGATTGACACCTTCGGCACCGTCACTCTCGACCTCGATCCCCTGCACATGGATCCAGCCTGGGCGGCCGAGAACGGACCGTTCGGCGGAACCGTGTCCTATGGCTTCCTCACCCTTTCGCTGCTGTCGCACCTTCTAAGGCAGATCCTCGATCAGGACGTGTCGCAGGTCGGCCAGGGCGTGTTCCTGAACTACGGCTTCAACCGCGTCCGGCTGATTGCGCCGGTCCCGGTGAACCGCCGGGTCAGGGGGCGGTTCGTCTCGGGCCCGGTCATCGAGGATCGCGGCGGCCGACTGCTGAAGACCATCCACGCAACGATCGAGATCGAGGGCGAGGAACGGCCCGCGCTGGCGGCCGAATGGCTGTCGGCCTGGGTGCCGCCGGCCGAGGGCGGCGGCACGAGAATCCTGAACTAGCCGGCGAAATCCGCCACCGCACGCTTGCGCAGGGCCGTGCGGTCCACCTTGCCGACCGGCAGCAGCGGAAGCTCGGCCTCGATCACCAGCCGCTTGGGCACCTTGTAGTTGGCCAGCCGCGCGCGGGCATAGCCCAGTATCTCCTCCGGCGTCGCGGCGGACGACAGGGTCAGATAGGCAACTCCCACCTCCTGCCACAGCGGATCGGGCACCGCGACGACCACCGCCTGGGTCACCGCGGGGTGCGTTTCCAGCAGCATCTCCACCTCGCGCGGATAGACATTGTAGCCGCCGGACTTGAACATCTCGCGCACGCGGCCGACGATCCGGTAGCGCCCGTCGGGGCGGCGCACGGCCAGATCGCCGGTGCGCAGGTAGCCGTCGGCAGTGAAGGCCTCGGCGGTCGCCTCGGGCCGGTTCCAGTAGCCCAGGAAATTGTAGCCCGAGCGGGCACAGACCTCGCCGGGCTCGCCGTCGGGAACATCGCTGCCATCGGCGGCAAGCAGGCGCAGCTCGACACCCTGAAAGGCAAATCCGACCGAGTTCAGCAGCGGCTCCAGATCGGTGCCCGGGGGCTCGGCAGCCATGGCGCTGGTCGATTCCGTCTGGCCATAGTTGGTGGCCATGGGCACGCCGAATCCGGCAAGCGAGCCGAGAATGTCCTGCGGGATCGCAGCCCCCTCCCACACGATCATCTGCACGGCCGACAGGTCGCGGGCGCGCTTTGCCTGTTCGGCAAGCTGCAGCGAGAAGACCGCCGGGATGCTGCCCCAGAAGCTGACGCGCTCGGCCTCCATGATGTCGAGCGTCCGCCCCGGATCGAACTGTTCCAGGAAGATGGTGCAACCGCCCGCCATCAGCACGGGGATCGCGAGATCGACCGTGCACCCCACATGGTTCACGGGGAAATAGTTGAGCGCACGGTTGGGCTCGACCGGCCAGATGCGGTTCTGCTCCAGGGCAAAGTCGATGATCGCCTGCTGGTGCAGAACCGCCCCCTTGGGCGTGCCGGTGGTGCCCGAGGTATAGACCAGCAGGCAGGCCTCGCGCCCCCCGCTTTCGGCCCGGCGGGCAGCCAGGTCCGCAGGCGTCACCGTGTCGGCACGCGCCAGAAAGTCCGCCAGCGCCAGGAAGCCGAGCCCGGCGTCCCCGCCTTCATAGCAGACGACCGTCTCGATCCCCCCGGCCTCGCGCATGGCAGCGATCTCGTCGTCATAGCGGCGTCCCTGCACCTCCCGGCGCGCCAGCAGCAGCTTCGGCCGGCAGTCGCGCACAGGGTGCAGAAGCTCGTCGCGCCGATACTTCGGGTTCAGCCCGGCCCAGATCGCCCCGATCGAGGCGGTTGCGATGAAGGCAATGAGGAAATCGGGCGACGGCGTTTGCAACGTGCCGACCCGATCCCCCTTGCCCACGCCCGACGCCATCAGCGCCCGCGCCATCCGGTCCACCTCTGCGGCGAGCTGCGCATAGCTCAGCCGCCGCCCGTCCAGGACAACGGCCTCGGCGTCCGGCTGGCGCTCGGCATGCCAGCCGAGGCAATCCGAAATGCGGGCAAGGCGCGGCGGAAGGGGCACAGGGGTCTCCGGATCTGCGGTCGACTGATCCAAGAGATATCGAGAACGCGCGGGAAAGGAAATGAGAAAATTCTCACATTCCTGCGCGGCACACCTATCCAGGTGGAAACAGCAGCGCCGCAATGGCGCCCGCGCTGTCGGCGAGCGACCCCGGCGGCTCCACACCCGGCTGCAGGATGCGCAGCCAGATCAGCGAGGCAACATCGGCCAGCGTCTCGTCGGTGGCGCCCATGCCGTCGACCACGCCGATCAGTTCGGGATCGGGATAGACGATCAGCCGCCGGGCCAGATCGTCCATCATGCCGCCCAGCAGATAGACCAGCAGCAGGGTCTCCTGATCGCCGAGACCATTTCCGGCGCCCGGCCCGGCACGCCGCTGGTTCGATCGCATGACCTTCAGATGCCAGCGCATGTTCTGCTGCTGCATCTCTGCCCCGAACAGCTTGTCCTCGTCGGCAAACTGGTAGAGGCAGCGCAGCAGGCCGGAATTGGCGCGGGCATAGGCGATCCAGACCCGGTTCGACATGCGGATCGATTCGAAGGCGCTGCCGGTGCCGCGATCCGCCGGACCGAGCTGCAGTCCGAAGAACAGGTCCCGGAACTCGCCAAGAACGATCCCGGTGATGTCGCGCTTGTCTTTGAAATATAAGTAGAAACTGCCCTCCGCTAGGCCCGCCTCGGCCGAAACGTCGCCGGCGCGCAGGTTGTGGAATCCGCTCCGCTCCAGCAGCCGCGCACAGGCGATCTTCAGCCGCTCGCGCGTGCGCTGGCCCTTCTGCCGCGGCGGATCCTCCGCAAGTCGCAATTCCAGCCGTTCGATGAACGACATCGGGTAGAGATGCGCGGGCAGCCCGCGGCTTGCCGGTACGCGTGCGGAGTCCGCCTCAGAGTTGGCTGCGTCTGCCATCGCCCCCAAATCCACCGCTTGGGCTGGAACTTCAAGCCGCGATTGCCGGCCGTCAGCGGGCAGACGCCTCCGGCACCGGTTCGGCGCCCAGGTTGCGCGCCAGATACTCGACCGTCCGCCGCCAGACATAGGGCTGGCGATAGGCGCCGTGGTTGGCATTGGGCACGATCAGAAGGTCGAAATCCCTGTCGGCCCTGATCAGCGCATCCACCACCCGCATCGTGTGCGCCGGGTGGACATTGTCGTCCATCTCGCCATGGATCAGCAACAGCTTGCCCTTCAGATTGGCGGCCAGCGCCTGGTTGGCGGCCGCGGCATAGTTCCCCTCGACATCCGGGCCCTGGTAGATTTCCGCCCAGTTGGCGAGATACCCGCGGATGTCGTGGTTGCCCGCATTGGCCACCCCCGCCCTGAAGAAATCCGGATAGGCGAACATCGCGCGCGCGGTCGCAAACCCCCCGCCCGACACACCCCAGATTCCCACCCGGTCGAGATCGATGTAAGGATAGCGCGCGGCCAGTTGGCGGATGACCGCGACATGGTCGTCGAGGCCGGGGTTGGCCAGCTTGCCATAGCCATGCATCAGGAAATCCTGCGACCGGTCGGGGGTTCCCCGCGCATCCAGCGTGATGGTGATCATGCCATGTTCTGCCGTCAGCATGGCGCCACCCCGATCGAACAGGACAGAGGCGAAGTCCTCGCTGGCACGCCGCGCCTGCGGTGCGCCGTAGATCGAATCGAGCAGGGGATAGCGGCGTTTCGGATCGAAGGTCCGGGGCCGGTAGAGCACGCCATAAAGCTTCGTCCGGCCGTCGGCGGCCAGGGCCTCGAACGGCTCCGGCATCGCGGCCGCCGGAATGTCAACGCCGACCAGCCGCCCCCGCTCCAGCTCGGCGACAAGGGCCCCATCCGCCGTGCGGAGGCTGGAAACGGGCAACAGGTCCGGACGCGACCGGGTCACGACAAAGCGCCCGCCATCGGGCGAAAAGCCGTCCCGCCGGTTTCCGAGGTTCAGCGGATCGGGCAGGAAGGCGCCCAGCCCTGAAACGGAATGCTCGGCGTCCTCGGGCGTCAGCAGCTTCAGGTTCCGGCCGTCGAACCCCACAGAGTAGAGCTTGCGGAAATAGGGGTTCCGCCCCTTTTCCCGGCCGCTGGCCAGAAAGAAGATTCGCTGTCCCGCCTCGTCGATCCGGACCAGGTCCCGAACCATCCAGGGGCCGGAGGTGATCCGGTTGCGCAGCCGCCCGGTCCGGCCGTCGTAGCGATAGAGATGGCCGTGGCCGTCGGCAGCCGAATACCAGATGATGTCCCCGCTCGCGGTCTCCCGAATCATCGGCGGCGCGGCGATCGGGCCCTGCTCCACATAGGTGCTGCCCGAATCGGTCAGCACGTCGCGCACGGCCCCGGTCGAGGCGTCGATCTCCCGCAGGATGGTCTTCATGGCATGGGGATCGATCCGGTTGGCGTACCAGACCCGTGCGCTGTCGGCCGCCCACCAGAGCCGGTTGAGCTCGATCGCGGTCATGAAGCCCATCCGTTCGGGCGGCAGCCGCACGTCGGTGCGGGCGCCGGTCGCGATATCCAGGATCAGCAGCTGCTGCATCGCGGCCGGTTCGCCGGGGAAGGAATAGCGCCAGGTCCATGTCTTCGGCCGCAGCGACCCGTCCTCCGGCGCATTCTGCAGCAGCGAGAGCGACTTCACACGGCGCTCGTCGATGCGGTGGGTCAAGATTCGGCGGGAATCGGGCGACCAGCGCAGGGTGGGCGACGGCCCCACCCCCGAACGCTGGACCGTGATGTACGAGGTGCTGTTTCCGGTCGAGCCCGCGTAGACCCAGTCCGCGACCGCATCGGTCGTCAGCGCCCGGTCCGAGCTGCCATCCGCCGCGCGCACGCGGAGGTTCCCGTCCTTCACATAGGCAATCCAGCGTCCGTCGGGGGACATGCTGCCGGCGGCCTTGTCCACCATCGCACCCGGCAGCGCAGAGCATTGGCCCCCCACCATCAGGCTGCACTCCCACAGGTCGGTGCCGACACCCACGCGGATCGCCTGCCCGTCGGGCGTGAAGCGGAACGCGTCGAACGGAAGGGCGCCCGGCTCCACCGGCTTGCCCGTTGCCTTGCCCAGCGCCGCGGCAACCACGGCCTGGTCGAACGCCGGGCGCGTCTGCCCGGTCCGGCTGTCGGCGATCACCCACTGCTGGCCGCCCTCGGAATCGCGTCGGTAGGCAAAGGCTGCCTCCGACAGCCAGATCGGCTTCACCTGGGAATTGTGCAGATGTTTCGCAGCGCCATCGGGCAGGAACTGCGAACCCGCGAGCGCACGAGTGGCCGGCGGCGCCGCTTCGGCTCCGACCGGCGCCACCAGCAGGCACAGGATGAGACAGAGTCTGGTGCGCATGGGGCAATCTCCCGTTCCGGCCGTTGGCCGGCCCGCCGCCCCGGAAAATGTCCCACATGGCACCACCACGCAAGCCTGATCAGAAAAATATCGGCGTCCAGCCTGCCCGAACCAGCCCGACAGATGCGATTCTTGTGCCCCTTCGCAAGTGTTTTGCTTGACATGCGCCCACGCAACGCCGATTTTCCAATCAGAAACGAGCGGCGAACACAGGGGTGGTTGAAATGAAGTCCATGATCGCCGGCCGGGCCGGACCAGCTCCGGAAGCCGGCCGGGAACCCCGCGGCGCCGCAATTGCCAAGCCCTACCTGCTGTTCGTCGCAGACCGGGCCAAATCCGCCTACACCAAGACGGCCGAGGGCGTCCGCGCATGGGCTCCGGACGACTGCACCGGCCAGTGGCGGCTCAGCCCCGACGCCATCGATCTCGGCCTCCCCGACCTGGCGCCCGCCGAGGCCCATGCCGCAGGCGCCCGCTCCCTCCTCATCGGGATCGCGCCCATCGGCGGCCAGCTGCCGGACGAATGGGTGGCCTGCCTGCTCGACGCCTTGGAAGCCGGGCTCGATATCGTCAGCGGACTGCACATGCGCCTGTCCGAACACCCCGTCGTCGGCGCCGCCGCAAGGCGGCTCGGTCGGCAGCTGCACGACGTCCGGCACAGCGACAGGGCATTTCCGATCGCAAGCGGCGTTCGCCGCACCGGCAAGCGCCTGCTCACCGTCGGCACCGATTGCGCGCTGGGCAAGAAATACACCGCCCTCGCCATCGCCCGTGCCCTCCAGGCCCGCGGGGTGCCGGCCCACTTCCGCGCAACCGGACAGACCGGCATAATGATCGCCGGCGAAGGCGTCGCGATCGACGCCGTGGTGGCCGACTTCGTCGCCGGCGCCGCCGAAACGCTCTCGCCCGATTCCGCGCCCGGTCACTGGGACGTGGTGGAGGGCCAGGGCGCCATCTTCCACCCGGCCTATGCCGGCGTCACCATGGGCCTGCTGCACGGCTCCCAGCCCGATGCGCTGGTCCTTTGCCACGATCCCAGCCGCCACGAGATCGGCGGCTTTCCCGGCTTCCCAATTCGCCCGCTCGCCGAGACAATGCAGACCTACCTGTCGCTCGCCCGCGTCACCAATCCGGACCCCCGCTTCGTCGGCATCAGCCTGAACAGCTCCAGCATGACCGAAGCCGACGCCCATGCGCTGGCGGCCCGGCTCCAGGCCGAACACGGCCTCCCGGTGATGGACCCGATGCGCTTCGGGGTCGACGCCGTGGTCGACCGGATGCTGGCCTAGCCGCCCCCGCTAGCCGCCCCAGGTCGACGCCAGCAACCGGCGGAAGTTGCCCCCCAGCACCGCCGAGATGTTGGCATCCGAATAGCCGCGCCGGATCAGCTCCTCGGCAAGATCGAAGGTCTTCAGCGGGTGGTCGAACCCGTCGATGTCGATCTTCTCGCGGAAGGCATAGCTGTCCTTGTAGCTGGCCTTCAGCGCCTTGTACTGGTCGGGCGGCATGTCGTCATAGCCGTTGAGGTCCGCATCGGATCCGATCCCCACATGCTCGATCCCGATCAGCTTCGCGACATGGTCGATATGATCCACGATGTGTCCGATGTTTGTCGGGTCCTTGTCGCGCACGAACATGCGCACCCCCGTGATTCCCATCACCCCGCCGCGTGCGCCCAGCGCCTTGATCGCCTCGTCGGTCTTCGTCCGCGGGTGGTTCACCAGCGCGCGCGCATTGCTGTGGGTGATCGCGATCGGCCTGGCCGACAGCTGGATCGCATCGAGCGTCGTGCGATCGCCGCAGTGCGACACGTCCACCAGCATGCCCACCTCGTTCATCGCCTTGATGATCGAAGCCCCGAAATCGCTCACCCCGCCGTCCACCCGGTCGGTGCTGCCCGATCCGATCAGGGTCTGGCTGTTGTAGGTCAGCTGCGACACCCGCTGGCCCAGCCGGTGGAACAGCTTCACATCCTCGGGCTTGCCGAAATGCTCGGCATTCTGGATCCCCAGGATCATCGCCGCCTTCCCATCGCGCTTCGCACGGTCGAGGTCGGCGGCCTTGTCGACAAGCGTGAACAGGTCGGAATTGCGCGCCGCAAAGCCCGACCATGCGGCAAACCAGCCCATCACCTGCTTCTGCGCATCCGGCCCGCCGATGCCCACCGCATTGTGGAAGCCGGTGATTCCGCTTGCTCGGAAATCCCGGGCATCGGCGTCGGGGATGCGCCCTGCGACATACTCTTCACGGAAGTCCAGCTTCAGCGGCGCCAGCATGTCGATCACCAGCGACGCCTTCACCACATCCATCGCGCGCCGCGAATAGCGTCGCTCCGACGCCGCATGGGCCCTGAACATCCCCAGGTTCAGCATCGGTGCGGCAACGGTGGCGGCAAGCAGCCGCCGGCGGGAAAAGCATGTGGGCAAGTCCGGGTGTCCCTTCATGGCGCCGCCCTTTCGGGCCGCAGGTCGAGGTTGTGATAATCGAAGCTGAAGTCCGCGATCGGGGACCAGGCCTTCAGCGTCGCGCCGGAAACCTTCTGGTCCGGGCCGACACGGAAGCTGATGATCGCCGGCTCGATCGTCGGATCCGTCCAGCGCGCAACGAAGCTGTCGCCGGTGAACGGCTCCAGCCGAGAGACCATGCCCGGCGTCTTCGTGAAGTCGAGCGTCAGCGTCTCGCCCTTCGCCGTCACGGTCACGGGGCCGTACCAGGCGTCCCGGTACCGGCCTGCATAGGCTGCCGTCGGAAGCGAGCGGGGCAGCACCGTCGCGGGCGCCGTACGCGACGCCAGCGCCTTCTCGCCGGCGGCAATGTCCTCGGCCCGCTTGGCCCGGAAGCGCGCGGCCCAGTCCGCAGGCGGGCGGCCGGTGTAATGGTCGAGCAGGCGGAACATCAGCGTCTGGGCGGCGGTGACATCCTCGCTGTTCTGCACGATCACGAAGCCCACATTGCGCTCCGGCAGCAGCACCACCTCGGTGATGAACCCCAGGGTTCCGCCAGCGTGGGTGACGACGCGCTCGCCGTGGTAATCCCGCACGAACCAGCCGAGCGCATAGTTGCCGAACTTGGCCTGCGCGTCCGCCAGCGGCCCCTGCGGCGGGCGCGTGGGGATCGGCGTCACCGCCTGCCACATCTGGTCTGCCGTCGCTTCCGTCCACAGCCGCTTGCCGCCCGGCACCTGCCCCTTGGCCAGCTGGGTGGCGATCCAGCGCGCCATGTCGTTCGCGCTGCTGGCAATCGCGCCGGCCGCCCCCGCATTGGGGCCGAGGCCGTTGCGCTCGTCCAGCATGCTGATCGCGCCGACCCCGCGGAAAGGCGGGCCAAGGCGCGCGTGCGGTTGCGCCCGGTCTGCCCCACGCGGCGAATCGAACCGGCTCTGCCCCAGCGCAAAGCTGCCCGCCATCCCGGCCGGCGTCAGGATCCGCGCCTCGACGAACTGCTCCCAGCTCTGGCCGCTCACCGTCTCGATCAGCTGGCCGGCCGCCACATACATCAGGTTCGAATAGGCAAAGGTCGTGCGGAAGCTGGTCTCGGGCTTCAGCCAGCGCAGCGCCCCCATCACCTCGGCGCGGCTGTGGGTGGTGCGCGGCACGAAGGTCAGGTCCCCGGCGCCCAGACCCAGGCCCGAGCGGTGCACCAGCAGGTCCTTCACCTGCATCTCCCGCGTCACCCAGGGGTCGTGCATCTGGAACGCGGGCATATGGTCGACCACCCGGTCGTCCCATTTCAGCTTGCCCTCCTCCACCAGGATGGCGAGCGCGGCCGCCGTGAAGGCCTTGCTGGTCGATCCGATCTCGAACAGCGTCCCGGGTCCAACGGGCTCGCTGCTGCCGATCCGCCGGGTGCCATAGCCCTTGGCAAGGCTGGTCCTGCCGTCCTCCACGATGGCGACCGCCATGCCGGGCGGACCGTCCGCCAGCAGCCCCGCCACATCGGAATCGAGCGTCGGGGGCGGTGCAGCCCGCACAGGCGCCCCCAGCGCCAGCGCAGTCACAAGGGCGACCGCCGCGGCCCGCATCCGGCTAGAGGCCCAGCGCCGCGCGGTTGACGGCAGCCCCGAGCACCTTGCTGGCCTCCCTGTAGCCCTTGCGGCCGCCCGCATCACTGTTGGTGAGGATCGAGACTGTCGTCCCCTCGGCAGGGAAGCTTCGCAGGTCCGACAGGAAGCCGAAGATGCCCCCGCCATGTTCGACGGTCCTGCGGCCTTCGAAACTGCGCATGAAGATGCCGAGGCCATAATCCAGCGGCGCCTTGGGCTTGTTCGGCTCGGTGACGGCCATCGGCTGGCTGCCATCCTTCAGGCGCGCGGGCGCAAGGAACTGCTTCAGCCCGGCGGGCGGCAGGATCCTGCCGCCCAGAAGGGCCGCGTGCCAGCGGCAGAGATCCTCGGTCGTGGAGCGCATGTTGCCGGCGGAACCGGGCACCGTCATCGAGATGAAGGGGGCATTGCTGAATTCCGTCTCGGATCCCTCGCGCGCCGAATAGCCATTGGCCCGGTTGGGAACGATGTCGGCCACATTGTCGACCGCGGTCGCCGTCATCCCGGCTGGTTCGAACAGCCGCTTGGCGAAGAATGCGCCGAAGGGCGCACCCGTCACCTTGCTGATCACTTCGCCCAGCAGCAGGAAAGCCGTGTTGGAATAGGCCCAGTCGGTCCCGGGCTCGAACAGGAACAACGGGCGGGTGCCCTCGGCCATCCAGCGCTGGATCTCGACGCTGTCGTAATCCCTGCGCGCAAGGTCGAAGAGGTCCTTCGGGTTCGGCTGGTCGGTGTAGTTGCCATAGCCCGAGGTGTGATTGGCCATCTGCCGCAGCGTCACTTCGGTGGCGCCGGGGAAGCCGGGCAGAAAGCGCGCCAGCCGGTCGTCGAGCGAAAGCTTGCCGTCGGCCTGCAGCAGCAGCAGCGCAGCGCCGGTGAACTGCTTGGTGATGGAGCCGATGCGGAACACGCTCTGCGGCGTGGTGGCGGTCCCGGTCTCCAGGTTCGCCATGCCATAGCCCCTGGAATGCAGGGTCTTGCCGTTGCGCACGGCCGTGATCGCAACGCCGGGGCTGAACCTGTCGGCGACGAACGTCTGCGCCAGCGCGTCCACCTCGGCCCAGCCGGTGGCGCCAAGGGCCGGGGCCGACCGCAGGGCGGCAGCGGCAATCGCTGCACCGCCTAGGCCCAGGGCCGCGCGGCGACCGATCATCATGGGTGCGGTGCTGGTCTGCAAGTCGGCAACTCCTCTGGCGCTTTCAGGGAACCGGCCTTGCGGCAGGCGCAAGGGCAAACGTCAGCAGCGGATTGAGCGACGCGAACGGAACGCTCATGTGGCTCTCGCCGGCAAAGACCTGCGATTTCACCTCATATCCGGGCGCGCCCTTCAGCGCTTTCAGCCGGGCGGCCAGCATCTCGGCATTGTCCACCATCGCGGACTCGCGCGCAATCTGCGCCAGGCTCTCTGCCGTATACCCGGGTGGATAGGGCGGCGGCGGCGGTGTCTGCTCGGTGCCGCCCACCAGGATGAAGATGCGCGGCGCAACCGAGCCGGCCGTCACCTGGCGCGCGAAGGCGGCTTCACCCGCCAGCACGGCCTTGCCGTCCCACCAGATCGAAGGGCTGCTGACGAGATAGGTTCGAAAGGCGCCGGGCTGGCGGAACAGCACGTCCAGCGCGAACAGCCCACCCAGGGAATGACCATACAGCGTCCGGTCGGCCGGGTCGATCCTTGCGGTTTCGGCTACGCGCGGCTCGATCTCGGTCTGGATGATCCTCAGGAAATCGGCCGACCCGCCGAACTCGCCCGGCCTGCCACCCTTGGCCATGATCTCCGCGCGGCCCTTGTCCGTGCTGGGCGTCAGGTCGAGCGTCCGGCGCGTCATCTGGACGCTCATGTCGTCTTCGGGATAGCCGATCCCGACGACGACGGCATCGCGCGTCTCGAACCCCATCGTCCGCACCCGGGCGGCACTGGAAAAGGCCCCGAAGAAGCCCGAGCTGTCCGTCACGTACAGCACCGGATGACCTCCCGGCGGCGGAGGCCCCAGCGGCAGCGCCACCTGCACGCGGTAGGTCCGCCCGTTCACCTTCGAAGTAAAGTCCCACTGCGCGGACCTGAGGGTGGTCGCCTCGCCGGAGGCAGCCGGCTGGGCAGCGGCCGGAAGGCCGAGCGCGAGGAGGACCGCGGACATCAGGAGCATTCGGATGATCACGGCTTTCGATCCTGCAAAAAGGGCCGGGGCTGCAAACGCCGCCCCGGCACAGGGTCGGACTGACGCTGGAAATCGAGGTTTGCGTCCAGGCGGGGCCCCGGACCCGGTTCGGCCTTCCGGCAACAGGGCCCGCCCGGACACATGTCAGTAGCGGAGCATCACGTTCACGCCGATTGTCCGGGGCGTGACGATGGTGCCCACGCCGGTCGCCTGGAAGCCGCCGTTCGACGAGTAGGTCAGCGTCGCGCGCTCATCGGTCAGGTTGCGCACGAACACATTCACCCCGACACCGCCGAAGTCGACTCCCGCCTGGGCATGGAACAGGCTGTAGGCCGGAAGTGCCGTATGGTTGACGTTGATCGGCGATGTGCTGAAGTCGGTGTAGCGGGTGCCGATGTAGTTCCAGCTGCCCCCGACCGTGCCGCTGATCCCGTCCGACAGGTCGAACGAATAGTCGAGGTTCACGGTGTTCGACCAGTCAGGGACATAGGCAAGCCGGTCGCCATCGAAGCCGCCGAATTCGGGCGCGTCAGCGCTCAGCCGCGCATCGACATAGGATCCCACCACGCCCAGGCGCAGCCCCTCGACGATGGTCCAGCCCAGCGCCCATTCCAGGCCCTTGCTGACCGCGGTGCCCACGTTTCCGGTCACGTTGAACCGCTGGCCGGTCTCGGTGGAGATGTAGGAGCTGAGGATCTGGATGTCCGTCCAGTCGATATAGTAGGCCGCCACGTCGAAGTCGATGCGGTTGTCCAGGATGGCTCCCTTGATCCCGATTTCGTAGTTGGTCGTGGTGTCCGACTTGTACGACAGCGGATAGTCCGACGGCGCACCCGGGAACAGCAGCGAGGGCCCGCCGGGCCGATATCCGGTCGCGACACGGGCATAGATGTTGACGTCGTCGTTCACCTTGAACTTGGGCGCGATCGACCAGGTGAACTTGGATTCGCTGGTCTTCACCGCCGGGTTCAGAAAGTCCGAGCCGGTCGCGAAACCCGCGAAATACTCGACCTGCGAGAACTGCCAGTTCTTCGCATAGCGGCCCCCGACTTCGAGATCGAAGCGGTCCCCCAGGTGGATCGTGAAGTTCGCAAAGCCCGCAAGCTCCTCATAGGTGGCCGGGGCCTCCAGCGCGCCGCCGGGAAACGGCGTCGTCAGAATGGCGCCGTTCGCCCGGCTGACGATCTCGAAGGTCTGCGGGAAGGTGATGTCCTCCTTGGTGTAGAAGCCGCCGAACAGCCAGTCGACGGCACCCCCGAAGAAGGCGCTTTCGGGGTTCGATGTCAGCCGGATCTCCTGGTTGAACTTGTCGAGCTCGTTCACCTGCCGCAGCCGCACATTCACCGGTTCGCCGTAGAAGGCCGGGAAAAAGTCCCCATAGGTCAACCCGGGGGCCAGGTTCGCGTTCGTGAAGTCGTTCGTGAACGTCGTGTTGATGGTGCCATAGCTGGTCGAGGAGAACAGGTCGGCAAAGCCCACATCCCAGTCGATCGTGCCCGCGAAGAATGTGTAGCGGTTGCGGTTGATGGTCGGCACGAAGGCATTGAGCTGCAGTTCGCCGCCGTTCGCGACGTCGAACTGGTTCGCCGGCGGATTGGCCGGCGTGAGGTTCGCACCCACAACCTGCAACGTGCCGTTCCCGTCGAATTCCTGCTCGTTGTGGAAGGCAGTCAGGCGGATGCTGAGCGTGTCCGTCGGCTTCAGCAGCAACTGCGCCCTGCCCCCCAGCCGGAACCCGGAGTTCACATCCTTCTCGCCCAGCAGCGGATTGTCGACGTATCCGGGAACCCCCACGTAGAAGCCCGTCAGCCGCAGCGCCACCTTGCCCTCGACAATCGGCACATTGGCCATGACCCGGATCTGCCCGCGCAGGTTTCCGTCCGAGACGCTTTCGAACCCGACCTGCCCGGCCGCTTCCGCCTTGCTCGGGTCCGGCGCGTTGGTCACATACTTCAGCAAACCCCCCTGCGCCGTCGCTCCATAGAGCGTGCCCTGCGGGCCGCGCAGCACCTCGATCCGGTTCAGGTCCCAGGTCTCGATGTTGGCGGTGTCGATCGCGCCGTTCGCCGTCGACGACGAGTAGCTCAGCGGCACCTCGTCGATCACGGTCGCAACGGTCGCACCCGCGCCACCGCTGTTCTGTCCGCGCAGGATCAGCCGCACCGCCCGCGTGCCCACATTCTGGAAGGAGAAGCCCGGCACCTGCGCCGCGAAATCCTCGATCCGCGTCAGGTTTCGCCGCAACAGGTCTTCCCCGCCGAGCGAGGTCACGGCAGCCGGCACATCGATCAGCCGCTCCTCGCGCTTCGACGCGGTGACGATGATGTCCTGCCCGGTTGCCGAACTGTCGACAGTCGATTGGGCCCAGACCTGCTGCGGAAGCATCAGCGCCCCGATCGCGGCGCCGGCTGCAAGCAAGGCTTTCTCTTGGATGATCTGCGTCATGACATTCCCCTTCTCATGTCGTCCCTGTTTTTTTGTGAAGATGACATCAGTCTCAGTGCCTGTACACGGGTCTTGCCGGGGCAGGTCGGGATCGCGCCGGTCACTGCCGCTCTCCGTCAGGCCGGCCATAGGGCAGTTCCAGGATGCTCGGGTTCGACCTGTCGTGCACCAGGCGCACAGTCACCGGCCGCGCATCGGCAAGGGTCTGCTGAGAGACCGGCCTGGCGCTGTTGAGGTTGCGCTGCGTCGCAATCGAGGCGTTGGGGGCCAGCGTCAGCCTCAGCCGGCTGCCGGCCGCGATCTCGCGCGAGACGAAGGTGAAGCGGTCGAACACCCACGGCAGCACCTTGCCGACAGGGACCAGCCTGTCCGTCCCCAGGCCTTCCCGGTGCCGGCCGCGCATCTGGTCGGTGGTCAGCAGGATGACACTGCCGTCGGGCTTCAGCTCGTGGATGGAAACCACGATGTCGGTGTCCGGCTGGTCGATTGCGATGTTGGCGACAAGCCGGAAAAAGCCCGACAGTTCGGTGGGCGCAGGGAAGGGCTGCGAAACATAGACAAGCTGCTGGCCGTCGAGCGCCAACCACATGCGATCGTCGGTGAGGACATCCGGGCTCGGCGCAAGCTCGACATCGGCCGTCGGAAGCTTGCGGGGATCATAGACATAGCTGTCGAAGCGCGCCGTGCCGACACGGCCGAGTGTCCCGGGGGACCCTGCAAGATTGGCCTTGCCGGACGAGCCGAGCGGCAGCCCGACGCGCCTGGCCGTGACAGCCTCGAGGCTGGGCGCGTCACGCCAGCGCTCGGCCCCCATCACATAGTAGCGCACAGGCGCGGACAGGAAGGCGGGCTTGGGCCCATCGGCCATGGTCCACCTGTACCACTGCACATGCAGGTCGGGCAGGTCCACCAGGCTCGCCGGCCCGAACGTCACGCCGCCCATCTCGGCGCGCGGCGTGCGGGTCGCGGCATGATCCCAGGGCCCGATCACCAGCCAGTGATTGGCCTTCTCCACCCCACCGCGCGCGGCCAGGTGGCGGCGATAGTGCTCCAGCGCGCCCGGCTGGTCGTCGTCATGGCTGCCGGTGATCGTCAGGATCGGAAAATCCATCCGCGCATACTCGGCGGCCGAAGGCGAGAACTGCTCCCAGTAGCTGTCCTGCGTCGGATGCTTCAGCCATTCGGCAAGCACGGGGCGGCCCACATCCAGCGCCTGGGGAAGCGTCTCGAATGCCGCCCCCGCCTTCGCCCGCTCCAGCCACACGCCGGCCCAGAAGACCTGGTCGGCAAAGATGCCGGACTGCAGCGCCGAGCCCGCCGTGTAGGTCAGCCACTGCAGGATGTAGGCGTAGGCGATGTTGTTGCGCATCGGGAAGTCGACGCCTGCGAAGGCCGATGCAACGGGCACGATCGTGGAAAGATGCGCCGGCTTGCCCTTGGCCGTCGCCCACTGGTTGGTACCCGCATAGGAGCCGCCCCACATGCCGACCTTGCCGTTGCAACCCGGCTGCCTGGCGGCCCATTCGATGATCTGCGGGCCGTCGGCGATCTCCTGGTAGAAGGGCCGGAACTCGCCGCCGCTGTTGCCCCGCCCGCGGCTGTCGACCTGGATGTAGGGCAGGCCGCGCCCTGCGAAATAGATGCCCCGGTTGTGGTAAGTGTCGGAAATATAGGGCGTGATGGAAACGATGCACGGCGCATCGGGCTGCGCCGCGCGCGGCCGGTAGATCGTGGCATTCAGCACCACGCCGTCGGCCATCCTCGCCTTGGCGCCCCATTCGATCGACACGGAAGCCGAGCTCGGCGCTGCGGCCGTCTGCGGCTGCACCTGCGCTGCCGCTGGCTGAAGGGCGGCAAGCGCCGCGACCGCCCCTGCGAGCACCTTCATCATGCCGCCTCTTCCAGCCGGGCCGACGGGCCCCAGATCTCGTCGGGGCACCAGATGTCCCCGCCGGAATAGTCGACCGTCGGTGCCGGATCGCGCGCGATGAAGAAGGGGCCGTCCAGGTCGACCACGTCGCACAGCTGCCCCAGCACGAACCCGGGGGCGGCGCTCAGGCTGGTGCCGACCATGTTGCCCACCATCACCTTCAGCCCCAGCGTCTCGGCCCGCCGGGCGATCATCAGCCCCTCCGTCAGCCCGCCGCACTTGTCGAGCTTGATGTTCACCACGTCGAAGCGCCCCGGCAGCGTCTCCAGCTCGACGAGGTCGAGGCAGCTTTCATCGGCCGCCACCGGCAGCGGCAGCCGCAACCCGTCCAGCGCCGCCTCGTTGCCGCGCTTGAAGGGCTGCTCCAGCAGCGAGACAGCGCAGTCCATCAGCACCGAGATCAGCGGCGCGATATGGTCCCCGCCCGAATAGCCCTGGTTCGCGTCCACTCCGATCCACACATCCGGCCGGGCCGCGCGAACGGCCTTCACGCGGGCCATGTCCACGTCGCAGTCGCCGGTCAGCTTCAGCTTCAGCGCCCGCGCAAAGCCGACGCCCGCCGCCGCCTGTCCCATCACCGCCGGATCGTCCGCGCCGAGCGTGATGGTGGTGAGCAGCGGGCGCGGCGGCGCAAGTCCTGCAAGCGCCCAGACCGGCTTGCCGGCCTCCCGCGATTCCAGTTCCCACAGCGCGCAGTCGAGCGCATTGCGCGCGCCCCCGGGCGGAAGCAGGGTCCTGAGCCCGTCCCGCGTCAGTCCTGGGTCCAGCGAGGGCGCCAGCGCGTCCAGCGTGGCCGCCGCCTTCTCCACCGTGTCGCCGGTGTAGTAGACGCCCGACGCCTCTCCCCGGCCCGGCACCCCGCCGCGCGACACCGTCGCCACGACGATCGGGGTGGAGGTGAAGACATGGCCCGAGATGCGGAACGGTGCCTTCAGCAGAAGGTCGTCGGTCGCGATCCTGAGGGAGAGGGGTCCCGCCATGATCAGTAGTTCGTCGTCATGGCCATCAGCCGGCCGATCAGCGCGAAGTAGAAGATCATCCCGAAGGCGAGCAGCAAGACCAGGCTCCACAGCTTGCCGAACCAGCCCGACGGGCCCTTCCAGGTCGCCCACAGGTTCCAGGCCGCCAGCAGCATCCCACCCACGGTCGCAAAGGCCGTGAACCCTTGCGCGAACATCAGGAAGCCGTCCATCCGCATCAGCGCTTCCATGCCCTTGGGCTGGCTGAAGCTGTAGGCAATGTAGCCCCAGGCCGCGAGCGCCCCCATCACCAGCAGCCCGCCGATGCGCACACCGCGATAGGCCTTCCGCCGCTGCCCGGTCAGCTGGAGCGTTTGCCCGAAGCTGCGGCGAACCAGTGCGCTCACCGGCCAGAGGATCAGCGTCAGCAGCACCGCGAACACCGAAGCACCGACCGCCGGGCCGACCCAGCTCGGGTTGCGCCACGGGTCGGCCGGCTTCATCACGATGATGCCCGAGAAGGCCTCGGTCGAGATGAACTGCACCTTGCCGTCGACCACCTTGGCGCCCAGCCGGTCATGCCCGCCCACTTCGCGCCACAGGAAGGGGCCGATCGCCCGATAGCGCTTGGGCTTGCCGGCGGCGTCGGTCAGCAGCGGGATCGACACCGTGCCATCCTCGTTCACGACGAACTTGATCCCCTGGACCAGCCCCATCGCGGCAAGGAAGCTGGAAAAGCCGCCGCGCGCCATGGTGTAGGTGCCGGCCACCTGGGCCGCCTCGGCCGCCGCCTTCTTCGGATCATAGGCCGGGTCGTTGCGCGGCGCCGGGAAGTAGCGGTCCGCAAAGGCCTCGAACAGCGCCTGGCGGAAGTTGCCGTTGGGGATGCCGCTGCTGTTGACCGACTGGTAGAGCCCGACATTGCGGTCCAGGAACAGCGACAGCAGCGAGTGGAAGGCCTGGGTGTCCCCGCCATGGGCGATCACCCGTTCACCGTTGATGTCCTGCTGGTAGAAGCCCAGCCGGATTCCGTGCAGCGGCGCCATGATGTTGGTCTCGGTCTCGTGCATCATCTTCGCCGTTTCCGGCTTCAGGATGGCCGCGTCGCCGAAGCGGCCCTGCTGCAGATGCGCGATCATGAAGTTGGCCATGTCCGCGCCGGTCGCAGACAGGCTGCCGGCGGGCGGTATGTTCACGATCTCGAACGGAATCGCGGGCTTGGTCACATCGCTGTAGCCCTTGGACATCATCGGCACGAGCCGCGCCGGAAGGGGCTGGCGGAAGCTGGAGTTGGCCATCTGCAGTGGGGTCAGGATCCGCTGCTCGACATAATCGTCGAACGGCATTCCCGAGACGCGCTGCACCACATAGCCGGCAAGCCCCGTCGCATAGTTGGAATAGGCCGGCGTGGTGCCGGGCGCGAACACCCGGGTCGGCGTCCATCTCTTCAGGTTCTTCGCCAGGTCACCGTTGGCGGGATCGCTGGTGATGAGGCCGCGGGCGAACTCCTCGAACCCGGGCGTGTGCGTCATCATGTGCCGCATCGTCAGCGGCTTGCCCTGGAATGGCGGGATCTTGAAGTCGAGGTAGGTGTTTATGTCCGCGTCGAGGTCGATCTTCCCGGCCTCGACCTGCTGCATCACCGCGGTCCAGGTGAACAGCTTGGATATGGAGCCCGGCCGGAACAAGGTCCTGTCCGGATCGACCGGCGCGCGCGTCTCCAGGTCGGAATAGCCATAGCCCTTCTTCACGAGCACCTGGCCATCCTTGACGATGACGACCACGGCACCCGCAATCCCGCCGCGGGCCAGCGCGATCGGAACGAAGCCGTCCAGCCAGGCCTCGGCATCGGCGGCCGTCAGTTCGGGAACGCCTGCAGCGGCAGCCGGTGCAGCTGCCACGGCGGGCGCGGCCTGCACGGCCGCAGCGGGCACCGCCGGAGCCGCCGGAGCCGCCGCCGGGCCCTGGGCCAGCGCCGGGGCAAGGAACGAAGCAAGCAACAGACCGGCCGCAGCCACCAGACGACGCATTCGCTTCTCCCAGTTCGGCGCGCACGCCGTTTTCCAGGCAGGATTAATCATCCTGATCGGAAAATTGTCAAGCACGACATGCGCGGAAAAATGCAGGAAAGCTGCAGCGCCCGTCCGGTGCGGGCCGCACCGTCGCGGCCATCGTCCCACAGAGCCGGCCAAAGGCTGCCGAACCGTTTTCCGATTGTCAAACCGGGCACCTGTCAGCCCTTCGCGGGTTCTGTGGCCGAAATGCCGCGCCTGCGCCATTTCAGCAGGCGCCAGCTCCCGATGGTCAGCAATGGCACCACGAAGATGGCAAGCATCCCATAGGAGATCGTGCGATAGCCCCCCGCAATCAGGTCGACGAGCCCGATCCGCCCGGCGACGAACCCCGCCAGCAGCAGGAACAGCAGGGCCGCCCCCGCTCTCATCCCGCGCGTCAGCACGCGCCCATCGCGCGCATAGACATGCGCAATCCGCTCGTTCAGCGCGTGAACCGCGCCGGCCCCGCTTTCCAGAAGCGCCAGGAAGATCATGATCTGGTAGAAATAGGGGAACAGCGGCACATCCAGCGCGCGCAGCAGATAGTCCGATGGAAGCTCGGCGGCCATCGCAGCCGGAAAGGCTGCGAGCGACAGGAAGAACAGCATTGCCGGCAGGATGGCCAGCGGCCCGCACAGCAGCCCCGCGATCGCGGCGTCCCGGTTGCTGGTGAAGTGGCGAACAATGTACAGGATCACCACCGCACCGACGATGTTGTAGCCGGAATAGGCAAGGCCGCCCCCGATCCACGACAGGTCCGCGGCTGGAACCGAAAGGCTGGCCGAGATCCGGTCGCCAAACCGCCAGAGCGAGAGCGCCAGGAAGATCGCATAGGTGCCGTAGAGGACGATGCTGACGGCGCTGAACAGCTTCTCGACCGCGTCGCTTCCAAACGACACGACCGCGATGATCGCCGCCAGCAAGGCAAGCTGCCCCACGATCGCCGGCCAGCCGAACAGCGCTGCGCCGATTGCGCCGGCCGCCGCGCTGAACACCGCCAGCGTCAGCAGGAACAGCGCCAGCAGCAACAGCTCAAACAGCGGCCAGAACGGGCCAAGCAGATGCTTGAAGAAGGTGCGGTAATCCTGCGCATCGATCGCCCGCGCGTACAGGAAGGTCAGCGCCGCGATCACGCTCCACACCAGCATCGCGACAAGCATGCCATAAAGCCCGCCCCGGGCGCCGCTCGGCCCGAAGAACTCGGCAAGCTCCCGACCGGTCGCATAGCCGCCGCCGATGATCACCGCCTTGAAGGCAAGACCAGGCAGTATGAACCGATCGAATCTGGTGGCACTCGCCGCGCTCGCACCTGATACCACCAACAGCCTCCTCACCGCCAGGATCGAACAAAACTGATGCTGATCTCATTTCTGGGTCTGCGTCAAGCGATCACCTCACGCTCGAGGCTCAACACAGACCTATGTACATATCGACGAAGCCCTGCGGCTGGCCGTGGAACGGGTTTCGACAAGAATAGCAAGAGTGATCGAGGGCCACGAACAATCGGCGCGTCATGTTCCTGCCTGATGCACAGCGACTCCCACCTCGCCAACCGAAATTGCCCTCGAACACTTGCCGAACTTGAACGACCATGAGGTACAGCGGGAAATCACCTCGTGCGAACAAGTCATGCACACCTGACCTCACCGCATGCGATCCAACAGGCGGAGGTTCGTTCCCATGCCCATGTTGTTGCCGCCCGATGTCCGGGCCTCTCTCCTGCCGTCCGAGCGGATGCATCCCCTGCCCGTCCCGAGCCGCATCCTGTCGAACGGGGAATACTCCCCACCCCCACAGTCAGCAGCCCTTGCGGCTTATGAAAGGCGGGCACTGGACGACGGGGCAAGGGCAGCCCGCCGGCAGGGAATCGCAGCCACCGAATGGTGGGCCACACCGCAGGGCATGGCCGCATCCTTTGCGCAGCTGAATTCCGTGTTTGGTCCCAGCTTCGAGGTGGAGGCGGGCGAAGCCGAGGATGCCGATGTCGCTGCCGCCAGGCGCGCGCGCCTCGCCGACCAGTTCGTGTTCGACGACCAGGTGCACTTCCTGAAGGACGATGCCGACCCCGAGCTGTTCCGGTCGCTGACCGACCTCATCGAGATCTCGGCCGAACTGCTGAACCTCTCCGGCGCCGGCCGCCGCTTCGAGATCGACCGGATCAAGTTCGCCCAATTCGTGACCGATATCTGGCTGGCGAGCGACACCAAGGTCGCCCTCCTGTCGGGCGCCCCGTCGGAAAGCGATGCGGGCACCATGCTTTCGAACGACATGATGGCAGCCGCCCGCGATGCGGTGAACACGGTGACCGGGGGCCGGCGCCTGCTCACCCATGCCGTCCTGACGCCCGGCCACCCGGGCTGGCTCGACGAGATGGACCGCGTCCACGCCCAGATCCGCCCCGACGGCTGGAAGGCCTATACGGTCGGGGAGCCCTTTTCGCCATCGAACCGGCGCTGGCGGCTGGATGACGAGGCGCTGATGTACCCGGCCTACGAACGGATGGTGGCGGCCGGCGTCACAAACTTCGCGATCCACAAGGGCCTGCTGCCGGCCGAGGCGGATGTGCTGATGCCGGGTGCGGAGCCCTATGCGCGCATCGACGACCTGGTGCAGGCGGCAAAGGATTGGCCGCAGATCAAGTTCATCATCTATCACGCTGCCTACCGCACCATCCCCCAGCCGACCGAGGCCGAGCTCGCCCGCTTCGAGGCGACCGGCCGCATCGACTGGGTGAGCGACCTTGCCGAAATTCCCGAGCGGCACGGCGTTTCCAACATCTATGCCGACACCGCCGCGAGTTTTGCCTTCACCGTGCTCACGCATCCGCGGCTGGCGGCCGGGATGATCGGGACACTGGCGAAGGGACTTGGCGCATCCCATGTCTTCTGGGGGACTGACAGCGTGTGGTACGGCAGCCCGCAATGGCAGATCGAGGCGCTGCGACGGTTGACCATGCCTGAGGACCTGATGGAGCGCTTCGGGCTGCCCGATCTCGGTGCGGCGGACGGCCCGTTCAAGGCCGGCATGCTGGGCCTGAACGCGGCGCCCTTCTACCGCCTCGACCCGGCGGATTATGCCGACGGCGCGCTTCAGGGCGACCGGCTGCCGGACATCGTGCAGGCCTGGAAGGCCGGAGGCGGGCGGCCTTCGAACTGCACCTGGGGCTATGCCAATGGCGATTGACCGGGCCAAGATCCGCGCGCTTCTGGTGCAGCAGATCGAGGGATTGTGGGGCCTGGGCGAGTTGGACCTGGTCGCGCGCAACTATGCCCCCGATGTCGTCGACCATATGCCCGTACCGGGGCAGGCAGGCGGCCTGGAGCCCATGCGCGAGGTGGTCCGGATGTTCCGCGCTGCGATTCCCGACCTGACGATGCGCCTGCATGCAGCGCTTGCTGCCGGCGACCTGGGCGTCGACGTGTGGACCCTGGAGGGCACGTTCACCGGGCCGCTGTTCGGGCAGGCACCGACGGGGCAACGGTTGCGCATGTCGGGGATCGACATGGTGCGGGTGGGGAGCGACGGTCGCATCCGCGAGCTCTGGCATGTGGAGGAGATGGCGGCGCTTGGCCCCTCGATCGCGCTGCAGGCGGGGGCCGGCGGCCGTCAGCCAGGGGAAGTGGCCGCATGGTGCCCGCCCGGCGCGCTTGCCGAAGTGCCGCCGCCCGGAGCGCTGGGCCCCGGAGAGGCGATGCGGCTGGCGATCGCGCGGCAACATATCGAAGAGATGTGGGCGCTCGGCCGGGCCGAGCTTGCCGAGACACTGTATGCCGATGACGTGATCGACCACAATCCGGCGCCCGGCCAGCGGGTCGGGCTTCCCGGCATCCTGGATGCGCTGCACCTGATGCGTGACGCCGCACCGGACCTGCAGCTGTCAGCCAGGGCCTATGTGGCGGAGGGCGATCTGGTGGCCGACCGCTGGGTGATGCGGGGCACGCACACCGGTGCACCGCTGATGGGCGTGCAGGCGCAGGGCCGCCGCTTCGAGATCGCGGGGATGGACGTGGTGCGGATCCGCGAGGACGGGCGCATCACCGATATCTGGCATGTGGAGGAATTCCACCGGCTGCTGGCGCATATCCGCTAGGCTGCAGCATCGACGATTTCCTGGCCGCTTTCCTTCAGTCGGTTGATGAACCGCCGCATCGGCATCAGCATCACCCCGCGTCGCCGGTAGGTGACGCCGACCATCACCGGCGGCCAGACCGGTTCGGCAAGATCGAGCGGCTTCAGGTGGCGGAAATCCGGGTCCAGCGCGAGCAGTGCGACAGGGAGGTAAGACAGGTAATCGCTGTCCTTCAGAAGCTCGGCCATGAATGGCGAGGAGCCGGTGCGCACCGCGACCCTCGGGGCGGGCAGCCGCGCGTTGCGGAAGACAGCGAGCAGACGCTCATTCTCGGGCTCGCGACCTTCGGGAAGCACCCACTGATAGGGTTCCAGATCCTGTGCGACCAGCTGGCGGCGGCCAACCAGAGGGTGCTTTTCATCCGCAACCACCGCGACCCGGTCCTCCAGCACCAGCTCGTGGTGCAGATCCTCGTCTGCCTGACCAGCCGCGATGCTGCCAACCACCAGATCGATGTCGCCCCGGCGGAGCGCCGCCAGAAGTTCGTCCTTGAGCCCCTGGCGGAACGAGACCGAGCTGCCCTCGCCGGCCTGGGCCATGAAGCGCTTGACCGCCCGCGGCAGCAGGTAGCGCATCATGGTGGCCCCTGCCCCCACCCGGACGATTCCCTTGCCCTTTCCGCGCAGCGCATTCAGCTCTTCGACCGCGCGGTCGAGCTCGGAGGTGACGAGGGCCGCATAATCCAGGAATACGCGGCCATATTCGGTGGGGGTCACGCCCGACGGGTGCCGCTCGAGGAGCTGGCAGCCGAGCGAGCGTTCGAGGTTGCGAATGCTCTTGGACAGCGCGGGCTGGGTGATGTGAAGCCGATCGGCCGCCTGGCCGAAGCTGGACGTCTTCACGATCTCCTGAAAGTGGCGCAGCTGGCGCAGTTCCATCGGCTTCCCTCCGTGCGGGCAGCCTATAACCGATGGTTATTCAGTTCAAGCCTGAACCAATCGTCGCAGGAAGGCGCCGCCCTGCGCGATCGCCCAGCGCCCTTCCTCCAATCGTTGCGCAAAGAGCGGCCAGGCGTGGACCATGCCGTCCCACTCCTGGAAGGTGACAGGTCGGCCCGCCGCCCACAGATGCTCGGCGAGACGGCGGGCATCGTCGAAAAGCACCTCTTCTGACCCCACCTGAATGAGCGTTTCCGGAAAATCCATGAAGAGGCCGTTGAGGGGTGACACAGCCGGGTGATCGAGCGGGCTTGCCCCGGCGTAGCGCTGATTGGTGCCGTCATCGGGGTTGACGAAACGGTCCCGGTGGCGGCGGGTGGCGATGCTGGTGCCGCTGTTCGTCAGGTCGAGATAGGGGGAAACGAGCCAGCAGGCCAAAGGAACAGACCGGCCGTGGGCGATGCGGGCCTGGGTGGCGGCAACCGCCAGGTTCCCGCCTGCGCTGTCGCCGCCGATTGCGGCGCGGTAGCCCCGGGCATCGAGCCAGTCGAGCGCGGCCAGCGTGTCGTCGAGCGCGGCCGGAAACGGGTGTTCGGGGGCGAGCGCATAGTCCAGGACCAGCACGGGTATCGCGGCGGTTTGCGCGATCAGCGCGGCCATCGGCCAATAGCTCGCCGAGGAGCCCACGGTGAAGGCGCCGCCATGCAACCACAGCAGGACGGCGCCGCCCGGCGTGGGCTCTCCCGCCCAGCGCGCCTGAAGGCCTGGCCGCAGCTCGACCGGTTCGGGGACGTCAGCGTCGGGCCAGAGCATGCGGGCAAAGCCTTCGAAGCCGGTGCGCCGGGCGGCAAGGTCGGGCGCGGGCTGCCGGCCCTGCAGCAGGGCCAGGATCGCGTCGCGCTGTTCAAGCGACATGGGCGGCGCCCGCAGCACGGTCAGCGAGTTCCGCGCGGGCAATCCGGCGCAGTTCGGCCTTGTCGATCTTGCCGACGCCAGTTCGCGGCAGGCTGGGCAGGATGCGCCACTCGACCGGGCGCTTATAGCGCACCAGCGTGTCCTCGCTGTGGCGTGTCAGCGCGTCAGGCGTTACCTCGCCCTCGACATAAGCCCAGATCACTTCGCCGCGATAGGCGTCGGGCACGGCAACGGCGGCGGCCGCCCGCACGCCCGGGTATCGCAGAAGTGCCTCGTCCACCTCGCGCGGATAGACATTGTAGCCGCCGACGATCGCCATGTCCTTGCGACGATCGGTGATGAACAGATGCCCGTCGGCGTCCAGATGGCCGATGTCGCCGGTCAGCAGCCAGCCATCCCGCAGAGCGGCCGCAGTGGCTTCGGGATCGTCCAGATAGCCCTGCATCAGCTGCGGCCCGCGCGCGGCGATCTCGCCGGTTTCGCCCGGCCCCAGTGGTACGGCTGTCGCAAGATCAAGGATGCGGATTTCGGTGCCGGGAACTGCCGGACCCACCGACATCGGCTTCAGGACCGTGCGTGGCCCGTGGAAAGTGAGGACAGGGCCGGCTTCGGTCTGACCATAGCCTTCGTAGACGGGGATCCCGGTCGCCGCTTCCCACATGCGCTGCACTTCGGCAGGGAGCGGCGCCGAGCCGGACCAGAGGCAGCGCAACGTGGCGAAGCTCTGCGCGTCGAAGCCGTGCCACTGGAGGAGCGACTGCACCAGCGTGGGGCCCGCGGGCAGGCGCGTGATGCGCTCGGCAGCGACCGTCTGCTGCAAGACGTCGGGTCGGTAGCGGGGCAGCAGGACAAGCGTTCCCGCGCAGTTGGGCGCAAGGAAATGCGCCATGGCGGACGCGAAGCTGTGGAACAGCGGCATCACGCACAGCACCCGCTCGTCGGCCCAGTCGGTGGGCAATACGGCCTCCCGCTGGGCGACATTCGCGGCCAGTGCCCGGTGGGTCAGCATCACGCCCTTGGGCGTGCCCGTGGTGCCGCCCGTGAATTGCACCAGCGCAAGGGCATCCGGGTCGGGCAGGGGAAGCGGCTCGCCGGTCTCGGGGAGGCCGGCGAGCCAGGTGCCGGCATCGTCGGGGAGGACGAGGATCTCGCCGGTGAAGCGGTCGCCGAGTGCGGCGCGGAGCCGTTCCGAATGGTGCGCGAAACTGACAAGGATCGAAGGCCTGGCGATCGCCAGGACCGGGCCGAGCTCGGCAGCGGTGTAATCCGGGTTCAGCGGCACCAGTGTTGCGCCGGCTGCCTGGACTGCGAAGATCCCGACGGCCATGTGGGTGCTGTTGCCCAGCATCAGGGCCACACGCGCGCCCTGGCTGCCAAGCGCCCGAAGCTGAAGGGCAAACGCCGCGACGGCCGCCGCATAGCCCGCATAGGTCAGGCGCAGCGGGCCATCGACGAGCGCGGTGGCTTGCGGCGCGCGAGCGGCTGCGCGGGCGAGGATTTCGACCGGCGAAGTCGGCGCTTCAGCCATCGGCGACCTCCACCACCACCGCCATCGCGCTGTCGCCTGCGGCGCAACCCTGGAAGAGCCCGCGCCCGCCACCGCGTTCGGCGAGACCCTCCATCAGCTCGATCAGGGCGCGCAGGCCCGTCGGCCCCTGCGGGTGGCCCCAGATCAAGGAGCAGCCGTGGCGGTTCATGGCATCGAGCGGAAACCCGGTTTCGGCGGCGAACACCAGGTCGTTGACCGCGAAGGGGTTGTGCGAAGTGACGAGATCGATCTGGCCGATGCCGAGCCCTGCCTGCTCCAGCGCAGCCTTGCTGGCGGGCACGGGCGCGGCGGGCATGAAGGCCTTTTCCACGCGTGCTTGGCCGAAACCGAGGATGCGCGCGGTCAGCGGCGCACGGCGAAGTTCCAGCGCGCGAGCTTCATCGGTCACGATCAGGCCGGCGCTGCCGTCGGCCGGGTGGGTCTGCCCGCCGTGGGTGACGGTCCCGCCTTGGCGCACGGGTTTCAGCGCACGGAGCTTGGCTTCGTCAATCGGCTGGACGCCCCAGTCGCCATCGAGCCGGCAGGCTACCTTGCGGAATTGTCGGTCGGGGACATCGAAGGGCAGTCCCATGAAGCGGGAATGGAAGCCGCCGGCGCGGGCTTCGGCATAGGCCGTGCTGCGCAACAGGACGAGATCATCCTGCGCCTCGCGACTGAAACCCCATTTGCGCGCCACATTTTCGGCAGTGTCGACCATTGCGACATCGGCCCAGGGATCGCGCGCGAAATTGTCGAGGACCCAGCTTTCGGTCTCGGGCGCGCCGCCCGGGGCGCCGGGTGCCGGATAGCTGAGGAGGGGGCCGTTGGAGACGCGGTCGGCGGCAAGCACGAGTGCGGCGGTCGCCCGGCCCGCAACCACCTCGCCGGCAGCCACCTCGAGGATCCGGGCCGACGTCGCGCAGGCCTGCATCACCGTGGGGCCAGCAAGCTGCGTCGCACCCAGAAGTCCCGCCGCCCAGGGCAGGCCGTAGAAGACACCCTTCTGCGGCACGGTCGTGCCCAGTACGCCGAAATCGAGGACCGCCGGATCGATCTCGCGCGCAGCCAGGGCTGGTCCGGCCACATGGGCGGCAAAGCGAATGCTGTGCAGTTCGGACAGCGGGCCCTGCCAGCGGGAAAAGGGCGTGCTCCACCAGCAGCCCCAGGGGATGTGGGCGTTGGCCGTCATATTGGCGCCAGGATCGCGTTCATCGAGCCTTCGGCGTTGATGAGATCGATGCGCTTGACCGCGATGCGCCAGTCGCCGTCGACCCTGCGAAGGCTGTGCCGAACCTGCCCACCGAACAGGCGCTGGTCGGCCTCGAACCCGTCGCGCTGGCGCCACTCCAGCATGATCTGGGCCGACAGGACTTCGGCCGTGTCTGCGCTTTCCGAAACCACCTCCACGCCGGAAACCACATGTACGGTGCGGGGCGGCGGCTCGGCGGCGAAGGCGCGGGGATTGGCCAGCCGATGGGTGCGGGCCAGCATCAGCTGCCGGTCATCGTTGCAGTGGCTGGGACCTTCCAGCGGGCTGGTCATCGCCGGCGAGACGGGCACCCAATAGTGGCAGTCGGGTGTGTAGAGGGCGACCCAGGCGGGATAGTCTCGCGCGTCCAGCAGCCGCGCCTCCCGGATCACAAGCGCCTCGAACGGGTGCAGCATCAGGCGGCTTCCATATAGTGCGCCCAGGCGCGGAACTGGTTGCGGATGAAGGCCTCGGACGTGGCGGGCGTGCGGGTCCAGCCGTTGCCGGCCTCGCGATCTTCGTTCAGGCCGCGCGTGTAGGGGATCCAGCCGGCGCCGTCGTAACCGTTGCCGGTGCGCAGCCGCTCATAGAGCTCCAGGTCGTCGGAGATGACGGGCGAGGCGGCGCTGTTGGCGCCGTTCACATATTCGATGGCGTTGCGGAAGGTTTCCTCCGGCGCGCCCTCCAGCCGGAAGACATAGCCGATGACTTCGGTGAGATCGTGCCGCACAGGCCGCACGATCCGGACCGTCTGGTAGCGCGCATGCCAGGTGGACGATGGATAGAGGAGGGTCAGGTGGCGGTCGGTGCCCAGCACCTGCCGCGCCTTTTCGGGCCCGTGGAAGGCGATCAGGTCGGCCGTGTAGCGATCGGCCGTGTCTGGCGAATAGTTCGCCCCCATATGCCCGCCGATATAGCTGTGGCCGGGCGGCGCCACCATCATGTCGAGGTCCTGGAAGAACTGGATCGGCTTGCCGTTGGCCAGCATCATGCCGACCGTGGGCGAAAGACCGTCGCGGCTGCCCACCTCTTCGGCGACATGCTTCGCCGACACGACCGAGGCGGCATGGGCGAAGCCCGGATGGATGGTGTCGTTCAGATTCTCGAAGGTCATCTTCCAGTTGCCGCGATAATGGTGGCGAAGAACATAGGGCGCGCACGAGAGCCGCCCGGTCGGCGAGCGGTCCACCAGATCGTCGATCGACGAGGCCATCGGGCCAAGGAAATCGACCAGCGGGCCGGCCGCATCGTCCAGCGTTCCGAACAGGAACCCCCGGTAGGATTCCAGCCGCACGGGCCGCGCGCCGTTTTCGGCGAGGTCGAGCACGCCGGCGTAGTTCTGCCGGTTGGGCACCATCTTGAGTGCGCCGTCGGCCGCGAACAGCCAGCCATGATAGGGGCACTGGTGGCCGTGCGGCGCCTCCCCCCGCTCGAACGCGCACAGCGTCGCGCCGCGATGGGTGCAGCGGTTGACGATGGCCTTGGCCGACCCGTCGCGGTCGCGGGTGACGATCACGCCGGTGGTTCCGATGTGGCGGGTCACATAATGGCCGGGCTCGGCGATCTCGCTGTCGTGGGCGAGATAGATCCAGGCGCGGCCGAAGATCCGCTCCATCTCCAGCCGGAACAGGGCCGGATCGGTGTAGACGGAGTGGTGGACATGGGTGTCGGTGACGAGTGAAGCAGGGTCCATGGGTGCCGCCTTTCGAGCTCAAGCTAGGGGAGCAGGCGCCTGCGCGCTCATGGCCCGGTGCGACACGCCCATGCATATCGGTTATCGGCGGCTGACAGCGGCAGCGCCTGCGCGCAGGATGGCGGCATGACCGATCCCCAGCCCAGCCCGCTTCCTCCCGACCTGTTCGTCATCGACGCAGTCGCCCACGCCCTGAACCTGTCGCGCGAAAATATCGCCAGCCGCTACGGCGAGCAGTTGTGGCAGATGAGCTATGGCCTGCACCGCATGATGACGCCCCCAGACCGCTGGTGCCCGGAAGCAACCTACATGACGGACATGCCCGGCGAGACGCTTGTGCGGACCATGCTTGGGGAAAGCGTGACCTCGCTTTTCGCCACACACACACTGACGCTGAACAGCTGGTTCCACGACGGGTTTGCAGCCGAGCACAAGACGGTGGAGATGTGCCGATCGCACCCCACCCGGGTGCTCGGCTACATCGGCGTAGATCCCACCGGAGACGTTCAGGCGGTGCTGGACGACATGGACCGCCAGCTGGAGGCGCTGCCGGGCGCGGTGGGGATGAAGATGTACCCGCACCAGATGAACCCCTATCGCCACTGGCGCACCGACGACGAGGTGACGATGGCTGCGATCGCCCATGGGGCAAAGCGCGGGCTGAAGACGGTCGCCATCCACAAGGCGCTGCCCAATGGTTCGGTGCCTCTGGCGCCGTACCGGATCGGCGAGGATTTCGAGCTGGCCGTCGACGCCTTCCCGGAAATGGCGTTCGAGATCGTCCATTCCGGCATGGCCTTCATCGAGGAAACCGCGATGGCGATCGGCCGCTTCCCCAACGTCTATGCCAACCTGGAAACGACAACCGCGCTGCTGTGGCAGGCGCCTGGGCGCTTCGCGGCCGCCATGGCACTGCTGATGCAGTGGGGCGGCCCGGAAAAGCTGCTGTGGGGGACCGGCTGCACCGTGACCCACCCGCAGCATCTCATCGAGCTGATGTGGGCTTTCCGATTTCCGGCCGAGCTGCTGGACCGGCACGGAATTCCGCAGATCGACCAGGTCGTCACGCGGGCAATTCTTGGTGGAAACTATGCCCGCATGATCGGGCGGAACATCGAGGATCTGCGCGCCGCCCAGGCCGGGGACGCCTTTTCCGGCGAGCGGGAGCTGAAGGCCCCATGGTCGGCGTGGACGGATGTGGCATGACAACAGCAATCGACGAGGCGATCCGCAGCGCGCTCGACCAGGTGTTGGATCCTTGCAGCGTCGCGGCCGGGCGTCCGCTGTCGCTGCTCGCGATGGGGCTGGTGCCGGGCTGGGAGATGCGCGGCACGACGCTGCACATCCGTTTCGGCGTGACCTTTGCTGGCTGCACCATGGCGCCGCATTTCATGGAGGCGGCGCATGCACTGCTGCTGGCAATCGACGGAGTCGACGCCGTGGAGGCGTTTGTCGACACCGGGTTTGTCTGGGCACCGGAGCGGATTGCGGCATCGACCCCATCCATGCCGGGCCGCCCGCAGGCGTGGCGGGAGCGGGTCAGCACCCGCTGAGGAACCTCACTCCCCGTTGAAGAAGGCGTCCCAGGCCTCCTCGTCGAGCGCCAAATGGTGCACCTCGGCGAGCTTGCCTTCGGGCGTGACCCGCCAGAGCAGGCATTCCCTGCAGTTGAGGGTCTTGGCGCCCTTGCGGGCGATCACCTGCGCGACAAGCACGACATGGTCGTCGCTGCCGAAATAGTCGAGCGGGTGCGCCCAGTAGGCATCCACATTCGCCTGCAATGCGGCAAAGCTGCCCATGATCGCCTCGCGGCCGACGAAGCGGCCGGAGAGCACATTCCTGCCCGGCATCACCCAGGCGAAATCGTCGGTCATCATGCCGAACAGCGCGTCAAGGTCGCCGGCCTTGAAGGCATCGTGCGCGGCTTTCAGCTTGAGCGCATTGGGATGGTCGCGGTCGGTGAAGGGCCGCATGGGCGGTGCATTGCCTTCCGCCTTCAGGGCCTGGGTGTAGCCCGTGCTCACTGGCGTCCCCTAACGTCAAAATCGACCGGGATATTTCCACGGGTCGCGTTGGAATAGGGGCAGACTTTGTGGGCTTCGGCGACCAGTGCCTCGGCGTCGGCCTGCGGCAGGTTTGGCAGGCTCACAACGTGGCGCACCGCCAGCGCGAAGCCCGGGCCCGCCTCGTTCGGACCAATCGCCACATGGCCCTCGACCGACGAACCGCTGGTATCGGCCTTCAGGCCCTTGGCGACGAACAGCATCGCCGAGTGGAAGCAGGCGGCATAGCCGGCTGCGAACAGTTGCTCGGGGTTGGTGCCTGCGCCACTTCCACCCATTGCCTTCGGCGGGGTCAGCGACAGGTCGATCTTGCCGTCGTCGGACCAGATGCGGCCGTCCCGGCCGGCCTCGGCCTTTGCCTGGGCTTCGTACATGGCTTTCATGCGGCTCTCTCCGATGATTGGCTGAGGAGGGTTGCGATATAGTCCGAATGGGGGACGGCCGGGCGGCCGAGGAGCGCTGCCGACTGCGCCTGCTGCTCCGGCGTCGCAAGGCAGCCCAGGGCCTGGGTCACCTCGAGCATGGCCTGCATGTCTTGGCGAAGCCAGTCGGACATGGGGAAAGCAGAGGCGAGGCCGGCGAGGAAGGGGTCGACTGCATCGCCGGGATAGACGACCGGCCGCCCGAGCAGGGCGGCCCAGTTCGCCGCCAGCATGGGGCCTGTCAGCCGTTCCGGCCCACAGAGCGGAACCGCCTGCCCAGCCCAATCGTCGCGCACCAGGGCGTTGGCGCAGGCGAGGCCAAGGTCAGCCGGGGCGACGGACCAGACGCCGGTTTCCCCCACCGGCAAGGGATAGACGCCCGCGCCCAGAATGGCCGGCAGGATCATCCGGTCGTTCGACTGGAAGAAATTGGCCTCCACCACCACCGAGCGGCCGTCGGACAGAACCTCGGCCTTGATCGGGATCTTTGCCTCGAAGTGCGGGATGGCGCGCATGGCTTCGAGGTTCATGATCGCGAGATAGACGATCTTCGTGACGCCCGCTCGGCGAAGCGCGCGCACAGCGGCGACTCCGATTTCGCTTTCGTCAGGGCCGATTGGCGTCAGCAGCAGGGCTGTTGAAAAGCCTTCGGCGGCGGCCAGGCTGTCCGGCTGTGAGACATCCAGCGCGATGCCGCCCGGTCCGGGGCGACGGGCCGCGACGGTAGCCGATATGCCCATTGCCTCCAGCGCCGCGGCGGTCGCAGAGCCGACGGTTCCTGTGCCGCCAATCAGGAGACTACCTGTCATGCGGGGCAGGCTAATGGCTGGCCGCAGACTTGTCGCGGGGGGAGCGCCTTCCGGTTATTGGCCATGCGCCCCTTGTCATGCCCCGGCGTCCGGCCGGCCCGGCACAGTCCCGCCGAAAGGAGACAGCCATGCTACAGGGCAAGGTTCTGATGATCACGGGCGCAGCAAGCGGGATCGGAGAGGCGGCAGCCCGACTGGCAAGCGGGTATGGCGCGCAGCTCGCCCTCGTGGACCGCGACGCCGACCGGCTCGCAGGCGTGGCCAAGGCTTGCGGCGATGCGCTGGCAATCCCCTGCGACGTCACCGACGCCCAGGGTATAGGGCGGGCCGTGGCCGACACCGAGCGCCACTTCGGCAGGCTCGACGGGGCGTTCGACAATGCCGGGGTGGAACAGCAGGGCGCCGGCATGTTCCCGGTCGACGCCTACCCGATGGCGGATTTCGACCGTGTGCTTGGGATAAACCTGCGCGGGCAGATGCTGCTGCTTGCAGCCCAGCTGCCCGCGCTGCGCCGGGCCGGCGGGGGTTCGATCGTCTTCACGGCAAGCGTGATGGGCCTGTTCGGCCAGCCGGGGATGGCGGCCTATGTCGCCTCCAAGCACGCCCTGGCAGGCCTCGCCAAGGTTGCCGCGCTCGAAGGTGCGAAGGACTGCATCCGCGTGAACGCCATCGCCCCGGGCGCCGTCCGCACCCCGATGCTGACGGAACGCGCATTCCCGCAGAACCCCGGCTACGAGGCAGCGGTGGCAGCCACCCACCCGCTCGGCCGGCTGGCCGAGCCTTCCGAAATCGCCGAAGCAGCGCTCTGGCTTCTCAGCGACCGCGCAAGCTTCGTCACAGGCACCGTAATGCCAGTCGACGGCGGCTATTCGGCCGTCTGAACGGCAAGGCCCCCGCCCGGACCGGACGCGGGGCCAATGCAGCAGGCCTGAACGATCTAGAACCGGAAGCCGGCGGTCACACCGAATTCGCGCGGGCGCCCCAGATAGGTGTAGGCAACGCCCTGCGCAGCCAGCGCATCCTGCCCGAATGTGTAGTACTGCTCATCGGTCAGGTTCTCGCCGAACACCGCCAGGCTGAACCGCTCGGACCGGTCGGTCCAGGTGATCCGCGCCGACAGAAGGCCATAGCTCGGCTGGGTTTCCAGCGGCAGGTTGAAGGCCGTGAAGTGGATCTCGGACTGCAGCCGGTAATCCACCCGGGGGGTCAGCGTGCCGGAATTGCCCAGCGGGATCGCATACTGGCCACCAAGGACAATGTTCCATTCCGGGTTGAACGGCAGCTGGTTCCCATTGATCGGGCCGACTGAGGCCGGCACATTCTGGAACTCCGAATGGCTGTAGCCGAAACCGATGTCGAACCGGAGGTCCGGTATCGGCACGGCTGTCAGCTCAAGCTCGAAGCCGTAAAGCTCTGCATCGCCCGCGTTCGCCACCCGGAATTGCACGGCCGGGTCGGAAATGGTCTGCTGAATGCCCTTGTACTTGGAATAGAAGGCGGTCGCATTGAAGCGCAGCGTGCGGTCCAGCAGGTCGGATTTCAGGCCCAGCTCGAAGGCGTCATTGGTGTCGGGCTCATATGTCGGAATGCTGGCCTGCGGGGCAATCAGCCGGCCGTTGAACCCGCCTGAGCGGAAGCCCTTCGCGTACGACGCGAACAGCAGCACATCGTCGGTCGGGCGGTATTCGACGCCCACCCGCGGGGTGAATTTGTTGAAGCTGAGCTTGCCGCCGAGGTCCTGCACGATCGGAAACAGAACCCGATCTCCAAAGTTCAGCGGCAGCCCGAACCCGAATATCGCACCCGGCCCGGCACCCGCATCGCGGAAGTCGAAGGCCTGGTTCGACACGTTGGTCTTGGTTTCCCAAGTGTAGCGACCGCCCAGTGTGAACGAAAGTGCGTCGTTGACAGCAAACCGGGCCTGCCCGAACACGGCCCAGCTCTCGGTCTCCTGGTCATTGCCCTGGTTCCAGGTGTTGCAGGCATTGCCGCGCAAGGTCGGGGTGTTGGTAATCGGCGCAAAGCACAGCCGCAGTTCCTGCTCGGCCTCCTCCTTGAAGAAATAGCCGCCGACCAGGTAGGTGAAGCGCCCGCTTTCGCCCGACAGCTGGATTTCCTGGCTGAACTGGTTCTGATCCGTATCGGTGTTCTGGTCATACAGCCGATAACCGGTGCCATCCGGGTCCGAGGTCGAAAAGCCGGTCAAATCGCGGTATGCCGTGATCGACTTCAGGGTCGCATCCCCGACGTCAAGCGCCAGCGTCAGCGAGGCGCCCCAGGTCTCGTTGCGGGCCTCGGGATCGTTCGACGAGAAGACGCGGTAGAAATCGTCGGGCCGCTGGATTTCGGTTCGTGCGTCCGCCGGGAAGAACGGCGCGGGCACGATCTCGCGCAGCACCGACGGTGCCGGGTTCGATTTGTCGAGACCGTAATCGGCTGCAACCGTGGCCGTCAGCGCGCCGAACTCGGCCACCAGCGAGCCCCGGACACCCCAGCGCTTCGTCAGGCCGAACAAAACATCCCGCTCCTCGTTGCGCGCCCAGCCGTCCTGGTTGCGCGTGAAGCCAGCGATCCGCACCGCCACATTGTCGGCAAGCGGCACGTTCACGAAGCCGTCCACGTCGATCCGGTTGCGGCTGCCTGCGGTTCCGTTGACGCCGGCAGAAAAGCCAGACGGATCGGCCTGATTGGTCACCACCGATATCGCGCCGCCCAGCGTGTTGCGCCCGAACAAGGTGCCCTGCGGGCCGCGCAGCACCTCAACGCGGGAAATGTCGCCGGCATCCAGCATCGCGCCGACAGTCCGCCCCAGATAGACCCCGTCGACATAAAGGCCGACGCCCGGATCGTTGGTGACGATGAAGTCGAACTGGCCGACGCCGCGGATGAAGAAGTTGGCGTCGCCCGACCCCTGCGGCCCCGTGGTCGAGGTCAGGTTGGGAATGCTGCCGCCCAGGTCATTGACCGACCGCACACCCTGCGCGGCCAGCTGCTGGGCCGAAAGCGCCGTGATGGAGATGGGGGTGTCCTGAAGACGGCTTTCCCGCCGCTCGGCGGTCACGATGATATCGGTGAGCCCGCTCGGATCGCCGTCCGCCTCCTGTGCGATTGCGGCCGGCGCGATCAGGGTTGCAGCCGCCAGTGCCGTGCTGCCAAGGATTGTGTGCCGCATGGAGTTCTCCCTTTCTCGTGCCCTGCCCAGCGCCCGCCTCCGGCTGGCTTGTCTCTGAGCTGACTTATTCCGTCCCCGGCCCGATTGCCCCAATAACAAGATGGCGCAGGGCGATAGCTTCCCGGAACACGGACCGGAGAAGCCTGTTCTTTCAATTGGTTTAGGCTTGAAACAATTTCACTGCGCTGTCCGACGGGGCGCCCCTATCGGTCACTTGCTTCCGCGAGATAGCTCGGACGCGCGCGCCACAGAAGCCAGGCCGCCGGCAGCCCGGTGATCGCGGCCGTCAGGATCAGCGACGCCCCCAGCTTCGCCTCGTCGCGGAACAGGAAGTCGGTGAACAGGGCGGGCACCGTTGGCCCGAGCCCTATGCCCAGGAAGTTGATGACGAGAAGGTAAAGCGCAGACACCTGCCCCCGCATCTCGTTGGGGGTCACGGCACCCAGCGCAGCAGGAGCCGCGCCGCTGGCAAACGCCCCGAAGAAGAAGACCGGCGCCAGGAACAGCTTTGCAAGTTCGGCGGTCGGCATCAGCGGGAACAGCACAGAGGCGGTCATGAACCCGATGCAGGTGACGACCCCGGTGATCAGCACGGCGTCACCGCGCCCGCGCGCGTGCAGCCAGTCGTTGAACCAGCCGCCGGCAACCACGCCAAGCGCGCCGGCTGCGGCCATCATCGCGCCCATGGTGGCGCCGATTTCGGCCGGCGGCGTGCCGAAGGTGCGGATGAAATACTCCGGCGTCCAGGCAAGCGTCGCGAAATTGGCCAGCACGATGATCCCGAAGCCGACGAAATACGGGAAGAACAGCGCCCGGCGCTGCCAGACATAGAAGACCGTCGCCGATACATTCAGCGGCTCCCCGTCCGACACCGTCCCGCGGCGCGCGGGTTCCGGCAACAGCAGGAAGAAGGGCGCAAGCAGAAGCGACGGCACGGCGATCGCCACGAACACCGCCTGCCACGAACGGATCTCGCCCAGGATCGGAAGCGTCACCGTAGGCTGGCCGGCAAAGGCCCCCACCAGTGCGCCGCCCACCCCGAAGGCAACGCCGATCCCAATATAGATGCCCAGCGAATAGACGGAAAAGGCGCGGCCCCGCTTCTCTGGAGGGAAAAGGTCGGCGATGATCGAAAAGGCCGAAGGGCTCAGCGCCGCATCGGCCGTGCCCGCAAAGGCCCGGGCGCCGAAAAGCTGGACAAAATTGCCGGACAGGGCAGCAAGAATCCCGGCGATGCCACCGGCCAGCGTGCCGCCGGCCACGATCACCCGGCGGGTGGCACGGTCTGCCAGCCGGCCCAGAGGCAGGCCCATCACCGTGAAAAACAGCGCGAAGGCAAGGCCCGACAGCAGGCTGAACTGGGTGTCGTTGAGGCCCAGGTCAGCCTTCACCGGGCCGACAAGCAGCGACATGATCTGCCGGTCCGCAAACGAGAGGACATAGGCGACCAGCAGGGCAAACACCGTGCCCCAGGCAACTGGCGCCCTGGGCCAGGGCTCTGCGCGGGCTTCGGCAGGTGTCTCCAGCGGACGGTGCATCAGGCCGCCAGCCGGCGCGCCGTGTCGAAGGCCCGGGCGAAGGCCTCGACGCTCGTCTCCTGAATGACCTGCTGGCGACCACCGGGCAGGGTCAGGATATAGGTCGGCATCGACGTCACTCCCCGGGCCCGCCAGGCCTCGGTCTCGCGGAACGGAGCTTCCAGGTCCGCATCCGAATTGATGTGGGCGCGGGCAGCCGCACCGTCGAACCCGTGACGGCTGGCGATACCGACAAGGAAATCCGTGTCGATCACCTTCGCCTCCTCGAAAAAGCTCCGCGCGATCTCCTCGATGAGGTCGCCGGAAATGCCCGGGCGCTGCGCCTCGGCCCAGCGAACGAGGCGGTGGCCGTCGATGGACGCGGGCCCCCTCGTCATTTTCTCGAACGCGAAATGGATGCCGATCGGCTCTGCGACCGCGCGGATGCGGTCCCACATGGGCACGCGCAACGTCTCACCATATTTTTCGCGGAAGAAGCCCAGGAAGTCATGCCCGGCCCGGTCGAAATGGGGATAGAGCATGAACTGGTGCCAGCGCACCTCGATCGGCAGGGCGTCAGGCCGGCGGCCTTCCGCTTCCAGCGCCAGGGCAAGGTGCCGCTTCCCCACATGGCACCAGGGGCAGAGGAAATCATAGACGGCATCAATGCGCAGCGGAGCGGTCATGGGCATGCTTTCCTGCTCGGTCGTAGCGGCCAGTCTGCCTGCATTCCGGGGCCTCGGGGGCTGTCGTTCCGGGGCGTGGGGCATAACCCGCAGTTGGGAACGCCTCAGCTGTGATCCGCCCAGTTGGCCAGCAATTCGGCGGCAGCGCGGTCGGCAAGCGCCATCAATGTGAAGGTCGGGCTGGTCCCGGCGGTCACGGGAAACAGACCCGAGCCCGTGACGAACAGATTGCGGATCCCATGCACCCGGCCGAAAGGATCGGTGACGGACGTTCCCGGGTCACGGCCCATCGGCGTGCCGCCGGCAGGATGCCCGCCCCCGAGCACCGTTCCCCAGGCCTGGCGCGCGCCGGCGGCCGTCACGATCCGCTCCCCCTCGGCTGCCACATGGCGCTGCAGGGCAAGCGTGTCGGCATCATGGGTGTGGACGATGCGGGCCAGCGGCACGCCGAATCGGTCTCGCCGGGTGTCCAGCTCGATCCGGTTCGCAGGGTCGGGCAGCTGTTCGGCCATGCCCACCATGGTCGCAAGATGCCGGCTGGCGTCACGGACAAAGTCGTGCAGCGCCTGGCCGAACAGCAGCGGCCTTGTGGCGGCGATCCCGAAGATATCGCTTGGCTTCAAGCTGGGGCCCACCTGCCATTGATAGCCGCCGAAAGGCCGGTCGCGGCCGTCGCCCGGTACGGCGCGATGCATCAGCTGCCCGGCCGAAACGCCCAGATGATTGTCCATCGGCGTGTCGAACAGGCCGGCTGCCTGGGCAACCGCCTCCACCATCAGCCCGCGGCCAACGAGCCCGCGCCCGTTGCCGGCGCCCTCGGGCCACTCCGGCGCGGCCGACGCCAGCAGCAACCGCGGCGTCTGGACGGCAGATGTCGCAAGCACCACGACCGCAGCCCGCTGGACATGCGTCTTGCCGGCCGCGTCGGCCCAAACGACACCACCCGCCCGGCCCCGGCCATCGGGCAGGATGCGCAGAACGGTCGCCCGCGCCCGGATATCGGCGCCTGCCGCGCGCGCCTCGGCCAGATGCGTGACCAGCGGGTTGGCCAGCGCGCCGATCGGGCAGCCGGCATCGCACCAGCCGTCATACTGGCAGGGGGCCCGGCCCCTGAAAGGCTCGGTCAGGATCGCCGCCGGCAGCGGGGCAAGCGCCAAACCGACTGCCTCGAACCCCCTGCGGAGCTGCTGCCCCTGGGCGAATTCGCGTAAGGGCTTCAGCGGATAGGCAGCACCCGGCGGTCGCCAGGGCTCGGCTGCGGCATCACCTGCCACCCCGACATCGGCCTGCACGCGGTCATACCAGGGCGCCAGTTCGTCGGCCTCGAACGGCCAGTCCGCCCCCTTGCCGAAGCGGCTGCGCATCCGGTGCGCGGCCTCGGGCAGGCGCGGCCAGGTGGCATAATGGTGCAGCGCGGCGCCGCCCAGCCCCCAGCCGGTGTTCAGATTGTGCGGAAAACTCGGCTGGCCTGCCGCATGGACGACGGGCGGACCGCCCCATTTCAGTCGGCGGGCCCAGATCTGCGAACTGGAAAGATCGGAAAGCTCCCACGCCGGGCCGGCCTCGAGAACCACCACCCTGCGGCCCGCCCTGGCGAGCCGTGCAGCGAACAGGCTGCCCGCCGCGCCCGCACCGACGATGACGGCATCGACCTCTTCGGCGGGGCCCGAAGCACCGCTCACCACTCCCGCTCGGGCTCCAGATGCGCCATCACCGGCAGGCCCAGCCTCGCAAGGCCAGCGCGCGTGCCATAGACCACATCCACCGCATCCGAGCGGACAAGAAAGGTAAAGAAGGGCGCCGGAGGCCCCTGCCAGCCGGGCGGTTGCGCCTTGATGATGTCATCCACGATCGCTGTCGCGGGGCCGGCCTCAAGGCCAGCAAAACCCTTTCCAAACCGTGCCCTCGCGTGCGCGTCGAGCGCGGAAAGCCCGGCCTTGTAGAAGCTGGCATAGGGCGGCGGCACGTCGAGGTAGCGCAGCATCAGCAGGCTGTCCTCGGCGGGCACCGACAGATGATGGTCGACGAAATGCGCAACCCCGGCAGCCTCGGCGCCCGGCAGCAGCACCTCGGCGAAACGCTCCAGCGTCCGGGCCTCGCCGCCTGCCAGCGTCCGCAGCGGCACCTTGCGCGCCTTCGCGTCCTCCGGCGTCATCAGTTCGGTGCAGCCACCAAGCAGGAACGGCAGCAGGCCGAGCCCGGCGGCGGAACCTGCAAGGAGGGATCTTCGAGCGCTGTCCACCTGCGCATAGGGCGCGCGCCGTGCGGAAGAGGCAAATAGCCAATTTGAAGGGCGACATGGCTTTTTGGTATGGCCTTGCCCGGCCGGGCGGGGGCCAAGGTGCCCACATGGCGCGCATCCACGACAAACGCGACATTGCCATCGTGGGGGCCGGGGCAGCGGCTGCGCTGCTGGCGACACGCATTGCCGAGGCCGGGCGATCGGTCGTGATGCTGGAGGCCGGGCCAGGCTGGCAGCTGTCGGACCTGACGAGTTCGCAGATCTGGGCCCGCCGGCTGAAGTGGGGCGGTGCGCCGGTGGAACAGTCCGGCCCGGACCGTATAGGCCACAATTTCGGAACCGGCTGGGGCACGGGCGGCGCCGCCATTCACCACTACGGCTTCTGGCCCCGCCTCAGGCCCTCGGACTTCCGGCTGCACAGCGAAACGGGCCAGGGGCGCGATTGGCCGATCGACTATGCCGACCTTGCCCCCCATTATGATCGGGTCCAGGCCGAGGTCGGCATTTCCGGCGATGCCAGGGCCGAGCCAGCCCGACCGCCCGGTGCTCCCTATCCGATGCCCCCGCTGAAGACCTTTGCCCAGGCCGCGCTGCTCCGTCGTGGCTTCGCGGCGATGGGAATGACTGTGGGCCCCGCGCCGCTCGCCATCACCTCGGCCTGGTTCGGCGAGCGCCCGCCCTGCCAGTACGATGGCTGGTGTGACGCGGGCTGCCCGATCCGCGCGCTCGCCAATCCACAATCCACCTACCTGCCCCGCGCAATCGCGGCAGGCGCCGAAATCCGCAACCGCGCAATGGTCGTTGCCGTAGAGCGTGGCGCGAACGGCCCAGCCTTGCACTATCGCGACGGCGACGGCGCAGCCCATGTGCAGCCGGCCGGGAGGGTGATCCTCGCCGGTGCTCCGGTGCAGAATGCCCGGCTGCTGCTAGCCTCGGCCGACGGCGGCATCGGCAACCGGTCGGGCCTGCTGGGCCGGGGCTTCGCCGCCCATTTGCTGGCGAACGGCCATGCCCTGTTCGCCGAACACACCGATTGCCATCTGGGCGTCTCGGCCGGCTCGGCAATCAGCCTCGACGATTATCCCAAGCGGCGCGCCGACGGGCCGACAGGCAGCATCGCCTGGGGCATTGCGCCGGCCATGAAGCCGAACGACCTGCTGGGCCTTGCAAACACCCGCCCCGATCTGTTCGGTCCCGCGCTCCACGCGTTCCTGGACCGGGCGGCGCGGCATCTGGGCACAGTGAACGGGATCGTCGAGAGCATCCCCGACATGGCGAACCGCATCGAGCTTGGCGCCTCGCGCGACGGCCATGGCATGCCCACCGCCCGGATCGTCTATCGCATTCCCGACAACGCCCGGCGCCTCTGGAGTCTGGCCAATGACCGCGCGCGGGCGATCCTCGCGGCAGCCGGCGCGGACGAGGCATGGACCCTGCCAACCATGGCCCACGCCCATCTTTCGGGCGGGACAGTGATGGGCGAGGATCCGGGGACTTCGGTAACGGACGCACATGGCCGGCTGCACGACGCGCCGGAGATACTGGTGGCGGGCGCAGGCCTCTTCCCTTCGATCGGCGCGCTTAGCCCGACCTTCACGATCCTTGCGCTGGCGGACCGTTCGGCTGCCATGCTGCTGCGGGAGAGCTGAGCAGCCCCGTCGTCGTTACGCGAACGCTTGCAGCCCGGTCTGTGCGCGTCCCAGGATCAGCGCATGGACGTCGTGCGTGCCTTCGTAGGTGTTGACCGCCTCCAGGTTCATCACGTGGCGGATCACGCCATATTCGTCCGAGATGCCGTTGCCGCCGTGCATGTCGCGCGCCTGGCGGGCGATATCCAGCGCCTTGCCGCAGTTGTTGCGCTTCAGGATGCTGATGGCTTCCGGCGCAAGCTGCCCCTCGTCCATCAGCCGTCCGCTGCGCAACGCCAGCAACAGCCCCAGCGTGATCTCCGTCTGCATGTCGGCCAGCTTCTTCTGCACAAGCTGCGTCGCCGCCAGCGGGCGCCCGAACTGTCTGCGGTCCAGCGTGTACTGCCGGGCCGCATGCCAGCAGAACTCGGCAGCCCCCATCGCACCCCAGCCGATGCCGTAACGCGCATTGTTGAGGCAGCCGAACGGGCCCTTCAGCCCCTTCACATTCGGCAGCAGGCGATCAGCCGGGATCTCGACGTCGGCCATCACGATCTCGCCCGTCACCCAGGCCCGAAGCGAGAACTTGCCCTGGATCTTGGGCGCGGACACGCCCCTGTCCGACTTCAGCAGCACGAAGCCGCGGATCTGCTCACCGTCGCCGTCGCCAAGATCGCACTTGGCCCAGACCACGAACAGGTCCGCGATCGGCGAGTTGGTGATCCACATCTTGGCGCCGTTCAGCCGGAAACCGCCCGCGGTCTTCACCGCGCGGGTCTTCATGCCTGCCGGGTCCGATCCCGCATCGGGCTCGGTGAGCCCGAAGGCGCCGATCCATTCGCCGGTCGCAAGCCGCGGCAGCCACTCCTGGCGCTGCGCCTCGGTGCCGTAGGCCCAGATCGGGTACATCACCAGGCTCGACTGAACCGAGAAGGCCGAGCGGTAGGCCGAGTCCACCCGCTCCACCTCGCGGGCAATCAGCCCATAGGCAACATAGGAAACGCCCGCGCAGCCATAGCCGTGGATCGTCGGCCCCAGCAGGCCCGCCTCGCCGAACGCCCGCATCAGCGCCGGGTCATAGGTCTCGTGCCGGTTCGCCTCCTTCACGATCGGCAGCAGATGCTGGTCACAGAAAGCCCGCGCACTGTCGCGCACCATCCGCTCCTCCGCGCTCAGCTCAGCCTCGATCAGCAGCGGATCCTCCCAGCTGAACATCGGCCAGGCCTTCGCGGGGG
>JAIXYT010000037.1 GCA_027490095.1 Sphingomonadales bacterium | reverse complement strand
GTCGGCGGCGGCGCCGGCATATTGATCAGAGCTGATGTTGCGGATGCAGTTGCCCGAGGTCTGGATGGCGTGCATCTCGACGGTGGCGAGTTCGGCCAGCAAGTCGGGCGCTTCTTCCAGACGGATCCAGTTGTACTGGATGTTCTGGCGCGTGGTGAAATGGCCGTAATTGCGATCATATCTGCGGGCGATGTGGCCCAGCATGCGCATCTGCGCGCCCGAGAGCGTTCCGTAGGGGATGGCGACACGCAGCATGTAGGCGTGGAGCTGGAGATAGAGGCCGTTCTTCAGGCGGAGCGGCTTGAAATGGTCCTCGTCGAGCTCGCCGGCGAGGCGGCGCTTCACCTGGTCGCGGAATTCGTCGACGCGGGCGTCGACGATGGCCTGGTCGATATGGTCGTACTTGTACATCAGCGCCAATCCTGTCCTTCGAGGGCGAGGTCCGCGCGGACGGTCGGGCCGTAGGCCCGGATCCGTTCGCGCACCTTCACCGGGCGCCAGCGCCCGTCAATCTGCTCTGCATCGATGAGGGCGAGGTCGCTCACCCGCTCATGCTGGGCTTCGCGGGCGAGGATCGCCTCGCCATCGGCGTCCACCGCGACGGCGGAGTCGATCGTCAGGCTCCAGCCCTCGCCGTTCCACCACAGCACGTCGCCGCGCAGCAGTTCGTTTCCTGTCAGCAGCTTCACCATGCAGCTTGTCCTTCGAGCAGCGCCGCGAAGTCGCGGGCCATCACATCCTCGGCGTCAGCGAGCGACGCCACGCGCCCGACCACCAGGATTGCCGGGCTCTTGACCTTCTCACGGGCCACCACGTCGCCGAGTTCGGCGAGCAGGGTGCGGATCGCACGCGAACCCGACAACGTGCCGCGCTCGAGAATCGCGACCGGCATGTCGGGCGACACGCCGTCGGCCATCAGCTTGTCGGCGATCATGCCGGCAGTCGTGACGCCCATGTAGACGACGAGCGTGCGGCCGGGGCCGGCGAGGCCGCGCCAGTCCTGCTCGTTCAGGCCCTGGCAGGTGCCGGCGACGAAGCTGACCGCGCTTGCGAGCGCACGGTGGGTGAGGGGCAGGCCGGCTTCGGCGGCGCAGCCGAGCGCGGCCGACACGCCGGGGACGACGTCGCAGGGGATGCCGGCGGCGCGGGCGGCTTCGAGCTCTTCGCCGCCGCGGCCGAAGACGAACGGGTCGCCGCCCTTCAGGCGGACGACGGTCAGCCCCTCGCGCACCAGCCGCACCAGCAGGGCGTTGATATCCTGCTGGGGCATGGAATGGCGATCGCGCTTCTTCTCGACGGAGATCAGCTGTGCATCGGGGCGGGCGAGATCGAAGATGCCGGCCCCGACCAGCCCGTCGTGGACGAGCACATCGGCCGACGCGATAAGCCGGGCGGCCTTCAGCGTGAGGAGATCCGGATCTCCGGGCCCGGCGCCGACCAGCCAGAGGCGGCCGGATTCGGGGGCAGTGCTGTTCAACTGTTCCATGCGGCGCCAGATGCGCGGCCCGGGCCCGGGCCGCCACATTCGAAAACTTGGGGGCCGGCAACGTCGGCTTTCCCCTGTTAGAAGCGCAGGGCCCGCGCTAAAGGGCGGGAATGGACGCCGCATCGCCTGCGGCAGACACCCCGAAAGCCGGCCCGCTGACGCGCATCCGGGCCTGGCTGGGGCGGCTGCCCAAGAAAACCCTCGTCATTTTCGGCAGCCTGTTGGGCCTGGGCCTGGCCGGCCTGTTCCTTCTGTGGCTGCTGGTGGGGCGCGGGTTGCCGGATGCTGCGAGCCTTGCAAACTATCAGGCGCCCTTGCCGACCACGCTGAGGGCAAGCGACGGGACCCCGTTCCACAGTTTCGCGCGTGAGCGGCGGATCTATCTGCCCTATTCCGAGATTCCGCCGGTCGTGATCCAGGCCGTCACCTCGGCCGAGGACAAGACCTTCTTCACCCACTCGGGGCTGGATTATGCCGGGATCGCGGCGGCGGTGATCACCAACATCCAGGCGCTGGGGTCAGACAAGCGGCCGGTGGGGGCATCCACCATCACCCAGCAGGTGGCGAAGAACCTGCTGCTGACGAACGAGGTGACGATCGGGCGCAAGTTGCGCGAGGCGATCCTGGCGAAGCGGATCGAGGAGCAGTTCACCAAGGAGCAGATCCTCGAGCTCTATCTCAACGAGGTGTTCCTGGGACGCAACGCCTATGGGATCGAGGCGGCGTCGCAGGCCTGGTTCGGGAAACCGGCCGCCGAACTGAAGGCGGAGGAGGCGGCGTTCCTTGCCGGCCTTCTGAAGGCACCGTCGGCCTACAATCCCGCGACGAACCTGAAGCGGGCGACCGAACGGCGGAACTATGTGCTGGGCGAGATGGCGAGGAACGGCCACATCTCGCCGGAGCAGGCCCGCGCGCTGCAAGCGCTGCCGATCGTGACAACGCGCACCGGGGTCGCCACCCGACAGGCGCCGGTTGGGGGTTATTTCGTCGAGGAAGTGCGCCGCCAGCTGATCGAAAAGTTCGGCGAGGATGCGAAGGACGGGCCGAACAGCGTCTATGCCGGCGGCCTGTGGGTGCGAACCACGATCGATCCCGTGATCCAGGCAGCAGCCGAGGATGCGTTGCGCCGCGGAATGCTGCGCTATGATTCCGGGCGCGGCTGGCGTGGCCCTGCCGCCACCATCGAGCTCGGCGACGGGTGGGAGCAGCGGCTGCGCGGTGCGCCGGTTGGTGCGGGCATGCCCGACTGGCGCATGGCAGTTGTGCTCGGGAAGGACGGCAGCGGCATGACCCTGGGCTTTTCCGACGGATCGAAGGGCCGGATGGGGAATGGCGACGCGACGCGGGCGCGGGATGGCCAGCCTGCCTGGCAGCAGCTGAAGGCCGGCGATGTGATCCCTGTCGCGCGGGTTGGCGGCAGCAGCTATGCGCTGCGCCAGATCCCGGCCGTGTCGGGTGCGATGGTGGTGCAGGAGCCGCAGACGGGCCGCGTGCTGGCAATGGTCGGCGGCTGGGACGTGCGCGGTTCAAGCTTCAACCGCGCGACACAGGCGATGCGGCAGCCGGGTTCCAGCTTCAAGCCCTTCGTCTATGCGGCAGGACTCGACAACGGGATGACACCGGCCTCCATCGTCGCGGATTCGCCCTACTGCGTGTACCAATCGCGCAGCTTGGGCACGAAATGCTTCCGCAACTTCTCGGGCGGCTACGCCGGTGCCCAGACCATGCGCTGGGGGTTGGAGCAGAGCCGGAACCTGATGACCATCCGCATCGCCTACAACAGCGGCATGGACAATGTGGTGAAGCTGGCGAAGGACCTGGGCATCGGGGATTACCAGCCCGTCCTTGCCATCGCGCTGGGCGCCGGGGAAACGACGCCGATGCGGCTGGTGAACGCCTATTCGATCCTGCTGAACAACGGCAAGGCGGTTGAGCCGGTGCTGTTCGACCTGGTGCAGGACCGGAACGGCAAGGTGCTCTATCGTGCCGACAGCCGCCCGTGCGAGACCTGCAATGCCGCGCGCTGGCAGGGCCAGCAGATGCCGCGCCCGCGCGACAACAGGCGGCAGGTGATGGATGCGCGGACGGCCTTCCAGGTGACGCACATGATGGAAGGCGTGATCCAGCGCGGCACGGCGACGACGCTGCGTCCGCTGGGTGTGCCGATTGCCGGCAAGACCGGCACGACCACCGGCCCCAAGGACGTGTGGTTCGTGGGCGGAACGCCCAACATGGTGGCGGGGCTGTACATCGGGCATGACAAGCCCCGGAACCTGGGCGGCATCCAGGGGGGCACCTTTGCTGCGCCGATCTGGAAGCAGTTCTATGCGACCGCGTTCAAGGACAACCCGCAGGAGCCTGATCCCTTCATCGCGCCGGCGGGCGTGCGGATGGTGCGGGTGGACCGGCGGTCGGGCCAGCGGGTCTATGGCACCTGGCCGGGAATGGAGCCGAAGGCCGGGGTGATCTGGGAGGCGTTCAAGGCCGAAAGCGAGCCGCGGCGCATCTATCGGACGGCCGATGACCTGAAGGCGCTGCAACCGGTGCAGCCCAAGGCGCGGGTGAAGAGCGACAGCGAGTTCCTGCGCCAGCAGGGGGGAATTTACTGACAGGCGACGGCCGAAGCCAGGATCAGGATCGGGGTGCAGCCCCGGTCCCGCGACAGCCGGAGGGCCTGTTGTACACCCAGCCGGCGGATTGACAGGGAGGCGACACAGGTTCGCCTGGCCCGATTGCGAGCCATTGCACCGACGGGGCGCTTCTCGAAATTAACAAACCTCATGAATCGGGCCGTTTACGGGGGATCGCTGCGCCTGGTAATTTGCGATCCTTATTGCTCATGAAGGGGCAAGTCGATGAGGATCACCGTAACAGGACTGGCCGCTGCAGCTGTCGGGTTGATCTGGGGGTCTGCTTCGAATGCCAGTTGGTCGGCGCGGGTTGAAAGCCGGGACGCGCTGGGGTCCTCCACGGCCACATATGCGCAGGTCCAGGACGGCATCTATACATCCGGACCGCCAGGGTCCGAGGCCTCCTCCGAACTGATTTCGGATGGGACGGTGCAGACGAATTTCCGAGGTCGAGCGCTGGCATCGCTCGAGAACAGGCGGCTGGAAGTCTACTCCGCGACCGGGGCTGCCCAGTCGGCCAGCATCTCGGACGCGCTTTTCGATCTGGAAAACCAGACCAACGCGGTGACCCTCTATTATATGGCCAAGTGGGTTCCGTTCGCGGGGATCGACTTCGACGAGCCGGGAAACGCGGGCAAGATCTCGCTGCAGATGACTGTCTTCTATCCCACGCTTGGGTCCGAGACGGTTGCTGACTGGACGATCGATCTGCTGGATACGCCGTGCCCGTTCGTCAACCAGGACTGCCGGACCTCTGACCTGATCGTTCTGAAGGAGATACCCGACCAGGTGACCTACAGCTTCAGCCTGACATCGGACTCGAACGGCCTGACGGAGCAGTTCCACGATTATTATGCCGAGCTGAAGCTGGGCTTTGGCGAGATCCTGCCCTGCCCGCCCGGCTTTGGCAGCGGTTTCTGCGTGGTGCCTGTGCCGCACAAGGGCGGGCCCGGGGTGGGCCCGGGCGGCGGCAACGGCTTCTGGCCGCCCGTGACCCGCGTTCCAGAGCCATCGACCTGGCTGATGATGGTCGCCGGTTTCGGGCTGATCGGCGCTACAGTCCGGCAGCGGCGCCTGCTTTCGGCCGGCGCCCGCCTGCCGCAAGCGTAGGTTCCCATCGTCACCAGGCCCTGCGACGCCGAAAAGGGCTTGCCCGCAGCTGCCCCCGCCTCCTAAACGCCAGCCCATGCGTGCCGAAGCCCAGAACCACATCGACAAGATCGAGCAGGCGCTTGCCCTGCTGAGGAGGTTTCTTTGACTGGGATCGCGCCCTCCAGAAACTCGACCAGCTGAACCACCGCGCCGAGGATCCGGCGCTGTGGAACGACCCCAGGGCCGCGCAGGAGCTGATGCGCGAGCGGCGCAAGCTCGACGAGGCCATCAGCGCGACCCGGAAGATCGAGGCGGACCTTGCCTCTACCGTGGAGCTCATCGAGCTTGCGGAGTTGGAGGGCGACGAGGCGCTGGCGGACGAGGGTGTCGCGGCGTTGGCGGAGCTGGCGGAAAAGGCCGAGCATGACAAGGTGGAGGCCCTGCTGTCGGGCGAGGCCGATGGGCTGAATGCCTATGTCGAGATCAACTCGGGCGCCGGCGGCACCGAGAGCCAGGACTGGGCGCAGATGCTGCAGCGCATGTACATGCGCTGGGGCGAGCGGCGCGGCTTCAAGGTGGAGCTGATCGACTACAACGCCGGTGAGCAGGCGGGAATCAAGTCTGCAACCATCCTGTTGAAGGGCGAAGGCGCGTTCGGCTGGGCCAAGACGGAAAGCGGCGTGCATCGACTGGTTCGGATCAGCCCCTACGACAGCTCGGCACGGCGCCACACCAGCTTCTCGAGCGTGTGGGTCTATCCCGAGATCGACGATTCGATCGAGATCGAGATCAAGGAGAGCGACTGCCGGATCGACACCTACAGGGCATCGGGCGCCGGCGGGCAGCATATCAACACCACCGATTCGGCGGTGCGCATTACCCACATCCCGTCTGGAATCGTGGTTGCCTGCCAGGGCGAACGCTCGCAGCACAAGAACCGGGCGACCGCCTGGAAGATGCTGCGCGCGCGGCTGTACGAGGCCGAGCTGCAGCGGCGCGAGGCCGAGGCCCAGGCCGTGAACGCCACCAAGACCGACATCGGCTGGGGGCACCAGATCCGGTCCTATGTTCTTCAGCCCTATCAGCTGGTGAAGGACCTGCGCACGGGCGTCACCAGCACCGCGCCAGGCGACGTGCTCGACGGCGAGCTTGATCCCTTCATGGCAGCCGCCCTTTCGCAGCGTGTCAGCGGCGAGACGGTGGACGTCGAAGACGTGGATTAAGCCGGATGAGCGGTGAGGAGGATGCCGCCGGTTACACCCGCAAGGTGGAAGCCGTGCTGTTCGCCGCCGCCGAACCGCTGACCCCTGCCGATATCCGCGCCTATGCCGGCGAAGGGGACCTGGGCGGCGCCCTCGATACGCTGGTCGCCGATTATTCCGCCCGCGGAGTCAATCTGGTGCAGCGCGGCGGGCGCTGGCTGTTCCAGACGGCCCCCGACTGTGCGACCGTGCTGGAGCGCGCGCGGGAAGTGCCGAAGAAACTGGGGCGCGCGGCGCTCGAATCGCTTGCGATCATCGCCTATCACGAGCCGGTGACACGGACCGAGATCGAGGAGATCCGCGGCGTGCAGACTGCGCGGGGAACGCTCGACACGCTGCTGGAAGCGGGCTTCATCCGGCCGGCCGGGCGCCGCGAGACGCCGGGGCGGCCGATGCAATATGCCACGACGCCGGCCTTTCTGGCGCACTTCAGCCTGGAGAGCCGGCGCGACTTACCGGGGATCGCCGAACTGAAGGCGGCGGGTCTGCTGGACCCCCTGCCCGAGCCGGACGACGCCGCGGCAGACGCGGCACTGGCGCCGGAGTTGTCCGGACAAGATGCCGGACTGGCGTCCGACGGGTCGAACGACTAGATAGCAGTCCTATCCGCGCCGTCGGGCGCCACCGGGAGTCAAGACCATGGGCAGCATGAGCATCTGGCACTGGGTTATCGTCGCCCTCGTCGTGCTCCTCCTATTTGGCAGGGGCCGCATTTCCGAGATGATGGGCGACCTTGCCAAGGGCATCAAATCCTTCAAGAAGGGCCTTGCCGACGACGATGCGAACCCGGCAACGCCCGCCGCTCCGCCGGCGCAGGTGAGCCAGCAGGCCGCGCCCCAGCCGACGCCGACCGCGGACCAGGCCCCCCGCTGAGGGGGCCCTGAGGCAGCGCCATGTTCGAGATCGGCGGCACCGAGCTTCTTCTTGTCGCGATCGTCGCGCTGCTGGTGATCGGCCCCAAGGAACTGCCGAACGCGCTACGGACGCTCGGCCGCTACACCGGAAAGGCGCGCGCGATGACGCGGCACCTGCGCTCGGGCTTCGACGAGATGATGCGCCAGGCCGAGCTCGAGGAAATGGAAAAGCAGTGGGCCGAGCACAACCGGAAGATCATGGCCGAAACGCCGGTCATGCCGGACCATTCGCCGGCTTCCGACGGGGATCCCGCACCCGGAGCGCCGATCGCCGACGCGGCTGAGCCCGATCCGCGGCCGCTGCCATGATCCCGGACATCGACGACAGCAAGGCCCCGCTGATCGATCACCTGATCGAGCTGCGGACGCGCCTGCTCTGGTCCGTGCTGGCAATCCTGGTTGCCTTTTTCCTGTGCTTCGCCTTCGCAAAGGACATCTTCGCCCTGCTGGTTCGCCCACTGGCCGCAGCCGGGCAGGATCGGGTGATTTTCACGCAGGTGTTCGAGGCCTTCTTCGTGCAGGTGCGGGTCGCCTTCTTCGGCGCACTGATGGTGAGTTTCCCTGTGGTCGCGACCCAGATGTGGCGCTTCGTTGCCCCGGGCCTCTACCGGCAGGAGAAGGCCGCGCTGCTGCCCTTCCTGATGGTCACGCCCTTTCTCTTCACGCTGGGCGCCTGCTTTGCCTATTTCATCGCTATCCCGACGGCGCTCAGGTTCCTGCTGGGCTTCCAGGGGGATCTGGGCGGATCGGGCGTGGCGCAGGAGGCGCTCCCCTCGGTCGGCGCCTATCTCAGCTTCATCATGCAGTTTCTGTTCGCCTTCGGGGTCGCCTTCCTTCTGCCGGTGCTGCTGATGCTGTTGAACAAGGCGGGGATCGTCACGCGCGAGCAGCTGGTGGGGTTTCGCCGCTATTTCATCGTGGTCGCCTTCGTGATTGCGGCCATCTTCACCCCGCCCGACGTGGTGTCGCAGCTGCTGCTCGCGATCCCGCTGGTGCTGCTCTACGAGATCAGCCTGATCGCCATCCGCCTGACCGACAAGCCGAAGCCCGAGGCCGAGGCCCTTCCCGCCACACAGGAAAAGCCCGCTGAATGACCCTCTCGCTTGCCCGCCCCGAACTGCTGCGGGGCGCGAACCTGATTGCCGGCCGTTGGGTGGAGGGGAATGCTTCGGGCATTGCCGTGACCAATCCGGCGACCGGTGAGACGATTGCCCATGTGCCGCGCCTGGGCCGGGCGGAGGCGGCGCAAGCGATTGCCGCCGCCGAGGCCGCGATGCCGGCCTGGGTAGCGCTGACCGCCAAGGCGCGTTCGGTGGTGCTGCGCCGCTGGTTCGACCTGATAATGGCGAACCAGGAGGATCTGGCGAAGATCATGACGGCCGAACAGGGCAAGCCGCTGGGCGAGAGCCGGGGCGAGATCGCCTATGCGGCAAGCTTCATCGAGTGGTTCGCCGAAGAGGGAAAGCGCGCCTATGGCGATGTGATCCCTCCGCACCAGCCCGACCGGCGCATCCTGGTTCTGAAGCAGCCGGTGGGGGTGGCGGCCGCGATCACGCCGTGGAACTTCCCGGCCGCGATGATCACGCGCAAGGCGGGGCCGGCGCTGGCCGCGGGCTGCGGGATCGTGGTGAAGCCGGCGTCATCGACGCCGCTGACAGCAGTGGCGCTCGCCGTGCTTGCGGAAGAAGCGGGGCTTCCCTCGGGGCTGCTGAGCGTGATTACCGGCAAGGCCTCGGAGCTGGCAGCGGAGTTCACGTCCAACCCCACCGCGCGCAAGCTGAGCTTCACCGGCTCCACCGAGACGGGGAAGGAGCTTTACGCAGCCGCTGCGCAGAATGTGCAGAAGATCAGCCTGGAGCTCGGTGGCAATGCGCCCTTCATCGTGCTGGACGATGCCGACCTGGATGCGGCGATCGAGGGTGCGATCGCATCCAAGTTCCGCAATGCGGGCCAGACCTGCGTGTGCGCCAACCGGATCTACGCGCAGGCTGGCATCCATGACGCGTTCGTGGAGAAGCTGTCGGCGCGGGTGAAGGCGCTGAAGCTGGGCAATGGGGCGGAGCCCGGCACAGAGATCGGCCCGATGATCGATATGGCAGCCGTGGAAAAGACCGAGGAGCATATCGCCGACGCGGTCGCGAAGGGCGCGACCCTGGTGACGGGCGGAGAACGGAAGGGCGGCACCTTCCTGACGCCGGCCCTGCTGACGGGCGTGACGTCAGGGATGGCGGTTGCAACCGAAGAGACCTTCGGGCCGCTGGCGCCCGTGTTCCGCTTCGAGACGGATGCGGACGTGATTGCGGCGGCCAACGCGACGCGGTTCGGCCTTGCCGCCTATTTCTATGGGCAGAATCTCGGCCGCGTGTTCCGGCTCGCGGAGGCGCTGGACTATGGGATGGTCGGCATCAACACGGGCATCATCAGCACGGAGGTCGCCCCGTTCGGCGGCGTGAAGGAATCCGGCGTTGGCCGGGAAGGATCGAAATATGGCCTGGATGAGTATCTCGAGACCAAATATCTTTGCATCGGCATCTAGGCTGCCAATGAGAACCGGGGTTTCCGTGCTGTTCGCGGCTGCGGCGTGCGCGCTTGTGGCGCTGCCGCCTGCGGTTTCCGCCCAGACGCCTGCCGCACAGGAGCATGCGCCCCAGCTGCTCGCCCGTTTCCACGGAGACTGGGCGGGGACGGTGATCTTCCGCAATGTGCTGAATGGCGAGACCCAGACGGTGAACGCCACCATGACCGGCAAGCCCCAGGGGGATGCGGCCCTGATCGACATGTTGCTCGATGACGGCAAGGGTCGGCTGGTTCGTCAGCCGTTCAAGATCTCGGTGAACGCCCCCTCGCGCACGTTCACCCGCGATCCAGGTGACGAGGCTGTCACCTTCCGGATCGCCTCGGGCAGTCTGGAGCCGGGCGCGGCCGAGCCGGTCAAGCTGGTTCTCGAAACCCGTGGGGCCGAACAGGCGGTGCCGATGGACGTGCGCGAAACGATCGAGATCAACGGCAACCAGATGGTCTGGCGGCGCGAGATGAAGCCCGACGGCGGCGACTATGGCTTCCGCAGCGAGTATCGGCTGACCCGCAAGCCCTGACCTGGTCTTTCAGCGCGCGAGCCAGCCCCGCGCGCGAACAGCGGGAAGGTGCCTGTCGGACACCGGGAGCCGTGTGCCGTCGGGCAGGCGCAGCCACCAGCGACGGCCCTCGCGCTCGGCCGCGCTGACGCCCTTGGCGGCGATCCAGACCCCGCGATGCACCTGCAGGCCGTCCAGCCCGTCGAGGTCTGCCAGCGCGTCGCCGAAGCGGTAGAGGATCAGCGGCCTGTCGCCGCCCTCCATATGGAGGCGGAGATAGTGGTCCTCGGAGGTCACCGCGAGGAGACGTGAGAGGTCTGCCTTCAGCGCAAGCCCGCGCGGGGGCGAGGGCTGGGGTGGCGGCGCTTCGTTTGCCGTCGGGCGGCGCCAGGACACGGCGGTGACGACGGCACTGATCGAGACAGAGATCAGCACCGCCACAAGCCACATGCCAAGCCAGCCGGGCGCGAAGTCGATCCCGACCGCGCGATAGACCCAGGCGATCTCCAGCGGCAGCGTCGCGTTCAGAACGACAGCACCGCCGGCCGCGAGGGCGAAGTCGGCCCAGGGTCCGTCCGAAATCCTCGGCCCGAGCCAGCGATACCAGCTCCACCATTTCAGCGCGTTGAGCGAAATGAGCGCGGCCCACACCAGCGTTCGTGTCGGCACCGGCAGCACGCCCGTGCCGAACGGCCCTGCGATCACGCACAAAAGGGTGGCTGCAACCGTGGCCACCGCAAAGATCCGCGCATTCGGCTGCGAATTCACGAAGCGCGAATCCTGCAGGCGCCGAGGTTCACGAAGACGCGCGCGGCATCTGCGAAAGCGCGCTTGCGGCCGGGGTGGCGCCCGGGCGAACCGGCACCATCATTCTGCAAAGGAGCCATCATGTTCGCAGACATGCCCCTTCTCATCTGGGTCCACTTTCTCACCGCTCTCATCGCGCTGCCGCTGGGCCTGACGCAACTTCTGGCAGCCAAGGGCACGCCCGTCCACAGGCTGCTGGGCCGCATCTATGTGCCCGTGATGCTGGTGTCTCTGCTGAGTGCGCTGACGACGATCACCGACGGCACGCAGTTCCTCTTCTTCCACATCCTCGCCCTCGTCGGGCTGTGGTCGCTGTGGAACGGGATGCGCAACCTGCGGCGATGGCTGAAGGGCGGCGACCCGGCGCATTTGCGCGCCCACAAGCTCGACATGGGCTTCAGCTGGCTCGGCCTGTTCATGGCCGGGGTGAGCCAGGTGCTGGTGAACCCGCGCTTCGGGATCGCGGAATTCACGAGCGGCTGGACCTACTGGACCCTGTTCGGGGCGATCAACGTCGTCATCTATGCGGCCGGCAGCTGGTGGATCTACCGCCGGCTGGTCGGGCCGCCCGAACAGCAGGCGACGCGTTGACAGCGGCAGCAGCCGGCCCCAGCCTCTGGCAGGCATGGACCGGCTGCTGATGATCTACAACGCCGACGGCGGGCTGGTGAACGGGGCGCTGGACCTGCTGCACAAGACGTTCAGCCCATCCACCTATGCCTGCCGCCTGTGCGAGGTGACCTTTGGCACCTTCGGCATGAAGCGGGACTGGCGCGCGACCATCGAGGCGCTGCCGCTGCCGGTGACATTCCTGCACCGCGACGAGTGGCAGGCGGCCTTTCCGGGCAACCCGACGGCGCTGCCGGCCATCCTGCTGGAGCAGGCGGGCGCCCTGTCCGTGCTGGTCTCCGCCGAGGACTTTGCCGGCGTTCGATCGCTCGACGCGCTGAAGGCGCTTCTGGAGACGCGGCTCAGCGCTTCGCAAGCTCCGCCCGGGCAAGATCCCGCTGGGCCTTGAAGACCGGGTCGGATTGCAGCCGGGCATAAGCGGCCGATGCCATCAGGCGGCCGGCGGCGACGTCGCTTTGCCAGTGGACGCGGCAGATGACGCGGCTGTCGCCAAAGTCGAAGCCCCGCTTCAGAAGGGTATCGGTCTTGTCAGGCGCAAGGTCCGTGAACAGCAGGCCCAGCATCCAGCCGATCGCGGCATGGCCCGACGGGTAGGAGCCGTCCTTGCGCAGCATGGCTTCTTCGGCCGGGGTGCAGGACGATACGCCATTCACGACGAAGGGGCGGGTGCGGTTGTAGTGCGTCTTGGCGGCATAGGTCGAAAGGCCGGCATCCGCGATGGTGCGGCGGATCAGCATTGCCGTGTGCGGAGTCGACTCGCCCGAAACCGACCGCCCGAGAATGGCCTCGAAGCCGGAAACCATCTGCGGCCAGCGCAGATCGGCGTCCGTCGTTGCCTGGGCGAAACGCTCGGGGCTTGCGGCGAGCCCTTCCTTGAAGGCCGCCTCGTCCGCGGCGAGCGCGGCGCTGCCCGGCGCGGGCGGCGCCGGCAGCAGCGCGAGGCTGTTCGGCAGGGCCTTCGGATCCAGATAGCCCTTGGCGATGCCCAGACCCGGCCTGAGCTCGCCGACAGCCGCGATCGTCGTCGGCGGTTCGGGCGCCTGGGTGGTGGCGCAACCCGCCAGCAGCAATGCAACACCGGCACCGATCAAGCCCTTGCGGATCAACATGCCTGCCTTCCCCCTTCCACCCTGCGCACGCAAGCTAGGCGGCGGCCGGACGGAGGGCAAGGCGGTCAGGCCGTGTAGCTGACGACCTCATATTCGATGCCGTCCGGGTCGAAGAAGTAGAAGCGGCGGCCGGGGCTGTAGTCGGCGTGATTGAAGGGCGTCAGGCCCGCGGCTATCACACGTGCCTCGACGGCGGCGAGATCGTCGACCTCGATGCCGAGGTGATTGAGCGGTTGCCCCTTCGGGTGGCCGCCCTGCTCGCCGTCGTGGGTGTAGAGCGCCACATAGTCGGCCGGGCTGCCGACATGGATGGTCCAACCACCCATCTGCGAGGGGCCGCGCCAGCGCTCGACCCAGCCGAACAGCTCGCCCAGCAGGCGGGCGGTTCGTTCGGGGTCTGTCACGGTCAGGTTCACATGTTCGATTCGGGGGGATGCCAAGGACGTTCTCCAACCGACCCGACGGTGATTCGCCGGGGGCTTTCGCTTGATGCAATCTCAAGCTAGATTGAGGTCAAGCCTTTTCTACCGGGAGAGCCCTTTGGCCGAGCAGCTGTCCATCGGCGATCTCGCCCGTCGTACCGGGCTCAGCGTGTCGGCAATCCGCTTCTACGAGGCGCGCGGCCTGCTCTCGCCCATTCGAACGCGCGGCAACCAGCGCCGTTTTCCGCGCGCGGACATCCGGCGCCTTTCCTTTGCGATGATCGCCCAGCAGCTGGGCCTCAGCCTCGCCGAGATCGAGGCCGAGCTTCGCACCCTGCCGAATGGCCGCAGCCCCACCCGCGCCGACTGGGCCATGATCAGCCGGCGAATTCGCGGCCGTCTCGACCGGCAGATCCGTTTCCTGGAGCAGACGCGCGACCGGCTGGACGGCTGCATCGGCTGCGGCTGCCTTAGCCTCGATGCTTGCGGCCTGTACAATGCGGCCGACCGGGCAGCGAAGGCCGGGGCCGGGCCACGCTATCTGCTTGGGAACAGCCCGGCCGACTTCGAGGATCGCGCCTAGGCCTCGCTCGCCTTGCGGAACGGCAGCCCCTCGGCGAGTGCCCGCGCCTCGGCTGCGACGGCCGGCCTTTCCCGTCGAAGATAATCCGCGATCGCTGCGCGGAAGCGCTGGTCGCGGATCCAGTGCATCGATCGCGTCAGCACGGGCTGGTAGCCGCGCGCCACCTTGTGCTGCCCCTGGGCGCCTGCCTCCACACGCTTGAGGCCCCGTTCGCACGCGATGTCGATCGCCTGATGGTAACAGAGCTCGAAGTGCAGGAAGGGGATCTCCTGCGTGCAGCCCCATTGACGGCCATAGATGCAGTCGTCGCCAAGGAAGTTGAGCGCACCTGCCACGTGGCGCCCACCCGTTTTCGCCATGACAAGCATGATCCGGTTGGGCATGCGCTCGCCGATCAGGCTGAAGAACTGTCGCGTGAGATAGGGCCGGCCCCATTTGCGGCTTCCCGTGTCCTGATAGAAGACCCAGAAATCGTCCCATGCAGATTCGGTGAGGTCGCTGCCGGTCAGTCGGACGATCTCGTCCACCCCTGCAAGCGCCTGCGCGCGCTCTTTCCTGAGGGCCTTGCGCTTCTTGGAGCTGAGCTCGCCCAGGAAGTCGTCGAAGCCGGAGAAGCCGTTGTTGAACCAGTGGTACTGGACATCATTGCGCTCCAGCCAGCCGCCTTCAGCCAGCACCTCGGCATCAGGGTCGTTCAGGAAGGTCGCATGCGCGCCCGACAGCGCGTTCTCCACCACCACGCTGGCGCTGGCAGCCGCCAGCAGCGCGCGAACCTCCGGGTCGGGGCTGAGAAGCTTGGGCGCGGTCGCCGGCGTGAAGGGCGTGGCGTGCTGCAGCTTGGGGTAATAGGCCTCACCGGAGCGCGCCCAGGCATCGGCCCAGCTGTGGTCGAACACATATTCGCCTTGGCTGTGGCTCTTCAGATAGCCGGGCAGGAAGCCTGCGGCACGGCCGTCGGCGTCGTCAACCAGGATGTGCAGCGGCTGCCAGCCGGCGCGCGTCGTCGCACTGCCGCTGTCCTCGAGGCTGGTCGCGAATGCGTGGGAGGCGAAGGGGTTGCCGTCGCCTGCCAGCCTGTCCCAGTCAGCAGCGGGGATGTCGCGCGCCGCACCGACCAGCCGAGCGACCGCGCCAGCCACCCGCGTCAGCGCAGCTGCAGGACGGCGTCCACCTCGACGGCGACCCCGCGGGGCAGGGCCGGCACGCCGACCGCTGCCCGAGCATGCTTGCCTGCCTCGCCGAAGACGGCAACGAACAGGTCGGATGCGCCATTGGCCACCTCGGGCTGGTCGGTGAAATCGGGGGTGCACTGGACGAAGACGCCCAGCTTCACGACGCGCTCGACCCGGCCGAAGTTGCCGCCCAGCGCAGCGCCCACCTGTGCCAGGATCATCAGCGCGCAGCGTTCGGCCGCCTTCTGACCGGCTGCCACGTCCATGTCGGCACCCAGCCGTCCCTTGATCAGGCTGCCGTCGGCCGCAAAACTGATCTGGCCCGACACATAGAGCAGGCCGTCGGTTTCGACCGTTGGCACATAGGAGGCGACGGGCGCAGCGGCCGCGGGCAGTTCGAGGCCGAGTTCCTTCAGCTTGTCCGCAACGCTCATTACGCCGTTCCTTCCAGATAGTCCCGAATCCAGTGCCGGGCATCGGCCCAGCGATCGATGCGGACATGCGCGTCAGGCGCGGCCGGGATCAAGCCCCTCAGCGTCGCATCCGCCACCATGTGAAGGCGGCCCACCTGAGGCGCATGCTTTGCCGCGCTGCTGTGGTGGGGTGGCAGGTCATCCACGAAGACCGCCCGCCGGTCGCCGGCCAGCTCCTTCACCATGCGGCCCTTGGGGCCGTCGTTCGCGTGCACCGGCACATCCAGCCCGAGGCCCTTCAGCATCGAAATCCGGATGTCGCGGTAGGCAGCCGGGATGTTGGTGAGCACCACCAGGTCCATATCCCTGGCGAATTCGGTCAGGGTTTCGATCGCATCCTCGGCCGGTGCCTGGAGATGCTGGCCATGTTCGAAGAATCCATCGAGAAGCGGCGGAAAGTCCTGCATGTCGACAGGCCGCCCGTCCGACAGGTGGCGCATGTTGCCGACCAGTGCGAAGCTGTCGAAGCGGAGCTCGATCTCGCGCGCCTCGCGCAGCCAGCGCGCGAAGGGGCCGGCGAACTCGAGGATCACCTCGTCGCAATCGAGGATGAGGAGAGGCCTCAACGCACCATTCCAACAAGGTGGTCGGGCGTCACGCCCAGCTGGGCTGCAATGCGGATGAGATCGGGCTCGTGGCCGGAGAGAAAGTCGGCGACGGCGTCCGCCATGTCGGGCTCGGCCGCGCGGGCTCGGATGGTGGCCGGGTCGAAGCCGGTCAGCGCCAGGAAGCGGTCGCGCAGGGGCTCGTCGGCGATGATGGCAGCGAGGGCCTGGAGCGCGAGGGTTGGGTCCATGGTGGGGGGATAGGGCCCGGCGCGCAGCGCCGCAAGCGCGACCGCGCGCCCGGAGCGAAGCGGAGGAAGCCAAGGCCGCGGATGCGGCCGCCCGGCGTCTGAGGGGCAGTAAAAAAGAAAAGCGCGGGCAAAGCCCGCGCCGTCACGTCGAAGCGGTTCGATGGCCTGCGGGCCATCGCACGCCCGGCCGATCGTTGCGCCGAGTCTGCGGATCAACGCTGCGCGTTGACCGCAGCCGGCTTCACTTGATCTTCGCCTCCTTGAACTCGACGTGCTTCTTGGCAACCGGATCATACTTCCGGAACAGAAGCTTCTCGGTCTTGGTGCGCGGGTTCTTCTTGGTCACGTAATAGTAACCCGTGTCCGCGGTGCTCACGAGCTTGATCTTGACCGTCGTCGGCTTCGCCATGATGTCCTCGAAACGAAATCTGTGGCCCGCCGACGGGGGTCGGCAGGAAAGGCGAGGCCCCTACGCTGGAATCGGGTGCGGGGTCAACCCCGCCGCTGGAAGCGGCACACTCAAGACCGCCGCCCTCTCTTGATCCCCGGAGGTGGGCCGCCGCGCTTCGGGGCCAGGCCCTTTCCATCCCTGCGGAACCTTGGCCCATGGCGATCGCCGGCCTCGACCCCGGGAATTGAGAATCTGAGGCCCCCCGTCACCGGGTCCGCCTCTTCGAGCTTCAGCTCCAGACGCTGGCCCTGGGCATAGCGGGTGCCCGACTCGGCGCCCTCCAGGAAGCGGCCGGCTTCGTCGAAGTGGAAGCGCTCCGCCCCCAGCGCGCTGACGGGGACGATTCCGTCGCCGCCGATGCCGTCAACTGTCGCGAAGAAGCCGAAAGCCTGCACGCCGGAGATTCGGGCCCGCACGATCTGGCCGACATGGCTTGCGAGGTGGCGGGCGATGTAGCGGTCCAGCGTCTCGCGCTCGGCCTCCATCGCGCGGCGCTCGGTGAAGCTGATATGCTCGCCGATGGCGGCGAAGCGCTGCTCGGCTCCGTCGGGCAGGCCGCCGGGGCCGAGGCGATAGGCCGCCACCAGCGCCCTGTGGACGCAGACATCTGCGTAGCGGCGGATCGGCGAGGTGAAGTGGCCGTAGCTTTTCAGCGAGAGGCCGAAATGGCCCTCGTTGCGCGGCGCATAATAGGCCTGCGTCTGGCTGCGCAGAACGGCTTCGGAGATCTCGGGCAGGTCGGGGCGGCCCTGCGCCTTGCGGATCACATTGTTGAAGGTGGCGGGCGTGATCACCTGGCCCAGCGCGAAGCTGAGGCCCATGGTGCCGAGATACTCCTTCAGGCTGGTCAGCTTCTCCCGACCCGGCGCCTCGTGGCAGCGGTACATCACGGGCGCCTTCTTGGCCTCGAGCGCCTTTGCCGCCGCCACGTTGGCTGCGATCATCATGTCCTCGATCACCCGGTGCGCGTCGAAGCGCTCGCGGACGGCAATGCCCTGCACACGCCCTTCCGCATCCAGCACCACGCGCTTTTCCGGCAGCTCGAGCTCCAGCGGCTCGCGCCTGGCCCGCGCCTTGGCCAATGCCTTCCAGCAGGCCCAGAGCGGTTCGAGCACCGAACCCTTGAGCGCACTGTCGGCCCGGTCCTCCATGACCGCCTGCGCTTCCTCGTAAGCGAGATTTGCAGCGATCCGCACGCGGGCGCGGTGGAAGGTGAAGCCCAGCATCTCGCCATCGGGCGCGATGTGCATCCGGCAGGCGAGCACGGCCTTTTCCGTGCCGGCGTTGAGGCTGCAGGAATCCGACGACAGCGCGTGCGGCAGCATCGGGACCACCTGGTCGGGGAAATAGACGCTGTTGCCGCGGTCGAACGCCTGGCGGTCGAGCGGGCTGCCCGGCAGCAGGAACCAGCTGACGTCGGCGATCGCGACCAGCAGGGTCCAGCCGCCCTCGGCGTCCGGCAGCGGTTCGGCCCATACCGCATCGTCATGGTCGCGCGCATCGGCGGGGTCGATGGTGATGAGCGGGATGTCGCGCCAGTCCTCGCGCTTGCCGTCGTCCTTGAGGCTGGATTGCGACCAGAGCCGGGCAGCACGCTCGGCTTCGCGCAGCACGTCGTCGGGGAACTCTTTCGGGATGCCCTTGGCGGCGATCGCGATGTCGGACAGCGAGGATGTCACCGCGAAGGGATCACCCAGCCGTTCGGTGACGTGGGCGGCTGCGCGGGCGCCCGAGCCTTTCAGTTCGGCCTTTACCAGCTCTCCGGGGGAGACGGCCGTGCCGTGGTGGATGGGCCAGCTTCGCCGTTCGCGCTTGTCGAGTGGGCGCAACACCAGCTGGCCCTGCTCGCCCTTCTTTACCACGCCCATCAGCATGGCATGCCCCTTGGAGAGCCGCTTGATGACGGTGCCCAGATACTTGGGGTGATCCCCCTCGATGCGGGTGAGCAGCCTGTCGCCGGCCTCGAAGCGTTCGCGGCGCGCTGAGCCGGGCCGGCCGCGGGCGGCACCGATCAGAACGCGGGGCGGGGTGCCCTCGCCCTCCCATTTTTCGGGCACGGCCATGACGCGGGCGCCGTCGGCGGAAACAACCGTCAGGACCGCCACGCGTGGCAGACCGCCGGCCTTGTGCAGCGTGCGGCCTGGGCCTGCTTCCAGAAGGCCCTCTTCCTCCATTTCCACCAGCAGCGCCTTCAGCGCTTCGCGCTCGGCGCCTTTCAGGCCGAAGGCGCGCGCGATTTCGCGCTTGCCGACGGCGGACGGGGTCTGCCGGACGAAGGCGAGGATGGCGTCGCGGTCTGGGAGGCTCATGCGCCGAGTACCGCCGGAGCGGCGGCCGGTGTCAAGCCGAGGCCTTCTTCGTGGCCGCTTTCTTTGCAGGTGCCTTCTTCGCGGTTGCCTTCTTCGGGGCCTTGCGGCCCTTCGCCGGCGCGCGGGCGGCGCGTTCCGCCAGCAGCACGACCGCCTCGGCCAGGGTGACCGCCTTGGGGTCGGTGCCCTTGGGCACATTCGCGTTCACCGCACCGTCGGTGATGTAGGGGCCGAAGCGACCGTTCAGCACCTTCACCTCGGCGCCGCTTTCGGGGTGGGCGCCCAGCAAGGCCAGCGGCTCGGCCGGCGTGCGCTGGCCGCGCCCGCCCTTGGGCTCGGCGAGCTTCACGACGGCCGCGTTCATGCCGATCTCGAACAGCTCGGCGGTTTCCTTCAGGTTCGCATATTTGCCGTCGTGGAGAAGATAGGGGCCATAGCGGCCGAGGTTGGCGACGATCGGCAGGCCGGTTTCCGGGTGGAGACCCACTTCGCGCGGCAAGCTCAGGAGCTTCAGCGCCTTCTCGAGGTCGAGGTCGCCCATGTCCTTGGGGATGGTCGTCCGCTTGTCGCCCAGCTGCACATACCGCCCGAACCGGCCGCTCTTCACCTCGATGGGCAGGCCTGTTGCCGGATCGGCCCCCAGGTTCTGGGGCCCCGCATCCTCGCCGTTGGCGCCCGCGAACTGGCGGGTGAAGCGGCATTCGGGATAGTTGGAGCAGGAAATGAAGGGGCCGAACTTGCCGACCTTCAGCGCAAGGCGCCCGTTGCCGCAGCTGGGGCAATTTCGCGGGTCGGTGCCGTCGGCACGCGGTGGGAACAGATGGTCCGCCAGATATTCGTCCAGCGCCTTCTCGACGTCCCAGGGCTTCTGCTCCATGACATCGGCCGTGCGCGGCTTGAAATCCGCCCAGAAGTCGCGGAGCACCTGCAGGTAGGCGGCTTCGCCGGCCGAGATGTCGTCGAGCTTGCCCTCCAGCCCCGCCGTGAAGTCATATTCGACGTAGCGCTCGAAGAAGCGCTCGAGGAAGGCCGTCACCAGCTGGCCCTTCTCCTGCGGGCGGAAGCGCTTCTGCTCGATGACCACATAGTCGCGGTCCTTCAGCACCTGGATGATGGAGGCGTAGGTCGACGGCCGTCCGATGCCGAGCTCCTCCAGCCGCTTCACGAGGCTTGCCTCGGAATAGCGCGGCGGGGCCTGGGTGAAGTGCTGGTCCTTGGTCACCTCCTGCAAGTGCGGCCGTTCGCCGGCCAGCAGCTTGGGAAGCCTTGCGCCATCCTCTTCATCGAGGTCGTCGGTGCCCTCGGCATAGAGGGTCAGGAAGCCCGGAAACACCACAACGGTGCCCGTGGAACGCAGCTCTGCGCTTCCGTCGTCGGCCAGCAGGTCGACCGTGGTGCGCTCGAGCTGAGCCGACGCCATCTGCGAGGCGATGGCGCGCTTCCAGACCAGGTCGTAGAGCCGCGCCTCCATGTCGGACAGCCCCAGCGCGCCCGCCGTCTTTGCGAAATCGGTCGGCCGGATCGCCTCGTGCGCTTCCTGGGCGTTCTTTGCCTTGGTGGAATAGAAGCGCGGCTTTTCTGGCACATAGTCCTTGCCGTAGCGCTCCATCACCACGTCGCGCGCGCGGGCGATGGCGCTGCCGTCCATCGCAACGCCGTCGGTGCGCATATAGGTGATGTGCCCGGCCTCGTAGAGCGTCTGCGCGGTCCGCATCGTTTGCTGCGCGCCGAGGCCCAGCTTGCGGGAGGCTTCCTGTTGCAGGGTGGAGGTGGTGAAGGGCGGGGCCGGGTTGCGCACCACCGTCTTCAGGTCGACCGCCGAGACGGAGAAGCTGCCGGCCTCGACCAACTTGCGCGCGGCTTCGGCGGTTGCCTCGTTCGGCAGAGCGAACTTGTCGAGTTTCTTGCCGTTGAGGGCCGTCAGGCGGGCGGTGAAGCCATGGCCCGAGGCTGCCTTCAGACTCGCCTCCACCGACCAGTATTCCTGCGGGGTGAAGGCCTCGATCTCGCGTTCGCGCTCGACGATCAGCCTCAGCGCCACCGACTGCACGCGCCCTGCGCTCTTCGCGCCGGGCAGCTTGCGCCAGAGGACGGGGCTGAGGGTGAAGCCCACCAGATAGTCGAGCGCGCGGCGGGCGAGATAGGCGTCGACCAGCGGCTGGTCGATGTCACGCGGGTTCGCCATTGCGGTGCGCACCGCATCCTTGGTGATCGCATTGAAGGTGATGCGCTGCATGCCGCCCTTGGGGACGGCCTTCTTGGCGCGCAGCACTTCGGCGAGGTGCCAGGAGATTGCCTCGCCCTCGCGGTCGGGGTCGGTTGCGAGCACCACGCGATCGGCTTGCTTCGCCGCGTCGGTGATCGCCTTCAGCTGCTTCTGCCGGTCGGCCGAGACCTCCCAGCGCATCGCGAAGTCCTTCTCGGGGTCGACGCTGCCGTCGACAGGCGGCAGGTCGCGGACATGGCCGAAGCTCGCGAGAACCCGGGTTCCGCTGCCGAGATAGCCTTCGATCGTCCGAGCCTTTGCGGGCGACTCGACTATTACGAGATCCATGCCTGTCCTTCCCTGGGCCGCGCCGCATAGACGGCGGGCACCCTGATGCGCAACCTGACGGCCCGCCGCCTCATGACACCCGCGCCACTCTGCCACCGGCGAGGCGCACGATCTGCCCCTCGATTTCCAGGTCCGACAGCATCGCCTGCACAGCCGCGACCGGGAGGCCGGAGGCGCGCACAACCTCATCCAGCGCAACCCCGCTGACCGAGAGGAGGTCGATAAGGTCGCCCTGCCCGGCCACGGCGGGTGCCGGGGCCGCACGCAGGGGACGAACCGACGCTGCACGCCGCGAAGGCGGCACCTGCCGTTCGATCACAGCGAACGGGTTCAGCACGGCAAGCACATCGGCCACCTGCTCCACCAGGGTCGCCCCCTGGCGGATAAGACCATTTCCGCCGGTCGAGCGTGGGTCACGGGGGTGGCCCGGCACGGCCATGACCTCCCGGCCAGCCTCGCCGGCGATCCGCGCGGTGATCAGGCTGCCGGAGCCATGCGCCGCCTCGATCACCACCACCCCGCGCGATACGCCTGCGATCAGTCGGTTGCGCCGGGGGAAATGCCGGGCCTGGGGTTCGGTTCCGGGCGGCATTTCCGAGAGCAGAAGCCCCCTGGCTGCAACCATGGCCTGAAGTTCAGCATTTTCCGGTGGGTAGGCGACATCGACTCCGCCCGCCACGCAGCCGATCGTGCCGGTGGAAAGCGCGCCGCGATGGGCCTCCGCATCGATCCCGCGCGCCATGCCCGATGCCACCACCCAGCCGGCAGCGCCGAGCGCCTCGGCCATCTCGAAAGCAAGGCCGCGCCCGGCGGCGCTTGCGTTGCGCGCGCCCACCATCGCGACCACGGGCCGCGCCGCGAGCTCGGGATCTCCTGCCGCGACAAGAACGGGGGGCGGGTCGGCCAGTTCTGCAAGAAGGGGCGGATAGTCGGGCTCGCCCAGCAGCACGTGCCGCGCGCCAACTGCCCCGGCAGCCGCCAGTTCCCGCTCGGCAATGCCCTCTGCCGCCAGCGGCCTTCCCATGCCCTGAAGGGCTTCGACGGCTGCCTCAGCAGTCCCGAAGCGCTTCAGAAGCTGGCCGTAGCTGACCGAGCCGACCCCATCGGTGCGTGCCAGGCGCAGGCGGGCAATCCGCTCCGCCTCGGGGAGCGTGCCTTGGCTCACGCCTTCCGGCCGATCCGCGGTTCGGTGCCGGCCTTCAGGCGCGCGATATTCTCCCGATGGGTCCACAGCACCCACAGGGACAGCAGGGCCACCACAAGACCGGCAGGCGCGTCGCCCAGCACGACAAGCACGGTTGCCGCCGCAAAGCCCGCCACCATGCCGCCCAGCGACGAAATGCGACTGATCACCGCCACGCCGAGCCAGGCCACCGCGAAGCCAAGCCCGGCCCAGGGGTTCAGCGCCGTCGAAACGCCCAGGAGCGTCGCGACGCCCTTGCCGCCACGGAACTTCAGCCACGCCGGATGCAGATGGCCGATAAAGGCGCCGGCGCCGGCCAGAAGGGGGGCTACATCCCCCCCGAAGCGCTGCGCCAGCCAGACAGCCAGCGCGCCCTTGCCGGCATCGAGCAGCAGGGTTGCCGCCGCGACACCCTTTTTCCCGGTCCGCAGCACATTGGTCGCACCGATGTTGCCCGACCCGACGCTGCGGATGTCTCCGCCGCCCGACATTGCGGTCAGGATCAGCCCGAAGGGAATGGATCCCAGAAGGTAGCCGATGCCGGCCCAGAGAAGCATGTCCATCACGTGCGCGAGCGTAGCGCTGCCATCCGGACCCTAGCAAGCCGCCTCAGAACTGCCGGCGCGCCACGATCGTCCAGGTCCGCGGCATCTGCGGATAGCCAAGGCCGAGCAGGCTGGTTGCCGGCGCATCCTCATCCAGGCAGTTGCGGCACGTCACTGTCAGCAGCCAGTTGTCGTCGTCGGTGCGGATCGCGAAGCCGCCATCGACAAGAAGCGTCGAGGGGGCCGACGGACCGAGATTCAGAAGGTCGACCTGCTGCGAGGAGCGCCACAGCAGCTCCAGTTGCGGGCTGAGCACGATGCCCGACATCGGCAGCGGAATATCCCACTGCCCGCCAGCGCCGATGGTGAGATCCGGCGTGTACATTGGATCTGCCGCAATCGTTGCCCGGCGATAGCTGGCATCTTGCCAGGTGAGGTTTGCGTAGAAGCTGAGCCCATCGACCGGGCGGACCGAAAGCTCGGCCTCCAGTCCGGCGTTCCTGAGGTCGCCGACCGTGCCGGCGCCGAATTGCGGGACGCTGCCGACGACGCCCGCACCACTTGCCTGGAAGTCGGAGACGTCGAACAGGAACGCGGTCAGCTTTGCGTCGAGCCGGTTGTCGAAGGCGCGCGCGGCCACACCGGCCTCGTAGGTCCATGCGGTCTCGGCCCCGAAGGCCTGCAGGGTGCCGGGCGTTACCGCGCGGGCATTCCAGCCACCGGGCCGGTAGCCGCGGGCGACATTGGCGAACAGCGCAACATCCTGTGCAACCGCGAAGCTGGCCGACGCCCGTGGAGTCCATACGCCGGTTGAAATCTTGGACGGCGCGGCCGCGCCGAGGCAGCCGGCCGGGCTGCAGGCGACCTCTGACAGGGCGAGTTGCCGCACATCGTCGGTGTAGCGCAAGCCCGCGCCGAGGGTCAGTCGGCCAAGCGCCAGCGTGGCATCGGCAAAGCCCGCGATGGCTGTCGTGTCGGTCCGGGCGACCCGATCCGACAGGCGTATCGGCAGGCCCGTGGCAGTGCCGTTCTCTGCGGTCAGCAGGTCCGCAGTGTCGAGTTCGGACGATCCCTCGATCAGTTGACCTCCGACCACATAGGTGAGCGCACCATCGAGGACCCGGCCGATCAGGCGCACCTCCTGGCTGAACTGCTGCTCGTGGCCGTCGGTCAGGAGCGTATAGCCTCCGTTCACGAACCCGCGCACGGGGCCGCCCCCGAGGCCTCCGGCAGACAGGCCACGCCCATCCGCGAAGTCCAGCCCTGATTGCTCCCGACTGTCCCACCAGCCGGTGACAAGTTCCAGGGAATGGCGCTCGCCCTGCCAGCCGACGGTGGCCGTCAGCAATGTGGTACCTACGAAGCTGCCAAGCCTCTGGTCGGCCTTGTCGCCGGCCACCGGCACGTCGAACTGCGGCACGCCGCCCAGGCGCCGGGCCTTGGTCAGCCCGGTGGTGAGGCGACGGCCCCCGCAATCGGAGGGGTCAGCGGGATTGCAGGTGAAGCTCGCAACGCCCTCGCCCTTGTCCTCCACATGGGCGACCGAGAGGCCGATGCTGAGGCGATCGGTTGGCGCAATGCGCGCCGCCAGGCGGATCCCGGCCCGATCGCGGTCATTCACCTTCTCGCCGGTCGTTTCGTTGCGGGCGAAGCCGTCGTCGTCCGACACATAGGCTGAAACCTTCAAGGCGACGACGCCAAGCGGCACGTCAACCGAGCCACGGCCCATCTTGCGGTCATAGGCACCCCAGCCACCGCCGACGAAGCCTCCGAACGTGTCGGCCGGCGGGTCCAGCTTCACGAGCACTGCGCCGGCACTTGTGCCGCGCCCCAGCAAGGCGCCCTGACCGCCCCGCAGCAGCTCGACGGACTGGAGGTCGAAAAGCGCGAATGCCTCGCCGTCGCGATCGCCCATGGGAACGCCATCGACGAACAGGCCGATCGCGGGCGCCAGAGGGGCAACCGTGCTGCTGTTGCCGAGCCCGCGCACGACGTAGGAGAGGCTCCCGCGACCTGCCTGGGGCACGGCCTGCAGGCCGGGCACGCGCGCGTCCGGCAGCAGGCGCCAGGGATCGCCGCGGGTGGCGAGTGCATCCGCTGTCAGCCGCGTGGCCGAAAGCATGGGAAGCTGCAGCCCAGTCGGAGGCTCCGATTGGCCGGTGGCGGCCGCTGCGGGCGATGTGAGGAGACCAAGGGCAATCGACCCCAGCAGATGCGCGCGCATTCCATCTCCCGTTCGCCAGCCGCACCGCCGAGGCGCAGGTGCTCGCGACTGCCCCAGCCCTTCACAAATGTCGAGCGGCAAGACAGGGACTTGGGATGCCGTCTGTCGTCCTTCTGCTGCAACTGATTCACGTCGGGGCCGTTCTGGCCCTGCTGGCGAGTGCCGCAACCGCGCTGGCGCGCCCGGGAACGCCGGGGCCGGCGCGCACGATCGACATCGCCGCCGCGGTGCTCGCGGCCTTCGTGATGCCGTTGACGGGTGAAGCCGGGTGGTGGATCGACATGCCGACTGGCAGGATGGTGCCGGCGCTCGGGATTCTTGCGCTCGGGCCAGCGGCCCTCGGCAGCCGGAGCCTGGTCGGTCGCCCTACGACCTTTGCCCTTGCAGCCTTTTTCGCGGTGCTGGGGGCAGCCAGCCTTCGCAATGGCGGCCCGCTTGGGGGATTCATGGCTGCCAAGGCCATCGTCCTGGGGCTGGTGCTTGCGCTGCTGCCCTGGAAGGGGGCCGCGCGTCCCCGCCTGGCGCTCATGATCCTCCTGTTGGTCGCCGGCGCAGGTCTGGGCGTCCACAAGGATCTGCCGTTTGTCTGACGGGATCCGGCGCATGCGAAGAGGGGCCGCCGGCGTGTCCCCGGCGAGCCCCTTTCGCTTGTTCCTTCTGTCAGATCAAACCGGTTTGGGCGCCATGATCATCAGCATCTGCCGGCCTTCCATGCGGGGCAGCTGCTCGATTTTCGCATAGTCCACGCTGTCGTCGCGCACGCGCTCCAGCAGCTTCAGGCCCAGCTGGCCATGGGCAAGCTCGCGGCCGCGGAAGCGGAGCGTCAGCTTCACCTTGTCGCCTTCCTCGATGAACTTCTTCACCGACTTCATCTTCGTCTCGTAATCGTGATCGTCGATGTTCGGGCGCATCTTGATCTCCTTGATCTCCTGCACCCGCTGCGTCTTGCGTGCGGCAGCCGCCTTTTTCTGCGTCTCGTACTTGAACTTGCCCACGTCGAGGAACTTGCAGACCGGCGGATCGGCGTTCGGGCTCACCTCCACGAGGTCGAGCCCCACTTCCTGCGCCATGGCAAAGGCCTCGCGGGTGTACATGACCCCCAGGTTCTCGCCATTTTCGTCGATCACGCGCACCTTCGGCACGGTGATGAATTCATTGTAGCGCGGGCCGTTCAGCGGTTGGGGGGCCGGCCCGATCGGGCGCCTCATCATCGGCGGTCTTATGGTCGTCTCTCCTGACGTTGGTGTCTGTGCTGTATCTTAGGCGCTTTCAGCTTCAAACGAAAGGCCACGCCCCCTGTTCCTGGCAGGTTGTGGCCGCGGCGCACCGCCATCGCGGTCATTCGGGCAGCGGGATGAACTCGTCCTCGCCGGGAATGGGCGCCCAGCGGCCGGTGAAGGGACCTGCCGCCCAGTCTGCCTTCGCGGAATCGATCAGCGCCTGTTCGCTTGCGACTAGGTTCCACCAGATGAGGCGCGGGCCGTCCATCGGCGCCCCTCCCAGCAGCATGACGCGGGACGGCGCATCGGCGCGGAACCACCCCTCGCCGCCGCCATCGGGCAGAATGAGCATGGTGCCGGCAGACACGACATCCCCGGTCCCCATCGTGACCTGCCCCACCGCGACGTAGATTGCCCGCTCGGCGTGCTCGTGCGGCAGATGGACGGTCGCGCCCGGTTCCGCCTCCACGTCGATGTAGAAGGTTGGATGGCCGAAGCGCACGGGCGATACCGCACCGAAGGCCGCGCCCGCGATCAGAGTCCGCCGCGCGCCGTCGATCGTGATCGAGGGGAGTGTGTCGGCGGGATGATGATCGAAGGCGGGCGGACACTGCTCGTCGGCCCTGGGGAGCGCGACCCAGCTCTGGATTCCGTGGATGCGGTGACCGCTTGCGCGCAGGTCGGGCGGGGTGCGTTCGGAATGGGCGATCCCTCGACCGGCGGTCATCCAGTTCACTGCGCCCGGCCCGATGTCGAGCACGGTTCCCAGCGTATCCTTGTGACGGAGCCCGCCCTCGAACAGATATGTCACCGTGGCGAGACCGATGTGCGGGTGCGGCCTGACGTCGATCCCGGCGCCCGGCGCGAACTCTGCCGGGCCCAGATGGTCGAAGAAGATGAAGGGCCCTACCATCCGCCGACTGTGGTGGGGCAGCAGCCGCGCGACGGCAAAGCCGCCCAGATCCTTCGACTTGCCTTCGATCCTGAGCATCATCTGCCTCCGCAACCCCAAACCGGCTATTCGGCCGCTTCCGCATCGGCCGGCGGCATGTTGTGGCCAAGGAGCTTGAGGATTTCGGCCGCAGCCTCGACGACGTTGGTGCCTGGCCCGAATATCGCCTGGACGCCCTGCGAGCGCAGGAATTCATAGTCCGGCGCCGGGATCACCCCGCCCGCCACGACCTTGATGTCGCCGCGGCCCGCCTGCTTCAGCGCACCGATCAGCGCGGGCACCAGGCTCATGTGCCCGGCCGCGAGGCTGGAGGCGCCGACCACATCGGCGCCGAAATCGATCGCGAGTGCTGCCGCCTCGTCCGGCGTCTGGAAGAGTGGCCCCACCATCACCTCGAAGCCGAGATCGGCATAGGCCGAGGCCACCACCTTGGCCCCGCGATCGTGGCCGTCCTGTCCCATCTTCACAACCAACACCCGCGGCCGTCGGCCTTTGCGGGCGGTCAGGCTCTCCACGCCCGCCATCACGGCCTGCGCCAGCGGCTGCTTCGCGAGAATAGGCCCGTAGATGCCCGTCACCGTCTTCACCTCGGCGACGTGGCGGCCGAACACGTCTTCCAGCGCGTCGGAAATCTCGCCGAGCGTGCAGCGCACCCGCGCGGCCTCGATCGCGAGGCCGAGCAGGTTGGCGCTGCCGGCTGCGCCCTCACGAAGGGCCTTCAGTGCGGCTTCCACCTTCGCGGAATCGCGCGTGCGGCGGATTTCGGCGAGGCGGGCGACCTGCGCGTCGCGCACGGCCTTGTTGTCCACTACCAGCAGCTCGGGCGTGTCGTCGTTCGCGGGCTTGTAGCGGTTCACGCCGACGATCACCGTCCCGCCCGAATCGATGCCGGCCTGCTTGGCAGCCGCGGCGCGCTCGATCTCGGCCTTGGGCCAGCCGCTGGCGACCGCCTTGGTCATTCCGCCCATGCCTTCGACCTGCTGGATGAGGTCCCAGGCCTTGGTCGCCAGTTCCTGGGTCAGCGCCTCGACATAATAGCTGCCGCCAAGTGGATCGACGACGTTGCAGATGCCTGTTTCCTCCTGCAGCACGAGCTGGGTGTTGCGGGCGATGCGCGCCGAGAAGTCCGTCGGCAGCGCGATCGCTTCGTCGAGCGCATTGGTGTGGAGCGACTGGGTGCCGCCGAGCGCGGAGGCGAGCGCTTCGACGGTGGTGCGGATCACATTGTTGTAGGGGTCCTTCTCCTGAAGGCTGACGCCAGAGGTCTGGCAGTGGGTGCGCAGCATCCAGCTCTTGGGGTCCTTCGCCCCGAAGCCCTGCATGATGCCCGACCACAGCGTGCGGGCGGCACGCAGCTTGGCGACCTCCATGAAGAAGTTCATGCCGATCGCGAAGAAGAAGGAGAGGCGCCCGGCGAAGGCGTCGACATCGAGCCCTTGCGCCATGGCGGCGCGGACATAGTCCATCCCGTCGGCAAGTGTGAAGGCGAGCTCCTGCACCGCTGTCGCGCCGGCTTCGTGCATATGGTAGCCGGAGATGGAAATGCTGTTGAATTTCGGCATGTTGGTGCTGGTGTAGGCGATGATGTCGGCCACGATCCGCATGCTGGGCTCGGGCGGGTAGATATAGGTGTTGCGGACCATGAACTCCTTCAGGATGTCGTTCTGGATGGTCCCGTCGAGCTTCGCCTGCGCGACGCCCTGCTCTTCGGCGGCGACGATGTAGAAGGCAAGGCACGGGAGCACGGCGCCGTTCATCGTCATGGAGACCGACATCTGGTCGAGCGGGATGCCGTCGAACAGGATCTTCATGTCTTCGACGCTGTCGATCGCGACGCCGGCCTTGCCGACATCGCCGGTGACGCGCGGATGATCGGAATCATAGCCGCGGTGGGTCGCAAGGTCGAAGGCGACCGACAGGCCCTTCTGCCCGGCCGCGAGGTTGCGGCGGTAGAAGGCATTCGATTCCTCGGCCGTGCTGAATCCCGCATATTGGCGGATGGTCCAGGGGCGGCCGGCGTACATGGTGGCGCGGACGCCGCGGGTGAACGGCGCGAACCCCGGAAGGCCCGATGGCAACGCCGGCAGATCCTCCGATGTGTACAGCGGCTTCACGTCGATCCCCTCGGGCGTCGCCCAAATGAGATCGCGCCCCTTCACCTCGCTTGCCGCCAGCTTCTGCCAATCGGCAATCGTCGGCGGAGAATTTGTGGGTTGGTCTGCCATCGTCCGTGCCTCCAATGCGAAGGGGGCATGGTGCCGAGGGGAAAGGCTGTCAACTTCCGCAAGTTTGGGAGTGGGGCGGTCGCCTGTGCTGCGTCGGCCCGATGTCGAACAGACAGGCCGGCCAGCGCCTTGCGCTGGCCGGCATCTGCCTCAGTCGACCATTTCCGCGACGACGCGGCGAAGCTCGGCTCCGCTCAGTGTGCCGGGGTGTTGGCGCACCGGGCTTTGGCCCTGTGTGCGCAAGCCGGCCTTTCGCCGGCGAATCATAGCTAGTGTCATCTTTGTCCTGGGCGCTGCTGGTGCGCCTCTTTCTGTCTTCGTTTACGGCGTTCAGCGGCGGAAATTGCCCCGTCGCGCACCGGCCGGGCCGCCACCTGCTCCCTTTTCGCGGAAGATGATGCGGCCCTTTTCCAGGTCATAGGGGGTCATCTCGACGATGACCCGGTCGCCGACCACGGAGCGGATGCGGAACTTGCGCATCTTTCCCGCGGTGTAGGCGATGATCCGATGGTCGTTCTCCAGACGGACGGCGAACCGTCCGTCCGGCAGGATTTCCTCGATCTCACCGTCGAGCGTCAGGAGCTCTTCCTTGGCCATAGAATTCCCTTGGACGTCCTGGCCTCAGGCGAGCTTCAGGTTCGTGGCGGACATCTTGCCGCGACGGTCCTGTTCCAGCTCGTAGGTCACGCGCTGGTCGCGATCGAGCGTTGCAAGGCCCGAACGTTCGACAGCGGTGATGTGCACGAAGCTGTCACCCGAGCCGTCTTCGGCGGCGATGAAGCCATAGCCCTTGTCGGCGTTGAAAAATTTGACTGTGCCAGTCAGCATGATGGTGTCCTTTCAAGACACATGTGTTTCCCGCACGGCAACAGGCCGGCGAGGTGATGATGCGATGAAAGGAAGGATGCGCTTCTAGGGGGAACCTATGGCCTGGCGCATTGCGCAAAACGTCCCGGTTCCGACAGTCACTCAAGCTTCGTCTCAGCGACGTCAGCCACGTGCATATGGGAGATCTGCCGAAAAATTGCAAGCAGCACCGATATTTGCGCAAGCGGGGGCGGTGCTCTGGTGAAGCAGGGCAAGCCGGGCTAGCGTTGGCCTATGCACTGGAAACGCTTGTCTTTCGCCCTGCCCCTGATCGCCCTTGCCGGGTGCGGGCAAGTGTCCGAAATCCTCGATGCCGCGCCCGTTGCGGCAGGCCTCGTGGCGCGCACAACCTGCACCGCGATGTTCGTTCAGGGACGTCCCGAATCCGATATACGGCCGTACGAGCTTGGCCCTGTGCTCGACGAGCGGCTCGGTTACGTCGACATCCTGGTCGACAGGCGCAAGGGCGAGGTCGCGGGCGGTCTGTGGCGCCTGCCGTTCATGACCGCCGGGCACACGCCGGGGCTGGGCTGCGCAGTCGGCCGCCCGGGCGACGGGCCGGGCCAGCCGGTGAAGATCGCGCCCGACCCCCGCCCCTGGCCGATGGGAGACGCGGCCGCTGCCGGAGCCCCCGTTCCGGACGCAGCTGCGCTGGATGCCGCGATCGCCGACGCCTTCAAGCCGGTGCCCGCCGAGAGGGCCGAGCTCGACCCTGTCACGCGGTCCATTGTGGTGATCCACAACGGACAGCTCATCCGCTCGGTCCACGCGCGCGGCTTCACCGCGATGACGCCGCAATACTCGGCCTCCATGGCCAAGACAGTTTCGGCGGCACTGGTCGGGATCCTGGCGGGTCAGGGCAGGATCTCCCCGTCAGACGCGGGCCTGCTGCCGGAATGGACCGCAAGGCCCGGCGACCGCCGAGCGACCATTGCCGTGGACCACCTGCTGAACATGGAATCGGGCCTCGGGTTCAACGAGGATTATGGTGCCGGCGGAGACCCGGCCCGGATGCTCTATGCGGAAAACTCGGCGAGCCTGTTCGCGGCCGGGAAGCCGCAGCGCAAGGTACCTGGCACGCACTTCTATTACTCCAGTGGCGACACCAATATCCTGATGCGGGTCGCCCGCCTGAAGTCCGGCCTCTCCCGGGCGCAATGGAACCGATTCCCAAACGACGCGCTGTTCACGCCACTTGGGCTTCGCACCGCCGTCTTCGAGCAGGATGCCGAAGGCGACTTCATCGGCTCCACCTTCGTGTTCATGGGCGCGCACGACTGGGCGCGGTTCGGTCTGATGCTGGCCGACGGCGGCCGGATGCAAGGCCGTCAGGTCGTGCCTGCAGACTGGGTTGCACGCATGTCGACGCCGACAGCGCTGAGCGAAGGGCGCTACAGCACCCAGACCTGGTTCCGCGGCGGCGTCCCCGGCCAGAAGGGCCGCACGCTCGAACTCGCGGGGTTCGGCGGGCAGTTCGTGACGATCGTGCCGGAAACACGCACCGTCATCGTGCGGCTGGGGTTCAACCCCGACCGCGACGCCTGGGATCATGGCGCCTTCCTCGCACGCGTTTTCCCTGCGCTCGGCGTGACGGCCCCGAGCGCCAACCGGCCGGAATGAGCGCCGGGGCGGCCAGCGCCGCGCCGGCGCATGCGATCAGGAGCGGTCGAGCTCCATCACCTTGGTCCAGGCCTTCACGAAATCGGCGAGGAACCTGTCGCTGCCATCGCTTGCGGCATAGACCTCCGAGACCGCCCGAAGCTCGGAATGCGAGCCGAAGATGAGGTCGACCGGCGTCGCCGTCCACTTGAGCTGGCCCGACTTGCGGTCACGGCCCTCGTAAAGCCCTTCCGTCGGAGACTTGCTCCAGGCGGTCGACATGCTGACGAGGTTCACGAAGAAGTCGTTCGTAAGCTGCCCCGGCCGGTCGGTGAACACGCCATGCTTCGCGCCGCCGGTGTTGGCATCGAGCGCCCGCATGCCGCCAACCAGCACGGTCATCTCGGGCACCGTCAGGTTCAGCTTGTAGGCGCGCTCCACCAGCATTTCGGCCGGGGACAGGTCGTTGCCGGCACCATAGAAGTTGCGGAAGCCGTCGGCTGTCGGCTCCATGGCCGCAAAGGAGGACACATCCGTCTGCGCCTGCGCCGCATCCGTCCGCCCAGGGGTGAACGGCACGGCCACGGTCTGCCCGGCCTTGCGCGCCGATTCCTCGATGCCGGCGGCGCCGCCGAGCACGATGAGGTCGGCCATGGAAATCTTCTTGCCCCCGGTTGCCCGGCGGTTGAAGTCCTTCTGTACGCCTTCCAGCACCTTGAGAACCTTGGAGATCTCGGCGGGGTTGTTGACCGCCCAGCTCTTCTGCGGATCGAGGCGCAGGCGCCCGCCGTTGGCACCGCCGCGCCGGTCGGTTCCACGATAGCTGGCCGCCGCTGCCCAGGCCGTGCGCACCAGTTCCTGCGTGGTGAGACCGCTTGCCAGCAGCGTCTGCTTCAGCTGCGATACATCGGCGGCATCGACCAGAGGATGGTCGACCGCAGGAACCGGATCCTGCCAGATCAGCGCCTGTTTGGGCGCCTCCGCGCCCAGATAGCGGGTGCTCGGCCCCATGTCGCGGTGGGTCAGCTTGAACCAGGCACGGGCGAAGGCGTCGGCATACTGGTCGGGGTTGTCGCGGAAGCGCAGCGCAATCTTGCGATAGGAGGGGTCCTCCTTCAGCGACAGGTCGGTGGTGAACATGATCGGCGCATGTCTCTTATCGGCGACATGGGCGTCGGGCACCAGCTGCGCAGCACTCGCGTCGGTCGGCACCCACTGGATCGCCCCGGCCGGGCTTTTCGTCTGCACCCAGTCGAACGTGAACAGGTTGTCGAGATACTGGGTGGTCCAGGCAATCGGGTTGGCCGACCAGGCCCCTTCCAGGCCGCTTGTCACGGCATCGGCGCCCTTGCCGGTGCCGCAGCTGTTCACCCAGCCCAGCCCCTGCTGTTGCACGGGTGCCGCCGCCGGGTCTGCCCCCAGGCACTCAGCTTTCTTCGCGCCATGGGCCTTGCCGAAGGTGTGGCCACCAGCGATCAGCGCGACCGTCTCCTCGTCGTTCATCGCCATCCGGCCGAAGGTCTCGCGGATGTCGCGCGCGGCTGCGATCGGATCGGGCTTTCCGTTGGGGCCTTCGGGATTCACGTAGATGAGGCCCATCTGCACCGCCGCCAGCGGCCGCTTCAGCTGGCGGTCGCCGCTGTAGCGTTCGTCGGCCAGGAACTTCGATTCCGGGCCCCAGTAGGTCATGTCGGCTTCCCATTCGTCGACGCGGCCGCCGGCGAAGCCGAACGTCTTGAAGCCCATGGATTCCAGCGCGACATTGCCCGTCAGCACCATAAGGTCGGACCAGCTGATCTTTTGGCCGTACTTTTGCTTGATCGGCCACAGCAGCCGCCGCGCACGGTCCAGGTTCACATTGTCGGGCCAGCTGTTCAGCGGCTCGAAGCGGATCTGCCCGCCATCGGCGCCACCGCGGCCATCATAGGTGCGGTAGGTGCCGGCCGAGTGCCAGGCCATGCGGATGAAGAAGGGGCCGTAGTGGCCATAGTCGGCGGGCCACCAGTCCTGCGAGGTCGTCATCAGCTCTGCGATGTCCTTCTTCACCGCGTCGAGGTTGAGTGTCGCGAATTCCTTCGCATAATCGAAGTCCGCCCCCATCGGGTTGGACTTGACGGCGTGCTGGCGGAGCGGCGCCAGGTTCAGCCTCTGCGGCCACCAGTCCTGATTGGTCATGGGCCGGCCCGGGGCGGCCCTTGCGGCGGCAGGGGCGGGCTCGTTCGCAGACGCGCCCGAAAGCGCCATCGGCGCCAGAAACGCGGCGGCGAACGCGATTGCGGAAATCGAGGTCCTCAGCATGATAGTCTCCCCATATAGTTGGTCATCGCTGACAGAGAGGCTCGTACTAAACTGCTCAGCAGCTTCAGGAAAACACATTGCCCAGATATCAGTGATCGGACGCGGCGATAACGGAACGGGATGGACCATGCCCCGATCCCGCATGGGCCTCCTTGACACTGCGCAAAGCAGCAGCAACGTCAGACCCTCGCATGACAGAGATGGTCCTCGATGTTGCACGCTCGGCCACCGGCCGGGCCTGGCGCTGGCGCTCCCGCCCGCTGCCGCTTGGCGCGGCCGACCGACTGGGCGTCGACGAGCTTGCTGCGCAGTTGCTCCTTTCGCGCGGCTGCGCACCCGAGGACATCGGCCGCACTCTCAAGCCGACGCTCAGAGACTGGCTGCCGGACCCGAGCCTCTTCCGTGACATGGACCTCGTGGCCGCGCGCCTGGCCGACGCCGTCCAGGCCGGCCAGCGGATCATTCTGTTCGCCGACTATGATGTCGACGGCGCAACCTCGGCTGCCTTCCTCTGGCGCCAACTGCGGGCGCTTGGCGCCGATGTGCAGCCCTACATCCCCGACCGCATCCTCGAAGGCTATGGCCCTTCGGCCGCTGCCCTGCTGGAACTCCAGCGCGCCGGCGCGGACCTCGTCGTGCTGCTGGACTGCGGCACCCAGGCCTTCGGCCCGCTCGAGGCCGCGCGCGAGGCCGAGCTCGACCTTCTGGTGATCGACCACCACAGGGCATCGACGGCGCTTCCCCCGGCGCTCGCCATAGTGAACCCGAACCGGCTCGACGAAGGAACAGAAGCGGCGACCTTCGGATCGCTTTGCACGGCAGGCCTTGCTTTCCTCGTCGGCGTTGCGCTCAACCGGGAGCTGCGCCGCCGTGGCCATTTCCTGGATACGCCTGAGCCCAACCTCGCCGAGTGGCTCGACATCGTCGCGCTGGGGACGGTGGCTGATGTCGTGCCGCTCGTCGGCCTCAACCGCGCCTTCGTGACGCTCGGGCTCAGGCGGATGGGACAGCGCCGTTCGGTCGGACTCACGGCCCTTGCCGACATTGCCCGGCTCGATCGCGCGCCCCGTTGCGATGACCTCGGCTTCCAGTTCGGTCCCCGCATCAACGCCGGTGGCCGGGTCGGCCGGGCGGACCTCGGCGTGCGGCTGCTCGCCAGCGAGTGCGCGGAGGAGGCCGCAGGGATCGCCGCAGAACTCGACCTTCTCAACAATGAACGCCGCACGATCGAAGCCGAGGTTACGGCCGAGGCGCTGGCAGCCGCGGTCGCGCAGGGCAACAGCCCGGTGGCAGTCGTCGCGGGCACGGGCTGGCACCCGGGCGTGGTCGGCATTGTCGCGGCCCGCGTCAAGGAGCGGCTGCAGCGTCCGGCGCTGGTGCTTGCGCTTGCTGAGGACGGCACCGCAAAAGGCTCGGGCCGCTCCATCCCGGGTGTGGACCTGGGCGCTGCCATCCTCGCGGCCAAGGCGCATGGCCTGATCCGTGAAGGCGGCGGCCATCCAATGGCCTGCGGCGTCACGGTCGGCGCCGACCAGCTTGATCGCTTCACGGCCTGGCTCGCCGAGACCCTCGCGGAGCCCGTCGCGGCCGCGGGCTCGGAACGCACGCTGTCGATTGATCTCGCGGTCAGTCCGCGCGCCGTCACGCCCGACCTCGCCCACGCGCTGGAAGCCTGCGGACCCTATGGCCAGGCCTGGCCCGCCCCGCGCGTGGCAGTCGGGCCGGTGCGGCTTTTGAAATGCGACCCCGTCGGCAAGTCCGAGCCGAAGACGCACCTGCGCTTCGTGGCGGCAGGGCCGGACGGCGGCCGGGTGGAAGGAATCGCCTTCCGCGCGCTGGAAGGCGAGCTGGGGCAGATGCTGATGGGAGCAGGCAGCAACCCCATGCACCTGGCGGGCCGGGTGACGGCCGACGAATGGCAGGGGCGCCAGCGGGCCCAGTTGCAGCTGGAAGATGCATCGCTTGTTTGAGCAAGCGGCCCGGTTAAACCCGCCGCTTGACGCATGGCCCCCATCCCGCTAATCGGCCGCCTCCCCGCGAAGTACGGCCCCTTCGTCTAGCGGTCTAGGACGTCGCCCTTTCACGGCGAAAACACGGGTTCGAGTCCCGTAGGGGTCACCAGCTTGAAAAGGCCGGGGAATTTTCCGGCGCTGAGGGCGATTTGGCCACGGCGCCGGTTTCATTTAGCCACGGCGCGCGCGAGCCAGCGCGGCAGGCTTTGGCCGTGGAACAGGGCGGCGCGCGTGTCGGGGCTCGCGCTGATCAGCGCGTGTTCGGCTGCCCGCAGCCTTTGCGCGTGGGCTCTGTTGAGCGGGTGCGACTTTGACAGCACCAGGTCCCTTGCCTCCTCGAGCGTCATCACCCGTTCCTCCGGATCGGCAGCACCTTCGCTGCTGTTATCGTGTTCGCGGCTTGCCTGGCCAGCATCAGGGCGCCTGTTTCATTTAGCCACGGTCGCTTCCGGCAAGTCTGCCGGCTTCCAGTATGAAAGCTGCAGATAGTCCAGCTTCTCCTGTGTGACGGAGTGCTGGTAGCTCCACCATCCCTTGTCTTCGGGGCTGCCCGCCGGGTCGGTGCCATCGTCCCACCACGCCAGCCTGACGATCGGCACGGTTGCGCAGTCGGCATAGATCAAGATTTCGGTGCCATCCTTCGGGGCCGTTTCGATCGGCTTCCATTCACGTGCGTTGTCGAAGGTCGTGGCGGCGGCGGCTGTTGCGACCTTGCTGATGGCCTCGCGCTGGCTGAACATGAGTTCCGCCAAATGCGATCCGCGCGGTGCTTCAGATTGCAGGCGCGCAATGGCTTGGTGCACCGCGATCTCAACCTTTTCCACCTCCGTCATCACCCGTTCCTCTTCAGCGGCAGTACCTGGGCTGCCGTTATCGTGTGGGCGGCTTCGCGGGCCAGCATCAGGGCGCGGGTTCGCTTGCCGTAGTGGCGGACGGTCTGCGCGCTCATGCCCAGCAGGCTGCCGACTGTGGCGTCGGACAGGCCGAGCTCGAGAAGGTAGCAGCAGGCGTTCTTCCGGAGGCCGTGGAAGCTGTAGTGGCCTTCCGCGCCGATGTCGGCCAGCAGCCGGCGCAGCTGGGCCTGCAGGGGTTCTACGCTGGTGAACGGGTTGCCGCTGCGATCGTACAGCAGGGTCAGGGCCTTCCGTTCCACCCGGTCAATCTCGGCCTGCCACAGGGGGTGCACCGGGAACGCCACCTGCGCGCCTGTCTTTTCCTGGGTGAGTTCACATATTCCGAGTCCTGGTTGTCCGCGAATTCCGGGCGCGGGCTTGATCCACGCGTGCTGGATCCGGATGCCGTCGCCGATGCGCTGGCCGCCGCACAGCTGGGTCACGATCGCCAGGCGCAGCATCTTCGACGCGGCCTCGATCGCACGCTGCAGCAGATCGGCGGGCCAGGGTTCGTGTTCGCCGATCGGCAGCGCCGGGATCTGCGCGGCCGGGTTGTCGGCCCGCCAGTCGCGTTCGCAGGCGAAGGCGAGCAGCAGGCGGAAGACGGACAGGTAATTCCGCGCCACGCCGGGCGTGTCGGCCAAGCCGTCGCGAATGGCGTACAGGTGGGCGGGGCGCAGGCCCTTCACGCTGCGGTGGCCGTGGTCTGCCTCGATCCTGTCGAGATAGAGCGCATAGTTCCGGCGGGTGGCATCGGCCAGTTCGCGCCTGGCCAGCACGGGGCGGAACGCGGCGATCAGGGCGCCGATCGAACCAGCTGCAGGCCCTGCCTTTTCCGGTGCCGGGCGCTGGGCGGCGGCGAGGCGTTCGGCGAATTCCGGGGCGTCGGTGCGGCCGAGCGGGATCCGCTGGGTGTGTTGCCGGCCCTGTTCGTCGCGCCAGCGGCGGCGGAAATAGGCGTAGGGCCCGATGGTTTCGACGTTCGGCACAGCAAATCGTCCCATGAGTTGTCGGACGCCTCCTCTGACACAGAGGGTGCGCCGGGTGTGGCGAGGGCGTCAACCGCCTTGTCGAGCGCGAGGCGGCACCAGAGTGTGCGCTTGCCGTGCCGGATCGGCGCGGGCCAGTCGGTGCCGCCCGGCTGCACGCCAGCGAGGAAGGTGGTGCGCGAAATCCCCAGATAGGCAGCGGCGAGCTCTGCCGAGAGCAGGCGCGGCCAGTTGGGGAGGGGGTGGTTCACTTGTTCGCCAGTTCCAGCAGCACGTCGGCGTGGCAGGGCTGATCGAGCGGGCACCAGCAGGCGAGGTTCTTGCCGCGCAGTTCACTCAGGCACTCCTTCACTGGCGATGCGACGTAAGGTTCAGTCATGCGCCAGCGGAACAGTTCAACCGCCTTTGCGATCGCCAGCTCGCGGGTGGGCAACCAGAAGCCGGCGAGGTGTTTCCCGCCCGGCATCTTGCACAGCCACGGGCCGTGCGCGATCGGGTTGCCGTGCTCGTCTTCTGTCTCGCCATCCCAGCGCATCTGGTCGAGCACGACCCGGTAGGGATTGCCCCACTTCGTCGGTCGCGCGACCGAGACGGTGTTCGGCGGCATCCGCCAGCCCTTGGCGCGGGACAGTTGCACCCTGATCGGCCTATCCATTGGACTGCTCCTGAAGGCGGGCGCGGACGGCTAGGCGCACTTTCGCGCCCCATCGGCTCAATTTGTGCTGAGGCAGCGCAAGGACGTAGGCCACCTGCTCGTCTGTCAATCGAGATGCGAAAAGCTCAGCGTCCGGCTTGGCAACGGCCCGCTCTTTCGGTCTGCCGGTCAGGTGTCGGCAATGCGTCTCAAACGTCTTGTCTAAACGCTCGCAAATAGCCGTAAGCGGCGGATAGATCGGCTGCGGGCACTCTCGGCCTTCGGATGCGGCCCGTATCGCAGACTTGAAGCTAGCCCGCTGCGCCTCAGTCAGCCCCGCGATCACGCGGTCGATCTCGTCGGTCATCAGCACGCCCTCCCGAACTTGCGCCATTCCGCAGCGAGGCCTGCGGTCACCATCGCGCAGCCGATGTCGGTGGTGCCCACCCGGCAGCGGGCGACGGTGCGGCCGTACCTGTCTTGCCCATGGCTGGTGCACCGCACCGGGCCGTGATCGAGCAGGGCCTGCAGGGCCGCGCGGCTTTCGGTGGCGCTGGCCGTGGGGCACGGGGCCGAGCCGGTGCAGCTGTTCCCGTGCAGTTCCCGAGCGTTGATGGCGGAAAGCCTGACTTTCCGTTCCCCGCAGCGCAGCGTGTCGCCGTCTGTCGCGACCGGGTTCAGGCAGGCGAAGGCGGCTGCCGCCAAGATGATCACTTGCCCCACTCCACCCGGGCCACGACGCGGGCGCGGGCCTTGTCGCCGTTCGGGATCATCAGATAGCAGGCGCTTTCCGGGTGCCGTTCCAGAAAGTCGGCTGTTGCCTGCCGGGCCTGGTGGTCGTTCCCGCTGGCATCGATGACGTGCCAATCGTATCGACCATCGGCATCAGGGCCCCAGGCCACGACGCACTGGTGCAGGGGCGGCGGGGGCGGTGCATCCACCGTTGCCAGCAGGCGCTGGACATTCTGGGCGTTCATGCGGCTTTCCCTTTCGGAGTGCCCGCCAGCGCGCTTTGATACGCGGTGGCGAGGGCGGTTGCGGATTCGGCGATCGCCTGCAGGGCGCGGCCGATTTCGAAGTCGGGCGGGTGGCTGTTCAGTTCGTGGGCCAGCAGCACCAGTTCCCGGCGGGTGAGATCGATGTTGTCCAGCACCTGCCGATCCACCCGGCCGCGCCCGGCGTTGTGCAGGCGCATCAGGCCGCGGTGGATTTCGACCAGTCGGTCGATCGCAGCGGCCATCCCGGCCGGCAGCTTCGGCTTAAAGGGCGGGGGCGGGTTCACAGCGCGCCCTCGGCCTTGGCGATGGCGATCAGGGTGTCGGGGTTCGGCAGAAGCACGAACGTTGCGGCCGCCAGGCCGATCGCCCACAGCGACAGTTTCAGCACCAGCAGGCAGGTTGCCCGCGTGTGCGGGTCGCCGGATTTGTCGCTGAGAAACATGAAGCTCAGGAAGGCAGACGGGATGCCGAGCGTCACGGCAACTCTGGCGATGGCCTCCATCGCAACCACGGCATCTGCGGCCCAAAGGACTGCCCCGGCGCTCACAGGAACAGCACCAAGAAGCCGGCGAGGAACGGGGCGGCCATCGCCAGCGCGCTGGCCCACAGGCTTTCGCGCTGGGCGGCGATTTCGGCGCGCTCGGCATCGCTGCCGCCGTGATAGCGGACCCGGGCCCTCACTGCGGGCCCCCGGGCGCCGCGAGCCAGGCAAGGCCCATGAAGACCGCGCCGATCACGGCCAGGAAGATCGCGGCCAGCAGGATGTCACGCGCGTTCATTGCACCGGCCCCTGCCCGCTGAACAGCGCCAGCTGGTTCGGATCCGGCGCGAGGCCTGCCGCCACGTGGGTGGCCAGGCAGCGTTCGAGGATCTGCAGGTTCGATTCGGTCGCCCGGAGAACGTGCGCCCGATAACTGTCGGTCATCGGGCGGCCCAGCGCCTTCAGGGCATTCCGGATCTGCACCAGCGCGATCGTGGCGCTGGCCTCGGCAGCGGCGCCCTGCAGCAGCGCGGATCGATGCGTCGCGTGCGGGGGCGGTGGGGAATCGGTGAGCATTGCAGCCTCCCTTTCGGTTGAGGCTGCATTGTTTGCATTATGCTAACGTTGCGTCAAGCGCTCGTTTGCAAAATGCTATCTCCGGGTTTGCTGCGTGCCGCCAGGCGCTGTTCCAGGGTGCCCAGGATGATGTCGGCCGCGATCCGGGTTTCCTCGCCGCCCTGGGCCACGATTTCCTGGGCGAAGGTGCGGAACACGCCGAGCTGGCGGCGGCTGACGGTGCGGCTGAAATCGTCCAGCGCCTGCGGCCATTCATGGGTTGATCGGGCCGCGATCGGCAGCAGCTCGATCAGGGCGCGCTTCTTCGATTCGCCGTAACTGTTCGCCCACTGGCTGGTGTAGAGCCGCCACAGCGCCCAGGTGGCGATCGATTCGATCTCTTCCCGCTTCACCACCCCATCCTGCCGGGCGAGCGCAAGCAGCAGCAGGATCGGCGGTCGCATCCGCACCCAGTCGTCGGCATGAAACCAGATCCGCGCGTCGGGATCGTCCAGCCCCTGCCGGATCCGGTCGCGCCCCAGCTGGTTCACCTCGGCGACTTCGGCCCTTGCCGCCTCACTCATCGGCGCCTCCGTACTTCACGATCTGTTCGGCCACCGCTGCGATCTGCCGCCGCTGGGTGGCGTTGGCGCGCAGCCAAGAGGTGCGGATTTCATCGGGCAACGAATCGGGATCGGTGTCCAGAATGTCCCCGCGGGAGCAGTTCAGCACCTCGGCCAGCTTCCTGAGCCATTCCTGGTCCAGCTTCCGCTTGCCGGTTTCGAGCAGCGAGATCACGCCCTTGTCGGTGCCCAGTGCAACCGCCAGCGATTCCTGGGTGTGCTGCCGATCCTCGCGCCACTTGCGGAGATAGTTCGGGCCGTATCTGCCCCAAGCTATTGGTTTTTCGGACATGTTGGCAGATTGCCACCCTGCCGCCTGCAAGTCGTTGGCGAAAATGCAAACCGGGGGGCTTGCGCGCAAGTTAGCATTGTGCAAACTATTGGACGTGACCAAGCCCCTGACCCCTACCGAACTGGCCCGGATGGTGGACATCAGCGTCCCCTACGCCAGCCAGATCCTGAGCGGTAAGCGCCCGCCTTCGGCCGCGCTTGCCCGCCTGATCGAGGAGAAGGCCGGCATTCCGCGCCACACCCTTCGCCCCGACATCTTCGACGCACCATCGCCCGTTTCACCCGCGACCCCACTGGCCGGTGCCCCGGCTTCTGCCCCGGCACCGGCCGCCTTTTGTGGCGAAGGTGCCGGCGGGGTGATCGGCCCGCATGCCCTGGGGTATCGCCCATGACCGGCGGAAATGTCTGCCCCAAAGCGAGCCCTCTGCTTGAAGAGGATTTCCGCCGTCTGGTGTCGGCGACATTGCGCCGGCTGCTGGCTGCCCGGAAGCAGGGTGAACTGGCCTATGTGGCGGGCGTGGAGGAGCGGACGATCGCGAACGCCCTGCACGAGCGCAACAGCCTGGGCGCGAAGGCGGTGCTGAACCTGCTGCTGGCCGACCCGACCGCGCTGGACGAGCTGCTGGCGCACTATGGCCTGAAGGCGGTGCCGGCCGATGCGGCCGGGGCGAATGATCACATGCAGGTGATGGCCGGTGCCGCCGGGTTCACCAGCACGATGGCCGAAGCCCTGGCCGATGGCCGGGTGGATCACCGCGAACGCGCCGTGATCGCCGAGAACGCCAGGGCGCTGCACGCGCAGCTGGGCCAGCTGATCGCGGCGCACGACCGGAGGAAGGTGAACTGATGATCCCGCCCGCCTTCACCGACCTGCAGGCGGCGGCGTTCCAGTGCCTGCCTGCCGAGCGCGGCACCACCGAGACGCCGGCGCTGCTGGCCGATCGGCGGGCGATGCTGGCGCAGGCGGTGTGCGCGGCCGACATGGCCGGGTGCGAGGCCTGGCCCGCGCCGGCCGTGGTGCTGGTGGAGCATGCCCGCTGCGCGCTGAAGGCCGCCGCGCCGGTGATCGACCGACAGACGTATCGCGCGGCCACGCGCACGGTGTGGCCCGTGGTGCCCAGCGCCGAACGCGTGCGGGCCTGGCAGGAAAGGGCGGATCTGGCATGACCGAGGGGGACGATTTCAGCCGGCCGACGCTGGCGCAGGTGCAGCGCTGGGTCGCGAACGCGCGGCCCGGGGCCGAGCTGGTGTACGGGCGCGGCGTTTCGTGCCGGGTGGACGCGGCGAGCGAAGCCGTGGCCGACTGGCTGATGGCGCATTCCACCGAGAAGGGCGGCAAGGGCTTTGTCGCGCTGGTGCAGCGGCGGAACGGGCCGCAGGGCACGGTGCCGGCCTTCCTGTACGTGGCGCAGCGCTGCGCGAAGCGGTGGGACCCGGACGCCCCGCTGCCGGCGCCCGCGCCTGTGCTGAAGAACCTGAACCGGGTGCGCGACCAGGCGCTGCGCAACCAGATCACGCGGGTGTTCGCGTGATGCCGACGGCCTCGCAGATTCAGGCCCACAGGCGAAAGCTGATCGCAGCGGGCGGCAACCCGTTTCAGGCCGCGCCTGTGCCTGACCCGCCCGAACGGGTGGCCGGCCTGGCCGACGAGATTACCTTCCTGCGCAGCCGGGGCTTTACGGTGACGTCTGCCGGGAAAAGCCTGCCGGGTTTCTGGAAGGTGGACCAGCAGATCCGTTCGACCGGGTGGGTGCGCGACAAGGTGGCGGCGCTGAAGGCGCGCAGCATCCGCAACGCACCGGAGCCGGTGGCGCTGACAGGCGATGCCCCGCTTGCGATCGTGAGCGCGGTCGCGCCCATGCCGGAGCCGAAGGCGGTGGCAGAGCCGGAGGCCGTGAAGCGTGGCCCCGGCAAGCCGCCGGTGGATTACCGCGGGCTGGGCGAGGCTGCCATCCTGGAGGTGCTGCGCGGGCTGCGGCCGCACTTCGCCAGCGACGCCAGGCTGGCGGCTGCGCTGGGCGAATGGTCCAACCTGCTGCCGGCGGTGTTCCGCGGTGACAGGCGCGTGACCGCGAAGATCGTGGCGGCGCTGTACGGGCCCGAGGGCGCGACGCTGCTGCCGCGCTGGGCCGACCTTCTGAATTCGCAGGTGCCATCCGAGTCTCCCCCGACTTCGTGCCCGCCTGTGGAGGATGCTGCCCCGGCAGCACAGGAGGTCGCCGCAGGGGATGGCGCGGCGGCCTCCGAGGAAATCACCGAAACCGGCAATGGCGCCAGCGACTTGGCCGCCGAAACGCTGGCAGAGGAAATCACCAAAACCGCAGCGCCCGGGGTGGCAGAGGCAGGGTCGGACACGCCTTCCTTTGCTCGCGCTACTGCTGCGGCCGAGGGGGCGGGCGAAGCCCCGGGTGCGCCCGCCTCCGACCTGTCAGACCTGGCGGAGCTGCGGATCGAAGGTTCGCCAGACGTCGACGAGATTGATCTCCTGCCCCCGCCGGTGCGCCGGCTCGTTGGGCGCGTGGTTTCCATGCCTGCGACCGACTCCGAACTGCTGGTGGTTCTGCGCGGCAAGGCCTCGGCGATCGAGGCCCAGCTGGCAGCGGCCGACGCGCGGCGCGAGGCCCTGTTCGCCGAGCTGGCCCAGCTGCAGGCCGAAAGCCTGGAACTGCAACAGCGGCAAGACGCCCTGCAGCGCGCGATCGAGATCTTTGCGGGTGAGGAGGTGGCGGATGGGTGAAACCTCTGCGATCGAGTGGACCGACGCCACCTGGAACCCGATCCGCGGCTGCACGCGGGTGAGCGAGGGGTGTCGGCATTGCTATGCCGAGACGCTGGCCGCGCGGTTCAGCGAGCCGGGGCAGTGGGGGCATGGCCTGGCTGAGCGCACCAGCAAGGGCGCGCGGTGGACCGGCAGGATTGATGTGGCGGCCGACGCCACCTTCCTGGCGCCGCTGCGCTGGAAGCGGCCGCGCCGGATCTTCGTGAACAGCCTGAGTGACCTGTTCCACGAGGGTGTGCCAGACGCGGTGATCGATCGCGTGTTCGCCGTGATGGCGCTGAGCCCGCAGCACACCTTCCAGCTGCTGACGAAGCGGCCGGAGCGGATGCGGGAGTATTTGCTGTCGTCGGGTCCGGACGGTGAGCCCCGCGAAATGCGCTGGATGTGGGAGAGCGCTGAGCGTGGCTGGAGGGACGAACTGGTGAGGGCGCCGTCCTCGCCCCTGCCGAACGTCTGGCTGGGCGTGTCGGTGGAGGACCAGGCGGCGGCCGACGCGCGGATCCCGCTGCTGCTGGCAACCCCGGCGGCGAAGCGGTTCCTGAGCTGCGAACCGCTGCTGGGGGCGGTGGACCTGAAGTTCATCCGCAGCCTCAACCGTGGCGCTTTCGATTGCACCCGGCCAGTCGACCGCCGCTACCAGAACCCTCCGGAGATCCTGCCGGCAATCGACTGGGTGATCGCCGGGGGCGAGAGCGGGCCGGGGGCGCGGTCGATGCATCCGGACTGGGCGCGCCAGCTGCGCGACCAGTGCGCGGCGGCCGACGTGCCCTTCTTCTTCAAGCAGTGGGGGGAGTGGCTGCCGATCAAGGACCGCGACCAGCACGGCTTCAATGGCTGGGCGATGATCGATCACCTGCCGCAGCAGGATGGAATGTTCAGGGCCGGCAAGAAGCGCGCCGGCAACCTGCTGGACGGGCGGCAGCATCTGGAGTGGCCCGATGCTTGACCTGGACAAGGTGATCCCGGCCCTGGCCCTGCTGGTGGCTCTGGCGCTGGTGGGCAGCTGCACGGTCGGCCTGATCGTGGGGGCGAGCCTGTAATGCCCCAGCCTGCCCTTCCGCAGCACCGGATCGACCGGGTGTTCGCCGCCTTCGAGCGCGCCGCGCGCAACGGGGCCGTGGCGCCGACGAACCTGGAGCTGGCGATGATGCTGGGGCTGAGCTCGCCCGGGTCCATCCCGAACTATGTCGGCGTGCTGGAAGCCGCGGGGCTGATCACGGTGCAGCGGTTCCACCGCGCCCGGCGCGTGACCATCGTGGAGAGCGGGCTTTCCACCCACGTGCCGCCCCAGCTGCAGACCGCGGGGCGCTATTCCGACCGCACCGTGAAGGCGGACTGCGCCCAGCGCGACCAGGCGCTGCGCACGCGCGAGGCGATCCAGGCCGTTCGCCGCTTCACCAACCCGGCGCAGCAGTGCCCGTTCAAGCCCTTTCTGAAGGCCGAGGCCGACGCATTCGACGATGCGCTGGCCGACGGTGCCTCGGTCGAGGAAGCCGCGCTGGCGGCCGGCCGCAGCCTGCTGGACGGGTACCGCCAGTTTCACCGGATCTGCGACGAGCTGGGGGAGCCGCCGCGCCCGGAATTCGCGGCCGACAGGGAGCTGCCGCTGTGAGCGATCGGGCCGAGGCCTTCACGCCCAGGATGCGGCGCGTCTGCAACGAGGTGGAAACCGAGCTGGGCGACCTGCTGGAATGCCGCCGCGAGGCGATGGACCGCGCCGGCTTCAGCGTGGCGGAACAGACCAGCGTGATGCTGTCGGCGCTGGCCACCGGGTTCGGCGCGGTGCTGCTGGGCCTGGTGCGCCGGGGCGGCCGGCATGAATTCGTGCGCGAGCTTTCGCAGCGCCTGCACGTGACGCTGCTGAAGCACGCGGCGCACAAATCCGTTTCAGAGAGTGAGGAATCCTAGATGGCCGGAAGCGTGAACAAGGTGATCCTGATCGGCCACCTGGGGAAGGACCCGGAGGTGCGCAGTTTCGACAGCGGCAACCGGATCGCGACCTTCAGCCTGGCCACCAGCGAAAGCTGGACCGACCGGGCCAACAACGAGAAGAAGGAGCGCACCGAGTGGCACAACATCGTGCTGCAGGGCGACGGCCTGGCCCGGGTGGCGGAACAGTATCTGCGCAAGGGTTCGAAGCTGTACGTGGAAGGGCAGCTGCGCACCCGGAAGTGGCAGGACCGCGACGGCGCAGACCGCTGGACCACCGAAGTGGTGGTGGGCGTGCGCGGCCAGCTGGTGCTGCTGGACCGCCCGCCGGGGACCAGGGCGCCTCCGCCGGGGGAGGATAGCTATGCCTCGCAACCGGCGCGCGGCCCCGACGCGGGTGCCCGGCCGGCCAGCAGCTTCGATGAGGACATGGACGACGACGTGCCCTTCTGAGGGCGGGGTTTACGCCCCGCCGCCCGGTTTAGCCGTTTCCGATAAACTGACCTTCCGGCCCCGAATTCCAAGCGGGGCAAGCCTGAAAGCCCGTCCTGCCGTGCCTGATGCGCCCCCCCAGAACCTTTTTGCTCGCGGCGTGCGCATGGTGCACGAAGAGGCGGTGGAGCTAACGCTGGCTTCACTGCGCGCCTATTGGGGGCGCCACAGCCATGTCGCGGTCGCCTGGTCTGGTGGTAAGGATAGCACGGCCACCCTTACGCTGCTGATTCATCTGATCGACTCTGGCGAGCTGCCCCAGCCTGAGAGGCTCTTCGTTTTCTACGCCGACACCCGCCAAGAGTTGCCGCCTCTGCAGCAGGCGGCTGACAAGATCATCCAGAAGCTGCGCGAACGGAACTGGATTGAGGCCCAAGTGGTGCGGGCGCCGATCGACAAACGCTTCATGGTTTACATCTTGGGCCGAGGCGTGCCTCCGCCGAACAACAACACGCTGCGCTGGTGCACGCGGCAGATCAAGGTCGACCCCATGTCGGCCGCTCTTGAGGCTGCTATTTCTAGCTTGCCCGGTTCCGCGCTGATGATCACGGGAGTGCGCGAAGGCGAAAGCGCGGTGCGCGACGGCCGGATCGCCATGTCATGCTCCAAAGATGGGGCGGAGTGCGGTCAGGGCTGGTATCAGCAGGAGCTGCCGAACGCCAAGGGCATCCGTGGCCGCCTAGCGACATTGGCGCCCATCCTGCACTGGCGGGTCTGCACCGTGTGGGACTGGCTGCAAGTCTATGCGCCGCGCCCTGAGTTCGGCGCCTGGCCGACCCGCATTTTGGCCGACGCGTATGGCGGCGACGATGCTCAGGAAATCAATGCACGCACGGGCTGCGTGGGGTGCCCGCTGGCATCGCGCGACGTGGCCCTAGAGGCCGTGATCGCCTTGCCGCAATGGGCCCACCTTGCCCCGCTGCTGGAGCTGAAGCCGATTTATCGCTGGATGCGGGAGCCGGCGCAGCGGCTACGAAAGTCTGGTGTGGAGCGCCTGAAGGACGGTTCGATCGCGAAGAACCCGCAGAGAATGGGCCCGCTTACTCTGGAGGCCCGTGCGAAAGCCTTAGAACAGATTCTTGATATCCAGCGCCGGGCGCAGGTGGACCTGATAAATGCCGAGGAAGAGGCCCGCATTCGGGAGCTTATTGCGGCGCGCACGTTCCCCGACAAGTGGAGCGGTGACGAGCCGAGGGCTGATACTTGGCTGGACTCGGTTTATCCTGACGGTTCTGTGCAGCCGTTGTTGTTGCGGGACTGGGTCGGATCATGATCACCGCCCAGAGCTGCCCCATCAGCATTTTCATCGCAGGCGACGCGGCGCAGGCGCGCGAGATCTGCCGGGCGTTCTGCTTCAGCGTCGGGCTTTGCGTGACGGTGACGCCCACGGAATACCTCTACACCGGCGGGCAAGAGGCCGGCGTGATCGTGGGGCTGATCAACTATCCCCGCTTTCCGAGCGACCCGGACAAACTGCTGACCCTTGCAGGCCAGCTGGCCGACGATCTGATGCACGGCCTGCACCAGCACAGCTACACGATCCAGACGCCGACCGAAACGCACTGGTATTCCCGGAGGCCGGCATGAACGCCCTCCTCGAGGCTGCGCTGGGCTATGCTGCGAAGGGGTGGCCGGTGTTTCCGTGCCGGGCCTCTGACTCGGCTGAGCGGGACAACGGCGGCGTGCCGCTGTACGCCGCGAAGGCGCCTCTGGTGAAGGGCGGGTTGAAGGCGGCCAGCTGCGACGCGGGGCAGATCCGCACCTGGTGGGCGCGGTGGCCCGACGCGCTGATCGGGCTGCCGCTGGGCGGCGCCACTGGCGTGTTCGCGCTGGATTTCGACCCGCGCGAAGACGTCGACACCGAAACCGGCGAGCTGACCGAATTCACCCTGGCCCAGCTGAAGGCCGACACCGAGGCGCTGATCGGCTGCGAGCTGCCCAGCACCGTGGGCCAGCGCACGCCCAGCGGCGGGGTGCACATCTTCTTCCGGCAGCCGGCCGAAGGCCCGCCGATCCGCAACCGGGGCTGCCTGCCGCTGCACGTGGATGTGCGGGGCGAGGGCGGCTACGTGATCGTGCCGCCCAGCGTGGTGCTGGCCAGCCACAAGGGCAAGACGGGGCCGTACCGCTGGCTGCGGGCAGACCTGAACCACGTGCCGGCCGACGCGCCCCAGGCGCTGATCGACGTGCTGCGCGCGCCGAAAGGCAGCCGGGTGGTGGACGGCAAGGTGGTGCCGCCTGAGCGGGGGCGGGCAACTGCCGGGAAATCCCCGGTGGTTGGGGAGTCGGCCGACGACGCGGTGCGGAAGTACGCGTTGGCGGCGCTGGAGGCCGAGATCCGCGCGCTGGCGGCGACTCCGCAGGGCAACCGGAACAACCAGATCAACGCCAGTGCGTTCGCGCTGGGCCAGCTGGTGGGGGCGGGCGCGCTGAGCGCTTCCGTGGCCCGCGCCTCGCTGCAGCACGTGGTGGCGGCCTGGCCCGATGCCGCCAAGAGCGAGAAGACGATCGAAAGCGGCCTGGCCGCCGGCATCGCCCAGCCCCGCGACCTGAGCGAGGTGCAGGAAGCTGCCGCGCGCCGGGCGGAGCGGAAGGGTTCGGGCGCGCGGTTGCGGGACGATCCGGGCCCCGAGGATCCGGGTGGTGATGTTCCATGGGGCGCGGGGTTCGCTGCTGCCGCACCGCAGGAAATGTCGGACTTTCCCGGCGATTGGCCGCTTCGCGACGAGCCGGCCGGGGCTGAGGACGTGGCGGCCATCGCTGCGACACCGTTCGACAGCTGGCCCGATGAAATCGACCTTCCGCGCAGGCAGTGGCTGTATGGGTTTCACCTGCTGCGCGGGCGGGTGAGCCTGGACGTGGCGGCCGGCGGGATCGGGAAATCGGCGCTGAAGATCGGCGAGGCGCTGGCGATGGCGACCGGACGGCAGCTTTACGGCCACGAAGTGGGGCGGCCCGACCTGCCCGGCACCAACCCACTGCGCGTCTGGCTGTACAACCTGGAGGATGACGCGGCCGAGCTGCTGCTGCGCACCCGGGCGGCGATGAAGCATTTCGACATCGGGCTGAGCGAGCTCGGGGGCCGGCTGTTCGTCGACAGCGGACTTGACCAGCCCTGCGTGGTGGCGCGCGAGGGGGCGTCTGGGACGATCATCGCAGAGCCTGTGGTGGATGCGATGATCGCCGAGATCCGGAGGCGTCGGATCGACGTCCTGATACTCGACCCTTTTGTTTCGTCGCACACGGTCAGCGAGAACGACAACGCGGCCATCGATGCCGTGGTGAAGCGGGCCTGGGTGCGGATTGCCCATGCCTGCAACTGCTCGGTCAACCTGGTGCACCACATCCGAAAGGGCAACGGCGAGGCCGCAACGGCCGACAGTGCGCGGGGCGCTTCGGCGCTGATCGGCGCGGCACGGTCGGTGCAGGTGTACAACCGGATGACCGAAGAAGAGGCGGAGCGGGCGAAGGTGAAGCCCGAGCACAGGCGCTTCTATTTTCGGGTCACCAACGAAAAGGCGAACATGGCGCCGCCGCCGGAGCGAGCCGATTGGTATCGGATGGTCAGCGTCGATCTGGCCAACGGCGAGAAGGTGGGCGTGGCCTCGCCCTGGCTGTGGCCGATCCAGCCCGGCGCAACGCCAGCCAAGATCGCTGCCGTGTGCGATGCACTTTCGGAAGGCGACTGGCGGTTGAGCGTCAAGGCGTCCGAATGGGCGGGCTATGCGATCGCGCCGATTTTCGAGATCGATCCGACCGGCGCCGGCCGCCGGGATCTGCAGCGCATTCTGGGCGACCTGATTTCGGCGGGACACCTGAAGGTCGTGAGCCGCCTCGACAAGGCCCGACGCCCGAAAGAGTGCGTGGTGCCAGCACGCGGGGGCGACGATGAATAGGCCCCTGTTCGACCCTTGCTCCGGTGCGCGTTTCAGCATCGGAGCGCACTGGAGCAAGCCTGCTCCGATGGCGAAAAGCATAAGCTGCCGCGAAGGCCCGGTTGCGCGTCATTTTATCAGGCTTAACAGTGGGTTGCTCGGCGCTCCATTGCATCGGAGCAACACCGGAGCAACTGGAGCAATCGTCAGAAATCGGCGCCTGCTTCAGCCGTCAGGGAAGGCCCCTTTAGGGGCTTCCCTGCGACTGGAGCAGCCGACTTTCGGGGAGGTTTGAATGGCTGATCGGAGTTCTGTGGCGCACGACTTGCTCGCCGCCTTTGAAACGACTGAGGGCCGGTTGCGGCTGCAGACAAAACTGGAATTTGTCAGGGTCGCTAGAAGCCTTTTCTCTCCCCAGCAGGCGCGCGCCGCATGGAGTGCGCTAGGTCTTCCCGACCTGCAGGAGTTGTTACCCACCGATGAAGTCCGCGCCCCGCTGCCGCAGGCTGCTGTCGCTGCTATCGAGGCTGACCGCGCTCTTTTGAGTGCCGACATGATGGCCACAGCGGTAAGAGACTGGATCGAGATGTGTGTGGCCCCTGCCCCGCAGGGGTGGCTGCCTAGCGGGGCAGCCTTTGATAGTTGGCGTGGTTTTGCACTTTGCCGGGGGCTGGCGCCGGGCAATCCGAAGAGATTTGCGGAGGCTATGGCGATCAACGGCCTGCGCGTTACGCGGATGTGGCGGCGCGAGCTGAGGTTGACGGCGAGGGGTTATCTGGGGCTTTGCCTGAAGAACGGGGGTCGCTGATGGCAGATCCAGCGGGCGAGGCGCGCGCCGTGGTGGCCCGGGGCGCCTATCCCAGCGCGGGGCGGGTGAGCGCGGCAGCCAAGGCGCACCGATCCACGCCGATGCCGGCCGTGCCCGTGCCCTGGGCCGAAAGCGGGCGGTGCACGATCGAAGCGCTGGTGAACTGGGCCTATGGGCCGCAGCGGGTGGGGGCTTCACCGGTGGCGGGGCTGTGCCAGATCGAAGCCGAGGCGGCGGGCTATGCCTGGCAGGCGGCCAGCTGCGACGGGGTGGCGGCCATCGAGCGGATCGGCACGGTTGGGTGCCGGATCGATATCAGCGGGCCGGGGCGTGATGTGGCGCACCCGATCGCCGAGCTGGTGGCGCACGTGGTGACCATGCACCCCGAGGGTGCGACCGTGCGGGAGTGGGCAAGGCTGGGCGTGCGGCCGGGCGGGTGGGACAAGCGGCCGCGCTTTGTGCCGGCCATGCTGCGCGCCGACGGCACGGCGGAATGGACGTACGACGAGGCGCGGCTGCCGGCCCGGGTGGGGCAGCAGTGCCCGGTGATGCAGCTGAACAGCGCGGATGCCGTGAACGCGGCGAGGCGCATGTACCTGAAGTGGTTCGACGCGCTGGCCGACATCTATATCGATGTGCGCTGCTATGCCGGGCTGCCGTTTGAGCTGCTGCCGGTGGCGGCGAAGCGCGTGCCGTGGGTGGGGCTGGTGGCGAGCGAAGGGGCTTGACGACCGGACTCGTTGCTTGACACAAGAGTCATGTTCCTAAGAGTGCGCCCGCAGTTGAGGCGCCAGCAGCCCGCCCGGTGAGAGCCGAGGCGGGTTTTTCGTGCGCCCTTCCCAGCAGCCCTGCCCCAGCCAGTTTCGGCGGGTCCTCCCCAGCCAAAACGTAAGCGGGGTTCGGGGCCCCGGTTTGTGGCTGGACTTGCGGTTCGCGCAAAAGGTGCAAGAGTTTCAGGAGGTTTGATGGCCCTTTCGGCCCGGTCCCGCGTGCGGGCCCGGATCTTGAACAGCTGGATCCCCGGGCGTGGGGTGGCGCCTGTGGTGGATGGTGGTGGTGGGCTTTCGATTTCGAAGCTGGTCTATCCGCAGGAGCGGATCTGGCTGGACACGGCGTCGGGCGTGATCACGCCGGCGCGGGACTGGCAGACCGGGGCGATCTATGGGGCGCGGCTGTACGCCCAGGCCGGGTTCGGCGATCCGCCTGTGGATGCCATCGCCTATTCGGGCGGGAACATCGTGACGGGCGCGGGCTGGGCTTCGGTGCAGCCCGGCCGCTATCGCCTGGAGCTGCTGGACCCGGTTTCGGGGAAGCGCAGCCACAGCGACGTTTCGATCTATTCCGACAAGCCCGCGACCTACACGGCGGCCAACAATGCCGAGCTGGCCGCGCGGTTGACCGATGTGGGTGGGCTGATAACAGCGCAGGGGGTGAATTTCACCGGGGCGATCATCGACCTGGACCCCGCCGGCACCTTCGGCACGCTGACCCTGAACCAGTTGCCGAACGTGGCCTACACGCGGCGGGTGATCCTGCGGTCTGCCGCGGCCGATCGGCGGGCGGGTGCGCGGCCGACCTTCAACGTGATCATCGGCCGAAACGCCCGGCGGGTGGGGCTCCAGCGGCTTCGGTTCCGCAATGCGCCGAGCCCGGTGGGCGCCTTCATCGACCTGCAGGGCAGCGGCAACAACCTTGGCAGCCCCTTCTGGTGGGTCGACGGCTGCGATTTCATGGGCGGATCGTCGGTGCTGGACGGGCTGGGCGGACGGGTGATGAACCCGAACGTGCCGACCGACCCGG
>JAIXYT010000036.1 GCA_027490095.1 Sphingomonadales bacterium | reverse complement strand
GCTGTGCATCCTTGCCGGCTGGGACAGCGTGCAGACGCGAGTGCCCGAATATATCGCGGCCTTCCTTGTGATGGAGAGCCTGATGATCGGCGTGTTCGCGTCGCTCGACATCTTCCTCTTCTATATCTTCTTCGAGGCCGGCCTCATTCCGATGTACCTGATCATCGGCATCTGGGGCGGCAAGCGGCGGATCTACGCCAGCTACAAGTTCTTCCTCTACACGCTGCTCGGCTCGGTGCTGATGCTGATCGCGATGCTGTGGATGGTGCGGGAAGCCGGCACGACCGACATCCCGGCGCTGATGGCGCATGATTTCCCGGTGGGTGCGCAGACCTGGCTGTGGCTGGCCTTCTTCGCGAGCTTTGCGGTGAAGATGCCGATGTGGCCGGTGCACACCTGGCTGCCGGACGCGCACGTGGAGGCGCCGACCGCGGGGTCGATGATCCTGGCGGGCGTGCTGCTGAAGATGGGGGGCTATGGCTTCATCCGCTTTTCGCTGCCCATGTTCCCGGATGCGAGCGTGGAGCTGATGTGGATCGTGTTCGGCCTCAGCATGGTGGCGGTGGTCTACACCAGCCTCGTCGCGCTGGTGCAGGGCGACATGCAGAAGCTGATCGCCTACTCGTCGGTTGCGCACATGGCCTTCGTGACGGGCGGGCTGTTCGCCTTCAACACCCAAGGGGTGGAAGGCGCGATGGTGGTGATGCTGAGCCACGGCGTTGTGTCGGCCGCGCTGTTCTTCTGCGTGGGGGTGATCTATGACCGGCTGCACACGCGCGACATCGACCGCTATGGCGGGGTGACGACCAACATGCCGCGCTATGCGGTGTTCTTCCTGTTGTTCACCATGGCCTCGGTGGCGCTGCCTGGGACCTCGGGCTTCGTGGGCGAGTTCCTGGCGCTGACGGGCATCTGGAAGGCGAACACCTGGGTGGCCTTCGTGATGGCGACGGGCGTGATCCTGGGGGCGGCCTATATGCTGTGGCTGTTTGCCCGGGTGATGTACGGCGCGCAGACGAATGCCGATGCGGCTGCCATGCCGGATCTCAACCGGCGGGAGTGGGCGATCCTTGTGCCGCTGGCGGTGGTTGCGCTGTGGATGGGGGTGTACCCCAAGCCCTTCCTGGAGCCGCTGAAGGCGCCGGTGGAAAGCCTGATGGCGCGCACGGGGCGCGCGGCGCCGCCGCAGACGGAGTTCACGCCCATCGTGGCGAAAGCCAATGTGCAGCTGGCGTCCGTCAGTGCTGGAGACGTGAAGTGACATTGCAGCAATCGCTTGCCATCGGGGCCCCCGAAGTCGTGCTGGCGGCCGGCGCGCTGGTGCTGCTGATGCTTGGCGTGTTCCGGGGCAATGACAGCCTGACCGGGCTGAGCTGGGGCGCTGTCATCCTGTTCGGGCTGACGGCCCTGACCGTGGTGGACGATGCCCCGGGCCGGGTGCTGGCCTGGAACGACCTTTATGTGGCGGACAGCCTGTCGGCCTACCTCAAAATCCTGATCCTGCTGGGGGCGGCTGCCTCGGTGCTGATGGCGCTGCCCTATCTGGAGCGGGTGAAGGTTCACCGCTTCGAATTTCCGGTGCTGATCGTGCTGGCGACCTTGGGCATGTTCGTGATGGTGAGCGCGAACAATCTGATGGCGCTGTACATGGGCCTGGAGCTGATGAGCCTGAGTGCCTATGTGCTGGCGGCCTTCCACCGCGACGAGGAGCGGTCGACGGAAGCCGGCTTGAAGTATTTCGTGCTTGGGGCGCTGTCGTCGGGCGTGATGCTCTATGGGATGAGCCTGGTTTACGGGTTCGTCGGCTCGACCGAGTTCACGGCCATCGGGGCAGGGCTGTCGGCCGGCGAAGAGCGGAACCTGGGCGCGCTGTTCGGGCTGGTGTTCGTGATTGCCGGGCTTGCCTTCAAGGTGAGTGCCGTGCCGTTCCACATGTGGACGCCGGATGTGTATGAGGGCGCGCCGACGCCGGTTGCGGCCTTCTTTGCGTCTGCGCCCAAGGTGGCTGCGATGGGGCTGTTCCTTCGGGTGGCGCTGGACGCCTTTTCGGGCATGATCGCCGACTGGCGGCAGATCGTGATCTTCATGGCGATTGCGTCGATGTTCCTGGGGGCGGTTGGCGCCATCGGGCAGACGAACATCAAGCGGCTGCTGGCCTATTCCAGCATCAACAACATCGGCTTCGTTCTGATCGGGCTTGCGGCGGCGAGCGCGGCGGGTGCGTCGGCCGTGCTGCTGTATCTGGCGATCTACCTGGTGATGACGCTGGGCGCCTTCCTGTGCGTGCTGGCGCTGACCGATGCGGACGGGCGGGCTGTCGAGACGCTGGCGGACCTTGGGGGTCTTGCGGAGACGCGGCCCTGGCTGGCGACCGCGCTGTCGATCTTCATGCTGAGCCTGGCGGGCCTGCCGCCGCTGTTCGGCTTCATGGCGAAGCTGGCGGTGTTCAACGCGGCGGTGGATGCGGGCCTGTGGCTGCTGGCGGTGCTGGGTGTGCTGGCGAGCGTGGTGGCGGCCTATTATTATCTGCGGATCGTGAAGATCCTGTTCTTTGACGCGCCCGCGGGCGTGGTTGTGACGGGGCCTGCGGGCAGTGGCGCAGTCGTGAACCGGGGGATGATGGTGGCGGCTGCCGCCTTCTGCTCGCCGCTGGGATACCTGGCGCTGGGGCCGCTGACGGACGCGACGCGGCTGGCGGCGGGTAGCTTGTTCTGATCCTTCATCTGCAGGAAGTCGGGTCGACCAGCGACTGGATCCGCGCGAACGCGGGGCAGTTCGGCGACGGGCAGTGGGTGCGCGCGGACCGGCAGACGGCCGGGCGGGGCCGGATGGGGCGCCAGTGGCAGATGCCGGAGGGCAATCTGGCCATGAGCGGGCTGATCCGGCCGCAGGCGGGGGAGGGGAACCCGGCGGAGCTGGGGTTCGTGGCCGCGCTGGCGCTGCATGATGTGCTGTGCGGGCTTGTGGACAGTGCCCGGCTGGAACTGAAATGGCCGAATGACGTGAACCTGGACGGCGCCAAGCTGTCGGGCATCCTGCTGGAGCGGGAGGGCGATGTGCTGGTGCTGGGAGTGGGCGTGAACGTGGCTGCGGCGCCCGTGCTGCCGGACCGGGCCACGATCAGCCTTGCCGATGCGGGGGTGTTCGTGGCGGCGGCCGATGTTGCCGAGCGGGTAGCGGCGGCCTTTGCGGCGCGGCGCAGCGCTTGGCGAACCGGCGGGTTTGCCGCCGTTCGCGCGGCCTGGCTGGCGCGGGCGCATCCATTGGGCACGGCCTTGTGGGTGACGAGTGGCGAGGGGCGGATTGCCGGAACCTTTGCGGGGTTGGGCGATGATGGCGCGCTGCTGCTGGACGGGGTGGATGGCAGAGCCCATGTGATCCATGCGGGTGATGTGTGGGGTTCGCCGCCGAAGACTGAAGGGCAGGGCTGATGCTGCTGGCGATCGATGTGGGGAACACGAACATCCTGTTCGCTTGCCATGATGGGGGCGAGATCACGCATCGCTGGCGGATCTCGACCGATGGCAAGCGCACGGCGGACGAATATGCGGTGTGGCTGCACCAGCTGTTCGAGATGGAGGGGCTGGACCGGGCGGCCGTGACCGATGTGGTGATTGCGAGCGTGGTGCCGCAGACCCTGTTCAACCTGCGCGGGCTTTCGCGGCGCTTTGCGGGTGTGGAGCCGCTGGTGGTGGGCGCGCCGGGCGTCGATTACGGGATGCCGGTGAACCTGCCCAACCCGGCCGAGGTGGGAGCGGACCGGATCGTGAATGCGGTTGCAGCCCATGCGATCTGGCCGGGTGACCTGATCATCATCGATTTCGGGACGGCGACCACCTTCGACGTGGTGTCGGCGGACGGGGTGTACCAGGGGGGTGCGATCGCGCCGGGCATCAACCTGTCGATGGACGCGCTGTACATGGCGGCGGCGCGCTTGCCGCGGATTGCGGTGGAGCCGCCGGCCGAGGGGTTGGGCGTGATCGGCAAGGGGACGGTGCACGCGATGCAGTCGGGCCTGTTCTGGGGCTATGTGGGGATGATCGAGGGGATCGTTGCCCGGATGAAGGCGGAGATAGGCCGCGAGACCACGGTTATCGCCACGGGCGGGCTTGCCGCATTGTTCAATCGGCACAGCGACGCTATCTCTCATGTGGACCCCGACCTGATGGTGAAGGGGCTTGCGCGCATCCATGCGGCCAACCGCTGAGGCGGGTTACTTCAGGGCTTCGTTTGCGCGCCTTTTGGAAGGCCCGCGGGCGAAGGCCCGCGTTTTGGAAAGTTTTGAATTTTGACACCTGGTGATGAGCTGATCTTCCTGCCGCTGGGCGGGTCGGGCGAGATCGGCATGAACGTGAATCTCTATGGTTGCCGCGGCAAGTGGATCATGTGCGACCTGGGCATGACCTTTGCCGACCCCACTCTGCCGGGGGTGGAGCTGGTGCTGCCCGACCTGCGCTTCATCGAGGAGCGGCGCGACGACCTGTTGGGCGTGATCCTGACGCATGGGCATGAGGACCATATCGGCGCCATTCCCTATCTGGCGGGCGAGCTGGGCGTGCCGCTGTATGCGACGCCGTTCACGGCGGGCCTCATCAAGCGGAAGCTGGAGGAGGAGGGCATTGCCGACCAGGTGAAGCTGCACGTGGTGCCGATGGGCGGGACCGTGAAGCTGGGGCCATTCTCTGCGCAATATGTGGCGCTCGCGCACTCCATCCCCGAGGGCAATGCGCTGGTGATCGACACGCCCTATGGGCGGCTGTTCCACACCGGGGACTGGAAGCTGGATTCGAAGCCGCTGCTGGGAGATCCGGCCTCTGCCGAGGAGCTGACGGCGATCGGCGCGAACGGCGGCAAGGGGACTCTGGCGCTGATCGGCGACAGCACGAACGTGTTCAACGCCGAGCCTTCGGGCAGCGAATCCGGCGTTTTCGACGGGCTGATGAAGCTGGTGAAGAGCCGCAAGCGCGGGCGGGTGGTGGTGACGACCTTCGCCTCGAACGCGACGCGGGTTCACACGCTGGGCGAAGTGGCAAAGGCCACGGGCCGCAAGCTGGTGGTGGCCGGGCGGTCGCTGGACCGGATCATCGCGGTTGCGAAGGCGACTGGTTACCTCAAGGACTTTCCCGAGCCCATCAGCCTGGAGGCGGCGGCGAACGCGCGGCCCGAAAGCCTGCTGATCGTGGTGACGGGGACGCAAGGGGAGCCGCAGGCGGCACTCGCCAAGATTGCGGAGGGAACGCACCCCTATATCCGGCTCGAGCGGGGGGACCTTGTGGTCTATTCGTCGAAGCAGATCCCGGGGAACGAGCTGGCGATCGGGCGGGTGCAGAATGCGCTTGCCGCGCGGGGGATCGAGATCGTGGGGGACCGGCAGGCGCATGTGCATGTGTCGGGCCATCCGGGGCGGCCCGAGCTGGAGGCGATGTACGGGTGGATCAAGCCCCGCATTTCCGTGCCGGTGCATGGCGAGCGGCGGCACATGGAGGAGCATGCGCGGCTGGCCAGGGGCTGGGGCGTGCCGGAGGCGATCGTGCCGGTGAACGGGGCGGCGATACGGCTGGCGCCGGGGAAGCCGGAGGTGGTGAGCCACGAGGCGCATGGGCGGCTGGTGCTGGACGGCGACGTGATCCTGCCGGCGGAAGGGGCGACCATCAATGCGCGGCGCAAGATGGCGCATTCGGGGCTGATGGTGGTGACGCTGGTTGCGAGCGCGAAGGGGCAGCTGATGGCGGAGCCCCGGATCGTCGCCAAGGGCGTGCCGGTGGAAGAGGATGAGGACGCCTTCCTGGGCGATGCGGCGGATGCGGCGGCGGAGGCCTTCGGCAAGGTGGGGATGGGCGACCGGCGGCGACTGGAGGATGAGGTGAAGGTGGCGGTGAGGCGGGTGGCCCGCCAGTGGACGGGGAAGAAGCCGCCGACCGAGGTGGTGCTGGTGGTCGTGTGATGCCGCCCTGGTATTCGATGCTGGCGATCTACCTGCTGTTCTGGGTGTTCACCCTGTTCCTGGTGCTGCCCTATGGCGTGCGGACGGCGCGGGAGGCGGGTGCCGAGGAGGTGCCGGGGCAGGCAGGCAGTGCGCCGCATGGCTTTTCGCTGCCGCGCAAGCTGGTGGCGACGACGCTGGTTTCGGCCGTGTTATTCGGGATTTTCCTGCTGAACTGGCGGATGGAGTGGGTGACGCGGGCGGACCTTGAGGCGCTGCTGCCGGCGCCGGGGCGGAGTGTGCCTGACGTTTAGCCGACTGCGTCGGAGTCGGCGCCGGCCCTCACCCCCACCCGGCCACCCATATCGTACAATTTCGTTGGGTGGCCGGGTGGGGGTGAGGGCCGGTGCAGGGCTTAGGGGAACCCGTTTAGCCTTCGAGGACTTCGGAGAGGGCGGCGGCCAGCCGGCCCTGGTCGGAGCTTTGGAGGGCGGCTGCGAGCACCGGGGCTTGGGGCTCGAAACGGCGGACGAGGGCGTCGAAGGCGGCGGTGTAGTCGCGCGCCGAGCGGGCGAAATCGGCGTCCGAGGCGATCAGGTCCTTCACCTCCTTGGCCTCGCGGCGTTCGAGGAGGGCGAAGGCGCGGCGGTTGAAGAGGCCGCGCTCGCCGCGGCGCCATTGCGCCCAGTCGGCATCGTCCATCGGCCTGCCGAGCGCGGAGGCGATGGAGACGGATGATTCGGACAGGCGATCGGTGAGGAGGGCGGCAGCGGCCAGGAGATCGGCCTGGCGGGCCTCCTCGAACTGGTGGACGCGGTCGGAGGAGCGGTCTTCCAGCAGTTTGAGGGTGTTGGCAAGCGCCGCCATGCTGGAGGCGGTGCGTTCGGCGGCGGCGGATGCGGCGGCTTCGGCTTCGCGGGCGCGGGCGGCGATGGGTTCGGCGTAGCTGCGGCGCATGGCTTCGTCGGCGGCTTCGGCGAGTGCCTCGCGGGCTTCGGCGAGCACGCCGTCGAGCATTTCGCGCATGGTGCCGGTGGTCTGCGCGGCGACCTCGCGGACGCGGGTCATGGCTTCGACGAGGCGGGTGGCGGCGGCGAGCGAGGTGTCGCGGGTCTGTTCCTCGACCTCGCCGATGAGCGTGCGGGCCTGGGTGAGTTCGACGACGAGGGCCTGGCTGGCGGCCTCGAGCGCGGCCCGCTGCTGGGCATAGCCTTCGCTTGCGGTCTCGATGGCGGCGTGGCTTTCGCGGATCGGGTTGGCGAGGGCTGCGGCACGATCGTACGCGCGGTCGATTGCAGTCGTGAGCGCGGTGAGGTCGGCCGTGAGGGTTTCGGCGGCGCGGCCGGCATCGACGGTGCGGGCCGGCAGGGTCTCGCCCAGCACATCGACTGTCTGCAGCGCGCCTTCGCGAAGGCGCTTGACCGCGACCTCGAGCTCCTGCGTGGCGGCCTGCGTGTCCTTCAGCGGCTGGGCGAGGCGGCCGAGATCGGTGTTCACCTCCTGGATGCGGGCGGCGAGGCGGTCGAGAGTGGTGCTGGTGGTGTCCTGCGCGTGCTGGAGGCGGGCGTCGAGCAGCTTGAAGGCGCGTTCGCCAGACGTTGCGAGCGTTTCGGTGAGCGCGCCTTGCGCCTTCAGCCGGCTTTCGATCGATTCGGCCTGGCGGCCGAGCATGTCGAGCCGTTCGGCGAGCTGGGCGGTTGCCGTGTTCGCAAGCGATTCGAGCTTCTGCCAGCCGTCCGCCATCTGGGCGGAGACGGCCTCGCTCTGGCGGGCCATGGCGTCGCGCTTGGCGACGAGGGTGTTCTCCAGCAGTTCGAAGAGGGTGTCGGCCTCGGCGCGGATCGCCCGCATGCCGGCTTCGGACTGGCTGCGCCCGCGGTCTGCCTGGGCTTCGAGATCGGCGAGCGCGCGGGCAAGCGACTGGGCTGCGCCGTCGCCGCGGGCGGCGAGCGCGTCGAGTCCTTCGCCGAGCGTTCGGGCAGCGCCCAGGGCGCGGTCGGCCTGGGCTTCGGCGATTGCGCCGGTTTCGCCGAGCGACGCGCGCAGCCGTTCGGCGGCGGATGCGGCCTGGGGCAGGACGGATTCGAGGCTGCGGCTGGCTTCGAGCGCGGCGCTGGTGGTGGTGGTGAGGTCTGCGACGAGGCGCTGGGCGTCGCGAGAGCGGGTTTCGAGGAGATCTGCGGTTGCCGCGAGCGTGCCGAGGTCCTGGGTGAGGCTGCCTTTCAGCGCGTCGATCCGCGCGGCGGCACCGGCGACCCTGGCCTCGGTCTCCTCGAGCGCATCGGACTTTTCGAGCACCGGGATCCGCTCGCGGTTTCCGAGCGCTGCGGCCAGCGCATACATGGCCGCGATCGGCATGAGCAGGATGCCGAACTGCTGGACCGCCTCGCTGATCGTCTGTGGCCGGACCTCGTCGGCGGCCATGCCGTAGAGGCCGAAGGCCAGCCACACGATCCCGAGCAGGGTCGCGATCACAAAGGACAGGCGGATGGTGGTGACTTCTGACATGGCCCCTTGGTTCCCCATCAACTTTCGTGCGCGATCGGCCGGCCGCCTTTGCCGTCGCTCGCTGCCCGTTCCGACTGCCTGAGTGCGCGGGCGGCGGCAAGGGCCACCAGCGTGAGGCCGGCAATCTCCCACAGCCAGAAGAGCCTGGGCTGCTGGACGATAGCGGCAAGCCAGATGGCGAGCGTGCGCCCGTTGGCGCTGAGCGGCGAACTTGCGCGCAGGACGGCGGCTGCACGGGGCTGCCAGGCGGCCAGCAGCTGTGCGCGGGCCCGGGGCGTGGCGTCTGCGAGCCGGCGGTCAAAGGGGCGGGCGCGGTTTCCGAGCAGGGCCTCGCCGCGGTTGTAGAGCCGTTCGAACGGGCCGCCGGTTTCCGGGCGGGCGACCGGATCGAACTGCCCTTGCAGTCGGCGGATGTAGGTTGCCCGCTCGCCTTCGTAGAACTGGGCCTGGAGGGCGTGGGCGGCGCCTGCGGCGAGCGCGAGAAGGACGGCGGACTGCGGATCGGGTTGGGTGAGGGCGAGCGCGAGATAGACGGCGACGAAGGTGGAATAGTCGGCGAGGCCATCGAGCAGGCGGCCGAGGTTGCTGCTGGTGCCGGTGGCTCGGGCGAGCTGGCCGTCGAGGCCGTCCATCACGTGCCAGGCGATCATCAGCAGGAAGCCGAGCGTGGCCAGGCGCCAATCGGCCCAGCGGGTGTAGCAGGCGGCGGCTGCAAGGCCGAAGCCGAGGCCTGCGGCCGTGGCGATGTTGGGGTGGACGCGAAAGCGGATGGCGGGCGGCAGCAGTGCGGACGAGAGGCGGTGCACCAGAAACCGGTTGGACAGAGGTTCGATTTCGGTTGGGCGCCCGTTCATTGCATGTGACCTGTGGAAAATGCGGTGCGGGCTGGCAAGCCCGGTGGCAGCCCATTAAGGACGAGCCCATGAATTCCGCTGCGGCTGCCCGAGACTTTGTTGCCCTTCTGATGGTGGGCGAGAGCGGCCCGGGTATTGAGCCGGCGGGGCTTGGTGTCGTCGGCGGGATCAGCCTGCTGGAGCGGCAGGTGCGCATGGCCCTGAAGGCGGGTGCTGCGCGGGTGCTGGTGGTGGCGCCCGCCCTGACGGCGGACCTGGGTGCGCGGCTGTCGGAGGAGCCTCTGGTGGAGCGGGCGGCAACGGCGGCCCAGCTTGCCGAGCGGATGGCCGGCGAAGCGCGGCGGGTGCTGCACCTGGCGCCCGGGCTGCTGATCGACGACCGGCTGGTTTCGGCGCTGCTGGGCGCGGGCGAGGGGCCGACCCTGCTGGCGTTCGGCGCCGATGCGCCGGCGGGGGCGGAGCGGCTGGATTCGGCCACCCACTGGGCGGGCGCGGCTCTGCTGCCGGCAGCGCTGGTGCAGGATGTGGCGGCCGGGCTGGGGGACTGGGAGCTTTCGGGGACGCTGGTGCGCGCGGCGGTGGAGGCGGGGCCTGCGCGGCTGCTGGTGGAGAGCCTGCCGACCTATGCGCCGGCGCGGCGCCGCGATGCGCCGATGATATGGGCGCGGCCCGAGGGCGAGGCCGCGCGCGCGGCGGCGACCGACAGCCTGCTGGCAGCGGCGCAGAAGGGGTGCCTGGACTGGCCGGCGCGGTTCATCCACCCGCCGATCGAGAATGCGCTGGTGCGGCTGCTGCTGCCGACGCCGGTGACGCCCAACATGGTGACGGTGCTGACGGGGCTGCTGGGCCTTGCTGCGATCTGGCTGTTTGCCGTGGGCAAGCCCTGGTGGGCGCTTGCGCTGGTGTTGATCGTGGGGCCGCTGGACGGAGTCGACGGCAAGCTGGCGCGGACGCGGCACGAATATTCGAAATGGGGCGATCTGGAGCATGTCCTCGACAAGGTGCTGGAATATGGCTGGATCCTTGCGCTGGGCTACTGGCTGTCGGACATGCACGGGATAGCGGCCTGGCTGGCGGCGGGCGGCATCATTCTGTTTGCGCTGAGCGAGGCCGCATCGGGTGAGTTCTTCCGGCGGTTCACCGGCCGGCAGCTGGACGACTGGGGGCCCTTCGAGCGGCGTTTCCGGCTGGTGGGCGGGCGGCGGAACACCTTTTTCTGGAGCCTTGTGCCCTTCGCCTTGCTGGGCCTGTGGTGGGAAGGCTTCCTGATGATCCTGGTCTATGCTGCGGCAACCTTTGCCGTTTCGCACTGGCGGCTTTTGAAGGCTGTGGGCGACTATGGGAGCCGGATCAGCGACGAAGTGAGGGCGAATTTCGCGGGCACGGCCTATGATTTCTTGCCCAAGCGGACGCCGGCAGCTAGGTGACCCGGCCAGTGTTGCATTTCTTTGACGTGTTCGGGTTTGCGGACGCAACCGCCTGGTTCGGGGGGCTGTTGCGCCAACCGGGACAAGACCCCCTTGGAAGGACGGACGCCGCCAGATGACTCCGATCAATGTTGCGATCGCCGGAATCGGCAACTGCGCCAGCTCGCTGGTGCAGGGCGTCGCCCATTATTCGAACGGCGGGGCCAACGAGGCGATCGGGCTGTCGCACTGGGACCTGGGCGGCTGGCGGCCGAAGGACCTGCGCTTCGTGGCCGGGTTTGATGTCGACCGTCGCAAGGTGGGGCTGGACATCGCCGACGCGATCCTGGCCGAGCCCAATTGCACGACGATCTTCTGTGACCATGTGGCGCCGACGGGTGCGACGGTGATGATGGGCCCGGTGCTGGACGGTGTTGCCCCGCACATGCTGGACGCGCCCGAGGCGCGGAGCTTTCGCGTGGCGGACGCCCCCGAGCCGAGCCTGGACTCGGTTGTCGAGGTGCTGAAGCGGGCGGACGCCCATGTGCTGATGAACTATCTGCCGGTTGGCAGCCAGCAGGCGACCGAATTCTATGCGGAAGCCGCGCTGCGCGCAGGCGTCGCCTTCGTGAACAACATCCCGGTGTTCATTGCGAGCAATGCGGACTGGGCGCGGCGCTTTGCCGAGGCCGGGGTTCCGCTGATCGGGGACGACATCAAGGCGCAGCTGGGGGCGACGATCGTGCACCGGACGCTGACCGAACTGTTCGCGCGGCGGGGCGTGCGGCTGAAGCGGACCTACCAGCTGAACACCGGCGGCAACACCGACTTCCTGAACATGCTGGCCCGCGACCGGCTGGAATCGAAGAAGATCTCCAAGACCGAGGCCGTGCAGTCGGCGACGGATCGCCGGCTGGACGACGAGAACATCCATGTCGGGCCTTCGGACTATGTGGCGTGGCAGAATGATAACAAGGTCTGCTTCCTGCGCATGGAAGGCGAGATGTTCGGCGGCGTGCCGCTGAACCTGGAGCTGAGGCTTTCGGTGGAGGACAGCCCCAATTCGGCGGGTGTCGCGATCGACCTGGTGCGCTGCGCGGCGCTGGCGCGGCGGCGCGGGCAGGGCGGGATCGTGGAGGCGGCGGCTGCGGCCTTCTGCAAGCATCCGCCGCTGCAGATGGAGGACGGGCTGGCGCATGCGGCGCTGGATGCCTTCATCCGGGCCGACGAGGAAGAACCGGGCGCGACGCGGCACTGAGCCCGGCCGCGCGGGGGAGCAGCAGCAATGGCGGCGATGACCGGGCGGCATGCGATCGTGCTTGCGGCCGGCGCCGGATCGCGGCTGCGGGACCGGGAACCCGTGAAGCCGTTGACGCTGGTGGGCGGGCGGCCGCTGATCCTGCATGTGCTGGGGGCGCTGGCGGCAGCCGGCGCGCGATCGGCGACCGTGGTGACGGGCCATGCGGCGGACGCGGTTGCAGCTGTGCTGGCGGATTCGCCGGTGCCGACGGACGCGCGCTTCAACCCGCTGTGGGCCGATACGCCGAACGGGGTGTCGCTGCTGGCGGCGCGCGACCGGGTTTCGGCGGGCAGCTTCCTGTGCATGGCGGACCATCTGCTGGCGCCTGTGCTGGCGGAGCGGCTGGTGGCAGGTGCGGGCGACGCGCCGCTTGCGCTGGGCGTGGACCGGCGGCTGGGGCACCCCTGGGTGGACGAGGCCGACGTGACCCGGGTGCGGACCGCGGGTGGCGCCATTCGTGCGATCGGCAAGGGGCTTGCCGTCTATGACGCCTATGACACCGGGCTTTTCCTGATCGGCCCCGAGCTGGTGGCGGTGCTGGCGGCTGCCGACCGGCCCTCGCTTTCCGACGGCGTGTCCGCACTGGCGCGGCGGGGGCTTGCCCGCGCGGTCGATGTGGGCGATGCGCCGTGGCTGGACGTGGACGATGCGCGGGCGCTGGAGATCGCGCGGGGGAGCTGGGCGTGAGGCTGGAGCGGATGGTGCGAAGGCTGCTGGCGATTCTGGCGATGCTGATGGCAG
>JAIXYT010000017.1 GCA_027490095.1 Sphingomonadales bacterium | reverse complement strand
GCCAGAACATTCAGTATAACTGGATCAAGCTATCGGAAGCGCCCGATATCCTCGCCGATCTCGCCACCGTCGAGATGCACGCCATCCAGACCAGCGGCAATTGCATCCGCAACATCAGCTCTGACCAATATGCCGGCGCCGCCGCCGACGAGGTCGACGACCCGCGCATCTGGGCCGAACTGCTGCGCCAATGGTCCAGCTTCCACCCGGAATTCAGCTACCTGCCGCGCAAGTTCAAGATCGCCGTCATCGCGTCCGACACCGACCGCGCCGCCATGAAGCTGCACGACATCGGCATCCAGGTGGTGCGCAATGCCGCCGGCGAACTCGGCTTCCGCATGTACGTCGGCGGCGGCATGGGCCGCACGCCCTTCATCGCCCCGGTGATCCGCGAGTTCCTGCCCGTCAGCGACTACCTCAGCTACAACGAGGCGATCCTGCGCGTGTACAACCGCTACGGACGGCGCGACAACATCTACAAGGCGCGCATCAAGATCCTCGTACATGAACTGGGCGCGCAAGAATTCGCCCGCCAGGTCGAAGCCGAGTTCGCCCACGTAAAGACGCTGGGCCTCGACGCCCCGCAGGCCGAGATCGACCGCATCCGCGCCTTCTTCGCGCCACCCGCCTTCGAAACCGGCCTGTCGACCGCAATCGACCGCGCCGACCCCGATTTCGCCCTTTGGGTCGACCGCCAGGTCGCCCAGCACAAGGCGCCGGGCTATTCCATCGTCAACATCTCGCTGAAGCCGCTCTCGGGCATCCCCGGCGACGCGTCGGCCGAGCAGATGGAAGCGATCGCCGACCTCGCAGAGCGCTACAGCTTCGACGAGGTGCGCGTCACCCACGCCCAGAACCTCGTCCTGCCCCATGTGCCGACCAAGGACCTGAAGGCGGTGTGGGAAGCCCTTCGCGCCATCGACCTCGCCGACGTCAACCTCGACCGCGCAACCGACGTGATCGCCTGCCCCGGCCTCGATTACTGCACGCTCGCCAACGCCCGCTCGATCCCCGTCGCCAAGCAGATCGCCCAGCGCCTCGCGCCCAAGGAAAGCGACCTCGGCGAGCTGAAGATCAAGGTGTCGGGCTGCATCAACGGCTGCGGCCACCACCACGCCGGCCACATCGGCGTGCTCGGCGTGGACCGGAAGGGCACCGAGAACTACCAGCTCCTCCTCGGCGGCTCGGGCGCCGAAGACACCAGCCTCGCCCAGATCCTCGGCCCCGGCTTCGACGAGGCCGGCATCGTCAACGCCGTCGAAAAGCTCACCGAAACCTATCTCGCAAAGCGCGAGTCCGGTGAACGCTTCCTCGACACCTACCGCCGCCTCGGCGCCGCACCCTTCAAGGAGGCCGTCTATGGCTGACCTCTTCGCAATCGACGACCGCGCAGCAACTGGTGCCGAACCCGATGTGGTGCTTGGCCCGGACGAGGATGTCCGCGCCCATGCGGACTTGAGCAACCACCGCGTGATCGGCCTCAGTTTCCCGAAGTGGCGCGACGGCCGGGCCTATTCCTCGGCCCGAATCCTGCGCGAACAGGGCTTCACCGGCGACATCCGCGCAATCGGCGACCTGACGGTCGACCAGCTCGTCTTCCTGGCGCGCGCCGGCTTCTCCTCGCTCGCCCCGGAACGCCCCATCGACCCGGCCGTCGCCAAGGCCGCCCTGGCGCGCTTCCCCTTCGTCTACCAGCGCGGAACCGACGCCGCCCAACCGGCCTGGGCGCTGCGCCACCCGGGAGCCGCCGCATGACAGCAGCCAGCCTCGCGCGTGCAGAGCCCCAATGGGGCCCTGCACAAGCAGGCGCGCTGAACGACCGCTACAGCGGCCGCGCCCTCGACGCGCTCGCCGACACCCTCACCGACCCGGCCTTCGGCGCCACCGCCCTCGTCTCCTCCTTCGGGGCCGACTCCGCCGTCCTCCTCCACCTCGCCGCCCAGATCCGCTGCGATACCCCCATCCTCTTCGTCGAAACCGGCTGGCTGTTCCCGGAAACCCTGCGCTACGCCGAAGACCTCTCCCACCACCTCGGCCTCACCGACGTGCGATGGCTCTCGCCCCTCCAAGCCACCCTCGACGAGAAAGACCCCAAGCGCCTGCGCTGGAGCTACGACCCCGACGGCTGCTGCGACATCCGCAAGGTCGAACCCCTCGACCGCGCCCTCACCGGCTTCGACCTCTGGATCTCGGGCCGCAAATCCCACCAGAACCGCGCCCGCGCCCAACTTTCCCTGTTCGAGCCCCAAGGCACCCGCCTCAAACTCAACCCCCTGCACAATTGGTCCGCCGACCAGCTCCGCGCCTACGCCGCCCAACACAAACTCCCCCCACACCCCCTCGTCGCCGACGGATACCCCTCCATCGGCTGCTCCCCCTGCACGTCGCGCGTCCAACCCGGCGAAGACCCCCGCGCCGGCCGCTGGCGCGGCTGGGACAAATCCGAATGCGGAATCCACGTTCCGTCCGAGCCCGGCAACGACCCGGTGTTCTGAGCGCTGACGCCAAGGGGCGCTGCCCCTTGGATCCCCGCAAGGGGCCTGTAGGCCCCTTGACCCCATCGTTTGCAGAAGAGGGACCCCGGTAAGCCGGTGCCACTGGCACCAGACCCGTCGGGGTCCCTCTTCTGCAAACTAACGAGGTGCAGGAGGCTAAATGCCTCCTGCTGGGGGTTTCAGGGGGCAAAGCCCCCTGACATCAACCGCTCCAGACCCGGTCGAAGCGGGGGCCCAGGCGGACGAGGAGTTCGAATTGGGACGCGCCGATCGCGTCGGCGAGGTGGGCCAAGTCCCAGTCGAGTTGGAGCCAGTCGCCTTCGGTGACGGTGGTGCCGGTGGCGTCGACGGCGAGCATGTCCATGGAGATGATGCCGGCGACGGGGAGGCGGGTTGGGCCGGCCTGGAGGTGCAGGTGGGGGGCGACGGCGCGGGGGATTCCGTCGGCGTAGCCGATGTTGACGGTGGCGATGCGGCTGTCTCGGTGGGCGGTCCAGGTGGCGCCATAGCCGACGGTCTCGCCGGCGGGGACGTGGCGGACCTGGATCACTTGGGCTTCCGGTGTCACTACTCGGAGACTTTGGGCAGCGGGGTGCGGACGGCCGCCGAACAGGCCAAGGCCTGGCCGCACGGCCGAGAAGCTGAAGTCCCGCCCCCAGTGGATTCCGGCCGAGTTGGCAAGCGCGTGGGCGTGGCCCGGGGTTGCGGCGGCGACGGCCTGGAAGGCGGCGAGCTGGCGCAGCGTCAGCGGGTGCGTGGGGTCATCGGCGCAGGCCAGGTGGCTGTGGATCGTGTGGATCGAAAGGGCCGCGACAGCGGCTGCCACCTCAGAGGGCGCGATGCCCAGCCGGTTCATGCCCGTGTCGACCATCAGGTCGGCCGCGCGTCCCGGAAAGGCGCCGGCCCAGGCGGCGATCTGCGCGGTCGTGTTCAGAACGGGCCGCGCGCGGGGCAGGGCGGCTGCAGCCGATGCTGCGGGCGCGGTAAAGCCATGCAGGATCAGCAGCTCGAGGTCGGGCCGATCGAGCGCCAGCGCCTCCGGCCAGGTGGCGACCGCAAAGGCTGGCGCACCGGCTGCCTCCAGCCTGCGCACCACCTCGCGCACGCCCAGCCCATAACCGTCGGCCTTGACCGCCGGAATGGCAGGCACGCCGGCCATGTCGCGGTGGCGCCGGTAGTTGTCGGCAAGTGCCGCGCCATCCAGACGCAGGCGCAGGGAGGCAGGTGCGGAAGCCATGGCCCGCTTCTTCCCCACCCGTCGCGCCGGCGCAAGGCCTCAGCCGGTCACACCCGCAGCGCCATCGCCTTGATGAAGCGCATCGTCTCGACAGGGCTCAGCGCCGAGGCATCCACCTCGATCCGCACCCGCGCGATGCTGCCGGCAAAGGGGAAGGGCGCCGTATAGGCGGGTGACACCCGGTTGCCGAGGTCAGCCCCCACCGAAAAGCCATCGTAGCTGGTGGAGAACAGCGCATGGGCAAACGCCTTCTCAGCCCGCTTCTCCCCATTCACGAACAGCGCGCCTGAGCCGTCGAAGGGCCGGCTCTTCATCGTCTGCCTGTAGCGGATCTCCACCTTGCCCATCGGCACCGGCCCGCCGTCGATCACCTCCCGCCAGGGCAGCAGCGACTGTTCGTAGTAGAGCCGCCCGTCCTTCACATACAGGGTATAGCCCGCCGGCTGGCTGCCGTGTGCCACCAGCACGCCGTCGCCCTGCCGCACGCAGTCGATGATGATCTCGTGCGGCAGCCCGCAGCACACCGGCGCCATCTCCCGGCTCAGCCGCTCGATCGGTGGCTTCAGGTCCCACGTTTCGCGGATGCCGCGCGCCTGCCGGTCCTGCACCATGCGGATCACCATCTGCCGGTCGTCCAGCGGGAACACGCCATAGCGCTCGGCGGCCGCCTGCCACTTGTCGGCAAGCTCCTTCACCTTCTCCGGCATCTTCGGCGCCAGGTCGGTCAACTCGTTCGGATCCTTCGACAGGTCATAGAGCTCCCAGCTGTCATCCTTGAAGGGCTTCCCCCGCTCGTGCCGCGTCACGATCCGGAAGGGCGCGGCATAGAAGGCCCGGTGACCGCCCAGCTCGAAATACTGCTCAGTCCGCGTGGGGGCGTCGGCGGCCTTGAAGGTCGGCACGATGGACTTGCCCTGCACCGGCTTCAGCTTTACGCCCCGCCGCGCCACCGGCGCCTCAACCCCCGTAACCTCCAGGATCGTCGGCATCAGGTCGATCACGTGCACGAACTGCTGGCGAACCTTGCCCGCCTCCATCCCCTTGGGCCAGCTCACGATCAGCGGGTCGGCCACCCCGCCCAGGTGGGTGAACTGCTTGTAGAGCCGGTAGGGGGTGGTCGAGGCATTGGTCCAACCGATCGGATAGTGCGGAAAGGTCGGGTCCTCGCCCATCACGTCGATCAGCTTCTCGGCCTCGGCCACCGGCACCGGCCGCCCGAAGGCCGCCGCAAACACGTTGGGCGTGCCGGTCTCGGTTCCCTCGGCAGACCCCCCATTGTCCGAAAACAGCAGCACCAGCGTGTTGTCGGCGATCCCCAGCTCCTCCAGCCGCTGCATCAGCCGCCCGACATTGGCGTCCACATTGGCCAGCATGGCGGCATAGACCTCCATGTAGCGCGCATAGAGCCGCTTCTCCCCGGCACTCAGGCTGTCCCACGGCTTGGCGTTGGACGACAGCGGCGGCAGCGGCGTGTTGGCCGGCACGATCCCCAGCTGCTTCTGCTTCTCCAGCCGCTCGGCCCGGATCGCGTCCCAGCCCCTGTCATACTGCCCCTTGAACCGGTCCCGCTCCCGCCCCCTCACCTGCAAGGGCGAGTGCACGCCCGGAAAGGCCATGTGCAGAAAGAAGGGCCGCTCGGGCTCCAGCGCCTTCTGCGTCCCGATATAGGCGCAGGCCCGGTCGGTCAGGTCATCCATCACATAATAATCGTCTGTCCGAGGCGGTTCCACCGGAGCCACCCCGTCGAACAACTCGCTCGGATGGAAAAAGTCCGTGGAATGGCCCTGGAACCAGTAGGCCCGTTCATAGCCGCGGTTGGTCGGCCAGTTGTGGTACGGGCCATTGGCGCCTGTCGAATGGCCGCTGTTCACATGCCATTTGCCGACCAGCAGGGTGTTCCAGCCGGCATCCCCAAGGATCTCGGCAACAGTTGCGGCCTCGTGCGTCAGGTCGCCCCGGTACCCCGGAAACCCCGCGTCCACGTCCGCCAGCCAGCCCATGCCCGCCGAATGGTGGTTCAGCCCGGTCAGGAAGGCCGCCCGCGTCGGGCTGCACATGGCCGTCGTCCGGAAGTTCGCATAGCGCAGGCCCCGGGCGGCCAGCGCGTCGATGTTGGGCGTCGGGATCTCCGAGCCGAAGCAGCCGAGATCGGCGAACCCCACATCGTCCAGGATGATCGCGACCACATTGGGCGCACCCGGCTTCCACTTCTCCTTCGTCACGTCGATCGGGCGGCTGTCGGCAAAGCTCTCGCCGATCTGGGCCGGCCCGTCCGCCACCGCCTCGGGCGTGATGAACTGCCGCGCGCGCTTCTCCACCTCCCGCGCGCCGACAGCGGCAGCGCCCGCCACACCCGCACCGACTGCCCCGCCGATCAGCAGAGAGCGGCGGTCGAGACCCTTCTTGCCCTCCGTCTCGTCGCTCATGCGCGTGTCTCCAGAAAAGGCAGGCAGTCGGTCGCCGCCAGCAGGGGCAGGATGTCTGCCGCGCAGTCGGGCGTCAGCGCCGCGAACGCCGCGCGCAGGGCGGTCAGGCATTTCGCCTGGTAGCGGAACGGCGGCTGCACCAGCGTCATGCCCCAGGCCTCCAGCCGCACCTCCGGGGCCCCGGCCTCCACCGCAGCCGCATTGGCCACCAGGAAGGGCAGATACACCTCGCCGATCACCTTCAGGATCGGCTGCACCACCGGCCGCACCCCGCCCCATTCGCCCTCGACGCCCGACAGGTCGTCGATGTGCGCCAGCCAGCGGAAGGCCAGCGGAAAGTCGCGCCGCATCATCGCCTCAGGGGTCGGATCGACTCCCAGCTGCGATAACTGGCCGAACAGGCTGAACTCCGCTTCCGAAGGCCGGGTGCCGAACAGGAACATGCCGTCCGCCACATGCGTCTCCAGCGCGTCCAGCACCGCGCGCGCGGAGGCTTCGATCAGCGGGAAATTCGCCGCCGTGCAGCCCACCAGCCCCATCCGCCCCACCTGCCGGTCGCGGAAAGCCTGCGCCATCGCGCGCTGGGCCTCGTCGCCAGTGCCCGGCATGGCGTCGAACATCAGCCAGCGGCTCATCTGCTGCTGGTCCACCTCGGCCAGCCAGCGATAGCCGAACATGGCCTTGGTCAGCCACTCGTCGGCGAAGTCCTCGATCAGAAAGGCCAGGAAGGCGATGCAGGGGTCTTCCGGAATCACGCTGCGGCCCGGAACGCGCGCTTCCAGCAGGCGGGTCAGATGCGTGCTGTCATTCTCGACCGTGCCATCCGGGAACTCGAGAAGCGGGATGACGGGCGCCTTCACCTTGGGGAACAGTGCCATCCGGGCGCCATTGTCCTGCACCCAGGCGTGCGGGATCCGGCGATAGCGCATGAGCGCCCGCATCTTCATCGAATAGGGCGAGCCCAGCGCGCCGTGGAGACGGACGAGCCCCGCCTCAGTTGGCCCAGAAGACATAGTCCTGCCCTTCCTTCCACGGCGCGTTCAGCGGCACATCGATCCTGACCGGCCCTTCCAGCAGCGCAGGCCACAGGGGTTTCGGCATTTCGGCTGCCTGTGCATCGATCTTTGCACGCAGGTCTGCAACCTTGTCCGGCATGGCAGCCGACAGGTCGCGCTGTTCCGTCGGGTCGGCCGCCAGATTGTGCAGCCACACCCGGTCCGGCCGGGCCGACACCTGCAGCTTCCAATCTCCGTCGCGGACCACGCGATAATCGCCCGAGCGCCAGAACAGCGTGCGGGGCGGAATAGGCGTTCCGCTGGTCAGGTTCGGCAGCAGGTTCATCCCATCCAGCCTGCGGTCCGTCGGCAGCGCCGCGCCAGCAGCCGCGGCCGCCGTCGCCATGAAGTCGATGTGCGTGCCCACGCCCGCCACCTTCGTGCCGGCCGGAATCCGCGCCGGCCACTTCGCGAACAGCGGTGCCCGGATGCCGCCCTCGAAAAACGTCGCCTTCCAGCCGCGGTAGGGCTTGTTGAGGTCGTTCATCCCCACATACCAGGCCCCGCCATTGTCCGAGGTGAACAGGATCAGCGTGTTCTCCGCCAGGCCCTCCGCCTCCAGCTTGGCCTGGATTTCGCCCACCCCCCGGTCCAGCGCGACCAGCATCGCGGCATAGACCCGGTCGCGATGGTCCTTGATGTGGCCCAGCTTGTCGAAATCGCTCTTCTTCGCCTGCAGCGGCGTGTGCGGCGCATTGTAGGCGAGATACAGGAAGAAGGGCCGGTTGCGGTTCGCGTCGATCGCGGCCAGCGCTTGGGTCGTGAAATAGTCGGTGATGTAGCGATCCGGCTTGAAGTGCTTCCCCCCGTTCCACCTGACAGAGAAGGGCAGGTTGGCCCAGATGAAGCGATCGATCGGGTCCCAGGGCAGTTTCGCATTCACCACATCGGGCGAGTCCGGATCATCGAACATCCCGCCGCCGGCCAGGATCGCAAGCGACTCGTCGAACCCCTGGTCCTCGGGCCTCAGGCCATCGCTTTCCCCCAGATGCCATTTGCCGATATGCAGGCTGCGATAGCCGCGCGCCTTCAGCACCTCGGGGATCATGATCTCCGAAGGCGGCACGCCCATCTTCTCGTAGGGCATGATCCCCTCCACCCGGTCAGCGTGGAAGATCGGCTGAACGGGCGCGTCCCTGGTGGTGTGAGCGATGTTCTTCGCGAAGATCGGCGGCACCGCGGTGAACTCGAACCCGAAGCGCGTGGGATAGCGCCCCGTCATCATGGCCGCCCGGCTGGGCGAGCAAGTAGCATTTGCCGCGTAGAAGCTGTCGACGCTGGCGCCCTCCTTCATCAGCCGGTCGATGTGCGGTGTCGGCACGATCCCACCGCCGAAGGCCGAGATGTCGTTGATGCCCAGGTCATCGGCCACGATCAGGATGATGTTGGGCGGCCGCCCGGCAACCGGCGTTGTCGCCGTCTCGGGCCCGCGCGCCCATGTCACCGGTTGGTTGGGCTGCACCGGGTTGCGGATCGCGCCGATCAGGCCGGGGGTGTAGTACCAATAGCGCTGCCAGAGTGCGGTGCCGGCAACGCCCAGCGCGACTGCAGTTCCCAGCAGAATCCAGCGCTTCTTCATCGCGTCCCTCCAAGCATGCTCCGCGTCATGCCGCCGCCTGCCGGCAGGCTCACGAGCTCGCGGTCGGCCGCGATCCACAGCTCGCCGTCGAAGCGCATGTGCGCATCGCCCAGGAACGCGCTCTCCAGGCCGGCAAGCCGCAGCGGAGGCACGATGTGCGTCAGCGCCAGCGCTTTCACCCGCGCCTTCGCAGCGGATTCGGCCGCCAGCTCGGGTGCCGTGTGATAATCCTCGATATCCACCATGATCTTGGCGAGCCCCGCATTGCCCGCGCGGCCGGCCGCGGTGCCCAGCATGCGCGTCAGCCGCGGCTGCAGCGCCTCGTGCACCAGCAGGTCGCACTCCTCGGCCAGCGCCTCCAGCGCCGCCGACTGCGCAGTGTCGCCCGAAACCGTGATGCAGCGCCCCTTGTAGTCGAAGCGGTAGGCAACGGCCGGCTCGGCCGGGGCATGGTCCACCGCGACCGCCGTGATCTTCAGCCCGCCCTCGTTCAGGATCACCCCCGGCCCATCGGCCAAGGCAAAGGCCCGCGGCGAGAAGCCGAAGCCCGATGGCGGCGCGACCGAGACCCCATGGTGGGCGGTGCGATAGCCCGAATCGATTCGGTAGGCCGAATTGAACCCGGCCGCGACGTCGCCCACGCCCACCGGCCCCTGCAGGATCAGCGGCTGCACGGCATTTGCCTGCACCCAGCGCTGCAGGCCCAGCGCGCCCAGCCCGTCGATATGGTCGGAATGGAAATGCGTCAGCAGCACCCGCTCGATGCCTGCCGCCGGCAGCCCCATCAGCGCCAGGTTGCGCGCCGCACCTTCGCCGGCGTCCACGATGATCAGGCGCTTGCCCGCAATGACGGCCAGGCACGGCCCGGCGCGGTCCGGATCGGGCAGGGGGCTCCCCGTTCCGCAGAAGGCGGCATGCAGCCCGTCCGGCAGGCTCTCCAGGCTGTTCGCGGTCATGGCCCGCTCGGCCCCGCGCTGGTAAAGCCCCAGCGCGATCCGCTCGCGCGCGAACCAGCCGCCTGCCGTCAGCAACAGCAGGCCCAGCAACCCGAACCCCAGCCAGCGCTTCATGCCCCCGCTCCCGCCATTCGGGCCAGGTCCTGCTCGACCGCCCACAGCCTGTCCTGCCCCCAGTGCGCCGGCAGATCAGCAACCCGGAAGCTCGGCACACCCCAAAGGCCCAGCCCGAACAGCTCTGCCCGGTTCGCCTCCGCGACCGCGCGCCAGCTCTCATCGGCCAGCGCAGCGGACACATCGGCCGCCGACAGCCCGGCTCGCTCCGCCAGCATCAGCAGCCCCTCGTCGCTGGTCGTGTCCACGGCCTGCGCAAAGGCGCCCGCCAGAAAGCTCTCGGCAAAGGCCGGTCCCCGCCCAAGTGCGATGGCCCGGTGCAGCACGGCCAGCCCCCGCTCCACGCCAGGCCCCACCGGGTCCCGCACCTTCCCGAAGTCGATCCCCAGCCGCTCGGCCTCCCGCTTGGTGTCGCGAACGATGTAGATCCGCTTCACCATCGGCACCGGAAGCCCGCGCATCACCATCGGCAGCACCGGCCGCAGCACAAGCCGCGCATTCCAGCGCTCGGCAAGCCGACGCACCCGGGCAGCCGCCACATGCGTGTAGGGGCTCCGGAAGCTCAGGAAGAAGTGCAGCTCCGCGCCCCGCACGTCGCCGGTCGCGTCGCTTCCCTCAAGCTGCCGCACGACCGGCGGGCCCGACCGGCGCATGGGCGCAAGGCGGGCCTCCAGGTGGGGAAGCCGGTCGACGCCCCAATAGCACTCGCCCTCGAAGGCAAAGACACCCGGCAGATAATGGCCGGCTGCACCCAGGGCCGCTGCGCCGTCCGTCAGCGCTGCCGCCCGATCTCCAATGCCCGCCTCGATTCCCTCGCCGCCCCAAAGCCTCAGACCAAGCCGGACAGCCGTTTCGGCAAAGGCCTCGGGGGCAACATCGGCCAGATGCGCCTCCACGGCAGCGATGGCCTCGGCCTCCGGCCGCTGCGCCATGGTCGGGAAGGCAAGCCCGTGCATCGCAGCCAACCGCTGCGCATCGCGCAACGCCCAGCCGTCCAGCATCGCAAGCTCCGGCGCCGCTTCGGGCGCCGGCGGCGGCACCAGGTGCGGCACGATCGTCAGCGGATAAGCTGCCGCCAGCCGGGGCAACAGCTGCACGGCCAGATGCGAATAGGGGTCGCCCACCCCGTGGAAATAGTGAAGGGTCGGCGCCGCACCCATCAGCTTGCGCCTGGCTGCATGCAGGCCACGGCCGATCCGCAGGAGCGCGGGGCTCGTGACCAATCGGGAGCCCTGGGCTTCAAGCCAGCCCCGCACGCCCGGTCTTCCGGCGCGCCGCCCATGCCGACCGGCGCTGCGATCCTCGCAATGGCACCAACCGCTCCTCCCAGGGGCCCTTTGCCCCTCTTTTTATGGCACTTGAAGGGCCAATAGTGACATGGGCGCGCGAATGCGTCAATATCGCCCGAACAGTCACCCGGTGGCGTGAAGGACGAAGACGCGTGGACGCAGGACGGATTCAAGCCCCCGAAGACGGCCGCCGCCGCCGCTCGGCAGACAGCCGCCGCCGAATCGTCGAAGCCATGCTGGAGCTCGTGCGCGAGGGCGATCTGTCGCCCAGCGCCGATTCGGTCGCCGCCCGTGCCGGGGTCGGGCGCCGCACCGTCTTCCGCCTCTTCTCCGACATGGAGGGCATCTACCGCGAGATGAACGCGATCATGCGCGACAAGGTGGCCCCGGTGCGCGCCCTCCCCCTCGCCGGCGACACCCCCGAAGCGCGCCTGCACGCCCTGGTCGAGCGCCGGGTCCGCTTCTTCGAAGAGGTGATGCCCGTCACCGTGGCAGCGGCCGTGCACCGCCACCGCTCGCCTGTCCTCCAGTCCGACCACAGGGCCATCCAGGCCGAACTGCGGGACATCCTCGCAGCCGTCCTCGGCCCGGGGCTCGATCCAGCCCAGTTCGAAGCGCTCGACGCGGTTCTCAGCATCGATCTGTGGCGGCGGCTCCGGCAGGACCAGAGCCTCACGCCCGATGCCGCGACCGCCATCCTGCACCGGATCGTGGGCGGGCTCGTCGGCGCCTGATCAGCCGAACGCCAGAGCCCACAGCGCTGCCAGCAGCAGCAGGACCAGGGCGACCCACAGCCGCGGCCCGACGAACAGCGAGATCACCCGCTGCGTCGGAAACGACAGCGTCGTGGCCGCCCCCAGCGCCTTGTAGGCGTGCACAGGCCCGAAGCTCGGATCGGCCGCCAGCGCCAGCAGGTCGCGCCGGCTCCGGTAGCGCATGTATCCCATGATGCTCCAACCCGGGTCCGCCTGCACATCCCCCCAGGCGTCGACATAGGGCCCCACCTTGCGCGCAACCAGGGCCGGATGCCCGCCGCGCCGCACCAGCCGCCGGATGAAGTGCCGGCTGTAATGGTCCATCAGGCTTCGCGCCGGCACTTGTTCCCCGGTCTCGGGATGGGGCGCCATTCCGCTCGCGAACTTCACCAGGTTCAGCATCACGAACTCGCGCCCGTCATCGGCCTCCAGAAAGCCGCGGAACGCGCCCAGCTCGGTGCCCACGCTACCGCCGCGCGCGGCAATGCGCGCAAGCCCCTCGTCGATCTCGGCCGCCGTCAGCGGCCCACTCACGCCATCATACCACAGGCGGAACAGCAGATAGGCCATCAACGCCACGGCAAAGGGCCACCACATGCGCATCTCCTCCCGGTTATGGCACCAGGAGTATCATTTCATCGGCCGCGGTTCCAGCCTCAGGCCTTCCCGTCGCGCCGTGCCTTCAGCTGGTTCCACATGATGACGCGGTAAAGGTAGACGAGGAAGCAGATCACGATGACAGCCGTCGACAGCGGCCCCAGCACCCGGTCCACCTCGCCGAAATTGCGCCCCAGCAGATAGCCTGCAACGGCAAGCCCCATCGTCCACAGGAACGTGCCCAGTGTGGAAAAGAGCAGGAAGGTGCGCGGACGCATATGGAGAAGCCCGGCCGGCACCGAGATCAGCGACCGGATGGTCGGCAGGATCCGTCCCACCCCCACGAAGCCCGCGCCATATTTCTCGAACAGGGCGCGCCCGCGGGCAATCTCCGTCTCGTCCATGGTGAACACCCGCCCATAGCGCACCAGGAAGCCCTCGAACCGGTCAAGCCCCAGCTTCCAGGCCAGCACGAACCAGAAGACGTTCCCCACCATTGCCCCGGTCGTGCCGGCAAGGATCATCCCCGCCAGCGATGCGCCCTGCTGTGCGGCATGAACACCCGCCAGCGGCATGATCACTTCCGACGGGATCGGCGGGAAGACCGTCTCGATGAACATCAGCAGCCCGACCGCCAGATAGCCCCAGCCGTTGATCAGCTCGCCGATCCAGTCGGTCATCGGCCTTCCAGCCTTGCCTGCACGCGGTCCCAGAAAAGGCCCGGAATGTTGGTGCCGTTGAAGCGGTCGATCGCCCGGATGCCGGTCGGCGACGTCACGTTGATCTCGGTCAGCCGGCCCGCAATCACATCGATCCCCACGAACACCAGCCCCAGCCGCCGCATGTCGGGCCCAAGCCGGGCGCAGATCGCCTCCTCCTCCGGCGTCAGGTCGGTGGCATGCGCACTGCCCCCGGCTGCCAGGTTCGACCGGATCTCCCCATCCTTGGGCAGCCGGTTGATCGCCCCTGCAGGCTCCCCGTCGATCAGCACGATCCGCTTGTCGCCCTTCGCCACCTCCGGAAGAAAGGCCTGCACCATGAACGGCTCGCGCCACACCTCGCCGAACAGCTCCACCAGCGCCGGCAGATTGCTGTCGCCCCTGGGCACATGGAACACCGCGGCACCGGCGTTGCCATAGAGCGGCTTCACAACCACCTCGCCGTGTCTCGCGCGAAACGCCTGCGCGGCCTCCAGCGACCGCGTCACCAGTGTCGGCGGCATCAGGTCGGCATAGTTCAGCACGAACAGCTTCTCGGGCGCGTTGCGAACCGAGGTCGGGTCGTTCACCACCAGCACGCCCGCGTCCCGTGCACGCTCCAGCAGGTGGGTCGACGTGATGTAGGCCATGTCGAAGGGCGGGTCCTGCCGCAGCAGCACCACGTCGATCTCGGCCGCCAGGTCGACCGGGCGACGCTCGCCCAGCCAGCGGAAATGGGCCTCGCCGGGCACCGGCGGCCACATCAGCTCGACCGGCCGCGCAGCCGCGACAACCCGCTCCTCATCCCAGTCCAGCTGGTCGGGCAGATAGTGGAAGATCCGGGCCCCGCGCGCCTGGGCTTCCAGCATCAGCGCCAGCGAGGAATCGCCGGCCACATTGATGGACTCCAGCGCATCCATCTGGACCGCCACATTCAGGGTCTTCGCCATGGCGACCTGATAGGGGCTGCCGCCCGGGAAACCAAGCTCAGCCGACGAGCGGCGGCGCCGTCAACGGGCCAGCGCCTCATAGGCCTGGCGGATCCGATCCGACAGCGCAGGATCCCGGGTGGTCTCGCGCATCGCGGCCAGAGACCGCCGCGCCGCGCCAAGGTCGCCGGACAGCTGTTCCAGTCGTGCCTGTTCCCACCAGAGCGCGGGCATGGCCGGCGCAACCAGGGTCAGCCGCCGGTAGAGCGTGAGCGCCCGCTGGATGTCGCCGGCCTGGCGCGCGCGGCTGGCCTGGTTCATCACCAGGCGCACCAGCGTTTCGCGGTTCGTCAGAAGTGCGGCATCGCCGCGCCGCAGCGGCTGCCCGCGCGCAAGGGTGGTGGCAAGGCTCGGCAACTCGGATGCCTCCACCGTCCGCCCACCGGCAAACACATCGATCAGCGTCACGCTCGATTCGCCTTCGATGGCCGCAAGAACATGCCCCGGAAGCGCCAGGACGCGGGCATTCCAGCCGGCCCGGCGGGCAATGCCCACGTACAGGACCGCAAGGGAAATCGGCAGTCCGCGGCGCCGGGCAAGAACGGAAATCAGATCCGCGTTGCGGGGTTCGTCATAATCCTCCGTGGCCCCGGCAAAGCCTTCCCCTTCGGCCAGAAGCGCCACCAGTGCGGCTGCCCGCTGTGCCGACGTGGCGACCCCGGTCGGCAGGCGCCCGGCCAGCGAATCAAGCCAGGCAAGGTCGGGGCGAAGGTCGGCCTTGGGCCGATCGGCTGCTGCCAGGTGAAGCGCGGCCTCGTCCACGCGGATGTCCGCGTCGGTCTGGCACCCAATGCCGGCGAGAGGATCCATGGCTCCCTCCTACTCCACCCCGGCAATATGCCTTGGCCAACGTCCGGGCGCCAGTGCAATCAGATCGACCCGGGCAACCAGATCCGGCCCCTGTTCCGCAGCAATCTGCCGCGCGGCCGCGCGCAGCCTGGCCGCCGCTTCCGGTGCAAGCGCCCCCATCGCGCCCTCCAGGGTCGTGCGCTGCTTCACCTCCACCACGGCAACCACCCCGGCCCGGCGCGCGACGATGTCCACCTCGATCATGGGAAGCCGGCGCCGCCTTGCGACGATTCGCCAGCCCTTCAGCATCAGGAACAGGGCGGCAACCTGTTCGGCCCGCCGCCCGCGCCGCTCGGCATCCCGCCGGCTCAAGGCTGCGCCTTCAGCGCCATCGCGCGGGCATAGGCGTCCCCCCGCGGCACACCCAGCGCCGCCGCGACACTGGCCGCGGCCTTGCCGGGCGCCATCGTCTTCAACGCCGTCAACAGCGCCTGGTCCAGCGCCTCCGCCCCGGTCACCTCCGCAGCCGGCGGGCCGACCACCAGCACGATTTCGCCCCTGGGTTCGGTTCCCGCCAGCCGGTCGGCCAGCGCGGCAAGGGTTCCGGTCAGCACCTCCTCGTGCCGCTTCGTCAGCTCCCGGGCGACGACGGCCTCGCGCGCGCCCAGGGCCTGCGCCATCGCCGCCAGCGTCGCGGCGATGCGCGGCCCCGTCTCGTAGAAGACCAGCGTTGCCGGAACGCCCGCCAGCCCCGCGATCGCCTTGTCGCGGGCTGCCGCCTTGGGCGGAAGGAACCCTGCGAACAGGAAACGGTCGGTCGGAAGCCCGCTGATCGACAGCGCCATGACGGCAGCCGATGGTCCCGGGGCGCTGGTCACGGGAATCCCCCGCGCACGGGCCTCCCGCACCAGCCCGTAGCCCGGATCGGAAATCAGCGGCGTGCCAGCATCCGACACCAGCGCAACCGATTCGCTTGCCATCCGGTCGATCAGGCGCGCGGTGACATTGGGCGCGCTGTGATCATGGTAGGGCAGCATCGGCCGCGCGCTTCCGGCCGCCCGCAACAGCTTTGCCGTCACCCGCGTGTCCTCGCAGGCGACCAGATCGGCCTCCCGAAGGATGCGCGCAGCGCGCGCCGTCAGGTCCTCGAGGTTGCCGATCGGGCCTGCGACGATATAGAGCCCGGGCGGCAGCCGGCCGGCTGCAGGCCCGGGCCCCTCGTCGACGGCATGTTCATCGGGGCCATCATCAGGTTCAACAGGCGGAGCAGGACGCATGCAGGCAGTTTGGGCGGCAGCCGGGGCAAGGGCAAGCGGCGCCTCGAGGACAGCGGGGATATGCGCCCTCGCATCGCTTGCCGTTCTGGCGGCCTGTGCGCCGCGGGCCAAGGCACCGGTTGCCCCTGTCGCCCCTCCGCCGCAGGCCGAAAGGCCGGCCGAGGTGAAGCCCGGCGACGTGCACCGGATCGCGATTCTCGTGCCCCTGTCGGGCTCGAACGCCCCGGTGGGCGTCAGCCTCGCCAACGCCGCAACGCTCGCCCTTGTCGACACGAACAAGCAGGGCGTCCGCCTCTCCAGCTATGACACAGCAGCGCTCGGGGCCGCAGGCGCCGCCAACCGCGCCATTGCCGATGGCGCCCAGCTCATCCTGGGGCCCCTGCTCGCCTCCGATGCCGCAGCGGTGAAGGCGGCTGCAGAGGCGAAGGGCATCACCATGCTCAGCTTCTCGAACGACAGCTCGATCGCAGGCGGACGGCTCTATGTGCTGGGCTTCCAGCCGGCCCAGTCGGTCAGCCGCGTGGTCGATTACGCGGCCGCAAAGGGCCTGAAACGCTTTGCAGCGCTGGTGCCCGACGGCGTCTACGGCCAGCGCGCCTCGGTCGCCTTCACCCGCGCCGTCAGCGCCAGCGGAGGCCAGGTCGTGGCCCTGCAGAATTTCGCGCGCACGCCCGCCGCCCTGCCGACCGCCGCGCGCAAAGTCACCGACTACGATGCCCGGATGAAGCAGGCCGGCAGCACCGCGCCCGTGAAGCGCCCCGATGGAACCATCGCCACACCCGCGGCCGGCCCGGCACCAGTGCCGTTCGAAGCGCTGCTGGTTGCCGATTCGGGCGCCATCGCGGCTGCCTTCGGCCCGCATCTCGCCAAGTTCGGCGCGCCCACGGGCAGCTTCCTGATGATGGGGACCGAGCTCTGGAACACCGAGCCCGGCCTCGGCGCCTCGCCGGCCCTGCGCGGGGCCGTGTTCGCAGCCGTCCCCGACCAGCGCTTCCAGTCGATGGCCAAGCGCTACCAGGCCCGCTTCGGCGGCACGCCCTCCCGGCTTGCCAGCCTGTCCTACGACGCGATGCTTCTCGCCGTCAGCACAGCCGGGCAGCAGTGGAGGCTGGGCACGCCGTTCCCGCAGTCGATCCTTGCCGATCCGCAAGGCTTCGCGGGCGTCGACGGCATCTTCCGCTTCAAGGGCAACATCGCCGAACGTGGGCTCGAGGTGCAGCAGGTCGGCCCCAGCGGCTTCACCACCGTCAGCCCGGCCCCGACCGCCTTCTAGCGCGCCCCTAGCGGCTGGCCTTGGGCCTCAGCGACAGGTCGTCGGCGCCCACATCGACACAGTGCACCCCGTTCACCGCCGGGCGCAGCCGCCAGTCCCGCACGGCAAGCGCCCGGGCCGCATCCCGCCGCCCGGCCGCGCGGTGCGCCTCCATGGTGGGGCGGCTGAATTCATAGCCCCGCGCCTTCCCGCTGTAGGCCTTGTCGCGATAGATGATCTGCGCGATCTCGATATGCTGCTCGCAGGCAAAGGCGCGCAGGGTTTCGATCTCGGCGTCGGTCAGCCCGGACAGGTCGGCGCCGCAACTGTCGAGCACCCGGCGCACGATGAGCCGAGCAGGGCTCAGCGCCATCTCCAGGTTCGTGTTCAGCCGCGTCCGGCTCGCATAGCGGATGTCCTGCGCCCGCGTCTCGGCATCCAGGAGCGTCGCCGGGAACGGTCCCTCCGATGGGAACAGGTCCACCTGGAAGATGTTCTTGTCGTGGCTCACGCCCTCGTCCAGAACATGCTGCAGCGGCGCATTTGACGCGATCCCGCCGTCCCAGAACCAGTCGTCCCCGATCTGCACGGGCGGAAAGCCCGGCGGCAGCGCCCCAGACGACATCACATGGTCGACCGTCAAACGGGTGTGGTCCGGTCCGCCCTTGGTGTCGAAGAAGTGCATCCGCCCCGTGGTCACCGACACCGACCCCACCGACAGCCGGATCGGCCCATCGTTCAGATAGTCCCAGTCGATAAGGCCTTCGAGCGTCTGCCGCAGCGGCTCGGTGTCGTAATAGCTGATCGCCCCCAGCGAGCCGTCCGGCTGGAACTTCGCCGGCGGAAAGCGCGGCCGGAAGAAGCCCGGCACCCCCGTCGCTGCAATCCAGACAGCCGCCCCCTGCGACCACAGATCGCGCGCCGTGCCGTCGGGAATGGCAAAGCCCGGCACCAGACCCGAGGAGATCTGCTCCCAGAAGGTCACCAGCGCCTCGATCCGATGCTGCGGCCGGTTGCCGGCGATCAGCGCCGCGTTGATCGCCCCGATGGAAATCCCGCACACCCAGTCGGGCGACACCTCCATCTGCGCAAGTTCCTCGCACACGCCAAGGTGATAGGCGCCAAGCGCGCCCCCGCCTTGCAGCACAAGGACATTGAGGTGCGGCGGCCGCTGTTCAACCGGCGTGTCACGGCAGTCGATCCGTGGCTCGGCCGTCCCGGTGCCTGCTGCCTTCGCCATCAAGAAGCCCCCTTCAGCCCTGCGCGGCGAGCTGCTCCATCGCCGGCCGCAGGCCCCGCACATCATAGCCCGCGGTCATCGCCGAATCGATGATGCCCTCGATATCGGCCCCGCGCGCAGCCGATGCCAGCGCCCACAGCATCGCGGAGCGCGTGCCCGAGCGGCAATAGGCGAGGATCGGCCGCGGCGACACCATCAGCGCCGACAGCGCCGCCACCTGCTCGACCGAAAACCCCGAATGATCGATCGGGATCGCGCAATAGCCAAGCCCCGCCGCCAGAGCCGCGGCCTCCATCTCGGCCCCCTCCGGCTGGTCGAACGCCTCGCCATCCGGCCGGTTGTTCACCACGAAGCCGAAGCCGGCGGCCTTCACCGCCTCGATCTCGTCGAGCTCGATCTGCGGCGCGACAGCGAACGTCTCCGAAAGCCTGCGGATGTCCGGCATCAACCGCTCCTCAAGTCCGGCGCCAGTGCCTCGCCCCGAAGCCCGTCCAGAACCTCGCCGAACGCCGCCACCTGCTGCCCGTCACTGCCCAGCCGGCGGACAGCGACCGTGCCCTCCTCCGCCTCGCGGCGCCCAACCACCAGCAGAACCGGCACCTTGGCGAGACTGTGCTCGCGCACCTTGTAGTTGATCTTCTCGTTCCTCAGGTCCGTCTCGGCCCGGATGCCCGCCGCCTTCAGCTGCTCGACAAGCCCCACGGCATAATCATCCGCATCCGACACGATCGTCGCCACCACCACCTGCACCGGCGCCAGCCACAGCGGGAACCGCCCGGCATGATGCTCGATCAGGATTCCGATGAAGCGCTCGAATGTCCCCAGGATCGCCCGGTGCAACATCACCGGCCGGTGACGCTCGCCATCCTCGCCCACATAGCTCGCATCCAGCCGCTCGGGCAGCACCCGGTCCGACTGGATCGTCCCCACCTGCCAGGTCCGCCCGATCGCGTCCGTCAGGTGAAACTCCAGCTTCGGCGCATAGAAGGCGCCCTCACCCGGAAGCTCCTCGAAGCCGGCCTTGATGCTGTCGGGAAGGTTCGACACCTGCACCGCCCGGCGCAGCTCCTCCTCCGAAAGATCCCACATCTCCTCGGACCCGAACCGCTTCTCCGGCCGCAGAGCCAGCTTCACGGCGTACTTGTCGAAGCCGAGGTCGGCATAGACCGAGTGCAGAAGGTCGATGAACGCCGCCACCTCGCCCACCAGCTGGTCCTCGCGCACGAAGATGTGCGCGTCGTCCTGCGTGAACTGCCGCACCCGCATGATGCCGTGCAGCGCGCCATGCGGCTCGTTCCGGTGGCAGCAGCCGAACTCCGCCATCCGCAAGGGCAGGTCGCGGTAGCTCTTGATGCCCTGGCGGAAGATCAGCACATGCGCAGGACAGTTCATCGGCTTCAGCGCCATCCACTCGGCGTCGTCCGATACGATCGGCCCCTCATCCTCGGTGTTGGGCACCTCGTCGGGGATCACGAACATGTTCTCGCGATACTTGCCCCAGTGGCCGCTCTGCTCCCACTGCTTCGCGTCCATCACCTGCGGGGTCTTCACCTCGACATAGCCCGCCGCATCCAGCCGGCGGCGCATATAGGCCTCCAGCGTCCGCCAGATGAGGTATCCCTTCGGATGCCAGAACACGCTGCCATGCGCTTCGGACTGCAGGTGGAAAAGGTCCATCTCCGCGCCCAGCTTGCGGTGGTCGCGCTTCGCGGCCTCCTCCAGCATCGTCAGGTGGGCATCCAGCTGCTTCTTGCTCAGCCAGCCCGTTCCATAGATGCGCGAAAGCTGCGGGTTCTTCTGATCCCCCCGCCAATAAGCCCCCGACACCCGCGTCAGCTTGAACGCCGCCGGATCGAGCTTCCCCGTGCTTGGCAAGTGCGGCCCGCGGCACATGTCCATCCAGTCCTCACCCGACCAATAGACACTCAGCTCCTCGCCCGCGGGCAGCTCCGCCGCCCACTCGGCCTTGAACGTCTCGCCCTGGTCCCGCCACCGCGCAATCAGGTCATTCCGGCGCCACACCTCCCGGCGCAAAGGCTTGTCGGCCGAAATGATCCGCCGCATCTCGGCCTCGATCGCCGGCAGCTCCTCGTCCGTGAACGGCCCCCGCCCAGCCGGCGGCGCCAGATCATAGTAAAAGCCATCGTCCGTCGCCGGCCCGAAGGTGATCTGCGTGCCCGGATGCAGGGCCTGAACGGCCTCCGCCAGCACATGCGCAAAGTCATGCCGCGCCAACTCCAGCGCGTCCGCCTCGTCCTTCGCCGTCACGATCGCCAGGCTCGCGTGCTTGGTGATCGGCCGCTCGAGATCGACAACCTCGCCATCCACCCGCGCCGCCAACGCCGCCTTCGCCAACCCCGGCCCAATGCTGCGCGCCACATCGCCACCAGTGGTCCCGGCCGCAACTTCGCGCACCGAGCCATCCGGAAGCGTGAGACGGATAAGGGCAGACACTGGGGGCACTCCTTCGCGTGTTGAGGGCGCTCCCTACTTGGGGAGAGGGGGAAAGAGCAAGGGAAGGGCCTCCGGCGGGGAGGGCTCCGCCCTCCACCCGGCAGGGAAATGATTTCCCTGCACCCTCGGACTGGAAAGCTATCGCTCTCCATCTGCGAGCCGGGGTTCAACCGGCGCCCGGCTTTGAATGCGCCTTCCGCGCGGAGCCATGTCGCGAACCCGGCCTCTAGCGTTCGAAACGCTTTCCCATGCTGATGCGCTCTTCGACCTCGTAACCGTGCCGGCGATAGAATGCAGCGACCTCCTCATTTCCAGCTCTGATTTGCAGGTTCGCCTTGCCACATCCCAGTCGCATCAGCCGAGCCTCGGCGTCCAGAAGCAATTTCGAGCCAATGCCTTCCCTCTGGCGCTGAGGCATGACGGCGATGGCGTACAGCCATCCGCGATGGCCGTCATACCCTGCCATTGCCGTGCCGATCACCTCACCGGACTCTTCGGCAACAAGGAACAGCTCAGGCTGCACCTTTAGCTTCTCCGGGATGGCCACTGCGGCCTTGTTCCAGGGCGGGTCTGTCGGAAAGACCGCGCTCCAAAGGGACTCGACGCCGGCGAAGTGCCTGTCTGCATATGTGCTGATGTACACCATGACATGTCGTAGCCCGGCGTTGCCGCCAGCAGCAATCCGCTGAAAGGCCAAGCCCGCCTTTCGGGAGCAGAGCGCCGCAGGCATTCAGACGTCGCGGAAAAAGCGTCACGAGCCGACCCAACTTCGAGGGTGCAGGGAAATCATTTCCCTGCCCGCCGGAGGCCCTTCTCAGCTGTCCAGCGCCCGCCGCAGCTGGTTGATGTCCCGATCCAGCTCGTGGTCGGTCGCGCGCAGTTCCTCGATCCGCTTCACCGCGTGCATGACCGTCGTGTGGTCGCGGCCGCCGAACCTTCTCCCGATCTCCGGCAGGGAGCGCGGCGTCAGCATCTTGGCCAGGTACATCGCCACCTGCCGGGGCCGGGCGACTTCGCGGGCGCGGCGAGGGGAGATGAGGTCGTTGATCTTCAGCGCATAGTGGTCGGCGACGCGGCGCTGGATTTCGTCGATCGTCAGCTTGCGGCTGTGGGCGCGGAGCACGTCGGCGAGCACTTCGCGGGTGAAGTCCATGTCCAGCTTGCGGCCGACGAGGTTCGAGTAGGCGATGACGCGGTTCAGCGCGCCTTCCAGTTCGCGGACGTTGGCGACGATCTTGCGCGCGAGGAACTGCACCACTTCGTCGGGCACCTGCGCGCCCGGCATGGCGGCCAGTTTGGTGCGCAGGATGTTGTAGCGCAGTTCGAAGTCGGCCGGGTTGATGTCGGCGACGAGGCCCCAGGCGAGGCGCGAGAGAATTCGCGATTCGATGCCTTCGAGGTTCTGCGGGGACCGGTCGGCGGAGATCACCAGCCAGCGGCCGGCCGAGATGATCTCGTTCATGGTGTGGAAGAATTCTTCCTGCGTCGATTCCTTGCCGGCGATGAACTGCACGTCGTCGACCATCAGCAGGTCGGCCGAGCGCAGGCGCTGCTTGAAGGCGATGGTGTCCCTCGCGCGGAGCGCTGCGAGGAATTCGACCATGAACTTCTCGGCCGAGAGGTAGACCACCTTGGCCTTCGGGTTGGCGGCGAGGACGGCCGAGCCGATTGCGTGCATCAGGTGCGTCTTGCCGAGCCCGGTGGGGCCGTGGAGGAACAGCGGGTTGAAGCCTGCCGTCTTGCCGGAGGTCACGGCGGCCGCCAGCGTCTGGGCGGCGTTGAAGGCAAGTTCATTGGATTTGCCGACAACGAACGTCGTGAAGCTGTAGCGCGGTTCGAAGCTGGACTGTTCCGACAGTGTCGGCCCGTCGACGGCGGCCTCCGGTTCGCTGGGAACGATGGTGGCGCCGGCGCCGACGTCGATCGTCACCTGGCGGATACCGGGGATGTGCTGGGCAAAGGCGTGGCGAAGCCGGTCGGCGAAGTGGTTCCTCACCCAGTCTGCCATGAAGCGCGACGGAACGGACAGGCGCACGTCCCCGTTCGACACGCCCGAGAGCTGCAGCGGCTTCAGCCAGCTGTTGAAGGTCTTTTCGCCCAGGTCCGACAAGAGGTGGGCGCGCACCAGGCCCCAGGCCCTGAGCGCCTGGGCGTCGACCGATCCGCGGGTCGCATCGGGTCCAAGCCCGCCGGCAAGCAGTTCCGGATCGGCGGCCATGTGGGCTTCGGGAAGACCGTCCAGGCCGGGAAGCGGTTGCCGGGCAGGCTGGGCGGAATGGGGTGTTGGGTGCGTCAAGGGAGATACCTGCCTGCTGGAACGGAACGTATGCCTTCGCGGGCGAAGGCGGACTGCTGGGTGGGGCCCGGATGGAGGCCCGTCAGCTGCCCGGGCGCTCCAGTGGAACGGGGGCCGGCAGGAAGGGAGGGCGACCGAGATGCTTCCAGCTGCAGGTGCGGTGGCGGATGCGGGCGCCCTTGCCCTGGGCAGCTGCTGCCTGCCCGATGTGCAGCACGACGGACCCGGTGCTCAGGCTTTGGTATGCGACTCGACCCATGTTTCTATTGCCCTCCCGAACGCGCAAGACTTCCCCTTTTCCGGAAGCGGCTGCTTCCGGACCAATCGGCGCAAGCAAGGCTCCGGAGTTTGCCGGGCTATGCATGCCAGAATGTTGGTCTGCCGGGCTGCCCTGGCCGGGTGGGGAGTGATTCGCCCCTTGTCCTTTCAGGCGGCCTGCGCCGGCGTGAGGGGCCTTAAATCAGCGTCCCGACGCCGACACAAGGCCGCAAAATTGCATCCACGGCAAATAATTCGATTGACAGCGCAAACCTCGGATTCTTCGCAGAATTTCTGCAAGTCATTGAAATACAACGACTTTCAAATGACTATATTGTTGCAGATTTGCGAATCGGACGAGACGGCCGGTCCTCGGTAGAAGGGCGCAAGCCGTTGGCCCGACAACGCAAAGCGGGCGGCCCCTGGGGGCCGCCCGCTATGACAGATCCGTGTCGGATCAATGACACGCCGGCCTGGCCGGCAAGGCTGGTTCAGCCCAGCGCAGAGATGCGCTTGGTCAGCCGCGACAGCTTCCGGGAAGCGGTGTTGCGGTGCAGGACGCCCCGGGCCACGCCGCGATCGAGTTCGGGCTGCGCGGCCTGGAGGGCGGCCTGCGCGGCCCCCTTGTCACCGGCGGCGATTGCCGACTCGACCTTCTTCACCTGCGTGCGGATGCGCGACAGGCGCGCCTTGTTGACCGCCGCGCGGCGTTCGTTGCGCCGAATCCGCTTTTCTGCCTGAGGCGTGTTCGCCATAAATCCAGTCTCTCCAAGACAAACCGACCGGCGAGGCCGTGCCTGCCGGAAAGGCGGCGCACCTACTTGGGGCTTGGCCTGCTGTCAAGCTGCACGGGCGGGGCTCAGCGCTGGCAGGCCGGGCAGTGGAAGGTGGAGCGGCCCTGCTGCACCCGGCGCCGGACCGGGGCGCCGCAGCCGGGGCAGGGCTCGCCCGCGCGGCCATAGACCCGGAAGCTGTGCTGGAAATAGCCGAGGTCGCCGGACACCTGTGCATGGTCGCGCAAGGTGGAGCCGCCGGCCGCGATCGCTCGATCGAGCGTTGCCTTGATCACGTCGACCAGCCGGTCGAGTCGCTTCGGTGCGATCGCGCCGGCCATGCGAACCGGGTTGATCCCGGCCTCGAACAGCGCCTCGCAGGCGTAGATGTTGCCGATCCCGGCGACCGTGTGCTGGTCGAGCAGCAGGGCCTTGATGGAGGTGAAGCGGCCGGCGGCGCGGGCCTGCAGCCAGGGGCCCGAAAAGGCGTCCGACAGCGGCTCGGGGCCGATCGGGGCGATCAGCGGGTGCGCTGCCACCTCGGGCGTGGGGGTGAGGTGCATGGAGCCGAATCGGCGGTGATCATTGTAGGCAAGCGTGCCCTGCTGGGTGACGAACAGGACATGGTCGTGGGTGCCGGGCGCGCCGGTGAGCTGGTGGAATCTGCCCGACATGCCGAGGTGGAAGATCAGCGTGTCGCCGCGGTCGGTTTCCATGAGGCCGTATTTGGCGCGGCGCTTGAGGCCGGTGACGGTGGCGCCCGTCAAGCGCTGGCCGAGATCGGGAGGCAGCGGCCAGCGCAGATCCGGCCGGCGCGCGATCACCTGCCCGAGCCGCTGGCCGAGCAGAAGGGGCTGCAAGCCCCTGACAACGGTTTCGACTTCCGGAAGTTCGGGCATGTGGCGTTTGACGCCAGTGGCACGGATGGCCGGCAGGCGCTAGACGCAGGATCGTGACAGACCAGACAAACCCTTCCGAGCCGCTCGTTTCCCTTGGTTTCAGGGATGTGGCCCCTGCCGAGAAGACGCAGGCCGTGCGCGACATCTTCGAGCGCGTGGCGCCCCGCTACGACCTGATGAACGACCTGATGTCGGGCGGCATGCACCGGCTGTGGAAGGACGATTTCGTCAAGCTGCTGAAGCCGCAGCCGCATGAGCGGATCCTGGACCTCGCCGGCGGCACGGGCGACATCGCGTTCCGGATCGCCAAGCGGGGCGCGGACGTGACCGTTGCCGACATCAACCCCGGCATGCTGGCCGTGGGGCGCGAGCGGGCCCAGAAAAAGGGCTTTCCCCACATGCAGTTCGTGGAGGCCAATGCCGAGGAAATGCCGTTCGGGTCGGCGCAGTTCGATGCCGTGACGATCGCCTTCGGGATCCGCAACGTGACCGACATCCCCAAGGCGCTTAAGGACATCCACCGGGTGCTGAAATGGGGCGGGCGCTTTTTCTGCCTGGAGTTTTCGACCAGCACCTGGCCGGGCTTCGCCGAGGCCTATGACCTTTATTCGATGAAGGTGGTGCCGCGGATCGGGGCGGCGGTGGCGCGCGATGCGGACGCCTACCAGTATCTGGTCGAATCGATCCGGCGCTTTCCGGACATGCCGGGCTTTGCCCGGCTGGTGGAAGAGGCCGGCTTCCGGCAGGTGAGGGCGCGGCCGATCCTGGGCGGCGCGGTGGCGATCCACAGCGGCTGGAAGTACTGACGCGGCCCATGCTGGGCGGGATCGGTCATGGCTGGCGCCTGTTGGGCGACGCCAGGAAGCTTGCCCGGCACGGGGCGCTGCGGCCGTTCGAGACGCATGCCGATGTGCCGGCGTTCGCGCGAATCGGGGCGCGGCTGCTGCGGTTCGGATCGGGCGCGCCGGAGACGCCCGACTTTGCCGGCGGGCTGAAGGCCTGCGGGCCGGCGGCGGTGAAGCTGGGCCAGGCGCTGGCGACCCGGCCCGACCTGGTGGGGCCGGCGGCGGCCGAAGATCTGAAGCGGCTGCAGGACGATCTGCCGCCTGCCCCCTGGAGCGTGATCGAGAAGGAGCTCGATTCGGTGTTCCCGGGCGGGTGGCGGGCGCATCTGGCCGAAGTGTCGGAAAAGCCCGCGGGTGCCGCGTCGATCGCGCAGGTTCACCGGGCGGTGACGATAGATGGCCGGGCGATCGCGCTGAAGGTGCTGCGGCCCGGCGTGGAGCAGGCCTTTGCCGAGGCGCTGTCGAGCTATGCCTGGGCGGCGGCGCGGCTGGAGCGGGCCGGCGGCGAATTCGCCCGGCTGAAGCCGCGGGTGGTGATCGAGACCTTTCGGCAATGGACCAACGCCGAGCTGGACCTCAGGCGCGAGGCCGGCAATGCGAGCGAACTGGCGGACGCGGTGCGCGGCGAGCCGGGGGTGCGGGTGCCGGACGTGGAATGGGCGCTGACCACGCGGCGGACGCTGGCGCTGGAGTGGATCGACGGGGTGAAACTGACGGACCTTGCAGCCGTGGAGGCGAGCGGGGCCGACAGGCGGGTGCTGGCCTCCACGCTGGTGCGGGGGTTCCTGCAACAGGCGATCGGGAACGGGTTCTTCCATGCCGACCTGCACCAGGGGAACATCCTGCTCGCCGATGACGGGCGACTGGTGCTGATCGATTTCGGGATCATGGGGCGGCTGGACCGGCGGGCGCGGGTGTATCTGGCCGAGATCCTCTATGGGCTGATCACGGGCAATTACCGGCGGGTTGCCGACATCCATTTCGAGGCGGGCTATGTGCCGGCCTATCATGACCCCGGCGCCTTCGCGACGGCGCTGCGCGCGGTAGGCGAGCCGATCCGGGGCCGCCAAACGCGGGACATTTCGGTCGCGAATCTGCTGGACGGGCTGTTCGCGATCACGCGGAGCTTCGATATGCCGGTGCAGCCGCATCTGCTGCTGCTGCAGAAGACGATGGTGATGGTGGAAGGCGTTGCGCTGAGCCTGGACCCGGATGTGAACATGTGGGACGTGGCGGCGCCTTATGTGAAGGGCTGGATCCGCGACGAGCTGGGGCCGGAGGCGAAGGCCGCCGACGGGCTGATTGCCAACATCCGGCTGCTGCGGCGGCTGCCGGAGCTCGCCCAGCGGTTCGTGCGGCAGCTGCCGCCGGAAAGTGCCGCGCCGCCGAGCGTGCCGGTGCTGGAGGAGGAGCCGGTTCTGGGGGTGGTGGTGCAGCGCGGGAGCCGGTTGGGCTGGGTGATTTTGGGCGCGGCGGCGGCTTTTGCGTTCATGGCGATTGCGGACGCAATCGGCTGAACGTCGAAAGACTCGCCAGAGCACCCGGCCGGCGTGCGGCGGAGACCTCCGCCGACACGTCCGACGCGCCGGCTTTGCCGGCAATTTCTCCTGTTTTTGTGTGCGAGCGGACTCGGCGGCTGTGCCGCCGGCCGCTGGTGGGCCAAGTAACCATATTGGTTGTTCCACGTGGAACAATCCTATTTGCCGTGAAATCAACGGGATGGAGGGGCCAGCTGTAGGAGAGGGCCGCCGGGGTGGAGCGGTTTCAGGGCTGAAAGGCGCCGATTTTTTGCATCACATACATGACATGTCGCGTGTTTTTGGGGTGTGTTTTGGGGTGATTGCGGGACTTTGCGCGCGCAGTTCGGCGCCGAAGTGGATGATGGGGCTAATCTGGACGGCGGTTTCGGGGTGGCAGGAAGCAGCTGTACATCGGGGATTGCTGGATGGGCTGGACGCTTTGCGGCGGCTCTGCGCCCGCAATACCGCCATTTGGCGAAGCAATTGTCGTTCCGTATAGCGGTCGTTCGCCACCGACTAGCTGCAAACCTCAATTTTTACGTTGGCCTGGACATGCTTCATATAGTCTAGGATTTGTTCCACGCTTTCGGCCTGATACAGGCGAATCATCAGGATCCAGTCGTCCACCGTATCGATATTGTTCGGCTGACCGGGGCAGTTGAAGCGGAACGTCACAGACCCGTCGGGATTGGCCTCGGCCCGGCGGTTGTTGACAGCGAATTTCTCGGTCTTGATCCAGCTGTCCGGACCGTAAGTGGTGACCGAGAAGAATGCGCCCTTGTCGAACTTGAGCGGTGGTCTGGGCAAGGTCATCCGGGCACATTTGCCCTTTGCCGCCTCCGGTCCGGGCTTGATCGATGCGATGTAGGCGGCGTGCGCCACGGGCAGGCCACCCCAGCCGGCGGCCGCCGCGACCAGCCGGGTGCGTGGCTCGGTTTCCTCCGGCAAGCCGAAGGCCTTTTCGACATCCTTGATCTCGCGTGCGTGGGAGATCAGCTCCGTTCGCACAGCATCAAGGCTCGCCTTGTCAAAGCCCTTCGGCTGATAGGGGATCGCCGACTTCGTCTCGATCTTCAGTGCGTCCTGATGCGCGTGGGATTCTGCGAGGGACTTGGCATCAAGCCCCTTCAGCCCGGTGCGCATGTTGAGGAAGACATAGGATCCAAGCGTCAGGTCGTCGGGTGTCAGGGTGCGGCTCTGGCCGGGGTAGAGGACGTCGAGCGTGTACTGGTTCTCGTCGATGATCTGGATGACCGAGAAATAGTCCCAGTCGGGGTTGGTGATCGTGGCACCGCCGCGGGTATCGACCAGCGCATGGCTGTAGAGGACGTCCTGGTTTTCGGTGATGACGAACTGGTTGTTCGGCCCGGAGGGCTCACGTGCATGGCGCACCGTGTTGACCGGGTGCTTGGCGACATGCTCCGAGAAATAGCGGTCCGTCTCCGCCACGATGAAGTTGTCTTCGGTGACGATCGTTGCGGGCATCAGTCGACCTTTCTGAATTCGGGGACCTGATAGGCCTTGAAGGCCGCGACATCGGGCTTGTAGGCGCGCAGCAGGATGCTCCAGCCATCCTCGGGAGTGGCCAGGAAATTGGGCGCCAGCCCGCGATGCTGTTCTCCGCCGAAGGCAACCTTGAAACTGCCGTCGGGCTCCAGGATCACGCCATGGTTGCTGCCAACAACATTGTCGCTGTCGGTCATCAGATACTTCTGTGGACCATAGGCGGTGATCGAAAAGAAGGCTTCGGCCGGCACCTTGGGAAAGGTTGCCAGATAGCCCTGGCTGCCCTTGGCGTCGGCAGGGCCGCCGATCGCGTACATCGCGTTCTCGTCGGCCGAGAGCCCCCAGGCGCCGGCGGTGGCATAGGTGAAATACTCCCAGTCGCGGACGTCGGCCGCCGTTTTCTGCATGGCACCGAAGGTGTTGGGGAGCTTCGAATACTCTGGCATCAGTGCGGCGCGCACCTTTTCGAGAACTGCCTTGTCGAATGGCGCGAGGTCCGCCTCAGGAGCGGCGCCTTCGATCGCGTAATGCGGTTGCAATTGCTCGACGACGGCCCTGACATCGTCTGGCGTGCCATTGGTGCCCATGCGCACCCCGACCCCGACGAAATCGGTTGCGAAGTCCCCGGCGGCAAACCGGTGCGTGCCCCCGCCATAGATGTAGAAGGGCGTCAGGTGATCCTCGGTGATGATCTGGGTGGAGATGAAGCGGCTGCCCACGTCCGGGAGCCTGAGGGTAAAGCCTTTGCGAGCGTTGATGATCGCCAGCGAGTAGATGGTGTCGAGGTTGGGCGAGACAACCCAATGGTCGGCTGCCTTGGTCAGTGTCTTGAAATGGAAGAAGGTGTTGAGGCCGGCGCGCCCGAGGAAGTCCGCGAAGAAGGCGCGACTTTCGGCCTGGATGTATTCGCGTGCGTTCATTCCATGCTTGCGCGGATCGACGGCCCATCCGGACGAGTCGATGTCGGGAATTGTGCTGACCATTAGGCTTCTCCCAGCATACGCCAGGCTGGCGAAGGTCAGCCAACCCAGGCGCGGATCTTCAGGCGTGAAGCCTGCCGTAGGCGGCAAAAGTCATTGTCTCGTTCTGGACAATCGATCTTAACAAATTACAGTGCGATCGATGGATAGCTCTGCAAGCAGGCGTGCCCTGAGCGAGCGAGGCTGGCTGTCGGTCAGCCCGGCGGACTTCCGAGAAGCGGTGCTGGACGACTGCCGATGGCGGTCGCTCTCTGCTGGTGAAAGCCTGTATGTGGCGGGGGACCCGCCTGGCGGCATCTTTGGCATTGCATCGGGAGCGCTGCTCATGTCGCACCATCAAGCGTCACCCGGGGCGCTGCCGAACCGACTTGCTGGAGCGGGGGAATGGAGCGGGTTCGGCCCATTGATGTCACAGGAGCCGCGCCGCGGCTCCGTTGAGGCGGCCGTGAAAAGCACCGTCGCGATTGCACCCCTGTCAGCGATCACCGCCTTGCTCGACCGCCATCCACTTTGGTGGCGACACTTCGGTCATGGGCTATTGCGGGAGTTCGACTCGGTAGCCAGCATGGCGGTCGACCTTCAGTTGCAAAGCTCGGCGCAACGATGCGCCGCAATCCTGCTGCACAGCGCCGGCTGCCGCCACGCTCCTTCGTCGCCCAGCACAGACCCCGTCGTCTGGACATCGCATCAGAATATCGCAGCGCTCGCCAACATGTCGCGCAGTACCCTTGCTAAGACCCTTGCACGGCTCGCGGAACGCGACCTCTTGAAGCTTGAGTACCGCTCGATCAGGCTCCTCGACGTGGCCAGACTCATGGAACTGGCGAACAGACCTCGTCGAATCGAGGCCTAGAGGAATGGAGCGGGCAGCTTTCCAGTTGCACCCAACTCGGAGCAGTCAGTCCGCTTTCGGCCCCTTGGTTGACGCTTCGCTGCAAAAGCGCTCGTGACCGAGGGGTGCGGGGGCATCATGCCCCTGCCGGGGTGGAGGGGCGGAGCCCCTTCGTTGGTGCTCGGGTTTGCTGGCTCTCGGACGGCGGGAGGTCCCGGGTCAAGCCCGGGACGACGCGGATTCTTTCGGGACGACGCGTTGGTGGCAGGCCCCTATTTGTAGAGCGCGTCGAGCCTTTCGCCGTAGATCTTTTTCAGGACGTGGCGGCGGATTTTCAGGCTGGGGGTCATCTGTTCGTTTTCGACGGTGAAGGGTTCGTCGGCGGGGATGATGCGGCGGACCTTTTCGATGACGGAGAGGTTGGCGTTGACGCGGTCGACGGCGGCCTGGAGGGTGCGGAGGAATTCGGGGTTCTGGCGCAGGCTCGCGACTTCGACTCCGTGCTTGGCGGCCCATTCCATCATGTGTTCGGGATCGGGGACGACGACGCCGACGAGGTAGGGGCGGCGGTCTCCGTAGACCATGGCCTGGCCGATTTCGGGCTGGAGGGTGAGCATGCCCTCGACGCGCTGAGGCGCTACGTTATCCCCTTTATCGTTGACGATGATGTCCTTCTTGCGGTCGGTCATGACGATGTGGCCGTCCTCGTCGATGAGGCCGATGTCGCCGGTTGCGAGCCAGCCTTCGGGGGTGAGGACGCGGTCGGTTTCGGCCGGATTGTTCCAGTAGCCCTGCATGACGAGCTCGCCGGCGACGAGGATCTCGCCGTCTTCGGCGATCATCACGTCGACGTCGCGCAAGGGGGGGCCGACGCTGTGCATCTTGATACGGGCGCCGGGGCGGTTGCAGGAGATGACGGGGGCGGATTCGGTCTGCCCGTAGCCCTGGAGGATGGTGACGCCGATGGCGTCGAAGAAGAAGCCGACCTCGGGGTTGAGGGGTGCGCCGCCGGAGACCATGGCCTTGAGGCGGCCGCCGAAGCGGGTGCGGACCTTTTGCCGGAGCGTGCGGTCGATCAGGAAGTCGAGCGGGCGGTCGAGGAGGGAGAGGCTGCCCCGTTCGTAGCGCTTGCGGCCGAGGCGTTCGGCGGCCGACAGCAGCTTGGGCGCGAGGCCGCCCTGTTTCTCGATCGTCTTCAGCATGCGGGCGCGGAGCACCTCGAACAGGCGGGGGACGACGACCATGATCGAGGGGTGGGTTTCCTCGATGTTGGCGGCGAGCTTTTCGAGGCTTTCGGCGTAGTAGATTTCGCCGCCGAGCCCGATGGGCAGGAACTGGCCTGCGGTGTGTTCGTAGGCGTGGGAGGTGGGCAGGAAGGAGAGGAAGGTTTCCGCCTTGGGTTCGGGCGGGAAATCGGCCTGGATGATGTCGATGCAGCCGGCGACATTGTGGAGGATGGCGCCGTGGTGCTGTTTGACGCCGCGGGGCGTGCCGCCGGTGCCCGAGGTGTAGATGAGGCAGGCGGTGTCGGTGCGCTTCATGGTCGCCTGCGCGGCGATTGCGGCGACGTCGCCGGGGTGGGCGGCGACGAGGGTTTCCATGTCGTGGATTTCGAGCTGCTCGCTGGCCTGGCCGAGCTTCAGCGGCTCCATGCCGATGAGGAAGCGGCAGGCGCTGGCCTGGTAGGCGGCCTCGGCGAGCGTGCGGGCGAGCTTGGGGGTGGAGACGATGGCGCCGATGGCGCCCGAGTTTTCCAGGATGTGGGTGTGATCACGCGCGGTGTTGGTGGTGTAGGTGGGGACGGTGATGCCGCCGGCTGCCATGATGGCGAGGTCCCACAGGCAGAATTCGGGGCGGTTTTCGGAGACGAGGACGACGCGGTCGCCGGGCTTGAGGCCGAGCGCCTTGAGGGCGGTTGCGAAGCCGGCGACGCGGGTTGCGGCCTCTGACCAGCTGGTGGCGTGCCATTTGCCGCCGGCCTTGCGCCAGAGGAAGGGGGCGTCACCCAGGCGCTGGGCCTGGCCGAAGAACATCTGGACGAGGTTGGCCCATTTCTCGACGCCCGTGCTCTGGACGCCGCGTTCGGCGGCGCGCAGGCGTTCGGCGCGCTCGATGTCTGCCTTGCTCATTGTGCCCCCCCAACCGCTGCACTGCTGCCTTCGCTGCCGACTCCCCTTGCGTCGCCTTCGCTCCGGGGATCTGCGGCGCCGCGCCAGCCGCCCGGGACCGCCGCGATGGCGTTGGCCTTGAGCGGGAGCGGGGCGGGGCGCACATCCTTGTGGCCGAGCGCCTTCAGCCCCGCGGCCTGGGCCTCGAGCCGGCTGCCCTGTTCGTAGCGCAGGCCGCGCCGGTCTGCGAGGAGTTGCGGGGCGGCGAGTGCGTCCTCGATCGACAGGCCCCAGTCGAGATGGGCGATGATCGCCTTGGCGACCTGGGCGATGATGGTGGCGCCGCCGGCGGCGCCGAAGCTGGCGACGGGCCTGCCCTTTGCATCATAGACGATGGTGGGGGCCATGGAGCTGCGCGGGCGCTTGCCGGGCTCGACGGCGTTGGGGGATTGCGTGCCGTCGGGTCGGCGGGGATCGAGATCGAAGTCGGTGAGCTCGTTGTTGAGGACGATGCCGGCGGCGACGAGGCCCGAGCCGAAGGGGCCTTCGATGGTGGAGGTGAGGCTTGCGAGATTGCCCTTCGCGTCGGCGGCCGACATGTGGCTGGTGGCAGGCACGTCGGCGAGGCGCTGGCCGAGCCGGGGGGTCGCGCCCTTCGGGCTGCCGGCGGGGGCATCGGCCATTGCGCGGTCGAGGCGGATGAGGGCGCTGCGGGCCGCGATATAATCGGGCGCGAGCAGGCCTTCGGTGGGGACGGGGGCGAAGTCGGCATCGGCGCCGAAGGCCTCGCGGTCGGCGAAGGCGAGGCGCTGGCTTTCGGCGAAGAGGTGCTGGGACAGCAGGTTGTCGGGGCCGAGCGCCTTCAGATCGAAGCGTTCGAGCTGGAGGAGGATCTGGAGGACCGCGGTGCCGCCGGCGGACGGCGGGCCCATGGTGCAGACCTTCCACTGCCGGTAGGGGCGGCAGAGCGGCTTGCGCTCGGTGACCCGGTAGGCGGCGAGATCCTCGGCCGAGAGGACGGCGGGGTTGTTGGCGGCGGTGGCGACCGCGTGCGTGATCGCGGCGCCGATCGGGCCCTTGTAGAAGGCGTCGGGGCCTTCGCGGGCGATCTTTTCCAGGCTGTCGGCGAGCTCGGGCTGCTTCAGCAGGTGGCCGACAGGCCAGGGCTTGCCCGCGGGATCGAGGAAGATGCGGGCGGCCGCCGGGTCCTTGGCGAGCATGGGTTGCCGGCCTGCGGTGAAGCGGTTGAGCCGGGCCGAGACGATGAGCCCCTCGCGGGCGTGGCGGATGGCGGGGGCGAAGAGTTCGGCCCAGGGGCGCTTGCCCCAGCGCTTGTGGGCCTCGGCGATGAGGGCGACGGCGCCGGGGACGCCGACCGAGTAGCCGCCGGGGACGGCCTGCTGGAACGACATGGGCTTGCCGTCTTCGAGGAGGAACCGGCCGGGCACTGCGGAGGCGGGGGCGCGTTCGCGGCCATCGAGGGTGAAGGTGCGGCCCAGCCGCGCGTCGTGCCAGACGAGGAAGCCGCCGCCGCCGAGCCCGCTGGACTGGGGTTCGACCACGGTGAGCGCGATCATCATGGCGAGCGCGGCGTCGGCGGCGCTTCCGCCGGCCTTCAGCAGGTCGCGCCCGGCTTCGGCTGCAAGCGGGTCTGCGGCGGTGGTGACGGCCGCGCCGGTTGCGGCGGTGTCGGCGGGCGTGCGGACCTTGCCCTCTGTGTCGGACAGGTAGAAGCGGGTCGTCGGGCCGGTTTCGACTGTCGGGGGCGTCACGGTCTGGGCCGGTGCGGTCTGGGCCGGTGCGGTCTGGGCCGGTGCGGTCTGGGCCGGTGCGGTCTGGGCTGGGGCAGTCTGTGCCGGGGCGGCCCCGGCCAGCAGCAGTGCCAGCGGGATGACGAGCGGTCGGGCCGGGCGAAGCGCTGGGTGCATGGCCAGTCCCCTAGGGGCGGGGCTGCAACGGCTCAAGCCCTTGGACTCTTTTCAATGTCGACGCCGACTGCGTCCGCGATGGACTGGAACCCGTCGCGGCGGAGCAGGAGGGAGAGCCCCGCGGCAATCCGGGCCGGCAGGCGCGGGCCGTGGTACACAAGGGCTGTGTAGAGTTGCACGGCCGATGCCCCGGCGCGGATCTTGGCATAGGCCTGTTCCGCGGTCGCGACGCCGCCCGCGCCGATGAGCGGAAGCCTGGGCCCGAGGCGGCGGGCGAAGGCCTTCAGGATCTCGGTCGACGGCTGGAACAGGGGCTGGCCGGACAGGCCGCCGGCTTCTGCCCTGTGGCGCGAGCGGAGTTCGGGCGGCCGGGCGAGGGTGGTGTTCGAGACGATGAGGCCGGACAGCCGGCTGTCGAGACAGGCGGCCGCGATCGCATCGATCTGGGCGTCGTCGAGATCGGGTGCAACCTTCAGCAGCAGGGGCGGGCCGGAGTCGCCGCGGGCTTCGGCGGCTGCCGCGAGAAGCTCTGGCAGCGCATCCCCCTGGAGGCCACGCAGGCCCGGCGTGTTGGGCGAGGAGATGTTGAGCGTGATCCAGGCGGCCTTGCCGGCAACGGCCCGGACACCGGCTGCATAGTCGGCGATCCGGTCGGTCGAATCCTTGTTGGCGCCGACGTTCACGCCGAGGCGGCCGTGGGGTGCGAGCCTGGGGAGCGCATCCGCGAGGCCGCCGTTGTTGAAGCCGAGGCGGTTGATGACGGCCTCGTCCTCGGCGAGGCGGAAGATGCGCGGCCGGGGGTTTCCGCCCTGGGGGCGGGGGGTGAGGGTGCCGACCTCGACGAAGCCGAATCCGAGCCCGAGCATCTGGCGCCAGGCGCGCGCATCCTTGTCGAAGCCGGCGGCGAGCCCGATGGGCGACGGAAAGGCGAGCCCTGCAAAGCGGGTCTCGAGCAGCGGATCCTGCGCCGGCCCGCGACCGTGCGGCAGGGCGGACAGGGCCGTGAGCGTGAGGCCATGCGCGGTTTCCGGATCGAGCCGGAAGAGGAGGGGCCGAAGCGCGCCGAACATGCGGCTTCTTTACCGTCGGCAGGGCTGTGCGCAAGCGCGGTGCGCCGTGGATGGCTGCACGGATGATGGTTGGAAAAATGCATTGAAAACAGGTGGATGGGCCGGATTTCGGCCGCCGTTGGAGCGGGCGGACCGGCCGGAATTTGTGTCGCTTTCGTCCAATACAGGCCTGGGCTGCCACCCGTAAGCATGCTGTGCGACCCAAAGGATGGTTTCGTGCCCGAGAGCAGGCCACGCTGCGAAGGCAGTGGTGGATCGGCTCGACCGGCCACCGTCCTTACTATTCACCCTGGAGCCCTGTGGCTCCAGGGTGTCTTTTCCCGGTTTCTCGAACAAATCTTGCTTTTTGGGCGGTCTTGCGAGATCATGCAGGGGCAATCGGGCTGGTTAACCCCTTGTTGCCTATCGGGGTTGTGCGATTCCAAACCGGGAATGGGCATCTCGCCGCGCGCGTGCCGGCGATGGGAACAGGTGGTCGCATGTTTGCAGTTTCCAGGCCCCTTTCGGGCCTGTCCCGAAATGTCGCGCGCGCCGGTGTGTGCGCTGCTGCCGGCCCGCCGGTGCGAGGCCGGTGAGGCCCCCGCTTTTCTCGCTGCGCTATTTTTCGCCTGCCGCGCCGCTGCGCGGCTGGATTTCCAGCTATTATGTCTTCGAGGCCGACACGCCCGTCCTGTCGGACACGTTGCGGGCGGAGCTTCCGCAGGTGCGCTTCCTGTACAGCGGGAGCGGCACCTTTTCCTATGGGGGCGCGGCGGCGGTTCCGCTTCCGCGTGCCGCGCTGTGTGGCCCGACCAATGTCGCGGTGCATTTCGAGGCGCGCGGGCCGCTGAGGATTTTCGGTGCCGGGCTGCTGCCCGCCGGCTGGGCGGCGCTGGTGGGTGCCGGCGCGCAGGAGTTTGCCGATCGTGTGACCGACCTCGAGGCCATCGCCGGGCCGGTCGCCCGGCGTGCGCTCGACCGGATGGGCGAGGCGCGATCGCACCGCGAGGTGGTGGCGGCGGCTGACGCCTTCTTCCTGCTGCTCTCCATGCAGGCGAAGCCGCCGCCGATGTGGTTCACGCGCGCGGCCGACGAGTGGCTGGCGAGCTCGATCAATCCGGACGTGAACGCGCTTGTCGAGCTGACGGGGATGTCCTCGCGCCAGATCGAGCGGCTTGCCCTGAAGGTCTATGGCGCGAGCCCGAAGCTGCTGGCGCGGAAGTACCGCACCTTGCAGGCAGCGGTGCGGCTGGGGCTGGACCCGGATGCCGGCTGGGAGGCGGCGGCCGGTGGGGTTTTCTATGACCAGTCGCACTTCATCCGCGATTTCAAGACGTTCGTTGGGATGACGCCGAGCCAGTTCACCGACAAGGAGAGCCCCTGGCTGACGCGGTTGACGATCGCGAAGCGGCAGAATTTGGTTACCATGCCGAAATTGAACCTCGTTTCCTGACGAGGTTCAATTAGGCGGCTGCCGTCAGTGCGCAGCGCTGATCGGCAGACTCGCCGCTCGGCACGGCCGGCGGGGCGGAGGGCTTCAGCCCGACGAGCCCGGCCGACGAGTCCGGCTTGGCCGGACCCTTTCTTCCTCCTTCTTCTGAAGCCCGCAAGCGGAGAGGGCGGGCTTTGCCCGACCCCCGCCGGCCCTTCGCCGGCATGAGGTCCCAGCTTCCGCTGGGACGACGCGCAGGTATCGCCCAGCCGCCACCCCCACCCCCGACCCCTCCCCCGGCGGGGGAGGGGAGAGGCGCGGCTACTTTGCCTCGAGGGCCGGGTCGTCCTTGGTCTTCCACAGCGAATACCCCACCCCCACGCCGAGGATCGCAAACGTGATCCCGAGGCTGAGCGCAGGCGGGAACTTGCCGTTCTCGAAGCCGGCGAGGTCGCCCAGGAAGATCTTGGAGCCGATGAACACGAGGAGCACCGAGAGGGCGTATTTCAGATAGTGGAAGCGGTGCACCATGGCGGCAAGCGCGAAGTAGAGGGCGCGCAGGCCCAGGATCGCGAAGATGTTCGAGGTGTAGACGATGAACGGGTCCGTCGTGATCGCGAAGATGGCGGGGATCGAGTCGACGGCGAAGACGACGTCGACGAATTCGACCATCATGAGGGCGAGGAAGAGCGGGGTGACCCAGGTGACGGGCTTGCCGGTGGCGGGGTCGGGCTGTTTCACGAAGAAGCGGTTGCCGTGGAGGCCTTCGGTCACGTTCAGGTGGTTGCGCAGCCATTTCAGAACCTTGCTGTCGCCGATGTCGTGCGCGTCCTCGGCGGTTCGCCACATCTGGATGCCGGTGTAGATGAGGAAGACGGCGAAGAGGTAGAGCACCCAGCTGAACTGGGCGACGAGCGCTGCGCCGAAGCCGATCATGAGGCCGCGCAGCACGATGACGCCGAGGATGCCCCAGAAGAGCACGCGGTGCTGGTAGAGGCGCGGGATCGCGAAGTAGGTGAAGATCATCGCGATGACGAAGACATTGTCCATCGCGAGGCTTTTTTCGACCACGAAGCCGGTGACATATTCGAGGGCGGCCTGCTGGCCGAGCTGCCACCAGACGAAGGCGCCGAACGACAGGCCGAGCGTGATGTAGCCGGCCGAGAGCCAGAGGCTTTCCTTCACGCCGATCTCGTGGTCGTCCTTGTGGAGGACGCCGAGGTCGAAGGCGAGGAGCGACACGACGGCTGTGAAGAAGCTGAGCCACAGCCAGAGCGGCGTGCCGAGCCAGGGTGTGAACAGGAATTCCATGCGGGTCCCCTTGTATCTGTCGCACATGCGCCGCGTAAGCGCCGATTTTCATCTGCGCTTCCGACATCGCCGCGCGCGCCCGCGCGGCCAGAGGGGCCCGGAATTGGCCGGGAGGTAGGGGCCGCGCGCCGGGATTCAAGCCCCCGGGGCACGACAGGCGATTGGTTCGATTCAGTTCTGGTAGGAAGGGTCGACCCGGTCCATCTTGCGCCGCAGCGCCGGCCAGGCGAGCAGGTTGCCCACGACCTTGAGGCCGGCTGCGCCCTGCTCGGCGGCTTTCTCGGGCGTGCCCTGCGGGGGGTGGTTGATGAGCTGGGTGCCGCCGGCGAGCGCGTGGATCTGCGCCTCGCACGCGCGTTCCAGGAAATACATCTTGAGGAAGGCCTCGCCCACGGTTTCGCCGACGGTGAGGGTGCCGTGGTTGCGGAGGATCATCGCGGACTTGGTGCCGAGGTCGGCGACGAGGCGCTCGCGCTCGTCGAGGTCGGTCGCGACGCCTTCATAGTGGTGGTAGGCGATTTCGTCGCGGATGAGCATCGCCGTCTGGGTGAGGGGCATGAGGCCATCGGACATGGCGGCGACGGCCTGGCCGTGGGGGGTGTGGAGGTGCATGACGGCGTGGGCATCCTCGCGCGCCATGTGGATCGCGGAGTGGATGGTGAAGCCGGCCGGGTTGGTGAGGTAGGGGGTTTCCATCACCGGATGGCCCTCGACGTCGATCTTCACGAGGCTCGACGCGGTGATCTCGTCGAACATCAGGTTGTAAGGGTTGATGAGGAAGTGGTGCTCGGGGCCGGGCACGCGGACCGAGAGGTGGGTGAAGATGAGATCGTCCCAGCCGTGGTGGGCGACGAGGCGGTAGGCGCAGGCGAGATCGACGCGGAGCTGCCATTCCTCTTCCGAGACCTGCGACCGCACGTCTGTCGGCGTCTTCAGTTGCGTTGCCATCGATCCTCTCCCCGAGATCAGTCTTGCGGGCGCGGGGTCTTTCCGGCCCGGCATGCATCGGAGCAGTATCGCACATTCTCCCAGTCGCGCGACCATTTCTTCCGCCAGCTGAACGGGCGGCCGCAATGGGCGCAATCCTTGCTGGGCAGGTCGGCTTTCTTGCGCATCCGGGGCATGCGGGCGCATGTGGAGCGGGACGGGCGCGGGTGCAACCGGGCTGTCATCGACGCGCGCTAGCGCCGCACGGGAGGAGACGACGGACATGCGCGACTGGACATTCGATCGGCGGGAGCTGCTGGGGGCGGCGGGACTTGCGGGCGGGCTGCTGCTGCGGGGTGCCGCGATGGCGCAGAAGCGCAGTAGCCCTGTGGTGCCGCTGGGCGGGTTCACGCACGGGGTTGCCTCGGGCGAGCCGTCGGCGACGAGCATGCTGTTCTGGACGCGGTTCGAGGGGACGGGCGACACGGCCGTGCCGCTGGCGCTCGAGGTTTCGACCGATCCCCGGATGGCGCGGGCGCGGGTGATGGGGCAGGCGCTGGCCGAGCCGGAGCGCGACTGGACCGCGCGGGTGACGGTGAAGGGGCTGACACCGGGGCGGACCTATTATTACCGCTTCACGGGTCCGGGGAAGAATGTGCGATCGGTGGTGGGACGGACGCGGACGCTGCCGGACGGGACGCCGGCGGCGTTCCGGATGGGGGTCTTTTCCTGTTCGAACATGCCTTACGGACATTTCAACGGCTATGGCCATGCGGTGGCGGCCGACGACATCGACCTGTTCGTGCATCTGGGCGACTATATCTACGAATATCCGCGGGGGACCTATCCGGCGAAGGCCGTGGAGGGGCGGGTGATCGAGCCGGCGGGCGAGATCGTGCGCAAGCAGGACTACTGGGCGCGCTATCGCAGCTATCGCGCGGACCCGGACCTGCAGGCGCTGCATGGGCAGGTGCCGGCCGTGACGGTGTGGGACGACCATGAGGTCGCGAACGACAGTTGGGCGGGCGGGGCGGAGAACCACCAGCCGAACGAGGGGGCGTGGGACGCGCGGGTGGCGGCGGCGAAGGCGGCCTATCATGACTGGATGCCGGTGAGCGAGGCGCCCTGGGGCCGGTATGACATCGGGCGCCTGGCGACGCTGTACCGGATCGACACGCGGATTTCCGGACGCGACGAGCCGCTGGACCTGGGGGCTGCGATCAAGAAGGGCCCCGACACGATGACGGCGCTGAAGCGGCTGCGCGACGAGCAGTGGGTTGCCGGCAACCGGCAGCTGCTGGGGGCGGAACAGGAAAAGTGGCTGTTCGCGGAGATGCAGGCGGCGGCCAAGCGCGGGGTGCGCTGGCAGGTGCTGGGGCAGCAGGTGGTGATGGGGAAGGTGAACATGCCGCAGGGCGCTTCGCAGCTGGCCGGGCCGAACCCGAGCGGCGAGGTGGCGGCCTTCTTCGGGGCGGCGGAGCTTGCAGCGAGGGTGGGGCTGCCGATCAACCTGGACGCGTGGGACGGCTATCCGGCGGCGCGGGCCCGCGTGCTGGGGGCCGCGCAGCGCAATGGGGTGGACCTGGTGGTGCTGTCGGGTGACAGCCACAATGCCTGGGCGAACGACCTGGTGAACGACGGGCGGCCTGCGGGGGTGGAGTTTGCCGGGCAGTCGGTGACCTCGCCGGGGTTCGAGAGCTATCTGAAGGCGCCGCCAAGCGCGGTTGCGGGCGCGCTGATGCAGGCGAACCCGACGCTCAAGTGGGCGGACATGAGCAACCGGGGCTATATGCAGGTGGTGCTGACGCCGGCCGAGGCGATCTGCGAATGGCGGCTGAGTGCCCCGGTGACGAGCCGGTCGGCGAAGCTGACGGGGGTGCAGCGGGCGCGGGTGGGTGCGGGGCAGAAGCGGTTGCAGATGGGGTAGCGCCTCGGTAGGGCGTGGCGCCATGATCCAGCGCTATTCCCGCCCCGCCATGGTTGCCATCTGGGCGCCCGAGACCCGCTTTGCCATCTGGTTCGAGATCGAGGCGCATGCGACGGACGCGCTGGCGAAGCTGGGCGTGGTGCCGCAATCGGCGGCGGATGCGCTGTGGCGCTGGTGGGCGACGAAGCCTGCGATCGACGTGGCGGCGATCGACGCCATCGAGGCGGTGACGAAGCATGACGTGATCGCCTTTTTGACCTGGGTGGCCGAACAGGTGGGCGAGGAAGCCCGCTTCATGCACCAGGGGATGACGAGCTCGGACGTGCTGGACACCTGCCTGTCGGTGCAGCTGGCGCGGGCGAGCGACATATTGCTGGCGGATATGGATGCGCTGCTGGCGGCGATCCGGACCCGGGCGATGGAGCACAAATACACGCCCTCGATGGGGCGCAGCCATGGCATTCACGCCGAGCCGGTGACCTTTGGTTTCAAGCTGGCACAGGCTTATGCGGAATTTGCCCGGTGTCGGGCGCGGCTGGTGGCGGCGCGGGCGGAGATCGCGACCTGTGCGATTTCGGGCGCGGTGGGGACGTTTGCGAACATCGATCCGGCGGTCGAGGCCCATGTGGCGGCGAAGATGGGGCTGGCGGTGGAGCCGATTTCCACGCAGGTGATCCCGCGCGACCGGCATGCGATGTTCTTTGCGACGCTGGGGGTGATTGCGAGCTCGATCGAGCGGCTTGCGGTGGAGATACGGCATCTGCAGCGGACCGAGGTGCTGGAGGCGGAGGAGTATTTTTCGCCCGGGCAGAAGGGTTCGAGCGCGATGCCGCACAAGCGCAACCCGGTGCTGACGGAAAATCTGACGGGGCTGGCGCGGCTGGTGCGGTCTGCGGTGACGCCGGCCATGGAGAATGTGGCGCTGTGGCATGAGCGGGACATATCGCACTCGTCGGTGGAGCGCGGGATCGGGCCGGATGCGACGATCACGCTGGACTTCGCGCTGGCGCGGCTGACGCAGGTGGTGGAGAAGCTGGTCGTCTATCCGGAGCGGATGCTGAAGAATCTGAACCGGATGGGGGGGCTGATCCACTCGCAGGGGGTGCTGCTGGCGCTGACCCAGGCGGGGGTGAGCCGGGAGGATGCCTATGCCATCGTGCAGCGCAACGCGATGCGGGTGTGGGACGCGGACGGGGCCCTGCAGCTGCGCGATCTGCTGGAGGCCGATCCAGATGTGTCGGCGCGGCTGACACCGGCGCAGCTGGAGGGCCTGTTCCGGCTTGATCACCATTTCGCCCATGTGGACACCATCTTCGGGCGCGTGTTCGGGGACGCGGCCGGCGGGTCGGGCGTGGCCTGACCCAGGATGTGGCGCCGGAGGGACCGGCGCCTGCTGCAGTGCACCGGCGAATGGTTAACGGTGTAAAATTCCCTTACAGATTCCGGCAGCCGCTGAATCGCAAGTGGCTGATTCCATGGAGTCTCCCGTTTGGCACGTGGTTTGCATGACATGTTGCAGTTCGTCGGAAATCAACAGGGAGCATCCACATGTCGTTCAAGTTCACCATTCCGGCCCTGGCGCTTGCCGCCGCCGCGCTTGCGGTTTCGGTGCCTGCCGCTGCCGCCGAGCCCGTCTATGCTCCGGTCGGCACGCCCAACGGCGTGTTCTATTCGTTCGAGGCTGCCGGTGACGGCGACCTGACGGCCTTCTACCTGGGTGGCTTCACGCGCAGCTTCACCAGCCGCCTGAAGGTCTTCGTGAACGGTTCGCAGCTTGGGCCGGCTGCCTTCAACACGCAGTTCGCGACGCCGGGCTCGTCGTTCACCTTCGGTTCGGTGTCGGAAGGCGACAAGATCGAGTTCGTGCTCGACATCCTTGCGCCGCCGAGCGTTTCCAACCAGGAAATCTGGTCGACGATCGGCCAGTCGACGCCCGGCAGCGATGACGACGGCCTGAACCAGATCTTCAGCGAGAGCTGGGGTGGTGGTGCGTTCACCTATGCGGATAATGGCTTCGGCACCGTCATGAACGGCATGATCCCGGCTGGTGACTACACCTTCGTGGCCTTCGAGGACATCCTGGGCTTCCAGGCCCCGCCGCGCAACGGCGGCCAGCCCGGCCTGCTCAACGACTTCGACTACAACGACCACCGCTTCGCCTTTGCCAACGTGCTGAACGTGATCCCGGAACCCGCCACCTGGGCGATGATGATCACCGGTTTCGGCCTCGTCGGTTTCGCGATGCGCCGCCGCAAGGCTTCGCTGTCGAGCGTTTCGGCCTAAACTTTTTCACGTGAACAGGGGCAGGGCGGGGTCTTCGGATCCCGCCCTTTTCCTTTGCCGCGGTCTGCGGGGGGCGGCGACCCGCAATTCTTGACTCTGCCGCCTGCATGCGCCATGGCGCAGGCGAAAATCAGCACCCGAAAACCTGTTTCGAGTGTCCATGGATGCACGCCGGTCAGCGAAGGTTCGCCCGCCGGCGCGTTTTGCGTTGCGTCGGTGACGACGCGTTTTGCGCTGCGTCGGTGACGACGCGTTTTGGGTTGGAATGGTTTCAACGGCCTTTGGGCCGTGCCGAGTGAAAGCGAAGTTCTGGTGACGGAAGTGACTGCCTGATGTTCGAGAGCCTGTCAGAACGCCTTGCCGGCGTGTTCGACAAGCTGCGCGGGCGCGGGAGCCTGAACGAGCTTGAGGTGCGCGCCGCCATGCGGGAGGTGCGGATCGCCCTGCTGGAGGCCGATGTCGCGCTGCCGGTGGTGAAGGACTTCAGCGGCCGGGCGACGGAGCGGGCCGTCGGCGCCGAGGTGCTGAAGTCGGTGACGCCCGGCCAGCAGGTCGTGAAGATCGTGAACGACTGCCTGGTGGAGACGCTGGGCGGGGACAGTGCGGACCTGGAGCTGGGCGTGACTCCGCCCGCTGTCGTGATGATGGTGGGCCTGCAGGGTTCGGGCAAGACGACGACGACGGCGAAGCTGGCCCGCCTGTTGAAGGAAAAGCGGCGTTCCAAGGTGCTGATGGCATCCCTGGACGTGAACCGGCCTGCGGCGCAGGAGCAGCTGCGGGTGCTGGGCGAGCAGGTGGGCGTGGCGACGCTGCCGATCATCGCGGGCCAGCAGCCGGTCGATATCGCGAAGCGCGCGCTTCAGGCGGCAAAGCTGCAGGGTTTTGACGTGCTGATGCTGGACACGGCCGGGCGGCTGCATGTCGACCAGGCATTGATGGCCGAGATGAAGGCGGTTTCCGCCGCGAGCGCGCCTGCCGAGACGCTGCTGGTGGTGGATGCGCTGACCGGCCAGGACGCCGTGAACGTGGCCGAGAATTTCGGCCGCGAGGTTCCTCTGACCGGCGTGGTGCTGACCCGGATGGACGGTGACGCGCGGGGTGGCGCTGCGCTGAGCATGCGCTTCATCACGGGCAAGCCGATCAAGTTCGTTGGCACGGGCGAGAAGATCGATGCGCTGGAGGCCTTCCACCCCGAGCGGGCGGCCGGCCGGATCCTGGGCATGGGCGATGTCGTCAGCCTGGTGGAGCGCGCTGCCGAGACCATCGACATGGCGGAAGCCGAGGCGATGGCGGCGAAGCTGGCCAAGGGCAAGTTCGACATGAACGACCTGCGCGCCCAGTTCCAGCAGATGAAGAAGATGGGCGGCCTGGGGGCGCTCGCAAAGATGCTGCCGGGGATGGGCAAGGCGCAGGAGGCGATGGACAAGGGCCGGATCAACGACAAGTCGATCGCCCGGATGGAAGCCGTGATCCTGTCCATGACGCCCAAGGAGCGGGCGAAGCCCGAAGTGCTGAACGCCCGGCGCAAGATCCGCATCGCCAACGGCGCGGGCGTGACGGTGCAGGAAGTGAACAAGCTGCTGAAGATGCACGCCGACATGGAGACCGCGATGAAGCGGTTGAAGAAGATGGGCGGCCTTGGCGCGCTGGCCGGCATGTTCGGTGGTGGCGGGATGCCGGGGATGCCGGGCGGGGGCGCCCCGGGCGAAATGCCGGGCCTTCCGCCGGGGTTCACGCCGCCGCGGTTGCCGGGCGGGTTCAAGTTCAAGCGATGATTTCCAGGCGATAACAGACATCAACCAATCAGACTGAGAGCAAGGAACAAGAGAATGGCACTTTCGATCCGACTGTCGCGCGGTGGCGCGAAGAAGCGTCCTTTCTATCGCATCGTGGTGGCGGACAGCCGCGCGCCGCGCGATGGCCGCTTCATCGAGAAGCTGGGCACCTACAACCCGCTGCTGCCGAAGGATTCGGCCGAGCGCGTGACGCTGGACACCGAGCGGGCGAAGCACTGGCTGTCGGTCGGCGCGCAGCCGAGCGACCGGGTGGAGCGCTTCCTGGACGCGGCGGGTCTTGTGACCCGTGCGCCGAAGAACAACCCGAAGAAGGGCGAGCCGGGCGAGAAGGCCAAGGAGCGCGCCGAACTGAAGGCGCAGAAGGAAGCCGAAGCGGCCGAAGCGGCGGCGGAAGCTGCTGCGGCGCCGGCGCCTGCTGAAGAGCCGGTGGCCGAGCTTGCGGCGGAAGAGCCTGCCGCCGAGGCGGTGGCCGAGGAAGCGCCTGCTGCCGAAGAGGCGGTGGCCGAGGAAGCTGCTGCCGAAGCGCCTGCGGCGGAAGAGCCGGTGGCCGAAGAGGCTGCCGCCGACGCCGAGAAGGCCGAAGGCTGATCCCTGTGGGCGCCGGGCGGCCCTCCGACCGTCCGGTCGTGATGGCGGCGGTTGCCGGCGCCCATGGCATTTCCGGCGAGGTGCGGCTGAAGCTGTTCACGGCGTCGGCCGACAATCTGAAGCCGCATTCCCGGTTCGAGGCGGGCGGCCGCACGCTGACGCTGAAGGCGGTGCGGCCGGGCCCGCAGGGGGCCGTTGCGCGCTTTGCGGAAGTGGGCGACCGGACGGCTGCCGAGGCCCTGCGGGGCACGCTGCTGACGGTGCCGCGCGACAGCCTGCCGGCGTTGCCGCCGGGCGAGTATTACTGGCATGACCTTGTGGACCTGCCCGTTGTGGACGAGGCGGGCGACGGGCTGGGGCATGTGGTGGGCGTCGAGAACTACGGTGCCTCGGACCTGTTGGAGATCGAGCTGGCGGGCGGCAGGCGCGTGCTGGTGCCGCTGGTGCCCGACGCCGTGACCGAGGTCGCGGACGTTGTGCGCGTGGTGCGGGCCTGGGTGGAGGCGGCGTGAGCTGGCTTGCGCAGGTGGTGACCTTGTACCCGGAGATGTTTCCGGGGCCGTTGGGGGTGTCGCTTGCGGGGCGGGCGCTGGGCGAGGGGCGATGGCGGCTGGAGACGCTGCAGCTGCGGGATTTTGCGACCGACCGGCACCGGAGCGTGGATGACACGCCGGCGGGCGGGGGGCCCGGCATGGTGCTGAAAGTGGATGTGCTGGCGCGGGCCGTGGATGCCGCGCGCGCGGCGAGCCCGGAGGCTCCTGTGCTGGCGCTGACGCCACGGGGACCGCGGCTGACGCAGGGCCGGGTGCGGGCTTTGGCGGCGGGGCCGGGGGTGACCTTGCTGTGCGGGCGATTCGAGGGGTTCGACGAGCGGATCTTTGCCGGGCGCGGCGTGGAGCCGGTTGCGATCGGGGACTTTATCCTGTCGGGCGGGGAGGTTGGCGCCCTTGCCCTGCTGGACGCTTGCGTCAGGCTGCTTCCTGGCGTAATGGGCGCCGCTTCCAGCGGAGACGAGGAGAGCTTCGAAAGCGGCCTCCTTGAATATCCGCATTACACCCGACCTGCCGTGTGGGAGGGACATGGGATCCCGGAGGTGCTGACCTCGGGCGACCATGGGAAGATCGAGGCCTGGCGCAAGCGCCGGGCGACCGAAGACACGAGGCTATGGCGGCCTGACCTGCTGACGGACCTTCCTTCGGGCAAGGCCTGAGGCATCCGCCCTCTGGCGAGTTCAACCTGCCCCCAAGAGGGCATGGGGCGGACCGGTGTTGGCCGGACCTGCACCCGATGGAGTGAAGAATGAATCTGCTGCAGACGATCGAAGCCGAACAGGTGGCCCGGCTGAAGGCCCAGCGCGCTGTTCCCGAATTCCGCGCCGGCGACACGCTGCGCGTGGGCGTGAAGGTGAAGGAAGGCGAGCGCACCCGCGTTCAGCAGTTCGAAGGCGTGTGCATCGCGCGGTCGAACAAGAGCATCGGGTCGAGCTTCACGGTTCGCAAGATCAGCTTCGGCGAAGGCGTGGAGCGCGTGTTCCCGCTGTATTCGCCGGTGATCGAATCGATCGAGGTGGTTCGTCGTGGCGCCGTGCGCCGGGCGAAGCTCTATTATCTGCGCGGCCGGTCGGGCAAGTCGGCCCGGATCGCCGAGCGCCGCGACGCGCGGCCGGTTGCCGAGACGACCGAAGCCTGAAATGCCTGACGCTGGCGCGATCCCCGCGCCGGCGACCGGCGTTATCCAGGAGGATGCGGGCGGGCGCGTTCACCGCTTCCCGCTGCGCGTCTATTTCGAGGACACCGACTTTTCGGGCGTGGCCTATCACGCCAATTACCTGCGCTGGATGGAGCGGGCGCGGAGCGACCTGCTGCGCGTGGTGGGGATCGACCAGCGCGGGGCGTTCGAGGCGGGCGAAGGGGTCTATGCGGTGGCCGACCTGCAGATCCGTTATCGTGCGCCTGCGAGGCTGGAAGATGACCTGCTGGTGGAGACACGCTGCATCGCGCTGGGCGGGGCGAGCGTGACGATGGACCAGCGGGTGCTGCGCGGGGACACGCTGCTGGCCGAAGCAACCGTCAGGGCCGGGTTCCTGACGCCGGGCGGGCGCCCGCGGCGGCAGCCGGCGGAGTGGCTGGCGCGGTTTCGGACGCTGCTGCCGCCCGGAATGGCTTGAGAAGGCCCGTTCACTTCCCGTAAAGCGCGGTACCCTAATCCGGGGCTGCAACGAACGCCGCCGGGACATGCTGGGTCGGAGACGGATTTGGACAAGGTGATCGTGCAGACGGCGGAGACCCTGTCTCCCTGGGCGCTGTTCCTTCAGGCGGACATTGTCGTGAAGGCGGTGATGGTGGGCCTGCTGCTGGCCTCCATCTGGAGCTGGGCGATCATCTTCGAACGCTCGCGCCGGCTGAAGCAGATCGACGGCGAGGCGCAAGCCTTCGAGGACCGCTTCTGGAAGGCGAAGACGCTGGACGAGCTGCAGGCGACCAAGGGCAGCCACCCGACCGCCGACCTGTTCCGCGCCGGGATGGACGAGTGGCAGGCGAGCGTGGAAGGGCGCCAGAACATCGATCGCGAAGGCGTGCGTGCGCGGCTGCACACCGTGATGGCAGCCTCCATCGACCGCAGCATTTCCGACCTGTCCGACCGGCTGAACGTGCTGGCCACCATCGGCTCCGTCGCCCCCTTCGTGGGCCTGTTCGGCACCGTCTGGGGCATCATGCGCGCCTTCATCGCCATCGGTGCGACCCAGAACACCAGCCTTGCGGTTGTGGCGCCCGGCATCGCCGAAGCCCTGTTCGCAACCGCGATCGGCCTGTTCGCAGCCATCCCCGCCGTCATCGGCTACAACCGGCTGCTGCACCGGATCACGCGGCTGGAAGACAGGCTGCAAGGCTTCTCAAGCGCCTTCCACGCGCTGATGTCGCGCGAACTGGACGGGGTGCGGTGAGTTTGGGCGTGCAGGCTGGGTTTTCCAGGGGCGCTGCCCCTGGACCCCGGCAGGGAAATGATTTCCCTGCACCCTCGTTGTTTGAGGCAGGGCATCCGGGCGAGCGTCGGCTTGTGCGGATGATGGGTTTATTGCGCCTTCGGCGCGGGGGTGGTGGCGCCGCAGGCGCAATCGATTCCGCGGAGGTTGGAGCCGCTGGTGCCGGCGCTGCACCACGTCAAACTCCGTGGGTGCAGGGCATTCAATGCCCTGCCGGGGTGAAGGGGCAGAGCCCCTTCGAAACCCTCTGATGGGGATGGGCACAGGCGGCGGCCGGCGGGGGCGCAGGCGGCAGCCGATGGCTGAGATCAATGTCACGCCGATGGTGGATGTGATGCTGGTGTTGCTGATCATCTTCATGGTGGCGGCGCCGTTGCTGGTGACGGGTGTGGCGGTGGATTTGCCGAAGACCGGTGCGAAGGCGTTGCCGAGTGATGTGGAGCCGATTTCGGTGACGATCGATGCGCGGGGGCAGCGGTCGATCGGGGACGAGGTCTTGTCGGATGCGGCCTTTGCGGCGCGGTTGGAGGCTTTGCGGGAGGCGCGGGGGGTGGAAGCGCGGGTGGTGATCCGGGCGGATGCGGGGCTGCCCTATGGCCAGGTGGCGGCGCTGTTGGCGGATGTGACGGGGAGTGGGTTCACGAAGGTGGCGCTGGTGAACCAGCCGAAGGTGGCCGCGTGACGGAGGGACGGGCGCTTGGGATTGCGGCGGGGTTGCACCTGCTGCTGCTGGTTGCCCTGTCGCTGGGGCTGGCCGGCGCAATCGCGCCTGAATCCGAGCCGGATGTGACCCCGATCGAGTTTCTGGACGTGTCGGACGTGGCGACGGTGACGACGCCGCCAAAGCCGAGCATGGAGGCTGCGCCGCAGGACCCCGAGCCGCCGGCGGCTGCGCCCGAGATGCCGGAGGCGCCGCCTGCGCCGCAGGTGCCGAGCCCGCCGACGCCGGCAAAGGCCGCGCCGGATGTGGCGGCGCAGGATGCGATTGCCGAAGCGGTGGCGGCAGCGCCTGCACGGCAGCCGCCTTCGAAGGCGAAGCCCGCGGCGACGGCAGGGCAGAATGCGGCGCTGGTGGACAGGTCGAAGCCCAAGGCGGCTGCGAAGCCGCGCGAGACCGAGGATTTCGAGAAGACCGTCGAGGATGCGATTCCGAAGCAGGCGAAGCTGTCGGCGATCCAGGCGGCCACGCTGGAGCAGGCGATCCGGGCGCAGATCGCGCCCTGCTGGAACCCGCCGATCGGGGGCGCGGATGTGGCCGAGATGACGGCGGTGCTGCGGATCCGGCTGAACCGGGATGGAACGGTGGCGGCCCCGCCGGAGTTCGTGAGCCAGTCGGGGGCGACGGCCGGCAACCAGGCCTATGCCCGGGCCTTCGTGGAGACGGCGCGGCGGGCGGTGCTGCGCTGTGCGCCGCTGCAGCTGCCGGCGGACCTGTTCCCCTATTGGCGCGAGTTCGAGCTGAATTTTGACCCGAGGCTGATGACATGATCCGCACATTCGCCGCCCTGTTCCTGGCCCTGATCGCCGTGCCGGCGGCGGCGCAGCTGAGAATCGACATCACCAGCGGATCGCAAGCGGCGATGCCGGTGGCCATTCCGGCGTTTCCGACGGGCGCCCCGGTTGCGACGCCGGCGGGGAACACGGCGGAGCTGGGGCGGCAGGTGGCGGACATCATTTCGAACAACCTGTCGGGCACCGGGCTGTTCAGGCCGCTGCCGGCGGGCGCCTTTGCGGCGCCCACGATGAACCAGGTGAATGCGCCGCCGTTCGGATCGTTCCGGACCGCGGCGGCGCAGGCGCTGGTGACGGGGTTCGTGACCGCCAATCCGGACGGCACGCTGACCATTGGCTGCACGCTGTATGACGTGTTTTCGGAAGAGAAGCTGGCGGCGCAGGGCTTCACCGTGACGCCTGCGGGCTGGCGGCGGGCGGCGCACAAATGTTCGGACATCGTCTATTCCCGGCTGACCGGGGAAAGCGGCTATTTCGACAGCCGGATCGTCTATGTGGCGGAGAGCGGGCCACGGACGAAGCGGGTGAAGCGGCTGGCCGTGATGGACCAGGACGGGGCGAACCACCGCTTCCTGACCTCGGGCGCGTCGCTGGTGCTGATGCCGCGCTTTTCGCCGGTCAACGAGACGCTGAGCTACATGAGCTTCCAGAACGACCGGCCGCGGATGTGGATCTACAATATGGGAACCGGCCAGCAGCAGCCGGTGGGCGACTTCGACAGCATGAGCTTTGCCGGGCGCTTTTCGCCCGACGGGCGGACCCTGGTGTTCAGTGTGACGCGCGCCGGGAACAGCGACATCCATGCCTATGACGTGGCGAGCCGGACCACGCGGCGGCTGACGAGCGGCAATTCGATCGACACCTCGCCGAGCTTCTCGCCGGACGGGCGCGCAATCGTGTTCGAGAGCGACCGGGGCGGCAGCCAGCAGCTGTATGTGATGAACGCCGATGGGTCGGGCGCGCAGCGGATCAGCTTTGGCGAGGGGCGCGCCGGATCGCCGGTGTGGAGCCCGCGCGGCGACCTGATTGCCTTCACCCGGATCCAGGGCGGCAAGTTCCGCATTGCGGTGATCCGCCCGGATGGATCGGGCGAGCGGCTGCTGACGGACAGCTGGCAGGACGAGGGCCCCAGCTGGTCGCCCAACGGGCGGGTGATCCTGTTCAGCCGCACCGAGCGGAACGGCCGGTCGAGCCTCAGGTCCATCGACCTGACCGGGCGCAACGACCGGCGGATTCCGACGCCTCTTGAGGCGAGCGACCCCGCCTGGGGTCCCCTGCTGAGGTGAGGGTCAGCCGAAATGATTCCCAATCGCGCCAAGGATGCTTAAGGAGACCTGAGATGACCAAGGCCCTTCCCCTTTTGCTGGTCGCCGGCTCGCTGCTTCTTGCCGGCTGCGGCAAGACGCGCGATGTGCTGCCGCCCGAGGCCTGGCAGCCGGCGCCTGCGCAGGCGGGCACCGGCGCGATCGACCAGGCCGGCACGGTGCCGCCGCCCGAACCCGTGCGGTCGACCACGCTGGCGGGAAGCCAGGCTGCCCTGGTGGAAGCGGCCGGGTCTGACACGATATTGTTTCCGTTCGACAGCTATGGTCTGGACGAGAAGGCGCGGCAGACACTGGGTGCGCAGGCCGAGTGGCTGGGCCGGAACCCTGAAGTGCGGGTGTCGATCGAGGGTCATGCCGACGAGCGGGGCACGCGGGAATACAACCTGGCGCTCGGCGAGCGGCGGGCGAATGCGGCGAAGAATTTCCTGGCCGCGCAGGGGGTCGGTACCGAGCGGATGTCGATCATCAGCTATGGTGCCGAGCGGCCGGCGGTCGATGGGTCCAATGAAGAGGCCTGGGCGCTGAACCGCCGGGCCGTGACGCTGGTGGTATCCGGAAGGTAGGCAGATGAGTCATCGCCCGTGGAGAGACATTGTCCGCCGCAAGTCGCGGCAGATCATGGTGGGCAAGGTGCCCGTGGGCGGCGATGCGCCCATTGCGGTGCAGACCATGACGAACACCCCGACCGAGGATGCGGCGGCGACGATCGACCAGATCCGCCGCTGCGAGGAGGTGGGGGTCGACATCATCCGGGTGAGCTGCCCGACCGAAGAGGCGACGGCCGCCATGCCGCTGATCACGCGGGCCGCGAAGGTGCCGGTGGTTGCCGACATCCACTTTCACTACAAGCGGGCGCTGGAAGCGGCCGACGCGGGGGCTGCGTGCCTGCGGATCAATCCCGGCAACATCGGCAGCCCTGAGCGGGTGAAGGAAGTGGTGCGTGCGGCCAAGGCGAACGGCTGTGCGATCCGGATCGGGGTGAACGCCGGCAGCCTCGAGCGGCACCTGCTGGAGAAATATGGCGAGCCCTGCCCCGAGGCGCTGGTGGAAAGCGCGTTCGAGCATGCGAAGCTGCTGGAGGACGCGGACTTCCACGAATTCAAGATCAGCGTGAAGGCGAGCGACGTGTTCCTTGCGGTTGCCGCCTACAACGAGCTGGCCGCGCGGTCGGATTATCCGCTGCACCTTGGGATCACGGAAGCCGGCGGGTTGATCGGCGGCACGGTGAAGAGCTCGATCGGGCTCGGCATGCTGCTGTGGGGCGGGGTGGGCGACACCATCCGCGTGAGCCTTTCGGCCGAGCCCGAGGAAGAGGTGAAGGTCGGCTATCATATCCTGAAGAGCCTGGGGATCCGGGCGCGGGGGGTGCGGATCGTGAGCTGCCCGAGCTGTGCGCGGCAGGGCTTCGACGTGATCCGGACGGTGGAGACGCTGGAGAAGCGGCTGGCGCACATTACGACCGAGCTGAGCCTCTCTGTGCTGGGCTGCGTGGTGAACGGGCCCGGCGAGGCGCGCGAGACCGACATCGGGCTGACCGGCGGCGGGAACGGCAAGCACATGGTCTATCTGTCGGGCGTGACCGACCACCATGTGCAGGATGCCGACATCGTCGACCATATCGTGAAGCTGGTGGAGGCGAAGGCCGCCGAGATCGAGGCGGACAAGCTGGCAACCGAGGCTGCGCAGGCGGCGGAGTGACCGTATCGATCCGGCAGGCGACGCCGGAGGATGCGGCGGCTGTGCTGGCGCTTGTGACGGCGCTGGCGGTCTATGAGAAAGAGGCGGACAAGGTGAAGATGACGGTGGCCGGCGCGCGCGACGCTCTGGCGGCCGGGCATTTGCACGCGCTGCTGGGCTTTGCCGATGGGCAGCCGGTTGCGATGGCGCTCTATTACTTCAACTTCTCGAGCTGGACGGGGAAGCGTGGGCTGTTCCTGGAGGACCTGTTCGTGGCGCCGGAGGTGCGTGGGACAGGCGTGGGGCTGGACCTGCTGAAGCGGCTGGCGCGCCTGGCGGTGGAGATGGACTGCGGGCGGATGGAGTGGAACGTGCTGGACTGGAACGCGCCGGCGAAGGGCTTCTACGCGAGCTTCGGGACGCGCCATGCGGCCGGGTGGGAAACCTGGCGGCTGGAGGGCGAGGCGCTGGCAGCGTTCGGAGGCTGAGCGCATGGCCTGGCTGATCCTGGTGGCGGCAGGCCTGTTCGAGGTGGGGTTCACGACCTGCATGCGGCTTTCGGACGGGTTCCGGAACCCGTGGTGGACAAGCGGCTTCGTGGCGAGCGCGGTGCTGAGCTTCATCCTGCTGGAACGCAGCGCGCGGGTGATCCCGCTGGGCACCGCCTATGCCGTGTGGGTGGGGATCGGGGCGTTCGGGACCGCGATCGTGGGCATGTGGCTGTTCCGGGAGCCGGTGGAGACGGTGCGGCTGGTGCTGCTGGCGGTGCTGGTGGGGGCTATCGTGGGGCTGAAGCTGGTTTCGCCGGCTTGAGGTGCGGGGGCCCGCCGGAGGCATCTTCTCTGTTTTGCGCAACGACGGCGAGGCTGCTAGGCGCGCGGCCATGAGCGATGATGTGAAGGCCCAGAGGGCGCCGAAGCCGGCGCCGGTTCGGGGGATGCAGGATTTCCTGGGGGAGCAGGCGGAGCGGTTCGACCATGTGGTCGGCCGGTTTCGGGATGTGGCTCGGCGGTTCGGGTTCAAGCCCGTCATGGTGCCGGTCGTCGAGGCGACGAGTGTGTTTGCGCGGACGCTTGGGGAGACGACGGATGTTGTTTCCAAGGAGATGTACACCTTTCCGGACCGGGGTGGGGATTCGCTGACGCTGCGGCCGGAGTTCACGGCGGGGATCTGTCGGGCTTATGTGAGCGAGGGGTGGCAGCAGTTTGCGCCGTTGAAGCTGGTGACCCATGGGCCGCTGTTTCGCTATGAGCGGCCGCAGAAGGGGCGGTATCGGCAGTTTCACCAGATCGATGCCGAGGTGCTGGGCGCGGCCGAGCCGCAGGCGGATGTGGAGCTCCTGGCGTTCGCGGATTTGCTGCTGAAGGAGCTGGGGGTTGCTGGCGTGACCTTGCAGCTGAACACGCTGGGGGATGCGGAGACGCGGGAGGCCTGGCGTGCGGCGTTGGTGGCGCATTTTTCGGCGCATCGGGATGTTCTGAGCGAGGAGAGCTTGCGGCGGCTGGAGACGAACCCGCTGCGGATTCTGGATTCGAAGGAGCCGGGGGATCGGGCGCTGGTGGCGGATGCGCCGGTGATCGATGCGTTTCTGACCGCCGAGGCGGGGGCGTTTTTCGAGGCGGTGCAGAAGGGGGTTCAGGCGTCTGGCGTGGCCTTTGAGCGGGCGCCTCGGCTGGTGCGGGGGTTTGATTACTACCGGCATACGGCGTTCGAGTTCGTGAGCGATGCCTTGGGCGCGCAGGCGACGGTGATCGGTGGCGGGCGTTATGATGGGCTGATCGAGACGATGGGTGGGCCGCATACGCCGGCGGTGGGCTGGGCCGGGGGGATCGAGCGGCTGATGATGCTGTGCGGTGAGCCGGAGGTGGCCCCGATCGAGATTGCGATAGTGCCGCTAACAGTCTCAGATGAAGGCATTGCCATGGAATTGGCTGCCTTGCTACGAGCGGATGGGCTACGTGTTGAGCTGGGATTCAGCGGTTCCGAAAAGAAGCGCTTCGAGAAGGCGAAAAAGGCAGGCGCTTGGCGCCTCCTCAATGTGGGGAATACTGGCTCAGGTTGGACTGAACTACGCCTCCGAAATCTTGTTGCCAACGAAGATGCTGAGCCCGTGCGAGCGAGAATCTTGAGGTCGATCAAAAGGGCGTTCCACCATTCTGACGATCCTGAAACGCGCATGATTAAGATATTTGGGCCACTTTGATGCTGCTGGCTGACCAGCGGCTGGCGCAGATCGTGCAGCGGCATGAGGCGTTGCAGAGCGAGATGTCGAACCCGGCGCTGGAGGCTTCGCGGTTCGTGGCGCTGTCGAAGGATTATGCCGAGCTGACGCCTGCCGCTGACGCTGCGCGCGAGGTGATCGCGATGCGGCGGGAAATTGCCGAGCTGGAGGCGCTGGCAGGCGATGCTTCGGGCGATGCCGAGATGCGGGCCCTGGCGGCGGACGAGCTGCCGGAGCTGAAGGCAAAGCTGCCGGAGGCCGAGCGGGCTTTGGCGCTGAAGCTGCTGCCCAAGGATGCGGCGGATGCGAAGCCGGCGATCCTGGAAATCCGGGCCGGGACCGGGGGGGACGAGGCGGCGCTGTTCGCAGGCGATCTTGCGCGCATGTACCAGCGCTATGCCGAGCTTCGCGGGTGGCGGGTGGAGACGATGAGTGCGTCGCCCGCGGACCTTGGCGGGTTCAAGGAGATCGTGATGGGGGTGCAGGGCGACGGCGTGTTCGCCCGGCTGAAGTTCGAGAGCGGCGTGCACCGGGTGCAGCGGGTGCCGGCGACCGAGGCGCAGGGGCGGATCCACACCTCGGCGGCGACGGTGGCGGTGCTGCCGGAGGCCGAGGAGGTGGATGTGCAGATCGATGACAAGGATCTGCGCATCGATGTGTTCCGGTCTTCAGGGCCCGGCGGGCAGAGCGTGAACACGACGGACAGTGCCGTCCGGATCGTGCACCTGCCCACGGGGCTGGTGGTGAGCCAGCAGGACGAGAAGAGCCAGCACAAGAACAAGGCCAAGGCCATGAAGGTGCTGCGGAGCCGGCTGTATGAGCTGGAGCGGGAGAAGCTGGCGAGTGCGCGGTCGGCCGACCGGAAGGCGATGGTGGGCAGTGGCGACCGGAGCGAGCGGATCCGCACCTACAATTTCCCGCAGGGGCGGGTGACGGACCACCGGATCAACCTGACGCTGCACCGGCTGCCCGAGGTGCTGGAGGGCGGCGGGCTGGAGGAGCTGGTGAGCGCGCTGATCGCGGAGGATGAGGCCGAGCGGCTGGCGCAGCTGGATGGCTGAGCCGGATGGCGATCAAGAATGACTGATCGCCACGCGGTGTTGCGCGCGGCGGCTGCGACCCTGCCCGGGGAGACGCCGCGGCTGGATGCGGAATTGCTGTTGGCGCATGTGCTGGGCGAGGATCGGCTGATGATGCTGGTGGGGCGGGCGCCTGTGCCGGACGAGGCGGTGGCGCGGTTCGAGACGCTGCTCGCGCGGCGGCGGGCGCATGAGCCTGTGGCGCATATCGTGGGCGAGCGGGAGTTCTGGAGCCTGCCGCTGAAGGTGACGCGCGATGTGCTGGTGCCGCGGCCGGACAGCGAGACGCTGATTGCCGAGGCGCTGCGGCATTTTGCCGGGCGGCCGCCGGCGCGGGTGCTGGACCTGGGGACGGGATCGGGTGCGCTGCTGCTGGCGGCGCTGAGCGAGTGGCCGGCGTCGACGGGGCTGGGGATCGATCGTTCGGCTGAGGCGCTGGCGGTGGCGGCGGAGAATGCCGGGCGGCTGGGAATGGGTGCGCGGGCGGAGTGGCGTCTGGGGGACTGGGCGCAAGGGGTGGAGGAGCGGTTCGACCTGATCCTGTGCAACCCGCCCTATATTGCCGATGGGACGCCCCTGATGCCGGATGTGGCGCGGTTCGAGCCTGCCGGCGCGCTGTTCGGCGGGCCGGACGGGCTGGGGCCCTATCGGCTGCTGCTGCCGGAGGTGGCGCGCCTGCTGCCGCCGGGCGGGGTGGCGCTGTTCGAGTTCGGCGAGGGGCAGGGCGATGCGCTGGTGGCGATGGCGAAGGCGAGCGGGCACGCGGCGCGGACCGTTCCGGACCTTGCCGGGCGGCCCCGTGTGCTGGTGATTGCGGTGGCATGAGAAGGATTGGGGACGGACCGTTATAGGCTTGGCAACGGCGATTGCCCCGTCTAGACAGGGAGCGCAGCGCAGCCGGGACGCCCTTTGTTGGGGCCGGCCAGCCTGCCCCCCCAAACCAGGACTGGCCGATCTGATCGTCTGGTTACCCCGAACAGGGCCGGGTTGGATGGGCAGGCGGGATGATGGGCCGAGGGCCTGTCTTGAGGCCTTCGGGACCCTGGCGGCTGGCACATTCCGTTTTGGCCAATCGGGGCCAGGGTCCTTTCGGACCAGGTGCCCCGGCAAAACTTGGCGGAATCTGCCCTCGGAGTGCACCCCGGCGGATGTTGGAGCCGGGAGGCGGTGCGGCTGCGCGAACGGAAGGACGACATCCAGGCATGCAGAACAGGCAGAGCGGTCGCAGGCGGCGCGGCGGTGGTGGCGGCAACGGGAGCAACCCGCGCCCCATGGGTATGGCGGCCGGTGGGCAGAATGCCGCCAGGCTGGAAGTGCGGGTGCGCGGCAACGCCCACCAGCTGCTGGAGAAGTACAAGCAGCTGGCACGCGATGCGCACCAGGCCGGCGACCGGGTGGCGGCGGAATATTATCTGCAGCACGCCGACCATTATTTCCGCGTTCTGAACGACAGCCGGATCCGGCAGGAAGAGATGCGGGCCCGTCGCGGGGTGTTCGACCAGTTCGAGGATGAACCCGTCGGCGGCGACGCAGACGGCGGAATGGACGGTGCGCAGGACGGCGGCGAGGAGCAGGGCGACGGCGGCGATCGCCAGCGGCAGCAGCCGCGCGGCGATGGCGACCGGGGCGACCGGGGCGAGCGCCGCCAGCGGTTCGAGCCGCGGGAGCGGGGCCCGGGCCAGGATGGCGCCCAGGAGGGCGATCGCGCCGAGCGCGGCAATCGCGATCGCTGGCAGGACAGGCGCGGGAACCGCGACGAGCGCGGCGAGCGCGACGGCAACCGGCTTCAGCCGGCGGCCGCCGAGCAGGCGCTTTCGGACGGGGAAGCGGCGCTGGTTGCCTTTGGCGGGGTGCCGGCGCGCGAAGCCGTGGCGGAGGCAGCGGACGACGAGGCGCCCAAGCCGCGCCGCCGTGGCCGCCCGCGCAAGGCGGAAGCCGAACCTGCCGAGGGCTGAGCCGAACGGCGCGGACGCGCCGACCCCACAGCCCGGCGCGGATGCGCCGAAACGACAGCCCGGCGCTGCGGCGCCGTTCGACGACGTGGGCGCGGCTGCTGCCCATTGCTGGCAGCTGCTTGTGCGCGGATCCCGCGACCGGCGGGCTGCCTGGCGGACCCCTGTCCTGTCCACGATCGGGCTGGACGGTGCGCCGCGGTCCCGCGTGCTGGTGCTGCGCAGGGCCGAACCGGCGGCCGGCCTGCTGTGGCTGCACACCGACCTGCGCTCGGCCAAGGTTGCCGAGCTGGCAGCGGACCCGCGCGCGGCGCTGACCTTCTGGGACCCGCGGCGGGCGCTGCAGCTGCGGGTGGAGGGCGTGGCGGGGTTCGAGCCGGATCCGGCGATCCTGGCACAGGCCTGGGCGCGGGTGCCCGAGGTGGCGCGGCGGAGCTATTGCACCGTGGAGCCGCCCGGGCGGCGGCTGGCGGGCGAGATCCTGTTCGACGCCCGGGGGGAGCGGAACTTCGCCATGCTGGCGATTCGCGTCGAGCGGCTGGAATGGCTGTGGCTGGGGCCCGACCGGCACTGCCGCGGGGAATCGCGCCGACTGGGTGAGGGTTGGGAGGCGGCGGCGCTGGTTCCCTGAGATCAGGGATCGAGCTTGTCGACCGATTCGTCGGCGCCAGAGGCTGCCGAGAAGAAGACGAGGCCCATGAGGGCTGCCGCCAGCATCAGCGAGCCGATGACTGCGACGGCGATCGCGCCGAGGAAGGGGAGTGGCATGGGGGTGCCGCTGGCGTGGAGCCAGGCGAAGGCGCCGATCAGCGTGACGAGGCTGGCGCCGAACATCAGCTTCATGAGGCGCGCGAATCGCCGGCGGGCCTCGATCATCCGTGCCTGGGCAGGGGTGGGTGGCGGCGCACTGTTCGTCATGGCTTTCCAATCCGGGTCATTTGGGTGACATTCAAGCGGGGAGTTTGGGAGAGCTTCCCGCGGCAGAGGCTGGGAGGAGGGCGTTCATGGGAATCGCGACTGTTCTCAAGGGCAAGGGCGGGGGGGTGGCGAGCGTTCGACCCGACTCGCGGGTTTCGGCGATCGTCGACCTTCTGGTGCAGCGCCGAATCGGTGCGGTGCTGGTGCTGGAGGATGGGCGGCCGGTGGGGATCGTGTCGGAGCGGGACATCGTGCGCTGCCTTGCGGTGAAGGGTGGAGCGGTGATGGAGCTGGAGGCGCGCGACGTGATGACGGCGCCGGTGATCACGATTCGCCCCGACGAAAGCGTGTGCGATGCGATGGAATTGATGACGGATCGACGGATTCGGCACCTGCCCGTGATGGAATCGGGTGCGCTGGTGGGAATCGTGTCGATCGGGGACCTGGTGAAGCGGCGGATCGCGGAGGCCGAGCAGGAGGCGCTGGCGCTGAAGGATTACATCGCCACGGCTTGAAGCTTTCCGGAAATTGCGTATAGTCGGCGGCTCGACAGCGTTCTGCGTCACCGCCTGGAAAAAGGCGATTGTTGCAGAAAAAAGTTGTTGACGGGTGGGGACGGCATCGCCATATGCCGCCTCCGCAGTCGACGCCGACTTCGCCGCCGCCCACGAGGCTCTGCCGCAAGGCAGGACACCAGGGACGGCAACGAGGATGGTGCCGACCTCCCAACAGACCGACAGGGCCTGAGGACGCAAGTCCGCTTGTCCGCTGGTTTGCTCCGGTGGTGAAAAGCCGGTGGGGGTAAGCGTCGCTCTTTCTCATCGTTGGTTATATGAAGGGACATGTGGACGGCGGTTCCACGCCCCGGGGCGTCAAGGCTCGGGTGTCGTGAAACTAAGCTTGTCTATATGTCTCAACGCATACGCTTGTGGAGGCCGATCGCAAGATTGGTCTCAAACAAAGTCAGTAGACGTTGTGCAGAGATAAGCTCCTTGAAACGGGCTTTCATTCGGGAATTCCACCTGGGTGATTGTTCGGAAATGAACTTGAGAGTTTGATCCTGGCTCAGAACGAACGCTGGCGGCATGCCTAACACATGCAAGTCGAACGAGACCTTCGGGTCTAGTGGCGCACGGGTGCGTAACGCGTGGGAATCTGC
>JAIXYT010000043.1 GCA_027490095.1 Sphingomonadales bacterium | reverse complement strand
TTGGAGGCAAGTGCGCCGAGGTTGCCGAGGCCGAGGATGGCGGTGCCGTTGGAGATGACGGCGACGAGGTTGCCCTTGGCGGTGTAATCATAGGCGGTGTCCGGGTCTTCGGCGATGGCGAGGACGGGGACTGCGACGCCCGGTGAATAGGCGAGGCTCAGGTCGCGCTGGGTCGCCATCGGCTTCGATGCGATGATCTCGATCTTGCCGGGGCGCTTGGCCGAGTGGAAGAGCAGCGCCTCGCGGTCGGAAAAAACGGGCCTGTCTCTGCTGCTGTCGCTCACGGCTGATGGTCTCTCTTGTCTCGCATACCCTGAGTGGCTGATAGGCTGTCGGCATGGCGGCGGCAATTCCAGTTTCCGATATCGCAGACTCGGGTGGACGGGGGGCCACCCCGATGATGGCGCAGTATCTGGGGCTGAAGGCTGAAGTGCCCGGGGCGCTGCTCATGTTCCGGATGGGCGACTTCTATGAGCTGTTCCTGGAGGATGCCGCGATTGCGGCGGGGGCTCTGGACATTGCGCTGACGCACCGGGGTGAGCATCTGGGCCAGCCGCTGCCGATGTGCGGGGTGCCGGTGCATAGCCACGAAGCCTATGTGGCGCGGCTGGTGAAGGCCGGGCATTCGGTTGCCATTGCCGAGCAGACCGAGGATCCGGCGGCGGCGAAGAAGCGCGGATCGAAGGCGATCGTGAACCGGGCGATCGTGCGGGTGATCACGCCCGGCACGCTGACCGAGGAGCGGCTGCTGGAGGGGCGGCGGGCAAACTGGCTGCTGAGTGTTTTCCCCGGGCCGGGCGAGGCCGGTCTTGCCTGGGTGGATATCTCGACCGGCGAGCTGTGGCTGGCGGCGGTTCCTGCGGGAACCGAGGCCGACGAGATTGCGCGGATCGGGCCGGCGGAAGTGCTGGGGCCGGAAGGGGGTGGGCTGGGAACGGCGCTGCCGCGCGGGGCGTTCGACAGTGCGGCGGCCGAACGGCAGCTGGCGGCGCGGCTGGGGGTGGCGACGCTGGAGGGGTTCGGGGCCTTTCCGCGGGCGGCCCTGGCGGCCGCGGGCGGGTTGCTGCGGCATGTGGAGGCGACGGCGCGCGGGGGCACGGTGCTGCTGAAGCCGCCAAGGCTGCACGGCGTGGGCGCGGTGATGGCGATCGACCGGGCGACGCGGGCCAGCCTGGAGCTGACGGAGGGGGCTTCGAGCCTGCTGGCCGCGGTGGACCTGACGGTGACTGCGGCCGGCGGGCGGCTGCTGGCGGGCGAGCTTGCGGCGCCGCTGGCCGATCTGGAGGCAATCGAGGCCCGGCTGGACCTGGTGCAATGGTTCGCGGGCGATGCAGACCTGCGCAGCGATGTGCGGCGCATTCTGAGGGGTGCGCCGGATGTGGCGCGGGCGCTTGGGCGGATCGGGGCGGGGCGGGGCTCTCCGCGGGATCTTGCGGCGCTGCGGGATGGGCTGCGGGCGGCGCGCGCGCTGGGGGCTGGGCTGGATTCGGCCTTCGGTGGGGCGCCGGCGGCGCTGGACCCGATCCGGCTGGGGCTGGAGCCACCGCGCGACCTGCTGGCGCTGCTGGACGCAGCGCTGGTGGAGAGTCCGCCGCCGAATGCGGGCGACGGGGGTGTGATCGCGGAAGGGCATGATGCGGCGCTGGATGAGCTGCGGCTGCTGGCGGCGGACAGCCGGGCGGCGATTGCGGCGCTGGAAGGGCAATTGCGTGCCGAGACAGGCGTGCAGTCCCTGCGCATCCGGCACAACAATGTGATCGGCTATCATGTGGAAGTGGCGCCGAAGGCGGCTGATCCGCTGATGGCGCACGCTGGCTTCTTTCATCGGCAGACGCTGGGCAATGCGATGCGCTTCGACACCGAGGCGCTGCGGGGGCTCGCAAGCCGGATCGCGCAGGCGCAGGCGCATGCGCTGGCGGCGGAGGCGGCGCATATCGAGGCGATGCGCGAGGCGGCGCTGGCCGAGGCGGCGGCGATCGGGCGGGTGGCGGATTCGCTGGCAGCTCTGGACCGCTCGGCCGGGCTTGGCGAACTGGCGGTGCGCGAGGGGCTGGTGCGGCCGGTGCTGACGGACGGCGCCGAGTTCCGGATCGTCGCCGGGCGGCATCCGGTGGTGGAAGCGGCGCTGCGGGCGAAGGGCGAGGCGTTCCAGCCCAATGACTGTGCGCTGGAGGGGGATGCCCGGGTTTGGCTTGTCACGGGTCCGAACATGGGCGGGAAATCCACCTTCCTCCGGCAGAATGCGCTGATCGCGGTGCTGGCGCAGGCGGGGTGCTTCGTGCCGGCGGCCGAGGCGACGATCGGGCTGGTCGACAGGCTCTATAGCCGGGTGGGTGCGTCGGACAGCCTGGCGGAGGGGCGGTCCACCTTCATGGTGGAGATGGTGGAGACGGCCGCGATCCTGAACGGGGCGAGCGCCAGGTCGCTGCTGCTGCTGGACGAGGTGGGGCGGGGGACGGCGACCTGGGACGGGCTGGCGCTGGCCTGGGCGATCCTGGAGGCGATCCACGACCGGATCGGGGCGCGGGCGCTGTTTGCCAGCCATTATCATGAGCTGGCAGCGCTGAAGGGGCGGTTGCACGGGCTTGCCTTGCGGACGATGAAGGCGCGGCAGTGGAAGGGGGACCTCGTGTTCCTGCACGAGGTGGGCGAGGGCGCGGCGCCGGGGAGCTTCGGGCTGGATGTGGCGCGGCTGGCGGGTGTGCCGGCGGATGTGCTGGCGAGGGCCGGGGAAATTCTCGCGCGGCTGGAGAAGGGTGAAGCCGGGCGGGGGGCGAAGGAGGCGCTGGCAGACCTGCCGCTGTTTGCCTCGGCACCAGTGGCGGCGCCGGTGCCGGATGCACTTCGCGCGCGGCTGGCGGAGATCCTGCCGGACAGCCTGACGCCAAGGGCTGCGCTGGACCTGCTTTACGAATTGAAGCAGCTGGCCGAGGATGGCGGCTGATATGAGGGTCCTGGCGATCGGATTGCTGCTGGCGGGGGCGCCGGCGCTTGCGCAGGTGCCGGCGGAGGCGCCGGTGCCGCAAGCGCCTGTGGTGGCGCCCGTGGTGGTGCCCCAGCCGCTGGCCTGGACCGAAGCGGCGACGCGCGAGACGCTGGCGGCGGTGAAGGCCTCGGCGGCCGACGGGCTTTCGCCGCAGGATTATGGGCTTTCGCGGCTGGAGGCGGCGCTGGCGGGGGCGGATGCGGCCGAGATTGCGGCGGCCGCCGAGGCGAGCTGGATGGCGCTGGCGAAGGACTATGCGGCCGGGCACACGCCGATGGAGGCGCGGCGGGGCTGGAAGGGGCCGGTGCCGCGATCCGATCCGGACTGGTTGCGGGCCAGGCTGGCGGACGGCTTGCTGGAGGGCGGGCCCGGACAGGCGCTGCAGGGTCTGCTGCCGACGCACCCCTACTATGCCCTTTTGAAGACGGCCCTGGCCGAGGCAAGGGCTCCGGCCGATCGGGCGCTGATCCGGGCCAATCTCGATCGCTGGCGCTGGCTGCCGCGGCTGCTGGGGGAGCGCTATCTGATGGCGAACCTGCCGGCCTATGAGGTGGACCTGTGGGATGGCGGGCGGGTGGTTGCCCGGCACCGGATCATCATCGGCAAGCCGAACCTGGCGACACCGCAGTTTTCTGCTGCGGCGACGGGCGTGACGATGAACCCGCCCTGGCTGTTGCCGCAGAGCATCGTGGAGGAATCGGTGGGCGGGCTGATCCGGCGCAGCCCCGGTGCGGCGCGGGCGCGGGGCTACAGCTGGACCAAGGGGGCGGATGGGCGGCTGTATGTGACGCAGCGGCCGGGCAAGGGGAATTCGCTGGGGCAGATGAAGATCGAGATGCCGAACGAGCATGCGATCTTCTTCCATGACACGCCGGCCAAGGCGCTTTTCGACCGCGAGGTGCTCGCGCTTTCGCATGGCTGCATGCGCACGAGGGGCATCTTCGGGCTGGGGCTGCGGCTGCTGGAGGACCAGCCGGAATGGGGCGCTGCGGCGATCGACGCGGCGGTGGCGGCGGGGAAGACGGTGACCGTGCCGCTGACGGCGGCGGTGCCGGTGCACATCGGCTATTTCACGGTGGCGCCGGGGCCTGGCGGGACGCTGCGGCGGTTCGCGGATGTCTATGGGCGCGATGCGGCGATCATTGCCGCGCTGGGCCCGGATCAGGCGATGCCGAAGCGGCCTGCGTAGAGGAGGCGGCCGGGGCCGAGGCGGGTGAGGACCTCGTCGAGGCTGCCGTTGGTTTCATCGAAAGCGAAGCAGCCTTCGGAGCGGCCGAGCTTGCCGTGCTGGCGGACCATGGCGTCGGAGACATACCAGGCGCCGTGGATGACGATGGCGCGGGGCTCGGCGTTGGAGTTGGTGGGATCGAGGCCGGTGAGGCGCTGCGAGCGGCCATGCTTGCCGCTGTAGTAGTCGCCGGTGCGGTAGGCGCCGGGGGAGGAGGCGGCCGAGCCTGGCTCGTTGGAGAAGCGCTCGACCCAGCCGGAGTGGGCGGGATCGGAGCCGCGGCCGTGGCTGACGAGGTGGCTTGTGGCGCGGCCCTCTGCCATGTTCACGAGGAAGAAGCGGGCTGCGCTGGAAGGCGCTGCGAAATCGGCGATTCCGACGATGTCGGTGCGCTGGATGCCGGCGGCGTGGCGCTGAAGGCCTTCGCGCGCGACGCTGGCGAGCGTGCGCGACTGGGCGAGCACCGGGGCAGCGGCGAGGCTTGCGGCCGCACCGAGAAGGGCACGGCGGGAGAGGTTTGCGACCATTGCGGCAACATAGGTGCCACAGTCTGTGGCGGGAAAGTCGCAAGCGACGGGGTGGGGGGAATCAGCGGCGAGGTGTGGGAAGAAGGGCCGCGGCCGGCGGCAAAGCCGCCGAGTCCGCTTGGTTCGGCAAGAAGAGACAGAAAGAAAGAGCGCGGCAAAGCCGCGTCGTCGGACCCGTCGGCGACCCCGAAGGGTCGCCGCGGGCCGGCCGCTTGCTGTGGCGAGTCTGCGAATTTGCGCTGCGCACAAATCGCAGCCGCCTTCGCTTCAAACAGATGGTGCCCAGGGACGGGATCGAACCGCCGACACTGCGATTTTCAATCGCATGCTCTACCAACTGAGCTACCTAGGCACGGGGTGCGGGCTATAGGCGCAAGCTGCTTGGGCGGTCAACCGTCTTCGCCGGCTTATTCCGCGTCGCCGTGGTCGCCTTCGTCCGATGCCGGCCGGCCGGGGACGACATAGCGCTCGTCGAGCCAGGCGATGAGGTCGCGGTCTCGGCAGGCGGCCGAGCAGAAGGGGGCGTGGGCCGCGACCGACGGCTTTCGGCAGACCGGGCAGGGGGTGGCCTTAGCGGGCGGGTTCGACATGGCCTGCTCCTGCCTGGGGATCTGCGCGAAGCGCGACCGGGCGGCCCGTGGTTCGGGCGAGGGTTTCGACGAGGTGGGGGCGGGCTTCGAGCCAGCGGATGGGTGCTGCCCCGCCGACAAGGCGCATGGGGCCTGTGCCGGTGTCGCGGGTGGCTGCTGCCATGAGGGCGATCGCCCGGGTGCCGGCGCGGTCGAGCTGGGCGCGTTCGAGGACGGAGGGACCGGGGCGGGGACGGACGATCTGCATGAGGCCGAAGCCGTTGATGGCGGTGCGTTCGAAGGCGAGCTTGCCCATGGCCTGGTCGAACAGGTCTGCGGCGGCCTGGCGCTGATCGCGATCGGCTGCGGGGCAGTCGACGACGATGCTGCCGCCCAGGCCCCAGAGGCGGATGGTGCGGGCGAGTGTCTTCAGGGCGGGCGCCAGCAGGGCGACACCGTGGCCGTCGACATCGACGGCGGTGAAGGCGGGCGTGGGCGCGAAGCTGAGGCTGCCGCCGTCGAAGGACATGCGACCGAGTTCTGCGGCCTCGAAGGCGTCGTCCCACTGGGCGGCGACATCGGACGGCCAGCCCGGCTGCAGCACATGGCCCCGGGCGTGGAGGGCCGAGGCAAGCGAGGGCGCCGGCCAGGGATCCATCGTGGTCGGACGGGCCTTGGCGAGGCGGTCCCGGCCCAGTTCACGGCCTTCCTCACGCCAGGCAGCGCGGGTGACCTCGACGGTGACGGTTGCGCCCTCTGTGGCGCCGGCGGGCCAGGGTTCGACCAGCAGTTCCTCGCCATTGGCCTCGGCGATCCCGCGGGTGCCGACTTTGGTCTTCAGGCGGGCGGGGAGGCGGGCGCCGGCGAGGAGGCCGTCGCCGTCGCGGGCGAGGTGCATTTCGACGAGGCGGAAGTTCTCGACGACGGCCGCGCGGGTTTCGCCGGCGCGTTCGAGGAGGTGGAAATCAGCCATGAATGCCTGCCGTTCGCAGCATGGCGCGGGCCTCTGCCAGCGGGAGGCCCATGATGCCCGAGAAGCTGCCCTCCATCCAGAGCACATGGGCCTCGAAGCGGCCCTGGATGGCGTAGCCGCCGGCCTTTCCGTTCCATTCGCCGCTGGCGATGTAGGCGTCGATGTCGGCGGGTGAGAGGCGTGCGACACGGACCGTCGAGCGGCTGATGCGGTGGCGGGCGGTGCCGGCTGCGTCGATGACGGTGAGGGCGGTGAGCACCTTGTGGCGGCGGCCGGACAGGAGGGTGAGGCAGCGGCGGGCGGTTTCTTCGTCCTCGGCCTTGGGGAGGATCCGGAGGCCCACGGCGACGAGGGTGTCGGCGGCGAGGACCGCCTTGCCCGGATGGCGCGCGGCCACGGCGGTGGCCTTTTCGGCGGCAAGACGGGCGACATGGGGTTCGGGGCGCTCGGCCTTCAGCGGGGTTTCGTCGATGTCGGCAGGGTCGACTGCGGCGGGCGTGAGGCCAAGGCGGGCGAGGAGCTCGAGGCGTCTGGGGGACGCTGAGGCGAGGATCAGATCGGGCATCAGGCGAGCCACTGGACCAGCTTGCCGTGCGGGTGGGCGCGGGCCAGAAGGCGGTCTTCGCCGGTGGGCCAGAGTTTGAGGCGCAGGGTGGGCGCGTCGGCGTGATCGGTTCCGTCGGCGCTGGGCGTCATCTCGAAGCGGAGCCAGGCGAGCGGAGCGGCGGGGGTGGCCCGGGCGCCGACCTTTTCCATGTGGGCGGTGATGCGGGCCTGCGTTTCGGGCGGGAAATACTGGAAGGCGATCGAGTGGTAGACCGTGGTCACGACGCCCTCGCGGGGCTTCACGCGGGCCTCGACGAAGTCGGCGGCGTCGCCCTTCACGATTTCGGGCATGTCCTCGGCGGTGATGGCGATGGCGCGGGCCATGCGTTCGAGGCGCTGCGGCTGGTCGGGCCAGACATAGGCGAGAAGGCGGCTGCGTTCGGCGGGGTTCAGCACGTCGAGGGGGTTGAGGTCGACACCGGCCCTGGATTCGATGGCGAGCGGGGCGGCTGGCGGGTCTGCGCCGTCCCAGACCGGATGGATCCGGAGGCCGCAGTCGGGATTGCCGGCTTCCAGCGTGCCGAGTCGGTAGCCGTAGCGATCGGGCACCAGGTTCAGGCCCGCGCTGCAGCCCAGTTCGAGGAGGGCAAGCGGCAGGCCGGTTTCGGCGGCGATCGTGAGAAAGCCGGGGACGAGGACGCCCGAGCGCGCGACCTCGTTGGTCTGCGGGGCGCTGTCGAGCCAGGGGAGGATGGCCTTGCCGGCGAGCACCGGGGCGAGTGCAGCCCAAAGGGCGTCGGGGTCGGGCGCCGGGGCTGGCGGGTAGAGGGCTGCGAGCGCCGGCGCCTTGCCGGCGCGGACCAGGGCATGGAGGCCGCCGGTGACGCGTAGCATCAGCGCATCGTCCTGCGGGTTGCCGGGCCAGGAATCGAGCCGGCGGCCGAGCGGGGTTGCGGGATCAAGCCGGTCTGCGACGAGGGTGCAGAGCTGTGCCGTGAAGGGGGAGCCCAGCGCGGTGCACCAGTGGGCCTGCCAGCGGGCGTGGGCGCGGAATGGGCTGTCGGGCGGGCTGATGCGGCCCAACATCATTTGAACCGGTAGGTGATCCGGCCCTTGGTGAGATCATAGGGGGTAAGCTCGACGAGCACCTCGTCGCCGGTGAGGACGCGGATGCGGTTCTTGCGCATCTTGCCGGCGGTGTGGCCGAGGATTTCATGGTCGTTTTCGAGCCGCACCCGGAACATCGCGTTGGGGAGCAGTTCGACGACCGTGCCCCGCATTTCGAGAAGTTCTTCCTTGGGCATGGGCTGGCTGGCTGACCTTTGACTTGGGGGCGCGCAGGCCCCCCACGGGAAAGATGCGGCGCGCCATGCCCCAAGAGAGGGGCGGATTCAAGCCCGGGCCCGGATGTGCGCACGGAATCGCCGGGCCGGGGGCAACAGCGGCTTTTGTCGGATTTGTGCAATGCGGTGCAGCACGCCGCAGCTAGAGAAACGGCGACAGGGTCGGACCTGTTTCGCGATGGTTGGCGGGAGGATTGCGTCTTGCTCCGGGCTGTTGTTGTGGGATTTTTGCTGGGCTTTGCCCTGGTGGGCGTTTTCCGGCTGTCGGAGACGAAGGTGGACGGGGCGCAGCTGACATCGGCGCAGGCCCTGCACCGCGGGGCGGCGATCGATCATGTGGCCGAACAGCCCTGCCCGGTCGACCGGCGCCCGGTGCTGGTGCTGATCTAGAGCCCGAAGATTTCCGCCATGCGGTAGCGGCCAGCGGGCTTTCCGGCGAGCCAGCGGGCGGCCTTGACGGCGCCTTTCGCGAAGATGTCGCGGCTTTCCGCCAGGTGGGCAAGTTCGATGCGCTCCCCTTCGCCGGCAATGAGCACGCGGTGGTCCCCGGCGGCGGAGCCGCCGCGAAGAGTCGCGAAGCCGATCCCACCGGCGCGGCGGGGGCCGGACGTGTCTTCGTGCGGAGGGAGGCGGAGCGTTTCGAGCGGGGCGCCGCGGCCGCGGGCTGCGGCTTCGCCAAGGAACAGCGCGGTGCCCGACGGGGCGTCGACCTTGTGGCGGTGGTGGAGTTCGGCGATCTCGATGTCCCAGCCGGTGTCGAGCGCGCGGGACGCCTGTTCGACGAGGGCTGCCAGCAGGGTGACGCCGAGCGAGGTGTTGGCGGCCTGGAGCACGGGAATGTGGGCGGCCGCCGCGTCGATCAGCGCATGGTGTTGGGCGCCGAGCCCCGTCGTGCCGACGAGGATCGCGGACTTGCCGTCCATGGCGGCGCGCAGATGCTCCTCCAGCGCCTGCGGGGTGGTGAAATCGATGAGGACATCGGCCTTGTGGGCGACCGGGGCCGCGTTGGCGCAGACGATGAGGCCGTCGCCGATGACATTGCCGCACATGGGGTGGCCCGGGCGTTCGACCCCGCCGGCGAGCCAGCAGTCGGCTGCGGCCTGCACTTCTGCGATGATGGCCTGGCCCATGCGGCCGCCGGCTCCGAGAACGCCGATCTTGATCATGGTGCATGCTCCTTGAGCCGACAGGTGCTTGAATGGCAGGACGTTGGCAAGAGCGGGGTTGCGGGTGGATGGGCGGCGTGCTGAGATATGGCCCATGATCATGACCGGCCGGGCGCGGACGCCCCTTTCGCTGGCGGCTTTCGCTGCCCTTCTGCTGCACAGCCCCGCGTTCGCTGCAATCGAGCGCTACACCGTGATGACGAGCAGCCGCTCGGTCGGGACGCTGGTGGCGGATGGTGCGGGCGACACGGTGAGGATCGCCTATGACTACAAGAACAACGGGCGTGGGCCGACGATTGCCGAGACGGTGACGGTGAATGCCGCCGGGCTGCCGGTCGACTGGACGGTCACCGGGGCCACCACCTTCGGAAGCAAGGTCGACGAGCGGTTCAGCCTGAAAGGCACAACAGCGCGCTGGACGGATGCGACCGGGCCGGGGACGGCCGAGGTGAAGGGGCCTGCGGTGTATGTGGCGCAAGGGGCGAGCCCCTGGGCGCTGTCGCTTTATGCCAGGGCGCTGACGAAGTCGGGCGGCAAGCTGCCCGCCCTGCCCGGTGGCGAACTGCGGCTGGACGAGGTTGGACGCCTTGCGCTGAAGGGGGCCGCGGGCACCGTGCCGGTGACGGCACACACGGTCACCGGGATCGGGATGGAGCCCGACACGCTGTTCCTGGACGGCGCGCAGCGGATGGTCGCCTATGCGACGCCGGAATTCATCGTGGTGCGCGAGGGGCTGGAAGGCGAGGAGGCTCGGCTGCGCGGGCTGGTGGCGGACTGGAACACGAAGCGGCTGGCGACCCTGCAGAAAGAGCTGGCGAAGCGCCCGGCGGGGGACCTCAGGATCGCGAACGTGCGGATCTTCGACCCCGAGCGCCTGGCGCTGACCGGGCCTTTGTCGGTGCTGGTGCGGGGGAACCGGATCGCTGCGGTGGAGGGCGCGGATGTGCGCCGGGCCGGCGAGACGGTGGTGGAGGGCAAGGGCGGAACACTTCTGGCGGGCCTGCACGAGATGCACGCGCACCTTGGCCAATCGGATGCCCTTTTGAATCTGATGGCGGGGATCACGACCGTGCGCGACATGGGGAATGACGACCCTGTGCTCGACCGGCTGGTGGAGCGGATGGAGTCCGGCGAGTTGGCGGGGCCGCGTGTAGTGCGCTCGGGCTTCATCGAGGGGAAGAGCAGGACCAACGCGCAGGCGACCGTGGTGGTGGACAACGAGGCCGACGCGGTGAAGGCCGTGCAGGACGCCGCCGGGAAGGGCGTGTTCCAGATCAAGATCTACAACAGCATCAACCCGGCCTGGGTGCCTGCGATGGTGAAGGAAGCGCACCGGCTGGGGCTGCGGGTGGCAGGCCACATCCCGGCCTTCACGACGACGGACGCGATGCTGGAAGCGGGGTATGACGAGATCACGCACTCCAACCAGCTGATGCTGAACTGGGTGCTGAAGGAGGGGGACGATACGCGCACCCTGCTGAGGATCACGGCGCTGAAGCGGTTCGGCGGCTATGACCTGGCCAGCCCGGCTGCCACCAAGACGATCGGGCTGATGAAATCGACCGGGGCGGCGCACGACCCGACGCTGGTGATCATGGAGCTGGCGACCAAGGGGCGAAAGGGGAGCTTCCCGCCGGGCGCGGCTTTCTGGGCGCCGCACATGCCGGTGGGCGTGCAGCGGGACCTGAAGCAGCCGCTGCTCGACATCCAGACGCCGGAGGATGATGCCGCCTACAGGGGCGCGTTCGACACGACGCTGGAGGTGATGCGCAAGCTGAACAACCAGGGGACGCTGATCGTGCCGGGGACGGACCTGGGGGGGAGCTTCTGGCTGCACCGGGAGCTTGAGCTGTACACGAAGGCGGGGATGTCGAACGCGGGCGTGCTGAAGCGGGCGACGTGGGACATGGCGCGCTACCTGAAGCGGGGCGACCGGTTCGGGGCGGTGCGCCCGGGGCTGGTGGCGGATTTCCTGCTGGTGCCGGGCGATCCCGTGGCCGACATCGCGGCGATCAAGACGGTTGCCATGGTGGTGAAGGACGGCACCGTCTATTTCCCGACCGAGGCCTATGCGAAGCTGGGGATCAAGCCCTTCACGGGGGCCCCGGCGGTTTCAGGGGCGGGTTTCCGCAACTGAGATGGGCCACAGCCGCATCGTGATCCTGACGGGGGCCGGCGTATCTGCCGAATCCGGGGTGCCGACCTTTCGCGGGCCCGACGGGCTGTGGGAGGGGCACCGGGTCGAGGATGTGGCGACGCCGGAGGCCTTCGCGCGCGACCCGCGGCTGGTGCAGACCTTCTATGACCTGAGGCGGGCGGCCTTGGCGAAGGTGGAGCCCAATCCGGCGCATCTGGCGCTGGCACGGCTGGATGCCGACTGGCCTGGCGACCTGCTGCTGGTGACGCAGAATGTCGATGACCTGCACGAACGGGCCGGGTCTCGGCGGCTGATCCACATGCACGGGCGCTTGAAATCGGCCTGGTGCACCGCGTGCGACACGCGCCATGGCTGGGAGGGCGCGCTGCTGGACTGGCCGCCTTGCCCGGCCTGTGGCGCGGTGGGGCGGATGCGGCCCGACATCGTCTGGTTCGGGGAGATGCCCTACGACATGGCGCGGATCGAGCGGGCGGTGATGGCCTGCGACCTGTTCGTCAGCATCGGCACCTCGGGCAATGTCTATCCGGCGGCCGGCTTTGTCGACCTGGCGGGCCGGGCGGGGGCGCGGACGCTGGAGCTGAACCTGGACCCGTCGATGGCGAGCCACCGTTTCGACGAGAGCCGACTGGGGCCGGCCGGTGTGCTGGTGCCCGAACTTGTGGCACAGCTTCTGGACCCCTGACCGAAAGGCCCTGCCCATGCGCGCGCTTGCCGTTCTGCTGCTTCTGTCCGCCGCCCAGCCGGTTGTTGCGCAAGGCTTTGATACGGTGATTTCGGGCGGCACCATCTATGACGGGACGGGCGCGCCCGGCTTCAGGGGCTGGGTTGCGCTGAGCGGGGACAAGGTTGCTGCCGTCGGCACGGGCGAGGCGCCCAAGGCGCGGCGCACCATCGACGCGACCGGAAAGGCGGTGGCACCGGGCTTCATCAACATGCTGAGCTGGGCGACCGAGAGCCTGTTGCAGGATGGCCGCGGCCTTTCGGACCTGAAGCAGGGCGTGACGCTGGAAGTGATGGGCGAGGGCTGGTCGATGGGGCCCTACAATGCCGACATGAAGGCGGTGCTGACCCGGCAGCAGCAGGACTTCAAATATGCGATCGATTGGACGACGCTGGGTGAATATCTGGCCAAGCTGGAGAAAGCAGGCATTTCGCCCAATGTCGCGAGCTATGTGGGGGCGACGACGGTCAGGATCCACGAGATCGGCGCCGGCGATGTCGATCCGACGCCGGCCCAGCTTGCATCGATGGCGAAGCTGGTTCGAGAGGCCATGAACGAGGGCGCCATGGGGGTCGGCTCCAGCCTGATCTATGCGCCGGCGAGCTATGCGGAGACGCCCGAACTGGTGACGCTTGCGAAGGCGTCTGCCGGGTGCGGTGGCAGCTACATCAGCCACATGCGGTCCGAAGGCGCACGGATCGAGGCAGCGCTCGACGAGCTGATCACCATTGCCCGCGAAAGCGGCGGCCCGGCCGAGATGTACCACATGAAATTGTCCGGCAAGGACAATTGGGGGAAGCTTCCGGTGGTGCTGAAGAAGGTGGCCGATGCGCGGGCCGAGGGCCTGCAGATCTGGGGCAACATGTATGTCTATCCGGCAGGCGCCACCGGGCTCGATGCCTCGATGCCGACCTGGGTGCAGGCGGGCGGGATCGATGCCTGGGTGGCCCGGCTGAAGGACCCGGCGACGCGGGCGAAGGTGATCGCGGAGATGCGGGGCAAGCCGGTGGGCTGGGAGAATCTGGCGCAGAGCGCGGGCGACCCTTCGAAGGTGATGTTCATCGGCTTCCGCAACGAAAAGCTGCGCCCGCTGATCGGGAAGACGCTGGCCGAGGTGATGGCCTTGCGCGGCACCAGCGCCGAGGACACCATCATCGACCTGGTGATCGAGGACGGCAGCCGGGTCGACACAGTCTATTTCCTGATGTCGGACGAGAATGTGAAGGCAACCGCCAGCCTGCCCTGGGTGACGCTGGGATCGGATGCCGAGGCCTCGGCGCCAGAGGGGCTGTTCCTGAAATCCTCCACCCACCCCCGGGCCTATGGGAATGTGGCGCGTTTCCTTGGCAAATATGTGCGGGACGAGAAGGTGGACACGCTGGAAAGCGCGGTGCGCCGGCTTTCGGGGCTTCCGGCGGAGCGGCTGAAGCTGGCCGACAGGGGCTTTCTGAAGCCCGGCATGGCGGGAGACGTGGTGGTGTTCGACCCGGCGACCATCGCCGACCGGTCGACGTTCGAGAAGCCGCAGCAATATGCGGTGGGCGTGAGCCATGTGTGGGTGAACGGGGTGCAGGTGCTGGCCGACGGCGCGCACACGGGGGCAAAGCCGGGGCGGTTCGTGAAGGGGCCGGGCTATGGGAAATGCCCGGCCTGACGGGGCGGCGCTTCAGCCTGCGGCTGCGAGCGCGTGGGACTGGGTGCCGCGCGTGATCACCCGGTCTTCCGGCAGGATAGTGTCGATCGCGAGGTCGGGGAGGGTTTCGAGGCGCGCGTAAAGCGGCGCGAAGTCGGTTTCGAGCGTGGTCTTCAGCAAATGTTCGAACGAGGGAATCGCGAAATAGGCCTGCTGGAAATCGTCGATCCGGTATTTCGTGCGGAGCACGCGTTCGAGATCGAAGCCCAGGCGGTTGGGGCTGTCGCTTTCGAGCGCGAAGCGGGATTCGCCATGGGAGGAGACGATGCCGGCGCCGTAGATGCGCAGGCCGTCTGCGGTTTCGATGAGGCCGAATTCGACGGTGTACCAGTAGAGCCGGGCGAGCTTGTGCAGCGCGCCATATTGCATGGCGCGCAGGCCCCCTTGCCCATAGGCCTGCATGTAATCGGCGAAGACAGGGTTCGCGAGCAGGGGCACATGGCCGAAGACGTCGTGGAAGACGTCGGGCTCCTCCAGGTAATCGATTTGGTCGGGCGAGCGCAGGAAGTTGCCGGCGACGAAGCGGCGGTTGGCGAGATGGTCGAAGAAGACGTCTTCGGGGACGAGGCCGGGGACGGCGACGACCTGCCAGCCGGTGAGTTTCATCAGCTCGTCGGAGAGGCGGCGGAAATCGGGGATTCCGCCGCGGCCGAGATCGAGGCGGGCGAGGCCGTCCAGGAATTCGGGGGCGGCCCGGCCCGGCAACAGCGCGGTCTGGCGGGTGTAGAGCCTGTCCCACAGGGCGTGTTCGGCGGGGGTGTAGCTCTCCCAGCCTTGCGGGATGGTCCAGTCGGCGGCGGCGTGCGGGGGCGGGGCGGCGAGGACGTGGCTCATGTCTGCCACGTTAGCACGTGGCAGGTGGATTTTTCGTTCAGACTTTGGCATTTTTCGGGATGAAACGAAATGAACGTTTCGCCTGGAGGTAAAAAATGTACATGCCTGTTGCACTGGATGCGGTCGATCGGCGGATCCTGGCGGCGCTGCAGCGCGATGCCGGCCTGTCGATGGCGGCGCTGGCCGAGGTGGCCGGCGCGTCGGCCGCTTCGTGCTGGCGTCGGGTGAAGGCGCTGGAGGGGGCCGGCGTGTTGAAGGGGGCTGTGCGGCTGGTGGAGCCGGCGAAGGTGGGGCGGGGCGTGAATGTGCTGTGTCATCTGCGCCTGCGCAATCATGAGCCGGCGACCGTTGAGGCCTTCCAGCAGCTGGTGGCGGGGGAGGCGGCGATCCTGGATTGCTGGCGGATGTCGGGGGAGTGGGACTATCTGCTGCGCGTCGCGGTGGCGGACGTGGGGGATTATGACCGCTTCCTGATGCGGGGCGTGCTGGGGCACCCTTCCGTGCTGAGTGTGTCGTCGCACTTTGCGCTGAGCACGGTGAAGGCGGAGACGGTGCTTCCCGTGTGAGGATGGGGGGCGTAGCTTGGATGCCATGATTCGATTGCTTCTGTTCGCCCTGCTGATGGCAGCGCCCGCCCTTGCGCAGGAGGCGGCTCCTGCGCTGCCTGCGCCCGAGAAGGTGTGGAAGACGGAAGCGGTACGGCTGGAGACGGCAGCCGGACCCATCGTGATCGCGCTGGAGGTGGAGCGGGCGCCGATCACGAGTGCCAATTTCCTGAAGTATGTGGACCAGAAGAAGTTCGACGGGGCGACCTTCTATCGCGCGCTGACGTTCCCTGGCAGGCCGGACCTGGGGCTGGTGCAGGGGGGCGCGAAATCCGACCCGAAGAGACTGCTGCCGCCGATTGCGCATGAGCCGACGACGAAGACCGGGCTGAGCCACACGGAGGGCGCGGTTTCCATGGCGCGGGGTGCGGTGGGGAGCGCGCAGGGGGATTTCTTCATCATCCTGGGCAATCTGAATTCGCTGGATGCGAATCCGTCTGCACCGGGGGACAATCAGGGGTTTGCTGTGTTCGGGCGCGTGGTCGAGGGGATGGATGCCGTGAAGACGATCCTCGCCGCGCCGGTGTCGGCAACCGAGGGCGTTGGGGCGATGAAGGGGCAGATGATCGCGCAGCCGATCCCGATCAAGTCGGCGCGTCGCGCCCCCAAGTGAGCGGCGCGGGCGGGGGTTTCGATCCCGGCGCTGCGTGGGACGGTGACGCCCTGGTGTCGGCGCGGTTCGGCGATGTCTACGCCTCGCGCGCGGGCGCGCTGGCGCAGAGCCGGGCGGTTTTCCTGCAAGGGTGCGGGCTGCCCGGGCGCTGGGCCGGGCGAAAGCGCTTCACGGTGGCGGAGCTGGGCTTCGGCACGGGGCTGAACATGCTTGCGGTGCTGGAGGCATGGGCTGCGACGCGGGCGCCGGGTGCACGTTTGAGCCTGTTTTCGGTGGAGGCGTTTCCACTGGCGCGGGCGGATGCGGCCCGGGCGCTTGCAGCGCATCCGGAGCTGGACGGGCTGGCGGAGCGATTGCTGGCGCAATGGCCGGAGGGGGCACGGGGGGTGCACCGCATCGACTTTCCCGAGCTGGGCGCGGTGCTGGACTTGGGCGTCGGCGAGGCATGCGAGGTGGTGGCGGCATGGGACGGGGCGGCGGACGCCTGGTTCCTGGACGGATTCTCGCCGGCGAAGAACCCCGAGATGTGGTCGGCGGAGTTGCTGGCGCTGGTGGGGGCGAAGACGGCGCCGGGCGGGCGGGCTGCGACCTGGAGCGTGGCGGGGGCCGTGCGGCGCGGACTGGCGGATGCGGGTTTCGCGGTGGAGCGGCTCCCGGGCTTCGGCTGGAAGCGGGAGCGGATCGCCGCGACGAAGGTGGGCGCCGTTGCGGAGGCGCCGGCGCTGCGGGTGGCGGTGGTGGGGGCCGGGATCTCGGGGGCGGCGCTGGCGCTGGCGTTACGCGAGCTTGGGGTCGAGGCGCGGGTCTTTGCGGAGGGGCCGATGGCGTCTGGCAATCCGGCGGCGCTGGTGTCGCCGCGGCTGGCGGCGGGGAGCGAGGCGGGCGCCGGGCTGCATGCGCTGGCTTTCCGGCGGGCGGTGGAGCGGGTGGAGCGGACGGCGCCGGGGGCGGTGATCGCGCGCGGGGCGGAGCGGCTGCTGAAGGGAGGCGAGGTGGAGCGGGCGCGGGCGACGGTGGAGTCCGGGCTGTTTCCCGCAGGCTCGCTGGTGCAGGAGGGCGCGCGGCTGGTGATGCGGGATGCGCTGGTGGTGGCGCCGGACCGGCTGCGGGGCAGCTGGCTGGGCGCGGTGGAGCCGCTGGTGGTTTCGAGGTTGGAGCGGGCGGCGGACGGCTGGTGGCTGGAGGGCGAGGGGCGGCGCGAGGGCCCGTTCGATGCGGTGTGCGTTGCGGCCGGGTTCGGCAGTGCGGAGCTGGCGGGCGTGCCGTTGCGGCCGGTCAGGGGGCAGGTGGCGGTGTCGCCCGTGCGGCTGGACGGGCCGCCGACGAGCTGGGGCGGCTATGTGATTCCGTGTGACGACGGGCTGCTGTTCGGGGCGACGCATGGGCGGGGCGATGCAGGGTGCGATGTGCGCGAGGCGGACACGGCGCTTAACCAGGAGGGGCTGGCGCGGGTGATGCCGGCGCTGGCGGCGCAGGTTTCGGCTGGGCCGCTGGCGGCGGTGGCGGGTGTGCGGGCGGCTGCCGGGGACCATCAGCCGGTGGCGGGACATTTGCGCGACGGGCTGTTCGTGCTGGGCGGGCTTGGCGGCCGGGGGTTCACGCTGGCGCCGCTGCTGGCGGAGCATGTCGCGGCACTTGTTGTCGGTGCGCCCTCGCCGGTGCCGGCGCCTATGGCGCGGCTGGTCGATCCGCTGCGGCTGAAACCCATGGCGGACGGCGAAGGCGCTCGGCCAGATGGTCCATCAGCAGGCGGACGCGGACCGGGCGCAGCGGGCTCGGCGGGGTGATGAGGTAGAGGCCGAGGGGCGGGGGGCGCCAGCCGGGGAGGAGCGGTTCGAGGGCGCCACTCGCCAGTGCCTCGGCAGCGAGGAAATCGGGCTGGAGAGCGATGCCGGCGCCGGCGATTGCCGCCGGGTTGAGCGCGCCGCCGCTGTTGGCGCGCAAGGAGCCGGAGACGGTGACGCTGTAGCTTGCGCCTTCCGGGCCGGTGAAGTGCCAGACGTCGGGCTGGGGCGCGTTGGTGTAGATGAGGCAGCGGTGGCGGGCGAGATCGGCCGGGTGATGGGGGCGGCCGTGCTTCGCCAGATAGGCGGGGCTTGCGACGGGGATGCGCTCGACCGGACACAGGTGGCGAGCGATGAGGCTGCTGTCGGCGAGCTGGCCGATCCGGAGCACGATGTCGTGGCCGGCGGCGACGATGTCGATGCGGGCGTCGTCGAGCGCGAGTTCGACCGTGACCTGCGGGTGGCGGGCCAGGAAATCCGGCAGCAGCGGCGCGACATGGGCGCGGCCGAACTCCAGCGGAGCTGCCAGGCGGATGAGTCCTGCGGGCGTGGTGGTTGCCTCGCCGAGGCGTTCCTCCATCGCCTGGGCGGCGGCGACGAGGGCCTGGGCTTCGCCCAGTGCCTCCTGGCCGAGGGCCGAGAGGGAGAGACGGCGGGAGCTTCGGTGGAAGAGGGCGGCGCCCAGCCGCGCCTCGAGCCGGGCGATTGCGCGCGAGACGGTGGGGACGGAGAGGCCGCGCGCGCGGGCTGCGGCCGCGAAGCTGCCATGCTGGGCGACGGCGACGAAGAGGTCCCAGGCTTCGAAATCGGGAACAATCATTTTTGAAATGATGCCTTTCGATCGTTGCACTTTTCTAGTCCTGGGGAGCGACTATGTGAAGCGGGTTCCTTTTGAAGGAGACCGACGATGATCGATGTGAGACCGTTCGAGACGCTGGGTGCCGCCAACCATGGCTGGCTGGATGCGCACCATCACTTCAGCTTCGCCAACTATCATGACCCGCGCCGCATGGGCTGGGGCGCGGTCCGGGTGTGGAACGATGACATCATCGCGCCGCGCTCGGGGTTTCCGCCGCACCCGCACCGCGACATGGAGATCATCACCTATGTGCGCCAAGGTGCGATCACGCACGAGGACAGCATGGGCAACCGCGGCCGTACCGAGGCAGGCGACGTGCAGGTGATGAGCGCGGGGACCGGGGTGCGGCACAGCGAGTACAATCTCGAGGACGAGGAGACCCGGATCTTCCAGATCTGGATCCTGCCCGAGACGCTGAACGCCAAGCCGGCCTGGGGTGCGCGGCCTTTTCCCAAGGGCGACCGGGCGGGGGCTTTCGTGCCGCTGGCCAGTGGGCTGGGGGACGACGGCGCGCTGCCGATCCAGACGCCGGCGCGGGTGCTGGGGGCGACGCTGAAGGCCGGGACTTCGACGACCTACCGGTTCGAGGATGGACGGGTTGGGTACCTGGTGGGTGCCGAAGGCAAGTTCCGCGTGAACGGCACCGAGGCCAAGGCGCGCGATGGGGTGGCGATCCGGGACGTCCCGCAAGTCACCATCGAGGCGATCGAGGACAGCGAGCTGGTGCTGGTCGACGCCGTGAAGTGACAGGAACGGGCGCGCAGATGCGCGCCCGTTCAGCCTGAGCTACTTCAGACGGGCGAGCGCGGTGCTGACCTCGGCGCCGCGCTTGTCCTTCAGGGCGGCGCACTGGCGGATGGTGGCGAGCGGGCGGGCGAGATCGAGTTCGCCGATGCCGAGCTCGGTCATCCGCGGGCGGAACAGCTTGTCGACCCGCTGGGCTTCGGCCTCGGAGCAGAGGCCGCCGGTGACGCCGACGAAGCCGCCGAGCAGGCCGCCGAGGCGGGGCTTGAGCGTGTCGAGGTTGGTCTCGAGCCAGCCGAGCGCTGCGGTCCGCGTGTCGGGGTTGCCGAACTGGGCCGCGATCATGCTGGTCACCTCCAGGTTCTGCAGGCGCTTGTCGGTGCTGCGGTCGAGCAGCCTGGTCGGCGCCTCGCTGCCGAGTGCGGCGGCTGCCTGGCGGCGGAAGAGCGGGTCTTCGGAGGTGGCGACCGCTTCGAACAGCCTGTCGACGAGGGCGGGATCCTCGCGCAGCGCGGCCCTGAGGGCCGTGACGCGGAGGCCCGGATCGAGGGCTGCGGCGTCGCCGGCGAGCGACTTGCGGGCGGCTTCGGCGAGGCGTGCGGATTCGGCCGGCGCGCGGCCTTCGGTGACGGCGTAGGCGGCGAGCGTCTGGCGGAGCTGGCGGCGGTCGGCCGGCTCCTTCGCGTAGACGCCGCGGGCGGGATCGAGCCCGAGTTCGGCAAGGCGGGGAACCGCAAGGTTGCGGACGAAGGCCGAGGCGGCGGCGCGATCGGCAGGCGTTCCGGCGCGGCCGGTGTAGGACAGGATCTCCGCCGGCAGGAAGGTGGCGACGATGCGGTCCGGATGGCCGGCGAAGCTGCGGGCGGCGGTGATCGACCGGTCGAAGCTGCCGGTGCCGGAGGTGAAGCCGGCCCACAGGCTGTCGACCGCCGTCAGCGCCTCGGGCGCGGGAAGCGCGGCGCCGGCCGCGATCAGCCGATCCCAGTCGGCTGCCGGCAGATCGAAACGGTAGTAGCCCGTGCCGCCGGCGTTGCCCGCGACCCAGGGCGCAGTGCCCACGACCTTTCCGAGCGGGCCGGTCTTCTGTTCGAGGAGGGTGCACTGGCGGCCTTCGCCCGACGACGCGCAGACCGGGATCTTCCACTGGGCCTCGGGCGTGTCGACGCCGATCAGGCGAAAGCGCTGCTGTTCGAGCGTGTAGGCGCCGCCGGGGGCCGCCTTGTAGGTGACGAGGGGAACGCCCTGCTGGTCGACGAAGCTGCGGAAGGCGGGCACGAGCCGCGGGTCGCCTGCGCCTTCGGCGATGTTGGCGAAGAACTCGTCGGCCGTCGCGGTGCCGTGCCAGTGGCGGCCGAGATGCAGGCGGACGCCCTTCTGCCAGGCCTCCTGGCCGACGAAGGACGACATCATGCGGATGGTCTGTCCGCCCTTCTGGTAGGTGATGCTGTCGAAGGCTGCGTTGATCTCGGCGCTGTCGGTGATCGGCTGGCGGATGGGGCGGCCTTCGGCGAGGCTGTCCTCGTCCATTGCGCCGAGCGCGCCGGCGAGCTGCCCGCTGCCGATGCCGAGATCGGGGCGCCATTCGGCGCCGATCTTGTTGCCCATCCACTCGGCGAAGCTCTCGTTCAGCCAGATGTCGTCCCACCAGCGCGGGGTGACGCCGTTGCCGAACCACTGGTGCGCGAGTTCGTGGGCGACCACGGTGCCGAAGCCGCGGAGCTGGCTGGGGGGCGCGTCGGCGTTCAGCAGGATGAGGGTGTCGTCGTAGACGATGAGGCCGTTGTTTTCCATCGCGCCGCCGTGGATGGGGGACGCGATCTGGTCGAGCTTGGCCCAGGGGTAGGGGATGCCGAAATAGCGCTCCAGTGCCGCGAGGATCTTGGGCGTTTCGGCCATGGTGGTGCCCATGCGGCCGGCTTGCCCCTTGGTTGCGATGGTGCGGTAGGGGAGCGGCGTTTTGCGCACATCGTTGGATGGGATGACGCCTTCGGCGACGTCGAACTCGCCGACGGCGAGCGCGCCCAGATAGGTGGGCATGGGGCCGATGGGGGCGAACTGGTGCTTCACCATGCCGCCGGCGGCGGGTGTTGCGCTGACTTCAGGCGCGTTGGCGAAGGCCTTCATGGCGGCAGGCGCGGTGATCGAGACGGTAAAGGGCGTCTTGTGGCGGGGCTCGTCGAAGCCGGGGAAGACGCGGCGGGCGTCGATCGCCTGGAACTGGGTCCAGGCGTAGGGGCGATCCTGCACCACCGCCTTGTAGAGGCCGGACGTGCCGGTCATGAAGGGGGCGGTGTAGGTGAAGCGCAGCGTGTGGCGGCCTGCGGCGAGCGGGCGCTTGAAGCTGACCAGCGCGACACCCGTGGGATGCACCTGGGCGTAGGTTGCCGGGTTGGGGGCCATGCGGCCGGTGATCGCCTCGGCCGACAGCATCTTCAGCCCGTTTCCATGCAGGTGGAGCTGACTGACGCCTTCCTTCAGCTCGATGTCGATTTCGGCGGTGCCGCCGAAGTCGGATTTCGCCGGATCTATGGTGAGGTCGAGGCGGTAGGCCGTGGGCTTCGCGATGTCGGGAAGTTCGCCGATGGGCACGTCTGCGGCGACAGCCTGCGTTGCGAGAGCGGCGAGAAGGGCGGCGGGGACCAGGAGGTGTTTCATGGAGCCGGCTTATGAGCCCGGTGCGCGCGGCCTGCAATGGGCGCGTTGCGCCTGACGGGACGGCATGGCAGACCTGTGCGATGGGGAGCGTGGGATCCGGTGGCTGACCAGCGCACGCGACAAGTGATTGCCAATCCCGAGCGGGCGATCCCGCTGGGTTTCCTGGTGGGCATCCTGGTCGGCACGCTGCTGCTTGCCCTGCCGGTCGCAAGGGCGGGCGGCCTGGCGGGGGACGACGGGGCCTCTTTGCTGGTGGCCTTGTTCACGGCGACGTCGGCCTTCTGCGTGACCGGGTTGACCGTGGTCGACACACCGACCTTCTGGTCGCCGTTCGGGCACCTGGTCATCCTGCTGCTGGCGCAGGCGGGCGGGCTCGGCATCCTGACCGGGGCGACACTGCTGGGGCTGCTGGTGTCGAAGCGGATTCCGCTGAGGGGCAAGCTGATGGCCTCGGCCGAGATGCGGCAGCTCGACCTCGGCGATGTGCGGCGCGTGCTGCTGCTGGTGCTGTTCGCGACGTTCGTGACGGAGGGGGTGATCGCGCTCCTGTTGTGGCTTCGCTTCTGGAGCCTGGGCATGGGCGTGGGAGCGGCCGCCTGGCATGGGCTGTTCCATTCCGTGATGGCCTTCATGAATGCGGGCTTTTCCATCCTGCCGGAGGGCCTCGCGCCGCATGCGCGCGACCCGCTGCTGCTGACGCCGCTGATGGTTGGGGTGGTGATGGGCGGGATCGGCTTTCCGGTGCTGCACGAGCTGAGGAACGAGTGGCGCAGGCCGGACGGCTGGTCGATCCACACCAAGCTGACGCTGTGGGGCACGCTGGCGCTGACGCTGATCGGCTTTGCGGCCGTGTTGCTGTTCGAGTGGGAAAATCCGGCGACACTGGGGCCGGCGGGCTGGGGCGAAAAGCTGCTGGGTGCGCTGTTCCATTCGGTCATGACGCGTTCGGGCGGGTTCAACGTGCACGACACGGGGGCGCTGGGGGTCGACACGCTGCTGATCTCGTCCGGGCTGATGCTGGTGGGGGGCGGCAGCGCGTCGACGGCGGGGGGCATCCGGATCACCACCTTTCTGCTGCTGGGGTTCGTGGTGTGGAGCGAGATCCGCGGATCGCCGGACTCGGTGGCCTTCCGCCGCCGCATCTGCCCGGATGTGCAGCGCCAGGCGGTGACGATTGTGCTGATGGCGGTGGGGTCGGTGTCGCTGGCGCTGCTGGTCCTGGCGAGCTTTGTCGAGGCGCCGGTGGAGCGGCTGATGTTCGAGGTGATATCGGCCTTTGCGACGGTGGGGCTTTCGACCGGGCTTGCGGCCGACATGCCGCCGGCCGGGCAGTTGGTGCTGGTGGTGATGATGTATGTGGGGCGGGTGGGCACGGTTGCGCTTGCGACCGCGCTCGCGCTGAAGGTGAGGACCACCCCGTTCCGCTATCCCGAGGAGAGACCGATTGTCGGCTGAGAGGAATGGGGCAGCGCCGCCCGTGATGGTGATCGGGCTTGGGCGCTTCGGGACGGCGGTTGCGCTGTCTCTGGCGCGGATGGGACATGAGGTGCTGGGCGTCGACCAGGACATGGAGGTGGTGCAGGCGCTTTCCGAGGAGCTGACCCATGTGGTGCAGGCCGACACGACCAATCCGGCTGCGCTGAAGCGGCTGGGGGCGGGTGAGATGGTGCACGCGGTGGTGGGCATCGGATCCGACATCGAAGCGAGCGTGCTGACGGTGGTCGCGCTGTCGGACGCGGGCTGCAAGGACATCTGGGCGAAGGCGGTGAACGCCAACCACGGCCGGATCCTCGAGCGGGTGGGGGCCGCCCACGTGATCTTTCCCGAGGCCGAGATGGGTGAGCGGGTCGCCCATCTGGTGACGGGCAAGATGATGGACTTCATCGAGTTCGACGACGGGTTCGCCATCGTGAAGACCCGGACGCCGCGCTTCATGGCGGGGAAATCCCTGGGTGAAACCGACGTGCGCAAGGCGCATGGCGTGACGATCGTGGGGGTGAAGCGCCCCCGCGAGCCGTTCATCCAGGCCGTGACCGACACGGTGGTCTACATGTCCGACCTGCTGATCGTGTCGGGCCCGACCGCTGCGGTGGAGCGCTTCGCGGCGCTGACCTGAGGGTTCAGGCTGCCGTTTCGGCTGCGGCTGCATTTTCGATGCCGAGGTCCAGTTCCTCGACGTCGGCGACGGCATAGGCTTCGGCTGCGAAATCCCAGTTCAGATGGTTGGCGGTCACGGCCTCGAGATAGGCTTTGCGGGCGCGCTGATGGTCGAGATAATAGGCATGTTCCCACAGGTCGACGACGAGGATTGGCTTCAGGCTCTCGTCGATGACCGGGGTCTGGGCGTCGTGGCAGGACATGAGCGACAGTTCGCCCTCATCCGCGACCAGCCAGAGCCAGCCGGAGGCGAAATGGTCTGCGCCTTCTTCGACCATCGCCTTCAGAAGGGCCTCGAGTGATCCGAAGTCGCGGTCGATGGCGGCTGCGAGGTCGCCCTGGGGGACGCCGCCCGCGGGGCTGAGGCTTGCCCAGTAGAAGGCGTGGTTGAAGTGCTGGGCGGCGTGGACGAAGATGTCGGACGCGGAGACCTGTTCGGAGACATCCTCCGGGTCGGCGTCGGCGGTTTCGCGGATGATTTCCAGCAGCGAGGCATCGGCCATCCCCTCGGCGTCTGCGAGCTGGTTGAGCTTGTCGACATAGGCCTGGTGGTGGCCTGCGTGGTGCTGGGCGAAGGTTTCGGCCGAGATCGCGGGCGCAAGGGCGTCTGCCTCGAAGGGCAGCGGCGGCAGGGTGAAGCGGGCGGGCATGGAGGCCTCCTGGGATGGTGGGGATGCGTCGGGTCGAGCCTTCTTAGCGGCTTCGGATTGCGTCCGTGTGGCCGGCCGTCGTGTCGGTGTCGGCGGTCAGGGCGCGAAGGATGTGAAGAGGAAGAAGGCGAAGATCACGAGATGGACGGCGCCCTGGAGAACGGTTGTGCGGCCGGTGGACAGCGACATGGCCGAGACGAGGAGGGTGAGGGCAAGCAGGGTGATTCCCTTGGGGTCGAGGCCGAGTTCGAGGGTCCAGCCGAAGGCGACCGAGAGGCCTGCGATGATCGGCACGGTGAGCCCGATGGTTGCGAGTGCCGAGCCCAGCGCGAGGTTGAGGCTCGTCTGCAGCCGGTCTGCCCGGGCGGCGCGGACGGCAGCCACGCCTTCGGGCAGGAGGACGACACCGGCGATGACGACCCCGACGGCCGAGAGGGGCGCCCCGCTCTTGATGATTGCGGCCGCGAGCGGATCGGAGAGCGTCTTGGAGAGGAGCACGACGCCGACGAGGCTGAGCAGCAGGAGACCGAGTGCTATCCACATCTGGCGGGCCGACACATCGTCCACGTCGTGGTGGGCGTCTGTTCCACCCTCCTCGGGCAGGAAATAGTCGCGATGGCGGACGGTCTGCACGAAGACGAAGAGCAGCCAGAGGACGAGGCTGGCGGCGCCGACGAGGAGGAGCTGGGCCTCGGTGTAGGTGGGGCCGCTGGTGGAGGTGGTGTAGTTGGGGAGGATGAGGACAAGGACCGAGAGGGCAGCAAGCGTGGTGGTGGCCGCCGACACGCCGTAGAGGCCGAAGCGCTGGACGTGGTGGCGAGCGGCGCCCACCGTGATGCAGAGGCCGACGACACCGGCAAGGATGATCATCACGGCCGAAAACACCGTGTCCCTGAGAAGCGCGGCGGACGTGTCGGGCTTGGCGAGCATCAGCGTGACGATGAGCGCGCATTCGATGACGGTGACGGCGAGCGCCAGGACGAGCGTGCCGAAGGGCTCGCCGACGCGCACGGCGATGACTTCGGCATGGTGGACGGCTGCGAGGACGGCCGGGATCAGCAGGGCGGCAAGGCCGAGCGCGACGGGCAGCTCCGAGGCACGACCGTGCAGCAACGCAAGCGCGACTGCGGCGGCGAGCGGGGCGAGCCAGCTCCAGAAGGGAACCGTTCGCCCGAAATCGAGGGGGCGGGTGATCCGGTTTGCGAGCTCCCTCATGCGGCCGCGCGGGAGGCCTCGAGAAGGGGGCTGGTTGCGGCAAGCAGCCAGTCACGCGCGGCACCGTGGAGCTGGGGTTCGAGCGCGTCGCGGACTCGGGCGTGGTAGCTGTCGACCCAGTCGATCTCGGCAGGCGAGAGCAGCGTCGGTTCGACCAGGCGCTTGTCGATCGGGGCCATGGTGATGGTCTCGAAGGCGAGCATGGGCTGCTCGTCGCCGTCACGGCTGTCCTCGACGACGATCACGAGATTCTCGATCCGGATGCCGTAGGCGCCGGGCTTGTAGAAGCCGGGCTCGTTGGAAAGCACCATGCCGGGCAGCAGCACTTCGTCGGTGCCCTGCGCGCCCGGTGCGCTGGCGATGCGCTGCGGGCCTTCGTGGACGCCAAGGAAGTGGCCGACGCCATGGCCGGTGCCGTGGGCGTAATCGAGGCCGGCAACCCACAGGAACTGGCGGGCGAGGATGTCGAGCTGCCCGCCGCGGGTGCCGCGCGGGAAGCGGGCGGTTGCAAGCGCGATGTGGCCCTTGAGCACGCGGGTGAAGCGGTCCTTGAGCTCGGGCGTGGGGGTGCCGATGGAGACCGTCCGGGTGATGTCGGTGGTGCCGTCGGGATACTGGCCGCCGCTGTCGATCAGGTAGCAGATCTCGCCGGCGAAGGGGCGGTTGGTGACGGCCTCCGAGCGATAGTGCGGGAGCGCGGCGTTGGGGCCGATCGCCGAGATGCTGTCGAAGGAGAGGTCCTTCAGCAGGTTGGATTCGCGGCGGAAGCCTTCGAGGCGGCGTTCGGCGTCGAGTTCGTCGAGCGGGGGATTGGTATCGATGCTGTGGAGGAATTTGGCCATGGCCGCGCCGTCGCGGACATGGGCGGCGCGCATGCCGTCCTGCTCGGTCGGGTTCTTGGCGGCCTTGGGCAGGATGCAGGGGTCGCGGCCCTCGACGATGCGGGCCTTGCCGCGGCCCAATGCCTCGAAGATGGCGGCGACGCACCAGGCGGGATCGAGGAGGACGGTGCCGGTGAGCGCCTCGAGCGCTGGGCCGAAGGCTTCATAGGGCTCGATGGTGACGTGCGCGCCGAGATGGGCGCGGACCTCGGGCGTGATCTTGGCCGGGCTGGTGAAGATCGTGGCTGTCGCGTCGTCGCGGACGAGGGCGAAGGCACGGACGACCGGGGTGCGCGCGACATCGGCCCCGCGGATGTTGAAAGCCCATGCGATCGAATCGAGGGCGGAGAGGATGACGGCGTTTGCGCCGGCCCTGGCGGTGGCGGCCGCGATTGCGGCGCGCTTGTCGGCCGAGTTCTGGCCGGTGAACTCGTCGCCCAGGATCTCGGCCGGGGCGTCGGACGGCCGGGGCTTGCCGGCCCAGATGGCGTCGACCGGGTTGGTTTCGACGGCGACAAGGGTTGCCCCCTTGGCGGCAAGGGCGGCGGATGTCTGCTGCACGAAGCTGCGGGTCGCGAGCCAGGGATCGTAACCGATGCAGGCGCCTGCCGGGGCATTGTCGGCGAGCCAGCCGGCCATGGGTTCGGACGGGACCGAGCGATATTCGTAGAACGCGCCATCGACCTGGGTGCGGACCTGGACGGTGTAGCGGCCGTCGACGAACATGGCGGCCTTTTCGGGCAGAACCGCCGCGCTGCCGGCGCTGCCCTGGAAGCCTGTCAGCCATTCGAGGCGGCGGGCGTAGGCGCCGACATACTCCGACATATGCTCGTCGGTGAGTGGGATGATGAAGCCGTCGAGGCCCTGGGCCTGGAGCTGGGCGCGAAGGGCGGCGAGTCGGTCTGCGTGGATGCTCATGCGGCGTGTCTAGGCAATCCTGCGGGGGCTGGCCAGCCGGGTGCGACCGCGGCGAGGACCTGGAACAGCCGGCCCATGGCGCCGACGGACACCAGGCGGGCGTGGGCGGCGGTGATCTCGGCCCGCGCCGCAATGCTGGCCATTGCCTTCAGTGTCTCGGCGCGCTGGCTGATGCCGATCGATTCGAGGAACATGCCCTGGGCTTCCGGCCCGAAGACCGTGGCATGCGGGGCCATTGCGCGGGCGATGGCGGTGAAGTCGACATGGGCGCTGATGTCGGCCTCGCCCAGCGTTTCGAGCGGGTCGGCATATTGGCCGCCCTTCAGCGATTGCAGCGTGTCACCGAGTGCGGGGCCGGCGTGGCCGTAATCGATGAAGAGCGCAGCGCCCCCCTGGTCTGCGAGGCGCCTTGCAACAGCTGCCGCCACGCCTTCGGCGGCGAAGCTGCGTTCATGGACGGAGCCGATTGCGGCATGGCGGATCTTGTCCGGGATGAAGGCGAGGTTGGCGCCGACGGACCGGTCCCAGCGGGGGCCGGCGCTGCTGAGCTCGACGCGGCGCATGACCCAGCCGTCCTCCACGCGCTCGAACTGGGCAATGGGAAGCGCATCGAGGAACTCGTTGGCGACGAGGAGGAGGGGGGCGTCTGTCGGGAGAGTTGCAAGATCGTCGTGCCAGGTGGCGTGGGGGAGGCGCTGGGCCTGCAGCGCCCGCAGGCGGGGGCTGCGTTCGACGAGGTGGAGGCTGATGGCGGCGGCGAAGGCGGGCGCGGCCTTGCCGATCGCGCGCAGGGCGTCGGCCATGAGGGTGCCGCGGCCGGGGCCGAGTTCGGCGAGGAGGACCGGAGCAGGGCTTCCGGCACGTTGCCAGAGGTCGGCAAGCCACAGGCCGATCACTTCGCCGAACATCTGGCTGATCTCGGGTGCGGTGACGAAGTCGCCCGATGGGCCGAAGGGTTCGCGGGTTGCGTAGTAATGGTCTGCTGCGACCTGCATGACGCGGGCGAGGGGCAGGGGCCCCTGCGCGAGGAGCTGCCGGACTTCGGGGGTCACGCCGGGGTCGGCAGGTTGGAAGGCCGGCGGCCGTTGGTGGTGGCGAGCAGGAACAGGCCAAGCAGGATCATCGGCAGCGAGAGGAGCTGCCCCATGGTGAGACCCATAGAGAGGATGCCGAGCTGGGCGTCGGGTTCGCGGAAATACTCGATCACGAAGCGCGACAGGCCGTAGCCGGTGATGAAGACTCCGCCCAGCAGGCCGGGCTTCATGCGGGCGTTGGTTGCCCAGAACAGGATGGAGAGGATGAGGAGGAGGAGAAGCCCCTCGGTCGCGGCCTCGTAGAGCTGGCTGGGATGGCGCGGTTCGGGGCCGGCGTCGGGGAAGATGATACCCCAGGTGCCGTCTGTCGGGCGGCCCCACAGCTCGCCGTTCACGAAGTTGGCGAGGCGGCCGAGGAAGAGGCCGATCGGGGTGACGACGGCGGCATAATCGAGGATGCGCAAGGCCGAGAGGCCCTGCGAGCGGGCGTAGAGGAGGATGGCGAGGATGACTCCGGCGAGCCCGCCATGGAAGGACATGCCGCCTTCCCAGAGCTTGAAGAAGGCGAGCGGGTCGGCGGCATATTGGGCCGGGTTGTAGAAGAGGACATAGCCCGTTCGCCCGCCGAGGATGACGCCGAGCGTGCACCAGGTGATGAGATCGTCGACATGGGCGGCGGTCATCGGGCTGCCGGGCCGGCGGACCATGCGGGCGAGCAGAACCCAGGCGGCGATGATTCCGAAGATGTAGGCGAGGCTGTACCAGCGCAGCGCGAACCCGCCGAGCTGGAGGGCGATCGGATCGAGCCCGAGGCTGGCCCATTCGACAGGTTGCCGGAAAAACTCCATGGCGCGCTTCATATCGCCTGTCATAGCCAAGCGCGAGAGCGCTTTTGGGGAGAATTGCGAGCATGGACGAGACGCCGGAACTGGCCGCCTTTCGGGCCGAGACGCGGGCCTGGCTGGAAGCCAATTGCCCCGAGGAGATGCGGCAGCCCGTGACCGGAGACAGCGACGTCTGCTGGGGTGGCCGCAAGTGGAAATTCAAGAGCGAGGCGCAGAAGCTGTGGCTCGACCGGATGGCGGCCAGGGGCTGGACGGTGCCGGAGTGGCCCAAGGCCTATGGCGGCGGTGGCCTCAGCAAGGACGAGGCGAAGATCCTGGCTGCCGAGATGCGGCGCATTAAGGCGCGGCCGCCGCTGAGCAGCTTCGGCATCTGGATGCTGGGGCCGGCGCTGCTGAAATATGGCAACGAGGCGCAGAAGCTGGAGCATCTGCCGCGGATCGCGCGGGGCGAGGTGCGCTGGTGCCAGGGCTATTCCGAGCCCGGCGCCGGATCCGACCTCGCGGCGCTGCGCACGAGCGCCATCCTGGATGGCGACGAATTCGTGGTGAACGGGCAGAAGGTGTGGACGAGCTATGCCGACCGCGCGGACTGGATCTTCTGCCTGGTGCGCACCGACCCTGCTGCGCCCAAGCATCTGGGTATCAGCTTCCTGCTGTTCGACATGGAAAGCCCGGGCGTGACGACCAGCCCGATCAAGCTGATTTCGGGCTACAGCCCCTTCTGCCAGACCTTCTTTGACAATGTGCGGGTGCCAAAGGCGAATCTGGTGGGTGAGCCGGGCAAGGGCTGGGACATCGCCAAGTATCTGCTGACGCACGAGCGCGAGATGATCGGCGGGATGGACATGGGGTCCACGGGCAGGGATTCGATGCACCAGATGGCCAAGAAGGCGATCGGGACGTCGAAATCGGGCAAGCTGAAGGACGGGCTGCTTCGCGCCGACATCGTGCGGCACGAGATCAACGCCTATGCCTTCGGGCTGACGATGGAGCGGGTGAAGGACGAGGCCAAGGCGGGGCAGGGCGTTGGCGCGCTGTCCTCGATGCTGAAATATTATGGCACCGAGCTGAACAAGGAGCGGCAGGAGCTGCTGATGTCGATCGGCGGGAGTGACAGCCTGACCTGGGAGGGCGAGGACAAGCGCGACGGGGACCCGGCGCGAACGTGGCTTCGTAGCCGGGCGAATTCGATCGAGGGCGGCACGTCGGAAGTGCAGCTCAACATCATCGCCAAGCGCGTCCTCCAGCTGCCGGGGGCCTGAGCGATGGCACTTGTCCTCAACGACGAGCAGCGGATGGTGAAGGATTCGGCGGACGGATTCTTTGCCGAGCATGCACCCGTTTCGCAGCTGAGGAAGCTGCGGGACTCCAAGGACCCGGACGGTTTCGACCGCGGGCTCTGGGCCAAGATGGCCGAGATGGGCTTTGCGGGCGTGGCGATCCCCGAGCAGTTCGGCGGCGCCGGGCTGGGGATGGTGGCCGCGGGGCTGATCCAGGAGGCGATCGGGCGGAATCTGACAATCTCGCCGTTCCTGTCGTCCGCGATCCTGTCGGCGACGGCGATCGCGCGAGGCGGCACCGAGGAGCAGAAGGCGGCGCTGCTGCCGAAGATGGCCTCGGCCGAGCTGATCGTGGCGCTGGCAGCCGACGAGGCCGCGCGGCACCAGCCGAACCAGGTGGCGACGAAGGCGGAAGCCTCGGGCAATGGCTTCAAGCTGACGGGGGCCAAGCCCTTCGTGCTGGACGGGCATGTGGCCGACAAGCTGATCGTCGCGGCGCGCACGAGCGGGGCCGACACCGATGTTGCGGGGATCACGCTGTTTCTGGTCGATCCGAAGGCGGCCGGCGTTTCGGTGAAGCGGCGCTGGATGGTGGACAGCCGGAATGCCGCCGAGGTGACGCTGGACGGAGTCCAGGTGGACGGCGCGGACATGCTGGGTGGCTTGGGCGAGGGCTTTGCCATCCTGGAAGCCGCGCTGGATGCGGGCCGGGCCTGCCTGGCTGCCGAGATGCTGGGCGTTTCGGCGCAGAGCTTCGACGTGACGGTCGATTATCTGAAGCAGCGCGAGCAGTTCGGGGTGAAGATCGGCAGCTTCCAGGCGCTGCAGCACCGGGCGGCGCACCTGTTCTGCGAGGTGGAGCTGGCGCGGAGCGTGACGCTGAAGGCGCTGACCGCGCTGGATGCGGGCGACGAGCGGGCACCCTTCTTCGTAGCCCTGGCCAAGGCGAAGGCCGGCGACGTGTGCAAGCTTGCCACCAACGAGGCGGTGCAGATGCACGGCGGGATCGGCATGACCGACGAATATGACATCGGCTTCTACATGAAGCGGGCGCGGGCGGCGGCCGAGACCTTCGGCGACGGCGCGTTCCATGGCGACCGGCTTGCGCTGATGCTGAACTACTGAGCGCCCACCGCGGCGCTTACCTGCCGGGTAATTGGCGGGGCCGCGGTGCGGGCGCACCTTCCCGCCCGACCGGACGTGATCCGGTCGGGGCAAACGGGGAGCTTTTTCATGCGCAAGGGACTGCTTGCAGCCGGGCTGCTGATGCTGTCGGCCGGGGCCGACGCGACGACCACGATCATCGATTTCTCCCGCGATGCGCGGGACCCGGAGTTTCCGTCGTTCGTGGCCGACGGGTTCGGCGGCACGGCCCAGGTGACGACGAAGTTCGAGAGCTTCAGCACCGGCTTTCCGGCGACGGGCATCCGGATCACCGGGCTGCGCTATGCCGACAACGGCTATGGCGATCTTGCGGGGCTGGCGCGGGATGACCAGGCGTTCCTCCAGTTTCGGCTGATCCGTCTGGATCCCGACGTGGCGCTGCGGCTGGACAGCTTCCGCATTGCCAGCAGGCCCGACAATCTCGGCTTCTTCACCGAGGTGCGGGTGTTCAGCAGCGAGAACAATCTGCTGTGGGAGAGCGGCTTCATCCAGCCGCCGGCCACCGGCAACCTGCTGGTGAGCCCAAATGTGAGCTTTGCCGGCGGGCTGACCGTGAACCTCTACAGCGCCACGGTGTTCGGGATCGACCAGATCCAGTACACCGCGCTTGGGCCGACACCGCCTCCGCCGCCGCCGTCGACCGGGGTCATTCCCGAGCCCGCGGCCTGGGCGTTGATGATCGCCGGGTTCGGCCTTGTCGGCGGCGCGCTGCGCCGGCGCCAGGCGGCCGTCAGCCTGTCATGATTTCGGTATCCCGTCGGGCGATGTCTGCGAAGAAGGTGCGCGTGTCCGCGTCCAGCGGGATGAAGGTCTTGATGCGGAGTTCCTCGGCAAAGACATCGGCTGCGGTTCCGAAGCAGGTCAGCATGGTCGCGTAGCTTATGGTGACGCCTTCGTGGCTGAGCCGGGTTGCCAGCAGCGGCGGCGGGCTTTCGGGCGCTCCCGAGGGGCGGAGCGCGGCGACCGCCGGGTAGGCCAGCAGCTCGGCGAGCAGGTCGGAGGGACCGCCGGGCGACGGGTCGACGCCTGCGTCCCGCCGCACGCTGGCGAGCGTGTTGCGCGCGACCTCGGCCCAATCGAGGATCCGCGGCGCGAAGAGATCGGGCGCGAGATAGAGATGGGCCGCGTTTCCGAGCCGGCGGTGATCGTTGATGGCGGCCGCCGTGCCGATGAAGAAGCGGCTGAAGCGGCTGGCGGCACGATTCGCCAGCAATATGTCCCAACGGCGGTTCATCACGATCGCCGGATTTGGGTGATGGGCCTTCAGCAGGGTCCGCAGGGCGTCGGCGACGGGAGCGTTGTGCGGCGCCTCCAGATCGACCGTTTCGCGGTAGGCCGGGGCATAGCCGGCCGCGCCGAGCAGCTCGTTGCGGGCGCGCAGCGACAGGCCAAGCGCGGCCCCCAGCTGCATCACCATTTCGGCGCTGGGCCGCGCGCGACCGCTTTCCAGGAACGAGAGATGGCGTGCGCTGATGCCGGCCTCTCCGGCAAGCGCGAGCTGGCTGAGGCCGCGCGCGGTGCGCCAGCGACGGAGGAGACCGGGAAAGCTCACACAGCGGAGACTATCGGAGCTGCCTTGGGCGTGCAACGGCGGCTGCGGGCCTTCGGGGCGCAAGGCGTTCGTGTCATTTGTGCAAAATGCTTGAAGGCGCCGCGTCGGGCCGCCATGTAGCCCCACAAATCTGGTTGGGGAGAGAGAGATGGCACTGACGCCGCTGGACTTGGCAATCGATGCTGCGACCGCTGCGATCACCGCGCCCGGGGGCCAGCTGGCCGTCGGCAAGGCAGTGATCCGCGGGGCCGAATACCCCGTGTTCGAGCATGCGCCGCCGAGCCTCAGGGAGTTCCTGGGCTTCTTCCTGCCGGCGCATGGCGCGAAGGAGTTTGTGGTGTTCGACGGCGAGCGGCTGAGCTTTGCCGACATCCAGGCCCAGGCGACCCGGATCGCGGGGATGCTGCAGCACCGTTACGGCATTGCGAAGGGCGACCGGGTGACGATCGCCATGCGCAACTACCCCGAGTGGATCACCAGCTTCATGGGCGCGATGATGATCGGGGCCATCGTGGTGCCGATGAACGCCTGGTGGAAGACCGACGAGCTGGCCTATGGCCTGAAGGACTCTGGCTCGCGCATCGCCATCGTCGACGAGGAGCGGCTGCGGCGCGTTGCCGACATTGCCGACCTGAAGATCCCGCTGGTGGCAGTCAGGACCAGCAAGTCCGTGGCGGACGGCTTCGGGGCGGACACGCTGGACGCAGCGCTTGAGGCGTCGCCCGCGTCGCCCTGGTATCTGCCGCCGATCTACCCGGAAGATGATGCTACGATCATGTACACCTCGGGCTCGACGGGGGCACCGAAGGGGGCGGTTTCGACGCACCGGGCGATCGTGGCCGGCACGCTCAACTATCTGGTGCAGGGTCTTTCGATGCTGCAGCTGGCGCAGGCGCAGGGGATTGCGCTGCCCGAGCAGCAGGTGATGCTGCTGAACGTGCCGCTGTTCCACATCACGGGCTCGGTGCCGGTGATGCTGGTGTCGGTCGCCATCGGGCGGAAGCTGGTGATCATGCACAAGTGGGATGCGGGCGAGGCGCTGCGGCTGATCGAGAAGGAGCGCTGCACCTATTTCGTGGGCGTGCCGACGATGTCGCTCGAGCTGATGCAGCATCCGGACCGGGCGAAGTATGACCTGTCCACCCTGGTCGACATTGCGGGCGGCGGGGCGCCGCGCCCGGCCGAGCATGTGGGCCGGCTGGCGGAGGCCTTTCCGGGGAAGAACCCGGCGATCGGCTATGGCCTTACCGAGACCAACGGCGTGGGTGCGGGGAACATCCGCGACAATTACCGGCTGAAGCCGTCCTCCACGGGGCGCGCCTCGAAGCCGATGGTGGAGATCATGATCGCCGACGACGACATGAACCCGCTGGGCGTCGAAGAGGTGGGCGAGGTGTGCATCCGGAGCTGCGCCAATGTGCGCGGCTACTGGAACAAGCCTGAGGCGACCGCCTCGGCCTTCACGGCGGACGGCTGGTTCAAGACCGGCGACCTTGGGAAGCTGGACGAGGACGGCTACCTCACGATCGTCGACCGCAAGAAGGACATCATCATCCGCGGCGGGGAGAATATCTCGGCCGTGGAAGTGGAGGCCGCGATCTACAGCCACCCGGCGGTCGCCGAGGCGAGCGTGTTCGGCCTGCCGGACGAGCGGCTGGGCGAGATCACGGGGGCGGTCGTCTATCTGAAGCCGGGCGAGAAGCTGGAGCCCGAGAGCCTGATCGAGTTCGTGAAGCGCGATCTGGCGGCGTTCAAGGTGCCGGCGCGGCTGTGGCTGCATGACCAGCCGCTGCCGAAGCTGGGATCGGGCAAGATCGACAAGGTGTCCTTGCGGGCCCACTTCCGCGGCGTCCACTTGGGCCGCGCGGCCTGAGGCTTACATGCCTGGGGGCGGCGCCCCGAAGGTGAGGCCGGGGACGGCCTCGCCGGCCTGACCGGCGACCACCCGGGCATAGAGCGCGTCGCCCACAGCCGAGTGGGCGATCAGCCAGGCGGCGACCGTGGTGAGCGGAAGCGCGAGGATGCCGATGACCCAGGCCGGGTGAACGGCGCCGTCCATGCGCCTTTCGCGCCAAGCGAGCCAGGCAGGGAAGGCGAGGCCGGGGAGCATGGCGATCTCCATCGCCCAGGGGATCATCAGTGGCATCGGCAGGATCCGCCCGAAGGCCGGGCCCATCAGCGATGCGAGCGCGCACAGGTGCAGGCGCCGGTGCCAGCCGGTGTCGTGGCGGAGCTTTATGGCCGCTCCCGTGAGCAGGGCGAAGCAGAGGAGCCCGGCGAGATTCTCGACCAGGAAGACCTGCGGCTGGAAGAAGAAGGGTGCGCGCCCCTCGCCCACCTTGGCGAGCATGATGGCGACGCCGGCCGCCAGCATCATCAGCACCCAGGCGGCGGCAAGCCAGCCGAGCGGGCGGTGGAGATCGAGCCGGCCGGAGGCGGCCGCCCAGGCCTGCACCGTGTTCAGCGCGACCCAGCCGAAGAACACGACCGCGTGGATGTGCACCACCGGCGGCGCATCGAAGCTGGACCGGCCCATCAGGAACTGGTTGAGGAAGCCGGCGACGAAGATGAGCGCCATCAGCGACGTTGCGAGCGCCTGGCGGCGCCAGGCCTCCCGTTCCGTTGACAGTCCGATATCCGCCATCGTACGCCTGACCTTTCCTGCTTGAACGCAGCGCGACCGTCTACCGCCAGGCCCTCCGGCTGGTATAGGATGGATGCGTCATTGCAGATCCGAATGCAAAGGCAGATTCTTCAGCGCGGGAGTGATGGCTGGATGGGGTCCGATCAGGGGGCGCTTGCGCCGGGATTTCGGCGGGCGGGGCGGGCGGATGCGGCGAAGGTGCGGGACTTGTTCTGCCGAAGTTTCGCCGACACCTTCGGCCACACCTATCCGCCGGGCGAGATGGAGCGCTGGTTCGACGAGAGCTGCACGCTGGAGCGGTTCGAGGGCGAGTGCACGGACCCGGAGTTCGCGATTTTCCTGGCCGAGGACGTTGACGGGCAGCTGCTCGGTTATTGCACGCTGGGGCCTTACGACATCGAGCCGGAGACGGCGAAGCGCTGGTGGGTGCTGCGGCAGCTTTATCTCGATCCGGTTGCGAAGGGGACGGGGCTCGGCCAGCGGCTGCTGGAGCAGGGGATCGCCGAGGCCCGAGCACGCGGCTTCGAGGAGCTGTACCTTACCGTCTGGATCGAGAATCACCGGGCGCGGCGCTTCTATGAGCGGAACGGGTTCGTGGAGGTTGGGCGCTATGAATTCGTGGTCGGCGATCAGGTCGATGACGACCGCATCCTGAGGCTGACGCTGTGATCACGCGGCTGGAGGCGCGGGGGCTGACCTGCCCGCACGGGTTCCTGGGGCGGACCGGCGGCGTTTCGCAGGGCATCTTCGCCAGCCTGAACGTGGGGCTTGGTTCGAGCGACGCGGCGCAAGCGGTGCGGGAGAATCGCGCGCGGGCCCTGGCAGCCGTGGCGCCAGGCGCACGGTTGGTGACGCTGCACCAGGTTCACAGCGCGATCGCGGTGGAAGCCGGCGACTGGACGGACGATGCAAGGCCCGAAGCGGATGGGCTGGTGACGGACCGGCCGGGGATTGCGCTGGGAATATTGACGGCTGATTGCGCCCCCCTGTTGCTGGAGGATGCGGCTGCGGGCGTGATCGGGGCCTGCCATGCCGGCTGGAAGGGCGCGCTTGGTGGGGTGATCGGGGCGACGGTCGATGCGATGGAGCGGCTGGGCGCGCAGCGCGCGCGGATTTCGGCAGCCGTGGGGCCGTGCATCGGGCGCCGGTCCTACGAGGTGGACGATGGCTTTCGTGCGCGGTTCGAAGCGGTCGAAGCGGAGAATGGCGCCTTCTTCACCGACGGGCGGCCGGGCCATGCCTTCTTTGACCTGGAGGGCTATTGCTTGAAGCGGCTGGCGGATTCCGGCGTGATGCGGGCCGAGGGGCTTGGGGCCGACACCAGGAAGGATGCGGAGCGCTTCTTCAGCTATCGGCGCAAGACGCTTGCCGGTGAGCCCGATTACGGGCGGCAGCTGAGCCTGATCGTTCTGCCCGGCTGACGCGAAGAGGGGGCCGAAAAGGCCCCCTCAAGCGTGTCGATCTGTCGGCGGGATCAGCCCCTGGTGGAGGCGTAGAGGTCCCACAGGCCGGCGATTTCCGAATAGGGGCCGGCAGGCACTGCCTTGAAGGTCTGGCGGGCGGCGGCATATTGGCCGGCGCGGACCTGGGCGATGCCCTTGAACATGGTGGCTTCGGCCGCATTCGGGCCCTTCTGGGCAGTGGTGAAGGCCGCGATCGCCTGCGGATACTGGCCGGCGCCCAGGAAGGCGTTGCCGGCAGCGAAGGCACTGTTCGGCGCCTTGGCGCCGGCGGGCGCGGCCGCGAGGGCGGCCGCCTGGCGCTTGGCCGAGGCTTCGACGAGCTTGGTGTTCATCGCGTCGCCGGCGGTCAGGACGCCGGATTCGGTTGCCTTCTGCACCACGTCGGCCGCGACACCGGGCTGGCCGCCCACGATCGCGATCTTGGCGAATTCCTGGACGTCGGCAGGCGTCGTCAGGTTCCCGGTTTCGCGCATCAGGTGGTAGAGGCCGAGCTTTGCGTCGCGCGACATGGGGCTGGCCTTCATGTCGACGAGGAGGGCGCGCCAGCGCGCCGGCGTCGGGTCGAGGCGGATCAGCTTCTGGATGGTGGCGATATAGGCCTTCTTGTCGCCCATCTTGAACTGCGCGTTGGCGAGGTTCTGGAGCGCGGTCGGGTTGTTCGGGTTCTGATCCACCATCTTCTGGTAGATCTTGGCGGCCTCTGCCGGCTTGCCCTGCATCAGGTAGGACTGGGCGACGATGGTCGTCTGCCCCGACTTGTTCGCAGCGGCGATCGCCTTGTCGTACTGGCGGGCCTGGTAATACAGCGGCGCGAGCTGGCTTGCCGGTGCGCCGATGCGTTCGAGCTCGGCGGCGGCGGCACCATAGTTGCCGGCGCGCGTGTACACATAGGCCGCCATCTGGCCGACCTTGGTGCGTTCCTGCTGGGTGGTGGCAGCGGCGCGGGCCTGGTTCACATAATTCTGTGCGGCGGCCGTGTTGCCGGCCTTGGCGGCATTGGACGCTTGCTGGAGCGGCTTGCCGACGGCGGGCGAAAGGGCCTGGGCGAGGGCCGCGCCGCCGATGAGGGGCATGCCCGCAAGCGGGGCCGTGGCGAGGGCCAGGGCGATGAGCGAATGCCGCGAAACCAGCTTCATTGACGACCTTTCTTGTCGGTGGAAACGTGGGTTGGTTTCCGGTCCATGGCACGGCCGCGCTGGCGACTGCCTGAACGGATCGGAAAAAGAGCCCCCCGCCTCCGATGCGACCTCCGGCCATAAGGGAAGCGCGCCCCCAAGAAAAGGTGGCATTTGGCTGGCTGCGAGGATGCGGGTTGGGCCGTTTTGACAGCGCGTCGCAATGCGCTAGGGGCCGCGACACCATCAACAGACAAGCGAGCATCCGGACCCGTGACGACAGCCTTCATCTTCCCCGGCCAGGGGAGCCAGTCCGTCGGCATGGGCAAGGCTATGGCCGAGGCGAGCCCGGTGGCGCGCCAGATCCTCGAAGAGGTGGACGAGGCGCTGAAGCAGAAGCTGTCCCACCTGATGTTCGAGGGGCCGGAAGAGACCCTGACGCTCACGGCCAACGCCCAGCCGGCGATCATGGCGTCGAGCCTGGCGGCGCTTGCCGTGCTGGAACAGGAGGGCGGCATCCGCCTTTCGGAAAAGGCCGGGTTCGTGGCTGGCCACAGCCTTGGGGAATACACCGCGCTGGCAGCCGCCGGCGCCTTGAAGGTGGATGCGGCCGCGAGGCTGCTGCGGCGGCGGGGCGAGGCGATGCAGGCTGCCGTGCCGCCCGGTGACGGGGCGATGGCGGCCATCCTGGGGCTGACCTTCGAGGAGGTGCAAGCGATTGCCGCAGAGGCTGCGCAGGGCGAGGTGTGCGCAGCGGCCAACGACAATGCGCCCGGGCAGGTCGTCGTCTCGGGGCATGTGGAGGCGGTGGCGCGCGCGATCCGGATCGCCAAGGAGCGGGGCAGCCGGCACAGCGTGCTGCTGCCGGTGTCTGCGCCCTTCCACTGCCCGCTGATGGCGCCTGCGGCCGACGCAATGGCAGAGGCGCTGGAGGGCGTGGCGATGCAGGCGCCGCTGGTGCCGCTCTATGCCAATGTGACGGCAGCGCCGGTGGTGGACCCGGCCGAGATCAGGCGGCTGCTGGTGGAGCAGGTGACCGGCACGGTGCGCTGGCGCGAATCGGTGCTGGCGATGCAGGAGGCCGGCGTTACGCGGATGGTCGAACTGGGCGGCCGGGTGCTTGGCCCGATGGTCAAGCGGATTGCGCCCGACATCCAGAACCTTGCCGTGACGCGGCCCGAGGATATCGAGGCGGTGCTGAAGGCGTTGTGAGGGGAGGCCTCGGGCGCGGCGCGCCCGCGGACAGCAGGTCAGCCTGTGGCTGAACCGCGACTGCGCGCCCGAAGCGAAGTGAAGGAGAAGAAGGAAGATGTTCGATCTGACGGGGCGCACCGCGCTGGTCACCGGCGCAAGTGGCGGCATCGGGGGTGCGATCGCACGGACGCTGAAGGCGCGCGGTGCGAAGCTGGCGCTTTCGGGCACCCGGGCCGACGCGCTTCAGGCGCTGGCGGACGAGCTTGGCGGGGCCGAGGTGCTGCCGTGCCGGCTGGACGTGGCGGACGAGGTGGAGGCATTGGTGCCATCGGCGGTCGAGACCCTGGGGCAGCTGGATATCCTGGTGAACAATGCCGGGATCACCCGTGATGGGCTGGCGATGCGAATGAAGGACGAGGACTGGGCCGCCGTGATCCGCGTGGACCTGGAGGCGGCCTTCAGGCTGTCGCGCGCGGCGCTGAGGCCGATGATGAAGGCGCGGCACGGGCGGATCATCTCGATCAGTTCGGTGGTGGGCTCGATCGGCAATCCGGGGCAGGCCAATTATGCGGCGGCCAAGGCCGGGCTGGAGGGGATGACGCGGAGCCTTGCAGCGGAAGTTGCAAGCAGGGGCGTGACGGTGAACTGCGTGGCGCCGGGGTTCATCGCATCCGCGATGACGGACGCGCTGACCGACGAGCAGAAGGCCAAGATGTTCGAGCGGATTCCGGCCGGGCGGTTCGGTTCGGGCGCCGACGTGGCGGCCGCCGTGCTGTGGCTGGCGAGCGACGAAGGCGGGTACGTCACCGGGCAGGCCGTGCATGTGAATGGCGGCATGCACATGGCATGAGGCCGGCCTTGGCTGGCTTGCACCGTGCAACGGGGGCGGCTAGGGCATAGAGGCAATCCACGGGACGGCGCCGCAGCGTCGGGTTCCCGAACGAAGGGGTTAGAGGAATGAGCGACGTCGCCGAGCGCGTGAAGAAGATTGTTGTCGAGCACCTGGGCGTCGAGGCCGAGAAGGTGACCGAGGAAGCCAGCTTCATCGACGATCTGGGCGCGGACAGCCTGGACACCGTCGAGCTGGTGATGGCGTTCGAGGACGAGTTCGGGGTGGAAATTCCGGACGATGCGGCCGAGAAGATCCTGACCGTGAAGGACGCGATCGCCTTCATTGCGGCGAACGGCAAGTAAGGCCCTGGCTGGGCCGCGCGAGATCGCGCGGCCTGCTGTGCCGACCGTGAACGGTCTCGGGGGCAGTGCTGCCCGCGGGGCCGTTTCCATTTCAGGGGCCTGCCGCTATGGCGGGATCCGGGCGGCTTCCGGCAAGGCCGGGTGCCGAGAGGGAATCAGGAGAGAGTGATGCGCCGCGTTGTCGTGACGGGCCTTGGGCTCGTGACCCCGCTGGGCGGGAGTGTGGGACAGACCTGGGAACGGCTGATCGCCGGCAAATCGGGCGCCGGACCGATCACCCGCTTCGATGCAACCGACTATGCGTGCCGCATCGCCTGCGAGGTGAAGCCCGAGGACTTCGACCCCAACCTGCGCGTGGACCACAAGGTGCAGCGGCAGGTGGACCCCTTCATCGTCTATGGCATCGATGCCGCCGGGCAGGCGCTGGAGGATGCGGGCCTGACCGACATGGGCGAGGAGGAGCGGTTCCGCGCCGGCACGCTGATCGGATCCGGCATCGGGGGCCTGCCGGGCATCGCCGAGGAAGCGATCGTGCTGCACGAGCGGGGGCCGCGGCGGGTGAGCCCGCACTTCGTGCACGGGCGGCTGATCAACCTGGTCTCTGGCCAGGTTTCCATCAAGTACGGCCTGATGGGGCCGAACCATGCGGTGGTCACGGCCTGTTCGACGGGTGCGCACGCCATCGGCGACGCGGCGCGGCTGATCGCGCTGGACGATGCCGATGTGATGGTGGCCGGTGGCACCGAGGCGACCATCTGCCCGATCGGGATTGCAGGCTTTGCGCAGGCGCGCGCCCTTTCGACCGGCTTCAACGACGAGCCGACGCGGGCGAGCCGCCCCTGGGACAAGGGCCGTGACGGCTTCGTGATGGGCGAGGGCGCCGGAATCGTGGTGCTGGAGGAATATGAGCGCGCGAAGAAGCGCGGCGCGAAGATCTACGGCGAGGTTGTGGGCTATGGCCTGACGGGCGACGCCTATCATGTGACGGCGCCGCACCCGGAAGGCTCGGGTGCGTTCCGGTCGATGCAGATGGCCTTGAAGCGGGCCGGGCTGAACCCCAGCGACATCGACTATGTGAACGCGCACGGCACTTCGACGCCGATGGGCGACGAGCTGGAGCTGGGTGCGGTGAAGCGGCTGTTCGGCAATGCGATCGGCACCGTGTCGATGAGCAGCACCAAGTCGGCGATCGGGCACCTGCTGGGTGGCGCGGGCGCGGTGGAGAGCATCTTCACGCTGCTTGCGATGCGCGACCAGATCGTGCCGCCGACGTTGAACCTGGATGATCCGTGCGAAGGCGCCGAGGGGGTGGACCTGGTGCCGTGGAAGGCGAAGGAGCGCAAGGTCGAGGCGGTTCTCAACAACAGCTTCGGCTTCGGCGGGACCAACGCGACGGTCGTGTTCCGGAAGGTCTGAGCAGGTGGCGGGCGCGACTGTGGCGGGGCAGCCGCGCTGGATTGTCTGGGGGGCGGTGCTGTCCCTTCTGGCGCTGCTGACGATGAGCGTGTGGACGGCGACGATGTGGCGCCGTGCGCCGCTGCCGGGCGCTGCGCGGATCGAGGTGCAGATTCCGCGGGGTGCGAGCGTGGGGCAGGCCGCCGACATTCTCGAGGCGGCCGGCGTGATCGACAGCTCGGAGGCCTTCGAGCTGCTGGCGCGAACGATCGGGGATGAGCGCGAGATCCAGTATGGCACCTACAGCTTCTTCGAAGGCGAGGGCTGGGGGAGCATCCTCGAGCGGCTGAAGCGCGGCGACACGCTGATCGTGCGCATTCCCATACCCGAGGGCATGCCGAGCGTGCAGGTGGCCGAGCGGCTGAACGGTGTCGGCCGGCTGAAGGGCCGGGTGGAGGCGCCTGCCGAAGGCACGGTGCTGCCCGCGACCTATGAGGCGAAGATCGGCGAGAACCGGGCGGACGTGCTGAAGCGCATGCAGGATGCGATGACGGAGGAGTTGGACCGGCAGTGGGAGCGCCGCAGCGAGAACATCGCGGTGAAGAGCAAGGACGAGGCGGTGATCCTGGCCGCGATCGTGGAGAAGGAGACCGGAGACCCTTCGGAACGGCGGCGGATCGCGGGGCTCTACACCAACCGGCTGAAGCAGGGGATGTTGCTGCAGGCGGACCCGACCGTCATCTACCCGGTGACGAAGGGCAAGCCGCTGCGGCGCGGCATCCGCCAATCCGAGCTGCGCGCGGACAATGGCTACAACACCTATGTGCGCAAAGGTTTGCCGCAGGGGCCGATCACCAACCCGGGGCGGGAGAGCATCGCAGCGGTGCTGGACCCGGAGGTGCACGACTATCTGTACATGGTGGCGGACGGCACGGGCGGGCATGCCTTTGCGCGGACCTACGAGGAGCACCAGGCGAATGTGGCGAACTGGCGCCAGTATCGCCGCGAGAAGGGCATCTGAGCGCGGCTTGACCCGGGGCGAGTGCGGGGCCTAACGCCTTCAGCGTCATGACCAGCCCCCGCACGCTTTACGACAAGATCTGGGACGACCATGTGGTTTCGACCCGGGATGACGGCACCAGCCTGATCTTCATCGACCGGCATCTCATCCACGAGGTGACGACGCCGCAGGCCTTTGCCGGGCTTCGCGCTGCCGGGCGGCGGGTGCGCCGGCCCGACCTGACGCTGGCGGTGCCCGACCACAATGTGCCGACGACCGACCGGCGGCTTCCGATCCTGGACCCGGAATCGGCCGAGCAGCTGGCACTCCTCAAGCGCAACTGCGCCGAGTTCGGGATCGAGTATCTGGAGATCGACGCGCCCGAGCAGGGAATCGTGCATGTGATCGGGCCGGAGCAGGGCTTCACGCTGCCGGGGCTGACGATCGTGTGCGGCGACAGCCACACCTCCACCCATGGCGCCTTCGGGGCGCTGGCCTTCGGGATCGGCACGTCGGAGGTGGAGCATGTGTTCGCGACGACGACGCTTCAGCTGAAGAAGAGCCGGAACTTCGCGGTGACGGTGACGGGCAGCCTGGGCTTCTCGATCAGCGCAAAGGACGTGGCGCTGGCGGTGATCGGCGCAATCGGAACTGCCGGTGGCACGGGGTCGGTGATCGAGTTCCGGGGCCCGGTGATCGAGGCCTTGAGCATGGAAGGGCGCATGACGCTCTGCAACATGTCGATCGAGGCCGGCGCGCGTGCGGGCCTTGTGGCGCCTGACGGCAAGACGTTCGATTACGTGGCCGGCAAGCCGCGCGCGCCGAAGGGTGCGGAGCTGGAGGCTGCGCTGGCCTGGTGGCGGCAGCTGCCGAGCGACCCGGGGGCCCTGTTCGACCGCGAGGTGGTGATCGACGGGACAGCGATCGCGCCGCTGGTGACCTGGGGGACGTCGCCTGAGGATGTGGTGCCGGTGACCGGCGTGGTGCCGGCGCCCGACAGCTTTGCGGAGCCTTCGAAGCGCGAGGCGGCTGCCAAGTCGCTTGCCTACATGGGCCTGGCACCGGGGACGCGGATGGAGGATGTGACCGTCGAGAACATCTTCATCGGCAGCTGCACCAACAGCCGGATCGAGGACCTGCGGGTGGCGGCCGAGGTGGTGAAGGGCCGCCGGGTGGCTGCCAATGTGCGGCAGGCGCTCGTCGTTCCGGGCTCGGGACTGGTGAAGCGGCAGGCAGAGGCCGAGGGGCTGGACCGTATCTTTGCGGACGCCGGGTTCCAGTGGCGCGAGCCGGGATGCTCGATGTGCCTGGGCATGAACCCCGACAAGGTGCCGGCCGGCGAGCGCTGCGCCTCCACCTCGAACCGCAATTTCGTGGGCCGGCAGGGGCCGGGCGCGCGGACGCACCTGATGAGCCCGGCGATGGCCGCGGCTGCCGCAGTGACGGGACGGCTGACGGACGTTCGGCAGCTGGCGTGACGGCAGCCATTCGCCTCGAGGGCCTGGAAAAGGTCTATGCTGGCGGCAAGCGGGCGCTGGACGGGATCTCGCTGGAGGTTCCGCGGGGGTCCATGTTCGGGCTGCTGGGGCCGAACGGGGCGGGGAAATCCACGCTGATCAACATCCTTGCCGGTCTGGTGATGAAGACCGGCGGCACGGCGGAGGTGTGGGGCTTCGACATCGACAGGCACCCGCGCAATGCCAAGGCAAGCCTGGGGGTGGTGCCGCAGGAGCTGCTGTTCGACGCCTTCTTCACGGCTTTCGAGACGCTGGAGCTGCAGGCCGGACTGTTCGGGGTGCCGAAGGAGCGGCGCCGGACGATGGAGCTCTTGAAGAAGGTGCGGCTGGACGACAAGGCCCACGCCTATTCGCGGACGCTTTCGGGGGGCATGAAGCGGCGGCTTCTGATCGCCAAGGCCCTGGTGCACAATCCGCCCGTCGTGATCCTGGACGAGCCGACGGCCGGCGTGGACATCGAGCTCAGGCAGATGTTGTGGGCCTATGTGCGCGAGCTGCATGCGGCCGGCACGACGGTCGTGCTGACGACCCACTATCTGGAAGAGGCCGAGGAGCTGTGCGACCGCATCGCGATCGTGAACCATGGCCGGATCGTCGCCGACAGCGACACGAAGAGCCTGCTGGCGCAGGCGCGCGAGAAGTGGGTTCAGGTGACGGTGGCCGACGATATCGCGACCGTGCCGGCGATCGAGGGTGTGACCCGGGTGGAGCTGCTGGACAGCCGGCGGCTGGACATCCTGTATGACAAGCAGACGGTTCAGGCCGGTGCCGTTCTGGCGCGGTTGCAGGCCGCTGGCCTCAGCGTTGTGGACGTGACCACGCGGGAGGCGGACCTGGAGGATGTGTTCCTGGAGCTGACGGGCACGCCACTGAACGGGGGGTAGGAATGTCGGAGCGTGTGGAAGCCGATGTCGTCGTCGTCGGATCGGGGGCGGCCGGGCTGACTGCTGCGCTGAACCTCGCAGCGGCGGGGCGGCAGGTGCTCGTGCTGTCGAAGGCCGATATCTCGGCGGGGTCCACCAGCTGGGCCCAGGGCGGAATCGCAGCCGTGCTGGACGAGGGCGACACGTTCGAGAGCCATATCGAGGACACGATGGTGGCCGGAGCCGGGCTGAACGACCGGCGCACCGTGGAGTATGTGGTGGAGAATGCGGCCCCCGCGATCGAGCGGCTTGCCGCGCTGGGCGTGCCGTTCAACCCGGGCGAAACCGTGTCGGAGCGCTGGCACCTGACGCGCGAGGGCGGCCATTCGGCGCGGCGGATCGTGCATGTGGACGATGCGACCGGCTGGGCGGTCCAGAAGGCGCTGGAAAAGGCGGCGCTGGCGAGCCCGAACATCCGGTTTCTGCCGGGCCAGGTGGCGATCGACATCATCACCGAACGGCATGCCGTAGACCAGGGCTTTGCCAACAGGCGGGCGATGGGCCTGTACGCGCTCGACCGGGAGAGCGGGCGGGTGCGGCGGCTGCTGGCGCGCGCGGTTGTGCTGGCGACCGGTGGGGCGAGCCGGGTCTATCGCTTCTCGACCAATCCGGACGGCTCGACCGGCGACGGGATTGCCATGGCCTGGCGGGCAGGCTGCCGGGTTTCCAACATGGAGTTCAACCAGTTCCACCCCACCTGCCTATACCACAGCCAGGTCAAGAACTTCCTGATCACCGAGGCGGTGCGGGGCGAAGGGGGCATACTGCGGCTACCCGATGGCACGGCGTTCATGGCGAACCACGACGACCGGCTGGAGCTGGCGCCGCGCGACGTGGTGGCGCGCGCGATCGATGCCGAGATGAAGCGGCTGGGCCTGCCGCATGTGCTGCTGGACATGACGCATCTTGGAGCTGCCTTCATCGAGCAGCATTTCCCGACCATCGTGAAGCGGCTGCGCGAGCTGGGTGTGGACCCGGTGACCCAGCCAATCCCCGTGGTGCCGGCAGCGCACTACAGCTGTGGCGGCGTGCTGGTCGACCTGCAGGGGCGAACGGACCTTTCGGGGCTCTACGCGGTCGGCGAGGTGACCCAGTCGGGCCTGCACGGAGCGAACCGGCTGGCCTCGAACAGCCTGCTGGAGTGCCTCGTGTTCGGGGCAAGCGTTGCCGACACGATTCTGGGAAGCTTCGAGGCAACGCTGCCGCCGGCCGATGTGCGCCCCTGGGACGAGAGCCGGGTGACGAGTTCGGACGAGGAAGTGGTCGTGACCCACAATTGGGACGAGCTCAGGCGCTTCATGTGGGATTATGTCGGCATCGTGCGAACCGACCGGCGTCTGGAGCGGGCGGGGCACCGGGTGGCGCTGCTGCGGCAGGAAATTGCCGACTATTACGGCAATTTCCGGGTGACGCCCGACCTGCTGGAACTCAGGAACCTGGTGGAGGTGGCCGACCTGATCGTGCGGTCGGCGCAGGCGCGCAAGGAAAGCCGGGGGCTGCATTACACGACCGACTATCCCGGGCTGTCGGACCCGCCGCGCGACACCATCCTCTATCCCGGACTGGCCGGCTGAAAGTTCCCGATTGACCTGGGCTGAATGATACAATATCACATTCTCGACTCGATGGCGGGTCGGGATGGTTCAGCCGCATGACGGATCGCGACATGGAGAAGGACGGCGCCCTCGATGGCGCGGCGGCTGCGCTCTCGAGCCTGTGCCTGGTGCATTGCCTGCTGCTGCCCTTGGGGCTGGGGCTTGCGCCGATGATTTCCGGCCTGTCGGACGATGTGCTGCACGGGCCGGTGTGGGTGCATTGGGCGCTGCTCGCGCTGGCGGCACCGGTGTCCGTCTATGCGCTCTGGAAGGGCGTGGAGGTGCATGGCGACGGCCGGCCCTGGAAGCTGGCGCTGCTGGGTTTTCTGTTGATGGCGAGTGGAGCCTTGTCGCATGACATGGGCCTCCAGGAGCAGTTGCTGACGGTGGCCGGGGGCCTGGTGGTGGCGCTGGCCCACTGGCGCAACTGGAAGGCGCGCGGCAGCCACTGAGGCGCTTCAGCGCCTGCCGATTCCGTGCAGCAGAGGGCCGTTGGCACGCAACCAGTCGCGCGCTGGGGCATGGGATCCGCCCAGAAGCGCGGTCGCGAGCGCCCAGAAACGCGGGCCGTGGTTCGGTTCCACAAGATGCGCGACCTCATGGGCGACGACGGACTGTTGCACATGGTTGGGCGCCAGGATGAGCCGCCAGCTGAAGGCGATGCGGGCGCCCGCCGGGCCCATGCCGCAGCTGCCCCACCGGCTGCGGGTGTCGCCGACGGTGACCGACTGGATCGGCTTGCCGAGGCCTGCGGCAAGCCTTCGCGTTTCGGCTTCGAAATGACGCTGGGCCTCGGCCTTCAGCCACCTTCGGACACGGCCTTCAAACAGGTCGCCGGTGCCCGGCACGAGCAGCACATCGCCCTCGCGGCGGGCGGTGCGGCCGGTGCCCGGTGCGAGCAGGAGCGTTCCGTCACCCAAGGGAAGGCTGGTGCCCGGCGCGAAGGGCAGGGTTTCGGCCAGACGCTGGCTGGCCTGGCGGCGGATCCAGGGTCGCTGCTCTTCGAGGAAGGCGGCGGCGCGTGTGCGCGAGGCACGGGGCGGCAGGGTAAGGCGCACGCTGCGCGACGCGCTGCAGACGCGGATGGAAATGCGCCGGGCGCGGGCATTCACCCGGACGACGAGCGGCAGGCCATCGATGTCTTCGGGCAGCGCGCCCGTTTGTCCGGGCTGGGGCTTCAGGAGTGCGCGGAGGTTCACACGGCGTCGTTGGCGGTTGCGAACCTGTCGAGATAGCGCCGCGTGATGCCGCCGACTGGCATGACCACGAAGACATCCACCGTGTTGAATTGCGTGTCCACGAAGGCTCCGTCCCCGACCATGGCGCCCACCCGAAGGTAGCCCTTGATAAGCGGCGGCAGCGCGCGCTGCGCCGCCTTCACGTCATAGCTGCCCGGCGCCAGCCGGTCCATGGGCACGTCGATGAGGGCGCGAGCCCGCAGCGGCTCGGGGGCGAGGTGGTGGTGGAAGAGGTAGGAGAGCTCTGCGGCGTGGGCGTCCGGGTTGGTGCCGTGCAGCGAGGCGCAGCCGAACATGTGGCTGATGCCATGAGCTGCGAGATAGGTGGCGATCCCGCGCCAGAGCAGGCTGATGGTGGTGGGGGTGCGGTGTTCGGCGGCCACGCAGCTGCGGCCGAGCTCGAGGAGCTGGCCGCCGGTGCCCGCTGTCAGCAGCGGGGCAAGATCATACTCGCCGGACGAATAGAAGCCGCGGTGCTGTTCGGCGACCGACTGGCGGAGCATCCGGTAGGTTCCGACCACCTGCGGGCGGCCGCTTTCGCCATGATCGATGACGAGCAGATGGTCGCAGATGCTGTCGTAATCATCGATGTCGCGACGGGCGGCCTGCATGGCCAGCGTCGGGCGGGCGCCCATCTCGTCGTAGAAGATGTGGTAGCGCAGTGCCTGCGCGGCGGCGATTTCCTCTTCCGAGCGGGCGATGCGCACGTCGAGCTGGCCCGAACGGTGCATGTGGGGCGCGGCATCCAGCAGGTGCGGCGCGATCGCGGTGAGTGCATGGGATTGGTGGAGCATCGAAATCTGTCGCCTCCTCGCCCTGGGCCGGTGATGAGCGGGGCCCATGTGCTGCGGCCTTAGCGGCGGATTGTGACAATCCCTCTGCGGTCAGGTCTTGCACATTCTTGCGCGGAACGCCCGGTCGTCATTCCGCAGGCGCAGGTTCGGCTGTGGTTTCCGGCGCAGGCGGCTCGCGGCGCATCAGGATCGCGAACAGCAGGATGCCGGGGACAGCCAGGAGCGTGGTGAGGAGGTAGAAGTTCACGAAGCCAAGGGATTCGATGAGGGCGCCTGCCGTCGTGCCCTGCACGAAGCGGCCGACGATCGACGCCATTGCCGACAGGAGGGCGAACTGGGTTGCGGTGAAGCGCAGGTTGCACAGCCAGCTGAGGTAGGCGACGATGGCAACGCCGCCCATGCCGCTGGCGAAATTCTCGAACCCCATGGTGGCACCCAGCGCCCAGTTCACCGGGCCCATGGTGGCAAGCCATGCGAACATCAGGTTCGACACGCCCATCAGGACGAGGCTGAGCATGACGGCCCGCATCATGCCCAGCCGGGCATAGACGATGCCGCCGACAAAGATGCCGACGACGAACGCGACGAGGCCGAGCCCGACATCATAGGCCGCGATGGCGTCCTTGGAGAAATCGAGGTCCGCAAGCAGCAGGCGCAGCGACAGGTTTGCCAGCGTGTCGCCGATCTTGTGGACGATCACGAACAGCAGGACGAGCAAGGCGTTCGGCCGCGTGAGGAAGTCCGCGAGGGGCGAGATGAAGGTGTCGTAGGCGTGCGCGAGGAAGCCCTGGGCATGTGCCTTGGCGAGAAGGGCCTCGCGGCGGGCGGGTTCGCCGAGCAGCAGTCCGGCGGCCAGCGCGGGCAGGGTGAAGAGAGCGGCCGCTGCATAGCCGACGCTCCAGCCGGCGCGTTCGGCCGCGACCAGGGCCAGTGCGCCAGCGCCTGCCGAGCCAAGGCGCCAGCCATATTGGCTCATCCCCGAGCCGACGCCGAGCTGGTCCGGCTTCAGGCTGTCGATCCGGAAGGCATCGATGATGATGTCGTAGGTGGCGCCGAAGAAGGCGACCGTCAGCGCGGCGGCGACCATCATCGGCAGGTCCGCGACCGGATCGACCTGTCCCATCCAGATGATGGCGGCCATGGTGCAAAGCCCGATGACGAACAGCCAGGCGCGGCGCTGGCCGAGCAGTCCCGCGAGGACGGGCAGGCGGATCTTGTCGATGAGCGGCGCCCAGAGGAACTTGAAATTGTAGAGCAGGAAGGTGAGGGCGAAGGCCGTCACCGTCTTCTTGTCGATGCCGGATTCCGCAAGCCGCGTGGTCAGCGTCGCGGCGATCATCGCGAAGGGCGCGCCCGACGAGAGGCCCAGCAGCAGGGCGCCCACGGGTTCCTTCTCGAGATAGGGGGTGATCCCGTCCCGCCAGCTGCGGGGTTCCGTTGCCAGGTCGTTCATGCAGACGCCTTCCTGCCTGCTTTTCCTGCCGATGGAAACAGGGTTGCAGGGGGTGGGGGCCGGGGCGCATCATGGCAGTCATGAACGCGCCCTTCGAACAGCGCCGGCGAACGCCGACCGAGGCGCAGATCCGGCTTGCGGCGCAATGCCGCGATGGGACGGGCCCGCAGGATCGGGGCCGCTCGACGGTGCGGGCTTCCGCCTATGTCTGCCCGGACCGCTTTGCCGCCGAGCAGGCACTGTTCCGGCGCCATCCGGTGGTGCTGGGCCCCAGCGCGATGCTGCCCGAGCCGGGCACAGCGATGACGCACGACGGGTTCGGAGCGCCACTGCTGCTGCTGCGCGACGGGCGGGGCGCCTTGCGGATCTTCCTGAACGCCTGCCGGCACCGGGGCACGCGGCTGATGGATGCCCCCGAGCCGGTGAAGGAGCCGGTGGTGCTGTGCCCCTATCACGCCTGGGCCTACGGGCTGGACGGGCGGTTGAAGGGCGTGCCCCGGCCGGAGACCTTTCCCGGGCTCGACAAGGCCGCGATGGGGCTGGTCGAGGTGCCCTCGGTGGAAGCAGGCGGGCTGATCTGGGCCCTGCCCCACCGGCCGGATGTCGCCGATTTCGGCTATGCCGAGGGCCCGCTGGGGGCGGATTTCGATGCGCTGGGGCTGGGGGACATGCACCTCTATGCGCGGCGGACGCACCGGGTCCAATCCAACTGGAAGCTGATCATGGATGCGTTCCTGGAAAGCTATCATGTGCAGCGGCTGCACCAGAACTCGATCGCGCGCTTCTTCGAGGACGGGGTGACGTCCGGCGACACGGTGGGCCCGCACATGCGGTCTGCGGTGGCGCGCGTCGGCGGGCTTGAGGGCGTGGACCTGGCAGACTGGTCTGCTCTGCGCCGGATCGTCACCTACGCCTATCAGCTGTTCCCGGCGACCGTGCTGGTGGCGAGCCCCGATTATGTGAACCTGATGGTGTTGATGCCCCAGGCGGTCGACTGCACGCTGGTCGAGGATTTCATGCTGATCCCCGAGAAGCCGATGACCGAGAAGGCCGAGGATCATTGGCGGCGGAGCTGGGCGCTGCTGGACGGGCAGGTGTTCGGCACCGAGGATTTCGGGGCGGCCGAGGCCGGGCAGAAGGGGCTTTCGAGCGGGGCCATCGCAGAGCTGGAGCTGGGAAGCCTGGAGCAGGGGATCCGGCGGTTTCATGAGACGGTGGAGGCTGCGCTGGAGGCGGCCCTCGTCAGCGCGCAGCGCTGATCGAGGGACTCGCCGAAAGCCCGGCCGGCGGAATCGCGGGTCTCTCCCTGCGATCCGTCCGACGGCAGCGGGCTTCGCCCGCACATCTTCCTTCTCTTCACTCTATCGTGCGGACTCGGCGGCTTTGCCGCCGGCGGCATCTCTCAAGCGATGATGTCCGGAATCAACAGATCCTGGATCACCACCATCTCGTCCTTCAGCCGGAGCTTGCGCTTCTTCAGCCGCGCGATCTGCAGCATGTCGGCCGTGGCGGAGCGGGCGAGCGCGTCGATTGCGGCGTCGAGGTCGCGGTGCTCTTCCTTGAGCGCGTGCAGCCTGGCCTTCAGCTCAGCCTCGTCCATCCCGGCCTCTCGAGGGATTTGTGGGTGCCGGTGGAAGCGCCGGCGGAGCCGCCATTGGCGGGTGCGGCCGCTTCCGTCAACGCCTTGCCCCGAGTCGGCGTGGGCGGTGTGTCGACCCGGTGCGGGGAGGGGCCAGATGTGGGGCCTTTGCCGTGGCGCGACACGCCATATCCTGCATCCCGACCAGTCCGGCCGAACATCGCTGACAAGCCGCCGCAGCCGTGTTTTACTCTTCCTTCCGGCGCCGAAGACCGGGCGCATGGTTGAGCAAGACGGCACAGCGAAAGGACCATCTCCATGGCAAGCCCGCATCTCGACGCCCTGACCGCCCGTCACGCGCAGATCGATGGGATGATCGCCGCCGAGATGCACCGCCCGCTGCCGGATTCGACGCGACTTGCACAGCTGAAGCGACAGAAGCTGAAGCTGAAGGAAGAGGTGGTCGGGATCCGCAAGGGGTAGGCTGAGGCGTCACCGGGAGAGCGCGGCCGGCGGCGGAAAGACCCGCGGGCAAAGCCCGCGCCGGTCAGCCGCAGGCTGAACCTGCCGGGTCCGATTGAGGCTATTGGCAAACAAGGGAAGAAAAGAAGGGTCAGGCAAAGCCTGACTCGTCGAACCGGTCAGCGATAGAGATCGCTGACTCGGCCGGCCGTGAGCGGCGGCGAGTCTGCGGATTGGTGCTGCGCACCAACCGCAACCGCCTTCGTCAGTCGTCCCGACTGACGCGCTCCTCCCTTTCATGCCGTTCCTGCGCTTCCAGCGTCATGGTGGCGATCGGGCGGGCTTCGAGGCGCTGCAGCGAGATCGGCTCGCCGGTGATCTCGCAATAGCCGTAGTCGCCGGTCTCGATGCGGCGGATTGCGGCGTCGATCTTGGAAATGAGCTTGCGCTGGCGGTCGCGGGTGCGGAGCTCGAGGGCCCAGTCGGTTTCGGACGAGGCCCGGTCGGTCTGGTCCGGCTCCTGGATCGGGCCTTCCTTCAGCGTGTCGAGCGTGGCCTTTGCCTCGATCGCGATGTCGGCCTTCCATTTCAGCAGCTTGGCCCGGAAATAGGCAAGCTGCCGCTCGCTCATGAAAGGCTCGTCCTCGCCGGGGCGATAGTCTGCCGGAAGCTCGATCCGTTCGAGCTCGGCAAGCAGGCTCGCATGCTCGATGATGTCCGCCCCGTCCTGTTTCGAATGCACATCCGACACGCCAGCACCCTCCTCACCGCCACAATCCCCGGCGGTGGCCGTTCGCGCGGCGTCTGGATGCGCCGCTGGTTCGTCGACGGTCACCTGCCGGCCTCGGAAGGGATCTGCATCAGCCTCTCTCCCCTCCTCTGCCTGCGGGGCCCATAGCGGAGCCGCCGGGTGCGGGCAAGGCGAAGCGCTTCAAATGCGACGAAAAACCGGCAGCGTTGCGTTGGGGACTCAGGTTGCGATGGAGGGCCGCCGAATTTGCGGTTCCGCAACGCCGCCCAATGCGGAAGCGCGGGCAACAACGTCAGCCAGCGGTTCGATGCGACAGGCCATCCAGTGCGCGTTCGCATGCAGCAGGGTTCGGGCGTCGAGAAGGATGCCGACATGGCCGGGCCACCAGGCGATGTCGCCGCGCCGGGCTGCGGCTGGATCGACATCGGTCGCAAGGTCGGCGAACTGCATGTCGCTGTCGCGGCGGCAGGCATGGCCGGCAATCTGCCGGGCGACCTGCACGAGGCCCGAACAGTCGATGCCGGCGCGGCTTCTGCCGCCCCAACGGTAGGGCGCCCCGACGAAGCGGAGGGCGACGTCCACCCAGTCGAGTGACGGGTCACCGGCCGGCGGCAGAAGGTGGCGGCGGTGGAGATAGCAGCCCGCTCCGGGGCCGCCCACCAGGCGGACGAACCGCTCGTCATGATCGGCCCAACGGACACGAGCGCCCATCGGCAGCGTGGCGGCCACCTCCGCCTTCACGGCAGGCCCGCGGAACAGCAGCGCGTCTTCCGGGCCGACCAGGCCTTCCGCGCCGTCGGATCGGGGCGCGGCAAGGGCGTCGACCCGGACATGGCCGACATAATGGTCGGCGACCGAGAATCCCCAGGCATAGCCGTGGCCGGTGTCGAGCACGGCGAAGCGCTCGCCGGGCAGCAGCTCGCTTGCAGCGGGCGCGTCGGCGCGGTCGGCCGACAGCAGCGGCACCTGTGCGGTCGCCTCCTGGATCAGGGGAACGACATAGTTGGGCACCGCGATGCGGTCTGCGAGCGCAATGTCGGCGAGGTCCTCGCGCCAGGCATGCTCCCGCGGGTCGAGCGGGCCGAGCGGTTCGGCGTTGCGAGGCCCCATGATCCGGGTGGTCGTCATGCGAAGCGGCTTTCCAGCGCGCCGAACGCCGCGAAGAGGGACAGCGCGGCGCCGCCCTTGGGCCGTCCGGGGCGGGCGGTGCCGTTCCAGGCATAGGTGTCGACATGGGCCCACGGCGTGCCCTTGGGCACGAACCGTTCGAGGAACAAGGCCCCGACGATTGCGCCGGCAAAGCCGCCTTCGGCATTGTTGTTGACGTCTGCGATGTCGGAGCGGAACAGGCGGGCGTAGGGGTGCCAGAGCGGCAGGCGCCAGAGCGGATCGCCAGCGGCAACGCCTGCGGCGAGCAGGCCGTCGGCAAGCGCATCGTCGTTGGCGAACAGCGCCGGAAGATCGGGCCCCAGCGCGACGCGGGCGGCCCCGGTGAGTGTCGCGAAATCGAGGATCAGCGTCGGTTGGGCCTCGGCGGCGAGCGCAAGCGCATCGGCCAGGATCAGGCGGCCTTCGGCATCGGTGTTGCCGATTTCGACCGACAGGCCCTTGCGGGTCGAGATGACGTCGCCAGGGCGGATGGCATCGCCCGAGACGGCGTTGTCGACGGCGGCCACGATGAGCTTGAGCCGCACCTTCAGCCGGCGCGCGATCACCAGCCTGGCAAGCGCGACGGCGTGGGCGGCGCCGCCCATGTCCTTCTTCATCAGCGCCATCGAATTGCCTGGCTTCAGGTTCAGGCCGCCGGTGTCGAAGCAGACACCCTTGCCTACGATGGCCACAAGCGGATGCTGAGGCTCGCCCCAGTCCATCGACAGGATGCGCGGCCGGCGCGGGGAGGCGCGACCGACGGCGTGGATGGCCGGGAAATTCTGATCGAGCAGCGCCTCGCCCGCAGCAACCTGCACCCTGGCGCCAGACGAGTCTGCGAGCGCGCGGACAGCCGCCTCGATCTCGCCCGGCCCCATGTCTTCGGCCGGCGTGTCGATCATGTCGCGCACCTGGGCGGCGGCTTCGGCTTCGGCGAGTGCCCGGTCGATCGCCGCGGGGTCAGCCACGAGCAGTTGGCGGGCGCCCCGGCTGTCGTCGGGCTTCTTGTAGCGGGTGAAGCGGTGCTGGGCCATCAGCCAGCCGTGCAGGGCCGGGGCCGGAAGGCCGCTTTCCAACCGGTAGCGCCCTTCGGGCAGATGGTTGGCGGCGGCGGCGAGAGTCCAGCGGCCCGGGGTGCCATGGTCGCCGAGGCCGACGGCAACGGACCAGTCCCGCCCGTTCCCGCCCGGCAGAAAGACCGCGCTGTCGGCCCGCGCGCGGAAGCCGGCGGCGGCGACTGCGGTGCGGCCGAGTTCGCTGAGGCCGGTCAGGAAGCGGTCGAAGCCGGCGGTGTCGACAAGGGTGATCGGTGTGGCGTCGCCGCCCTGGTCGGCCGCCAGAAGCCGGTGGAAATCGGTCATCCGTTCAGCAGCCTCGCGGCGTCGGGGGCATGGTAGGTGAGGATCCCGCTGGCGCCGGCACGGCGGAAGGCGGTGAGGATTTCCAGGATCACGCGGTTTCGATCGAGCATGCCGGCGGCAGCGGCCGCCTCGACCATCGCATATTCGCCCGAGACGCAATAAGCGAAGACGGGCACGTCGAAGCGTTCCGCGACGCGGCGGACGATGTCGAGATAGGGAAGGCCGGGCTTCACCATCACCGAGTCGGCGCCTTCGGCAATGTCGAGGGCGACTTCGCGCAGCGCCTCCCGCGCGTTGGCCGGGTCCATCTGGTAGCCCTTCTTGTCGCCCTTCAGGTAGCCGCCGGCGCCGACCGCGTCGCGGAAGGGGCCGTAGAAGCCGGAGGCATATTTGGCGGAATAGGCCATGATCTGGACGTCGTGATGCCCATCGGCTTCGAGCGCGGCGCGAATGGCGCCCACGCGGCCGTCCATCATGTCGGAAGGCGCCACGATGTCCGCGCCGGCGCGGGCCTGGTTCAGCGCCTGGGCGACCAGCATCTCGACTGTCGCGTCGTTCAGCACATGGCCGCTGTCGTCGATCAGCCCGTCGTGCCCATGGCTGGTGTAGGGATCAAGCGCGATGTCGGTGAGGAGGCCGACATTGGCGCCGCTGTCGCGGATGGCACGCAGCGCCTGGCAGACCAGGTTTTCGGGGTTCAGCGCCTCTTCGCCGCCGGCCGTGCGCAGGTGCGAGGGGGTATAGGGGAAGAGCGCGATGGCCGGGATACCCAGCGCTTCGGCCTCTTTCGCAAGCGCAGGCAGGCGATCGACCGTGTGACGGAAGACGCCAGGCATGGTGGCGATCGGTTCCGCCGTGTCGGCGCCTTCGCGCACGAACAGCGGCCAGATCAGGTCCGCCGGGGTGACATGGGTTTCGCTGACCATGGCGCGCGACCAGGGGGCGCGGCGGAGGCGGCGAAGGCGGGTAGCTGGAAATTCCCCCTGACTCATTGTTTCGGCGTGTAGCGCGCGAGGTGGGGCTGCGCTAGCCACATCGGCATGGCACTGTTCCCTGTCGACGAGCTGGAGGCTTTGCTGATCCTCAAGGCCGGGAACGGCGAGGCGATCAGCTATGGCGACGTGTTCCGCTGGTTCGGGCACCCGTTCCAGCGCTTCCAGGTGGGGCAGCTGTGCGCGGCGCTGGAAGAGGTGGACAGCCGTCAGCGCGCGCTGGACCGGCCGATGCTGGCGAGCCTGGTGGTGCGCGCGTCGGACGGGATTCCCGGGCAGGGCTGGTGGCTGAGCAGAGGCCACGACCCGTGGGATGGGCTGTTCGTGGGGCCCGAGGCGGGCGCCTTCGTGCGCCGGCACCAACAGCGCTGCTTCGACTATTGGGAGACAATCGGCGGCGAAGCCGCCGCAAGCGCGACTGCGCGCCCGGAGCGAAGCGGAGGAGGGGAAGATCTCGGCGGCGAAGCCGCCGCAAGCGCGACTGCGCGCCCGGAGCGAAGCGGAGGAGAGGAAGATCTCGGCGGCGAAGCCGCCGCAAGCGCGACTGCGCGCCCGGAGCGAAGCGGCGGAGAAAACGGAAATGGCTGAGTTTCTGTTGGTCCACGGTGCGTGGCATGGTGGCTGGTGCTGGCGGCACGTGGCGGATGGGCTTCGAGCGGCCGGGCATCGGGTGCTGACGCCGACGCTGACTGGGCTTGGCGAGCGGGCGCACCTGATGACGGCCGAGACCGGCGTCGCGACGCACCTGGCCGACATCCTGGCGGTGCTGGACTGCGAGGAGATGGCCGATGTCGTGCTGGTGGGGCACAGCTATGGTGCGCGGCCGACAGCGCTCGCGACCGGGCATCCGGCTGTCAGCCACTGGGTGTCGCTGGACGGCGTGCCGATCGCCGAGGGGGCGACCTTGTTCGACGGGGCACCTCCAGAGTTGATCGAAATGGTGCAGAGCCAGCTGATCGACGGGCTGGCGATGGCGCCCTATCCGCCCGAGCTGATCGGCGTGCCGCCCGGGCACGCCGGGTATGACTGGGTGGCGCGGCGCCAGACGCCGATGCCGTGGCGCTGCCTGCACGAGCCGATGCCGGCGCATCCGCCGCGCTTTGCCGACGTGCCGAAGACCTATGTCCGGGCGCTGGGGAACACGCTTGCCGGGCCGTCGAACGGCGGCGCGGAAGCCTTGGGCTTAGGCTGGCCGATGGTGGACATCGACAGCGGGCACGACCTGATGGTGACGGCCCCCGACGAGACGGTGGCGGCACTGCTGGCGATAGCGGGCCATCAGCACCGCTAGTTGCCGCCCCCTGGCCGGGCTGCGCATCTGGCGGGCGAGGTATCGAGGGAGCTCCACACCATGAAGACGCGCCAATGGCTGCTGGCCGACCATCCGCGGGGCAGGCCGCTGAAGGACGAGGATTTCCGGCTGGTGGAAACCGATCTGCCGGAGCCGGGGCCGGGCCAGGCGCTGTGTCAGGTCCTGTGGTTGGGCTTCGACCCGGCGCAGAAGGGCTGGGCGGAGAATGTGGCCGACTATGTGGCGCCCATGAACATCGGCGACGTGATGCGCGGCAGCGGCATCATCCGGGTGGTGAAGTCGCACACGCCGAAGCTGAAGGAAGGCGCGCTCTATGCCGGGCTGACCGGCTGGACGGAGTGGCTGGTGACCGATGGCGCCGGCTTTGAGCCGGTGTACCCCGACCTGCCGCCGACGGCGATGCTGAGCGTGCTGGGCACGACGGGGCTGACGGCCTGGTGTGGCCTCTTCAAGCTGGGGAAGCCGCAGCCGGGCGACACGGTGCTGGTGAGCGGCGCGGCCGGTGCCACGGGCTCGACCGTCGGCCAGCTGGCGAAGGTGGCCGGCTGCCGGGCAATCGGCATTGCGGGCGGCGCGGAGAAGTGCCGCTGGCTGGTGGAAGAGGCCGGCTATGACGCCGCCATCGACTACAAGGCCGGCAATGTCCGCGCACAGCTGAAGGAGCTGGCGCCGGGCGGCGTGGACGTGATCTTCGACAATGTGGGCGGCCGGCTGCTGAACGACATGCTGGGCCACATCGCGACCGGCGCCCGGGTGGTGATCTGCGGCGGGATCAGCCGCTACGAGACGGGCACCATGCCGGCGGGCCCCGAGAATTACTTCAACCTGGTGTTCCGCCGGGCGACCATGTCGGGCTTCATCGTGCTCGACTGGGCGAACGAGTTTCCGGCGCTGAGGAAGCGGCTGGCGGCGCTGGTGAATGATGGCCGGCTGGTGTTCCGGGTGGACGAGCAGCAGGGGTTCGAAAACACGCCGCGGACGCTGATGCGGCTGTTCACCGGGGAAAACCGGGGGAAGCAGGTGTTGAAGCTGTAGGCGGCTGCGGCCAGCGCGCAGCGCTGGTCTGCAGACTCGCCGGAAGCCCGTCCGACGACTCCCCTTTCGAACCTACCGCCGTGCAAACACCCGCTGCGCCGCCACGATCAGCCCGATGAACACGGCCTCCACCACCATCGGCTGGATCGCATCCGGCCCGCGGCCATCGAACACCAGGCTGACCGTGCGCCCGAACAGCGCGATCGCCAGCAACAGCAGCGGCACGTTCAGCGCCTGCGCATCCTGCCGCCAGGCGCCCAGCGCCGCGAACAGGCCGCCGACCACGAAGAAGGCGGTGAGATCGGCCCGGATCGTCGCCAGGCCCTGCGAGCCTTGCGCCTCGATGAAGAAGAGGGCGCCCATCGCAGCCGGGTGCACCAGGAAGGCAAGCCCGATCAGGATGAACAGGATGCCACCAAGGCCGACTGCGAGGCGGAGAGCTTGGATCATGTGCGTGTTGTCCTGCGGGAGGGTGGGCCGGGGAGTTCTGCCCCGGTTGCCAGCAGCTTCGCAAGCTCCGCGGCCTTGCGGTGGCGCGAATCGGGTCGTGCAAGGCTGTTCACCATGGCCGACAGGCCGCGCTGCTTGCCCGGGGTCAGGCTGTGCCACCGCTCCTGTGCGGCCGGGTCTGCTGCGATTGCATCGGACAATTCGACAGGCGTGTCGACCACCGTTTCCGGCACCAGGCGGAAGCGCAGGCTGACGAGGGAGCCGACGGCGGCATCGACGCTGCGCAGCAGGGCCGGCGACAGCATTGCATATTTGCGGCCTTCGCCGGCCGGCTGCCAGGCCAGGCTGACGGGATGGTCGTTGATCTCGCCCTCGAAGCGCAGGCGGGCGGACCGGAACTCCGGCAGGGCGGCGAGATCGGCAGGCAGGAAGATCGCGCGATACTTTAGCGTGCCGACGAAATGCTCGACGACCGGCAGCTCCAGTTCGTAGGGGAAGTACACCGGGGCCAGCGCGCTCAGGCGGCGTAGCCCAGGTAGCCCAGCTGGGCGGCCTTGAAGATGGTCTGGCTGCGGTTGACGGCATCCAGCTTCTCGCCGGCATTCTGGATGTGGAACCGCACCGTCGCGTGGCTGCGGCCGAGGATCATCGAGATTTCCTTGTCGGTCTTGCCGATGGAGGCCCAGCGCAGGCACTCGACCTCGCGCTTGGTGAGCTGGCAATCCGCCGGCAGCCACTGGCGGGTGCGCAGCGCCTTCACGCAGCCTGATACGAACCGGTGCGAAAGGAGGTAGAGCTCGTCGCCATGGGCCTCATATTCGGCGCTGAGGTCGGTCCGCTCCGGGTCTGCCGCGCAGAAGCTGACTGCGCCGATCTGGCCGAACGGCAGGTGGACCGGGGCAACGATGGCGGCCTTGCAGAGCGCGCGCTTTTCGAAGTTCGCAAGGTCGATCGCTTCCAGATAGCGGTTTGGCTGGCGCGTGCGAAAGCCTTCGGCATTCACCCAGAAGGGCTCGCTTTCATAGCGGCAGGCGCGCGGCAGCGGGGAGGACAGGGCAAGGCGGGTGTCCGCCCACCAGCGCTCGGTCGGCCCGTTCCAGCCGAACACCTCGGAGGCAAGGATGGCCCCGTCCTCGTCGGCAAGCGGGTTCTTGCTGGCAATGTTGTCGGTGACACCGACGCGCAACGAGGCGCGGTCCCAGGCGATGTCGCGAAGGGCTTCTGCCGCGGCGCGGATATCCTTCACCGAGGTGATGGTGATCCGCGCGACATCGTTTCGCAGGCTGGCGCCCGGCCCGCCCGTTACCGCTTCGCCCATTGCCGTCTCCCAAGGCCTGACCCTAGCGGCTTTTGCCGGTGCATCCGATGGCGCCCGGTCTTAGGTTTCCGCCATGTCGCGGCCTGACTTACGCTTGGGGCCGCAGATTGCAAGGGGCGCGCTTCATGCGCCGGACGTGATGGCGCGCTTTGCGCGATGGGGAGGACGAGATGGCAGACGAGCTTTGCGTGACCTGTCGGTTCTGGACCCAGGTGCGGGTCGAGGGGCCCGGGGTGCCCGGCATTCCGGGTGCGCCCGCGACCGGCGCCTGCAAGCGCTATGCGCCGCATCCGACGGTCGGCACCGGGCATGCCCATGTCATCTGGCCGCTGACGGCAGCCGGCGAGTATTGCGGTGAATGGACCGCAAGGGTCCGCGCGGCTGCGGCTGCCTGAGGAGAAGCTGTCATGGCGACACGCGACGAACTCGAACATTGGAAGTCCATCCCGCTGGAGCGGGTGAACCCGGGGCGCGAAAGCCGGGCCGCGCAGAAGGAGCCGGACCCCGATCTCGGCTTTGAACGGATCCCGGCCTCGCGCTACACCTCGCCTGCCTTCCTGAAGGCCGAGTGGGAGCGGATGTGGACCAAGGTGTGGCTGGTCGGCGGCCGCGAGGAGGTGATCCCCGACGCCGGCGACTGGATGACCCATTCGGTCGGGCCTGAGAATTTCATCTTCGCGCGCCAGGCAGATGGCTCGATCCGCGGCTTCTACAATGTGTGCCCGCACCGCGGGAACCGCATCCTGCCAGTGGACGGCACGGGCGCCGCGCACAGCTTCAAGTGCGGCTACCATCACTGGGAATGGGACGTGTCGGGCCAGCATATCCATGTGCCCGACATCGAGACCTTCCCGCAGATGGGGGGGCTTTGCACCGAGCATCTGAAGCAGGTGCGGGTGGACACCTGGGGGGGCTTCTTCTGGTTCTCCTGTGATCCCACGGGCGAAAGCCTGCGGGAGTTCCTCGGCGTGATCCCCGAGCATCTGGACCCTTACCGCTTCGAGGACATGAAGCTTATCGACTGGAAGACGATCGAGTGGGATTGCAACTGGAAGGCGAGCGTGGATGCCTTCAACGAGACCTACCATGTGCAGGGAATCCACCCGGAGCTGTTGAGCTGGCTGGATGACTGGAATGTCCAGATCGACTGCCTGGGGAAGCACAACCGCTATCTGGTGCCGTTCCAGACGCCCTCGCCGCGCTACCGCGACCAGCGCACATTGTCGGAAATGATGATCGGGCTGGCGCAGCTGAACGGGCTGGACCCGGCCGAATTCGAAGGCAATCCGCGCGCGCTGAGGCTGGCGATCCAGAAGGCCAAGCGGGCCAAGGAGAAGGACAGCATCTATCCCTACAAGGACCTGTCGGACGACCAGCTGTCCGACGACTACCACTATATGATCTTCCCGAATTTCACGATGAACATCTATGGGGAGACCATGCTGCTGTTCGTCAGCCGGCCGCACCCGACCGACCCGAACAGGATGCTGTATGACCTGATGAACTTCGCGCATCTGCCCGAAGACCAGCCCTACCAGCTGCCGGACCATGTGACCTACAGGCACGGGCAGATCAGCCTGGGCCTGGTTCTGGACCAGGATGCCCACAACCTGCCCCATGTGCAGGACGGCATGAACAGCCGGGCCTTCGGCGGGCTGATCCTGGGCGAGCAGGAGCTTCGCATCCGGCACTTCCACAAGGTGCTCATGGACTATGTGGGGGACGATGTTGACGACTGAGGCTGGTTTCTGCCCGGCGGGCCCGGCCGATCTGGCGCTGGGCGCGGCGGAGCGGCGGCAGGTGGAAGGGCGGGACGTGATCGTCGCGCGCGGGCAGGACGGCGCCTATTATGCAGTGGCCGCGATGTGCAGCCATGCGGCGCTTCCGCTGGAGGGCGGGCGTGTGCGCGGCACCAGCATCGTCTGCCCGCACCATGGCGCGCGCTTCTGCCTGAAGACCGGCCGCGTGCTGGGCCCGCCGGCGCATGAGGGGATCACGGCCTATCCGACGAGGCAGGAGGGAGACGAGGTGATGGTTTGGCCACTCTGACGGGGAAGGTTGCACTTGTGACGGGCGCAGCCTCGGGGATCGGGGCGGCGACCATGGCCTTGTTCGAAGCCGAGGGTGCGATGGTGCTCGGCACCGACATCCGCGCCTCGGGCGATCTGTTCCAGCACGACGTCACCGACGAGGCGCAATGGGCGGCGGCGGTTGCCGAATGCGTCGCGCGGTTCGGGCGGCTGGACATACTGGTTTCCAACGCAGGGACAGCGCAGGCCGGGCCCATCGTGGAGCTGGACCTGGAGACGTTCCGCGAACAGTCCCGCGTGCATGTGGAGGGTGCGTTCCTGGGAATGCAGGCAGCGGTCGCCCAGATGCGCCGACAGGGCAGCCCGGCCACGGGCAGCATAATGGCAATCGCATCGGTTGCCGGGCTGAAACCCATCATGCAGACGACGGCCTATGGGACCGCGAAGGCCGCGCTCATCAACCTGACGCGCGCGGTCGGCGTGGAACTGGGCCGCAAGGGCGATCGCATCCGGGTGAACGCGATCTGCCCGGGCGGCACCAAGACCGCCATGACGCTTGCGATATTCGACGAGAGCTACTGGGCGGACAAGAGCAATTTCGCCGACATGCCGCTGAAGGACTATTGCCGGCCCGAGGACATTGCCGAGGCCTGCCTCTACCTCGCCTCCGACGAGAGCGAGTTCATGACCGCGAGCCACATCACCGTCGATGGCGGCTGGATCCTGAGTGACCGCATATGACCAGACCAGTGGCATTGGTAACGGGCGCGACGTCGGGCATCGGGCGCGAGGGCGCGCTGTGGCTGGCACGCGATGGGTTCCATGTGATCTGCGGTGGGCGCAACGCCGAGCGCGGGGCGGCGGTGGTGGCGGCAATCGAGGCGGACGGCGGCAGCGCGGAGTTCGCGGCGTTCGACATCACGAGCGAGGCCGACTGGGCGCGGGTGACGGACGCGATTGCTGCGCAGCATGGGCGGTTCGATGCGCTGGTGAACTGCGGAGGCGCCTTCTTCTCGAAGCCGCTTCTGGAAACATCGCTGCGCGAATTCCGGAGGCTGTGGGAGACCGACGTCGAATCCGTGGTGCTTGGCACGAAATACGGACTTCGCGTGATGGGCGCGACGAAGTCGGCGGGTTCCATCATCAATGTCTCGTCGCTGGCCGGGTTGATCGGGCTCGAGGATTGCGCGGCCTATTGCGCGGCGAAGGCGGCCGTCACGCATTTCTCGAAGATCGCCGCGGTGGAGGGCGGCAGCTTCGATCCACCCATTCGCGTCAACAGCCTGAACCCGGGCGTCATCTACACCGAGATGATCACCGGGGCGTACGGCGACAATGACGGCGTGAAGGCCTTCGTGAAGGACGGCAATGCGCTGGATATGCTGGGCGAAGCACGGCACATCGCTGCCGCCATCCGCTATCTTGCGAGCCGCCGCAGCCGGATGGTGACGGGGACCGCGCATCTCGTCGATGGGGGAAGGGGAGCAGACTGATGGGTATGCGCAAGCGGTTCACGCTGGCCAGGCGTCCTGTGGGCACGCCGGTGCCGGCGGATTTCGCGTTGGTGGAAGAAGCCTTCCCCGTCCTCGGCGACGGCGAGTTCCTGATCGAGAACCGGTTTGCGAGCCTGGACCCGGCGATCCGCGGCTGGCTGGATGATGCGCCGAGCTACATGCCGCCTGTTCCGCTGGGCGAGGCGGTGCGCGCGACGACCGTGGGCGTGGTGGCCGAAAGCCGCAATCCGGATTTCCCTGTCGGCCAGTGGGTTCTGGGGCTGAACGCGATCGAGACCCATTCGGTCGGGGTGGCGGGCGGCTTCACCGGGCCGATTGATCCCGCCATCGTGCCGAGCCCGACCAACTTCCTGTCGGTGCTGGGGGCGGTGGGGATGACTGCCTATTTCGGTCTGCTGGAAGTCGGGCAGCCCAAGGCTGGCGAGACGCTGCTGGTGTCTGGCGCGGCGGGTGCTGTTGGCAGCCTTGTGGGCCAGATCGGCAAGATCAAGGGAACTCGCAGCATCGGAATTGCAGGCGGTCCGGAGAAGTGCCGGCGGCTGGTGGAGCGCTATGGCTTCGACGCGGCGATCAACTATCGCGGCAAGAGTGTCGAGCAACTGGAGGCCGAGATCCGCGTTGCTGCGCCGGACGGCATCGACATCGTTTTCGAGAATGTGGGCGGCGCCTGCCTGGATGCGGCGCTGATGAACCTTCGCCACGGCAGCCGGGTGGCGCTGTGCGGGCTTATCTCGGAGTACAATTCCCCCGCGAAGGTGGGTGCGCGGAACCTGTGGCAGCTGATCGTGCATTCGGCGCGGATCGAGGGGCTGCTGGTGCGCGATTACCTGCCGCGCTTTGCCGAAGGGGCGGGCGTGATGGCCGGCTGGGTGAGCGAGGGACGTTTGGTGTTCGACGAGCATGTCGACCACGGCATCGACAATGCCTTCGGTGCCTTCATGCGGCTGTTCGAGGGCTCGAACGACGGCAAGATGATACTGGCTCTGTGAGGCTGGCGGGCCGAAAGGCGCTGGTGACCGGCGCGGCCTCGGGCATTGGGGCGGCGATTGCGGCGCGGCTGAAGGCAGACGGCGCCGAAGTGGTGACGGCCGATCGCACGCCCGGATGTGACCTGACAGTCGATGTCTCGGAGCCCGATGCTGCGCAGCAATTGGCGGCGGCCTGCGGCGGGCGGCTCGACATATTGGTGCCGAACGCCGGGGTTTCCGCCTTCGAGCCGATCGACGGCCATTCGGACGCGGTTTGGGCGACCACGCTCGACATCGATCTGAACGCGGTGTTCCGGATCATCCGCGCCTCCACGCCGCTCCTGAAGCAATCCGCAGCCGGGCGGATCATCACCATCGGCTCGGTGATGTCGACCTTCGGCGAGGCCGGGATGGCGGCCTATGCGGCGGCAAAGCACGGGGTGCTTGGCCTGACTCGGGCCGTCGCCATCGAGCTGGGGCCCGATGGCGTGACCGCGAATTGCATCCAGCCCGGCGCGATCCTGACCGGGATCACCAGGCCCGCCTTCGAAGCGAACCCCGCCTTCAGGGACTATTGGCAGCAGAAATCGGCGCTGAAACGGCTGGGCACGCCGGAGGATGTTGCCGATGTGGCGGCCTTCCTTGCGAGCGACGATGCGCGCTTCATGACCGGGGCCGCGCTGGTGGTGGATGGCGGTGCGACGGCGCACCCATGAAGGACGGTGCGACCGCACACCCGTAAGGAGAGAGTGATGACTGCAACCGATGTCGTGACGGCCTTCATCGACCATCTGAACGCGATGCGCATGGACGATGCTTTCGTGCTGCTGGCCGACGACATCGTCTATCACAATATCCCGATGAAGCCGGTGACGGGGCCGGCAGCCGTGAAGGCGGTGTTCGACCAGATCCCCTTCACCGCGGTCGAGTTCATCACCCACCACAGCGCCGAGCATGACCTGACCGTGCTCAACGAGCGGACGGACCGGTTCAAGCTGGCCGACGGGCGTTGGGTGGAGCTGCGCGTGATGGGCGTGTTCGAGGTGCTGGACGGCAAGATCACCGCCTGGCGCGACTATTTCGATCTCGGCCAATGGATGGCGCAGCTGTCTCCGCAATGAGTGCCGATCTGCCGGTTCTGGTGCACGGGGCTATCCGGCTGGAGCCGCTGGGCGAAGCGCACCGGGGCGCCCTGAAGGCAGCCTGCGAGTCCGACCAGGCAATCTGGGACATCTACAGCATCGACCTGAGGGGCGAGGGCTTCGACAGCTGGTTCGCAGGCGTGACAGCCGCCGAGACGGGCCCTCTGGCCTGGCGGATGTGGGCAGTCATGAAGGAGGGCGCGCTCGTCGGGATGACTGGCCTTTCCCCCGACGCGCGCCACCCCGGCGTCGTCGAGGTCGGCACCACATTCTATGTGCCTCGCGTGCGGGGATCGGGCCTCAACCGGACTGTCAAGTGGATGGTGCTGAACCACCTTTTCGGCACCGGCGCACATCGGGTGGAGTTTCGCGTCGACGACCGCAATGGGCGGTCCAAGGCGGCCGTGCAGAAGTTGGGGGCGCGGCTGGAAGGGGTTCTCAGGCGACACAAGATCACCCACACGGGCGTCATCCGCGACACCAATGTGTTCGCGATCCTCGACACGGAATGGCCGGCCATCGAGGCACGGCTGAGACCTTAGGCCGACACCCTAGCCAAGGCGGCAGCCTGTCACTTTCATCGGTCGGGTCGCGTGGCTGCGGCGGGTAGTTTCCATGGGCGATATTGCAGTTTGGGGACATCCAGCATGACGGCACCAGCCCTGCCCGGGAATCCGTTTGCGCCCGAGGTCCTGTCGGACCCCTGGGCCTTTTATGCCGCCTGCCACAAGGCCGGGCCCGCGTTCCAGCTGCCCGGCACTCCGATCACCTATGTGACGGGCTATGACGCGGTTGTGGACGCGCTGGGACGGGTCGAGGAATTTTCCAATGCCTTCGGCACCGACCTGGCGGGCGCGCGCAGCCAAGACCCGGAAGTGACCGCGATCCTGGAAACGGGCTGGCCGGCGGTGGACACCATGCTGACCGCCGACCCGCCGGTCCACACCCGCTATCGCAAACTGGTGAACCTGGCCTTCTCGATGAAGAAGGTGGACGCGCTGGAAGATCGGGTGCGCGGGATTGTCGTCGACCTGATCGACGCCATGCAGCGCAAGGCCGCGCGCGGCGAGACCGTCGATTTTGTGGCCGACTTCGCGATTCCGCTGCCCGTTGCGGTGATCGCCTCCGAGATCGGGATGCAGGGCTCGACCGATGTCGCCACCGTCAAGCGTTGGTCCGATGCCTTCGCCGATCGGCTGGGGCAAATGATCGGGAAGGAACGCGAGCTTGAATGCGCGCGCGAGGTGGTGGAGTTCCAGCGCCATTCGAAGACTTTGATCGATGCGCGCCGCGCGGCGCCGACCGGTGACCTGCTGAGCGACCTCGTAAACGCCTCGATCGATGGGGAGACGCCCCTGGACGACGCCGAGATCATGTCGGTGTTGCAGCAGCTGATGGTGGCCGGCAACGAGACGACGACTTCGACGCTCGCCGGTGGCCTGCTGATGCTGATCCGGAACCCGGCGGCGCTGCAGCAGGTGCGCGCCGACCCGTCGCTGATCCCCAACATGGTGGAGGAAATGCTGCGGCTGGAAACGCCGACTTCGGGCATGTGGCGGGTGGTGAAGAAGGACGCGACGATCGCCGGCGTCGAGGCGAAGGCCGGCACCATGCTGATGGTGCGCTACGCCGCCGCCAACCGGGATCCGGCCAAGTTCGAGGATCCGGACGCCTTCCAGCCCGACCGGAAGAATGCCCGCACCCACCTCGCCTTCGGACGGGGTATCCACATGTGCGTCGGCAACATGCTGAGCCGCAAGGAACTTGCAGTCGCCTTCCAGGAACTGCTGGCCCGGCTGGACGGCTTTGCCTTGGCGCCGGGCGCCGAGCTGGTCTGGAAGCCCAACATGCTGCTGCGCGGGCTTTCCAGCCTGCCGCTCACCTTCACGGCCCGCCCGCAGGAACGTGCGGCGTGAATTTCGACCTCACCGAAACCCAGGCCATGCTGAAGGCGCTGGTCGAGCGTTTCTGCGCCGACGCGCATGGGCTGGATCTGGAAAAGCGGCGCCGGCAGCGCAAGGCGACGGGTGGGTTCGACCGGGCGAATTGGCGCAAGCTGGCCGAGCTCGGCATTGCGGCGCTGCCCTTCCCGGAAAGCGCGGGTGGCCTCGGAGGCGGGTCTGTCGAGATCATCACCGTCGCCGAAGCGATGGGCAGGAGCCTCTCCATCGAGCCCTTCACCGAGTGCCTTGTCCCATCGGCCCTGCTTGCGGATGCTGCGCAGCATTCCGGCCTGTCGGAAGCTCTGATATCCGGCGAGACACTGGCGGCGCTGGCAATCACCGAGGCGGCCGGGCGCTACAATCTGGCCCATATGGAGACGAGGGCGCGGGAGGGTGCCGATGGCTGGCGGCTGACCGGTTCCAAGACCGCTGTCTGGCAGGGCATTGCGGCCGATCGGCTGATCGTTTCGGCGCGGATCGCGGGTGACGCGCGGGCTGAACACGGCATCGGGCTTTTCAGCGTGCCTGCCGATGCGGCCGGCCTGGAGCGCCGCGCTTGGGTTGCGACCGACGGCCAGCTGGCAGCAGAGGTCCAGCTGCTGGACGCACCGGCCGAGCGGCTTGGCGCGCTGGGGCTGGTCGACCTCGAAGCGGCTGTTCGTGCGGCCTGGCTGGCGGCTTCGGCCGAGATGGTGGGGCTTGCCGCCCTGCTGTTCGAGCAGACGCTCGCCTATGTGAAGACACGGGTGCAGTTCGGGAAGCCGCTGGGCAGCTTCCAGGTGATCCAGCACCGGCTGACCGATTGCTATGTGGCGCTGGAGCAGGCGCGGTCGATGGTCTACCGCGCCGCGCTTGCGACCGAGGCGGACCGGGCGCGGCAGATCGCGGGGACGCGTGCCTTCGTGTCGGAAGCGGCCCGCAGCGTCGCGCACGAGTGCGTGCAGTTCCACGGCGGCATGGGCGTGACCGACGAGCTTTTGATCGGCCATGGCCTGAAGCGGATCCAGCTGCTCTCGCGCCTGTGGGGCGACCCCGAGACGGCCGCGGCCGCCTTCGCGAAAGCCGCCTGATGGAGCCCATCGCGCCCGACCTGTTCACGCTGGATGGCGGCGAGCCGGCACTGCTGGGCGGGCGCGACCGGGCGACCGGCCGGATCGTCTTTCCGCTGCCGGCCGACCGCGATCGGTTCGAGCCCGTGGCGCTGCCGCGCGAGGGCCGGATCTGGAGCTGGACGGTGCAGCGGTTCCGCCCCAAGTCCCCGCCCTACACCGGCCCCGAGGACTTCACGCCCTACGCCATCGCCTATGTGGAGCTGCCCGGCGCGGTGATCGTCGAGGCCCGGCTGACGGGCTTCGACCATGGCCAGCTGAAGGTGGGACTGCCCTGCCGGCTGGTGGTCGAACCCTTTGCGGGCAAGGCGAGCTACGCCTTCGCGCCGCTGGAGAGCGCGCATGTCTGACGTCTGCATCATCGGCGCGGGAATCCATCCGTTCGGCCGCACCGACGGCATGACGGGGCTGCAGCAGGGCGTCTTTGCTGCGCGGCAGGCGCTGGAGGATTCGGGTGTCGAATGGAGCGAGGTTGAGATCGCCTATGGCGGTTCGTCGGCGGCCGGCAATGCCGACATCATGGTCAATGATCTCGGCCTGACGGGCGTGCCGTTCATCAATGTGGCGAACGGCTGCGCAACCGGCGGGTCGGCGCTGTTCGGCGCTTTTTCGGCGATCAAGGCGGGCCAGGCGGAGATCGCGCTGGCGGTCGGCTTCGACAAGCACCCCCGCGGCGCCTTCGACCCGAAGCCCGCCGATTGGGGCCTGCCCGACTGGTACGGCGAAACCGGCCTTATGCTGACGACCCAGTTCTTCGCGCTGAAGCTGAGGCGCTACATGGAGCAATTCGGCATTTCGGCGCGCACGCTGGGGCTGGTCGCCGAGAAGGCCTTCGAGAACGGCGCGCTGGCGCCACACAGCTGGCGCAAGCAGCCGGTCGATCTCGACACGATCCTCAACAGCCAGATGGTCAATGACCCGCTGACGAAGTTCATGTTCTGCTCGCCTGCGGAGGGCGCGGTGGCGCTGGTGCTGGCATCGGAAAGGAAGGCGCGCGAACTGGGCGCAAAGGCGGTGAAGCTGAAGACCGCGACCGTGCGCACGCGTCCGCCTGGCAGCTTCGAGGTGTTTTCGCCGGGGCTCGACATCGAGCGGGGGCCATCGCCCACCGTCATCGCGTCAAGGGCGGCGTTCCAGGCCGCCGGGATCGGCCCGGAGGACGTGGATGTTGCCCAGTTGCAGGACACCGAAAGCGGCGCCGAGATCATGCATATGGCGGAAAACGGCTTCTGCGCCGATGGCGAACAGGAACAATGGCTTGCCGAGGGGCGCACGAAGATCGGCGGCAGACTGCCGGTGAACACCGATGGCGGCTGCCTGGCCTGTGGGGAGCCGATCGGCGCATCGGGCCTGCGGCAGGTCTATGAGAATGTCGTGCAGCTGCAAGGGCGAGCGGGCGCACGGCAGGTGGAGGGGGCGAAGGTCGGCTACAGCCATGTCTATGGCGCGCCGGGGCTTTCGGCTGTGACGGTACTGGAGCGCTGACATGGGAATGCTCAAGGACCACGTGGCGCTGATCACCGGGGCCGCCGGGGGCATCGGGCTGGCGGCCGCGAAGAAGCTGCGCGCGGACGGGGCGCAGGTGATGCTGGCCGACATCGACCGGGTGCGGCTGGGCGATGCGGCGACCGCGATCGGCGAGGGCGCGGCCGCGACCGTGCTCGACGTAACGTCGCGCGCAAGCTGGGCAGCCGCCGTTGACGCGACGGTGAAGCGCTTCGGCAGGCTGACGATCCTCGTGAACTCGGCTGGTA
>JAIXYT010000026.1 GCA_027490095.1 Sphingomonadales bacterium | reverse complement strand
GTCGTGACCGGCGTCGAAATGTTCCGCAAGCTGCTCGACCAGGGCCAGGCCGGCGACAACATCGGCGCGCTGCTGCGCGGCACGAAGCGTGAAGACGTCGAGCGCGGCCAGGTGCTGTGCAAGCCCGGCTCCATCAAGCCGCACACCGAGTTCAAGGCCGAGGTCTATGTCCTCTCCAAGGACGAAGGTGGCCGTCACACGCCGTTCTTCGCGAACTACCGTCCGCAGTTCTACTTCCGCACGACCGACGTGACCGGGACCGTGGAACTGCCGGAAGGCACCGAGATGGTCATGCCCGGCGACAACGTCACGCTGGGTGTGAAGCTGATCGCCCCGATCGCCATGGACCAGGGCCTGCGCTTCGCAATTCGCGAAGGCGGCCGGACCGTCGGCGCAGGGGTTGTCGCGAACATCATCAAGTAATATAGAGCGCCCTCCCGCCCGGCCGGTGATTCGTCTCCGGCTGGGCGGGATTGCTTTTGGGCCCGATGCCGGAGACGGCTGGCGGCCCCGAAGCCGAGCTGTTTGGACTGTCGATCCCGGGTTCTCCCGGCGGCCTCGAGCTGCCGGACATCAAATGAGTGGAAGCTGAGCAAGCACATGGAAACGCAGAATATCCGCATCCGCCTGAAGGCCTTCGACCATCGCGTGCTCGACGCCGCGACGGGCGAGATCGCCGACACCGCCAAGCGCACGGGTGCCGATGTCCGTGGTCCCATTCCGCTTCCGACCCGGATCGAAAAGTTCACGGTCAACCGTAGCCCTCACGTCGACAAGAAGTCGCGCGAGCAATTCGAAGTCCGCACCTACAAGCGTCTTCTCGATATCGTGAAGCCGACTCCGCAGACGGTCGATGCGCTGATGAAGCTGGACCTTGCGGCCGGTGTGGACGTTGAGATCAAGCTGCAGGGGTAATCCTGCGGTAAGCCCCCCGGGCGGATGCCCGGAACTGAAGCCAAGCCCTCCGGCGTTTTTCGGTGGGCCTCTGAAACGGTCAAGCCGCGGGGCGCTGCCCCAAGGCCTCTGATGAAGGAAGTGCAATGAGAACCGGCGTTATCGCCAGGAAGATGGGCATGACCCGTCTGTTCCGTGAAGACGGGGTGCATGTGCCCGTCACGGTCCTGGCCCTCGAGACCAACCAGGTCGTCGCCCAGAAGACGGCGGACCGCGACGGCTATGTCGCAGTCCAGCTGGGTGCTGGCGCGGCCAAGGCCAAGAACCTGACCAAGCCCGAGCGCGGCCACTTCGCCAAGGCGGAAGTGGAGCCGAAGGCGATCCTCGCCGAATTCCCGGTGGCCGAAGACGCCCTGGTCGATGTCGGCGCCACGATTTCCGCGACGCACTTCGTCGTCGGCCAGATGGTCGACGTGACGGGCGCGACGCAGGGCAAGGGCTTTGCCGGTGCCATGAAACGCTGGGGCTTCGGTGGTCTTCGCGCCACCCACGGCGTCTCGGTCTCGCACCGCTCGCACGGTTCGACCGGCCAGCGCCAGGATCCGGGCAAGGTGTTCAAGAACAAGAAGATGGCCGGCCACATGGGTGACCGGAACCGCACGCAGCAGAACCTCGAGATCGTCATGACCGACGCCGAGCGGGACCTGCTGTTCGTGAAGGGCTCGGTGCCCGGCTCGAAGGGCGGCTGGCTGCTGGTCCGCGATTCCGTGAAGGTGTCGCGCCCGGCGGACGCGCCCTATCCGGCGGCCGTGAAGACCGCCGGTGCGCCGGTGGACGCGCCTGTTGACGAAGCTCCGGCTGTCGAAACGACTGTTGAGGAGCAAGCGTGATGAAGGTGCAAGTGCAAACGCTGGCCGGCGGCAAGGCCGGTGAGCTCGAGCTCAACCCCGAGATCTTCGGGCTGGAGCCGCGCGCCGACATCCTGCATCGCGTGGTGACCTGGCAGCTGGAAAAGCGCCGCGGCACGGCACGTGCGGCCAAGCAGCGCTCCGACGTCAGCCGCACCGGCAAGAAGTTCGGCAAGCAGAAGGGCGGCGGCACCGCCCGTCACGGCAACCGCGCTGCTCCGCAGTTCATCGGCGGCGGCAAGGCGCACGGCCCCGTGGTCCGCGACTTCAATCCCAGCCTGAACAAGAAGGTTCGTGCGCTGGGCCTGAAGGTTGCGCTGTCGGCCAAGGCCAAGGAAGGCAAGCTGGTTGTCGTCGACAACCTGGTGCTGGACGCGGCCAAGACCAAGGCGCTGAAGGACACGCTGGCGAAGCTGGGCGTTGCCAACGGCCTGTTCATCGACGGCCCCGCGGTCGACGTGAACTTCGCGCTGGCCAGCCGCAACCTCTACAAGGTGGACGTGCTGCCGGCGATCGGCGCCAATGTGTACGACATCCTGAACCACGATCACCTGGTGCTGACGCGCGCGGCCGTGGAAAGCCTGGAGGCGCGTTTCAATGGCTAAGCAATCCGAAACCATCGACCTGAAGCACTATGACGTGGTGGTGAAGCCCATCATCACGGAAAAGTCGACGCTGGTCGGAGAGCACAACCAGCTGGTGTTCGAAGTGGCCAAGACCGCTTCGAAGCCGGAGATCAAGGCGGCCATCGAGGCGCTGTTCAACGTGAAGGTCACGGCTGTGAACACGCTTGTCCAGAAGGGCAAGACGAAGCGCTGGCGGGGCAAGCCCTATCGCCGGACCGACCTGAAGAAGGCGATCGTGACGCTGGCCGAAGGCCAGTCCATCGACGTGACCACGGGAATCTGACGCCATGGCACTGAAGCAGTACAATCCGACGAGCCCGGCCCGGCGCGGCCTGGTCCTCGTCGACCGCTCGGCGCTCCACAAGGGCAAGCCGGTGAAGGCGCTGACGGTCGGCAAGACCAAGTCGGGCGGCCGCAACAACATGGGCCATGCAACGGCCCGCGGCATCGGTGGCGGCCACAAGCAGAGCTACCGGATCATCGACTTCAAGCGTCGCACCTGGGACGTGCCGGCGACGGTGGAGCGGCTGGAGTATGACCCCAACCGGTCGGCCTTCATCGCCCTTGTCACCTACCCGGACGGCAAGCAGTCCTACATCCTGGCCCCGCAGCGCCTTGCGCCCGGCGACCAGGTGATCGCGGCCAAGAAGGCGGACGTGAAGCCCGGCAACGCGATGGAGATCGGCCAGATGCCGGTCGGCACCATCGTGCACAATGTCGAGCTGAAGCCCGGCAAGGGCGGCCAGCTGGCGCGCGCTGCCGGCACCTTCATCCAGGTCGTCGGCCGGGACCGGGGGATGGTCATCATCCGCCTGAACTCGGGCGAGCAGCGCTATGTCCGTTCGGACTGCATGGCGACCGTCGGTGCCGTGTCGAACCCGGACAATTCGAACCAGTATCTGGCCAAGGCCGGCCGCGCGCGCTGGCTGGGCATCCGCCCGCTGACGCGCGGTGTCGCCAAGAACCCGGTCGACCACCCGCACGGCGGTGGTGAAGGCCGGACCTCGGGCGGCCGCCACCCGGTCACGCCGTGGGGCAAGCCGACCAAGGGCGCCAAGACGCGGTCGAACAAGGCGACGGACAAGATGATCATCCGGTCCCGCCACGCGAAGAAGAAGAGGTAAGCGATGGCACGTTCCGTCTGGAAGGGCCCGTTCGTCGAACTGAGCCTGCTGAAGAAGGTGGAGTCCGGGTCCAAGGGCCCGATCAAGACCTGGTCGCGTCGCTCGACGATCCTGCCCCAGTTCGTTGGCCACACGTTCAACGTGTACAACGGCAAGAAGTTCGTGCCGGTGTCGGTGTCGGAAGAAATGGTCGGCATGAAGCTGGGCGAGTTTGCGCCGACGCGCACCTTCCCCGGCCACGCGGCCGACAAGAAGTCGAAGAGGTAAGGCGAGAGATGTCGAAGCCAGTTGCAGGTCGCAAGGTCGGGGAGCGCGAAGCGCTTGCCGTCGCGACCACGGTTCGGGGTTCGCCGTACAAGCTGAACCTCGTGGCAGGGCTGATCCGCGGCAAGAAGGCCGAGGAAGCCGTCACCGCGCTCGCCTTTTCCAAGAAGGCGATGGCGCTGGACGTGCGCAAGTGCCTGCAGTCCGCAATCGCCAATGCCGAGAACAACCACAATCTCGACATCGACCGGCTGTGGGTGAAGGAAGCCTCGGTCGGCAAGTCGATCACGATGAAGCGCTTCGCGACCCGCGCCCGCGGCCGTTCGGCGCGCATCATCAAGCCGTTCTCGAAGCTTCGGATCGTGGTTCAGGAGCGGGACGTGACGGAAGGGCAGGACGCGTAACATGGGTCAGAAGACGTCTCCGATCGGTCTCCGCCTGCAGATCAACCGCACCTGGGACAGCCGCTGGTACGCCAGCGGTGACGACTATGGCCGGCTGCTGCTGGAAGACCTCAAGATCCGCCAATATGTCCTCAAGACGCACCCGCAGGCCGCCATCTCCAAGGTGGTGATCGAGCGCCCGGCGAAGCTGTGCCGCGTGACCGTCTATGCCGCACGCCCCGGCGTGATCATCGGCAAGAAGGGCGCCGACATCGAGAAGCTGAAGAAGGCGATCGGTGCGATGACGAAGAGCGAGGTGTCGCTCAACATCGTCGAGATCCGCAAGCCAGAGATCGATTCGAAGCTGGTGGCGCAAGGCGTTGCCGACCAGCTCGAGCGCCGGGTTGCCTTCCGCCGCGCGATGAAGCGCGCCGTGCAGTCGGCCCTCCGGCTCGGCGCGGAAGGCATCAAGATCACCTGCTCGGGGCGTCTCGGCGGTGCCGAGATCGCGCGGGTGGAATGGTATCGCGAAGGCCGTGTGCCGCTGCACACGCTCCGCGCGAACGTGGACTATGCCGAGGCCCAGGCGCACACCGCCTATGGGGTCTGCGGTGTCAAGGTGTGGATCTTCAAGGGTGAGATCCTCGGCCACGACCCGATGGCGCAGGACCGGCTCATGATGGAATCCCAGACTTCGGGAGTCCGCCCGGCCCGGTAAGCGCGACGAGCGATAAACTCGTCGCCTTATCGGAGGGCGCTCCCTCGACTGAAGGCGAGACAAGATGCTGCAACCGAAACGGACAAAGTTCCGCAAGGCCTTCAAGGGCCGTATCCACGGGGACGCCAAGGGCGGCACCCAGCTGAACTTCGGCGCCTTTGGCCTGAAGGCCATGGCGCCCGAGCGGATCACCGCGCGCCAGATCGAAAGCGCCCGCCGCGCGATCACCCGCCACATGAAGCGGCAGGGCCGCTTGTGGATCCGCATCTTCCCCGACATTCCGGTGTCGTCGAAGCCGGCTGAAGTCCGCATGGGCTCGGGCAAGGGCAACCCGGAATTCTGGGTGGCGCGCGTGAAGCCCGGCCGCATCATGTTCGAGATCGACGGCGTGAGCCACGAAGTCGCCGCCGGCGCCTTCGAGCGCGCGGCTGCCAAGCTTCCCATCAAGGTGAAGATGGTCTCCCGCCTGGGCGAGCAGAAGGACTGATCATGGCCAAGGTTGACTACAAGGCGCGCTCCGACGCCGATCTCGCAGCCGAGCTTCAGTCGCTGAAGCGCGAGCAGCTGAACCTGCGCTTCCAGGCTGCAACGCAGCAGCTGGAGAAGCCCAGCCGGGTCCGCGAGGTGCGCCGCACCATCGCCAAGATCCAGACCGAACAGACCGCCCGGGCCGCCGCCCAGGCGAAACAGGCTTAAGGAGGACCCGATGCCCAAGCGCGTGCTTCAGGGGACCGTGGTCTCCGACAAGACCGACAAGACGGTGGTCGTGCTGGTGGAGCGGCAGGTGCCGCACCCCCTGTATGGCAAGATCATCCGCCGTTCGAAGAAATATCATGCCCACGACGAAGCCAACACCAGCAAGGCCGGCGACATCGTGCGGATCGAGGAATGTGCGCCCGTCAGCAAGCTGAAGACGTGGCGCGTGCTCGAGAAGGTTAGCTGACATGATCCAGATGCAGACCAGGCTCGATGTCGCCGACAATTCGGGCGCCAAGGAAGTGATGTGCATCAAGGTGCTTGGCGGGTCCAAGCGCCGCTTTGCGGGCGTGGGCGACGTGATCGTCGTCTCCGTGAAGGAAGCCGCTCCCAAGGGCCGGGTGAAGAAGGGCGACGTGCACCGCGCGGTCGTCGTTCGCACCGCCAAGGACATCCGCCGCGCCGACGGTTCGGTGATCCGCTTCGACGGCAATGCCGCGGTGCTGATCAACAAGAACGAGGAGCCGATCGGCACCCGGATCTTTGGCCCGGTCGTGCGCGAGCTGCGCTCCACCGGCCACATGAAGATCATCAGCCTTGCGCCGGAGGTGCTGTGATGTCGATGGCGAAGATCAAGAAGGGCGACAAGGTCGTCATCCTTTCCGGCAAGGACAAGGGCCGCGAAGGCGAAGTCATTCGCAGCATTCCGAAGGACGGCAAGGTCGTGGTGTCGGGCGTGAACATGATCGCGCGCCACACCAAGCCGAGCCAGGCCGATCCGGAAGGCGGAATCAAGCGGCGCGAGGCGCCGATCCATGTGTCGAACGTGGCCATCAAGGATCCGAAGACGGGCAAGCCTGCCCGCGTCGGCTTCGAGGTGCGCGACGGCAAGAAGGTGCGGGTCCTGAAGGGCTCGGGCGAGGTGCTCAATGGCTAAGGCAGCGGCGGCTGAACGCAATTTCACGCGGATGCAGGCACTCTATGAAGAGCGCATCAAGGCCGCGATGACGGAAGAGTTCGGTTACAAGAACCACATGCAGGTTCCCAAGATCGAGAAGATCGTCATCAACATGGGCGTCGGTGAAGCCACGCAGGACAAGAAGAAGGTCGAGGTGGCCGCCGCGGAAATGATGGCGATCGCCGGCCAGAAGCCTGTCGTGACCAAGGCGAAGAAGTCGATCGCGCAGTTCAAGCTGCGCGAGGGCATGCCCATCGGCTGCAAGGTGACGCTGCGCCGCGAGCGCATGTACGAGTTCCTGGACCGGCTGATCACGATCGCGCTGCCGCGCGTGAAGGACTTCCGGGGCGTGAACCCGAAGAGCTTCGACGGCCGTGGCAACTATGCCATGGGCCTGAAGGAACAGATCATCTTCCCGGAAGTGCCGTACGACAAGATCGACAAGATCCGGGGGATGGACATCATCATCACCACCACCGCGAAGACCGACGACGAGGCGCGCGCGCTTCTCCGTCACTTCGGCCTGCCCTTCGTGGGCGAGGCGGAAGCCCGCGTTGCCGCCGCTGCGGCCGCGGCCTGAGATAGAGAGAGCTTAAGTCCATGGCGAAACTGAGTTCGATCAACAAGAACGAGCGTCGCAAGGCGCTGGTCAAGCAATATGCGGCCAAGTTCGAGAAGCTCCGCGCGATTGCGGACGACGAGACCCGTGACGAGGGCGAGCGCCTGATGGCCCGCCTGAAGATGGCCGAGCTGCCGCGCAACGCGAACCCGACCCGGGTGCGCAACCGCTGCGAGCTGACCGGCCGGAGCCGGGCCTATTATCGCAAGTTCAAGCTGTCGCGCGTCATGCTGCGGGAACTGGCCAACAAGGGCCTGATCCCCGGCGTCACGAAGTCCAGCTGGTAAGGGCAGCGCACATGAACATGACCGATCCCCTGGGTGACATGCTCACCCGCATCCGCAACGGCCAGTCCGCCAAGAAGGACAGCGTGCTGACGCCCGCGTCCCGGCTTCGGGCCAGCGTTCTCGACGTGCTGCAGCGCGAAGGCTATATCCGCGGCTATTCGCGGGAAGAAACGGCCGGCCCGCAGGGCACGATCCGCATCGAGCTGAAGTATTTCGAGGGCCAGCCTGCAATCCAGCATCTGTCGCGCGTGTCGAAGCCCGGTCGCCGGGTCTATGCCGGCGCGACCGAGCTGCCGCGCGTGAAGAACGGGCTGGGCATCACCATCGTCTCGACGCCGAAGGGCGTTCTCTCCGACGCGGAAGCGCGGGCCGAGAACGTGGGCGGCGAAGTCCTCTGCCAGGTGTTCTGATATGAGCCGCATCGGAAAGAAGCCCGTCCCCGTGCCCGCCGGCGTGCAGGCTGCGATCAACGACGGCGTCATCGAGGTGAAGGGCCCCAAGGGCGTCCTGTCGATGCCGCTGGTGTCGGACATCAGCTACGTCGTCGACGCCAGCGAGATCCGGGTGACGCCCGCCAACGACACCAAGCGCGCCCGTGCCTTCTGGGGCATGCAGCGCACGCTGGTTTCCAACCTGGTCGTCGGCGTGTCCGACGGGTTCACCAAGGTGCTGGAGATCACCGGGGTCGGCTACCGCGCCAGCGTGCAGGGCAAGATCCTGAAGCTGCAGCTCGGCTACAGCCACGACGTCGAGTATGACATCCCCGAGGGGATCACCATCAAGACGCCGGACCAGACCACGGTCGAGATCTCGGGCTCTGACCGCCAGAAGGTGGGCCAGGTGGCAGCCGAGATCCGGCGCTGGCGCAAGCCTGAGCCCTACAAGGGCAAGGGCATCAAGTATCGCGGCGAGTTCATCTTCCGCAAGGAAGGGAAGAAGAAGTAATGGTGAAGCATCTTTCCCCGTTCGAGGCCCGTCGGCGCCGTGTGCGCACGGCCCTCGTCTCAAAGGCCGGCGGGCGCCCCCGCCTGTCGGTGCACCGCTCGCAGCAGCATATCTATGCGCAGGTGATCGACGATGCGGCCGGCCGCACCATCGCTGCCGCCTCCACGCTCGAGAAGGATTTCTCGGGCACGGGTGCAACGGTCGCGGCGGCTGCCACGATCGGCAAGCTGCTGGCCGAACGCGCCAAGGCGGCGGGCGTCTCCAAGGTCGTGTTCGACCGTGGCGGCTTCCTGTTCCACGGCCGGGTGAAGGCGCTGGCGGATGCCGCCCGCGAGGGCGGACTGGAGTTCTGATATGGCTGACGACGTGATCGAAACCGAAGTTCCTGCCGCAGACGCTGCGCCGCAGGACGAACAGCGCCAGGGTCGTGGTCCACGCGGTGGGCGCGGTGGCCCCGGTGGCGGCCGCGGGCGCGGTGGCCCCGGCGGTGACCGTGGCGGCCGCGACGGCAACCGCCGTGGGCGTGAACCCAGGGCTGCCGACGGCGAGGACGGCCAGGAGCTGATCGAGAAGCTGGTCCACATCAACCGCGTCTCGAAGACGGTGAAGGGCGGCAAGCGCTTCGGCTTTGCAGCGCTCGTCGTCGTCGGCGACGGCAAGGGCCGCGTGGGCTTCGGGCATGGCAAGGCGCGCGAAGTGCCGGAAGCCATCTCGAAGGCTACCGCTGCCGCCAAGAAGACGATGATCCGCGTTCCGCTGCGCGAAGGCCGCACGCTGCACCATGACGGCTATGGCCACTTCGGCGCCGGCAAGGTGCACGTCCGTTCCGCGACGCCGGGTACCGGCATCATCGCGGGCGGCCCGATGCGCGCCGTGTTCGAAAGCCTGGGCGTTGCCGACGTCGTCTCCAAGTCGACCGGTTCCAACAACCCCTACAACATGGTGCGTGCGACCTTCGCCGCGCTGGAAGAGCAGACGTCCCCCCGGACGGTTGCCCAGCGTCGCGGCAAGAAGGTGGCGGACCTGCTGGCCCGTCGCGGCGACATCAGCCCGGCCCAGGCCGCGGCCGACGCCGACGCGGTTGTCGCCTGAGGAGACTGAGCAATGGCTGCCAAGAAGACGGACGCCGCCCCGGAAGCGGCTGCCAAGACCCTCAAGGTGACGCAGACCGGTTCGCCGATCCGCCGCACCAAGGACCAGCGCGCGACGCTCGTCGGCCTGGGTCTCAACAAGATGCACCGCACGCGCGAGCTGGAGGATACCCCGGCCGTGCGCGGCATGATCGCCAAGGTGCAGCACATGGTGAAGGTCGAGGGCTGAGGCCCTCGATCCGATCTCTCACATAGCGCGTGACAAGCGAAAGCGAGTGCAATGAAACTGAACGAACTCAAGGATAACGCCGGCGCCCGCAAGGACAGCGTTCGCGTCGGTCGCGGCATCGGCTCGGGCCTCGGCAAGACGGCCGGGCGCGGCCAGAAGGGCCAGAAGAGCCGCTCGGGCGTGGCCATCAAGGGCTTCGAGGGCGGCCAGATGCCGCTGCACATGCGCATCCCGAAGCGCGGCTTCAACAAGCCGAACCGCGCGGAGTGGAGCGAAGTGAACATCGGTGCGCTGCAGCGCGCGGTCGATGCCGGCAAGCTGGATGCCACCAAGCCCGTCGACATCGCGGCGCTGCAGGCAGCTGGCCTCTTGAACCAGCCGCGCGACGGCGTGCGCCTGCTCGGCAAGGGCGAACTGAAGGCGAAGCTCGACCTGCATGTGGCCGGCGTCACCAAGTCGGCGCGCGAAGCGGTCGAGAAGGCAGGCGGCACCGTTACCCTTCCGGCCAAGAAGGCCGAAGCGGCCGCCTGAGGCAGGATCGGACGGGATCGGCCGGGGCGTTTCGCGCGCCGGCCTTCCCGTCTCCCTTTGGGCTTTTCTCGGCACGGGCGAGCGCCTACATCGACATCCGGATGTGGCGCCCGGCCTGACGGGACATACGCCCCTGATAGGAAGAAACGATGGCGACAGCCGCCGACTCGCTTGCCCAGAATCTGAGCTTCGCCAACTTTTCCAAGGCGACCGAGCTCAAGAAGCGCCTGTGGTTCACCATCGGCGCGCTGATCGTCTTCCGCCTTTGCTCCTTCGTGCCGCTGCCGGGCATCGACCCGCAGGCGCTCGCCCAGCTGTTCAACCAGACGGCGGGCGGCGTGCTCGATTTCGTGAACATGTTCTCGGGCGGCGCGCTGGAGCGGATGTCGATCATCGCGCTCGGCATCATGCCCTACATCACCGCCTCGATCGTCGTGCAGCTGATGGGCTCCATCTACGAGCCCTGGAAGGCGCTGAAGAAGGAAGGCGAGAGCGGTCGCAAGAAGCTGAACCAGTACACCCGCTTCGGCACCGTCGTGCTGACCATCTTCCAGGGCTATGGCATCGCCGTCGGCCTGGAAGGGTGGGGCGCGTCGTCGGGCATCTCGGCCGTGATCGATCCGGGCTGGTTCTTCCGGATCAGCACCATCATCACGCTGCTTGGCGGCACGATGTTCCTGATGTGGCTGGGCGAGCAGATCACCAGCCGCGGCATCGGCAACGGCATCAGCCTCATCATCATGGCCGGCATCGTGGCGCAGCTGCCCATGGCGCTCGGCGGCCTGTTCGAACAGACCCGCACGGGGGCCATCTCGGTCGGCTTCATGCTGGCGGTCATCATCGTCGGCCTTGCCGTCATCGCCTTCATCTGCCTGATGGAGCGTGCGCAGCGGCGGATCCCGATCCAGTATCCCAAGCGCCAGGTCGGCAGCCGCATGTTCCAGGGCGACAGCAGCCACCTGCCGCTGAAGCTGAACACCGCCGGCGTGATCCCGCCGATCTTCGCCTCGTCGCTGCTGCTGCTGCCGCTGACGGTGGCGCAGTTCATGGGCCAGGAAGGCGGCCCGGACTGGCTGCTGACGATCACCACCTCGCTGCAGCACGGCGCGCCGCTGTACATGCTCCTCTATGCCGGCGGCATCATCTTCTTCAGCTTCTTCTACACGGCCGTCGTCTTCAACCCCGAGGAAACGGCCGAAAATCTGAAGAAGTACGGCGGCTTCGTGCCGGGCATCCGCCCCGGCGAGAAGACCGCGACCTACCTCGACTATGTGCTGACCCGCATCACCGTGATCGGCGCCGCCTACCTCACGCTGGTCTGCCTGTTGCCCGAGTTCCTGATCAGCCGGGTCGGCATGATCGCGGCGCTCGGCGGCACCTCGCTGCTGATCGTCGTGAACGTGACGATGGACACGGTCGCCCAGATCCAGGGCCATCTGCTGGCGCACCAGTATGAAGGGCTCATCAAGAAGTCGAAACTCCGCACCGGGGGTCGCCGTTGACGAGGGCTGCCGCTGTGCCCCAGAGTGATGCGGTGAGGGGAACCAACATCATCCTGCTCGGCCCTCCGGGCGCGGGCAAGGGCACGCAGGCAGGCAAGCTGGTTGCCGACCGCGGCATGGTGCAGCTGTCGACAGGCGACATCCTGCGGGCGGCCGTGAAGGCCGGGACCGAGGTCGGCCGTATGGCCGACGAGATCATGAAGGCCGGCAAGCTGTTTCCTGACGAGCTGATGGCCGAGATCCTGGGCGAGCATCTCGACGGAATTCCGCTGGAGAAGGGCATCATCTTCGATGGCTATCCGCGCACGGCCGTTCAGGCGGGCCTGCTGGACGGGCTGCTGGGCAGCCGCGGCCGCACGCTGGACCATGTGATCGAGCTGGTGGTGGATGAAGAGGCGCTGGTCGACCGCATCACCGGCCGTTTCACCTGCGCCAATTGCGGCGAGGGCTATCACGATCGCTACAAGCTGCCCGCGAAGGACGGCATCTGCGACCGCTGCGGCGGTACGGAGTTCAAGCGCCGTCCCGACGACAATGCCGAAACGGTGCGCACGCGCATGGCGGAGTATCGCGCCAAGACCGCACCCATCCTGCCGATCTATGCCGCGCGCGGTCTGGTCAGCGATGTCGACGGAATGGCATCGATGGAAGCCGTCGAGGCGGCAATCGCGGACGTGCTCGACCGGCCCTGACGGGCAGGTGCGCGCACTTTCGCAAAACCCCTCTTGACAGGGCGGAGATTCTTCCTCTGCCCGCTTGACAGCGAAGCGCTTCGCCTCTAGCGACGGCGCTTCCGATTCCTCCAGCGCGAGCGAGCCGCAGTTGCCGGACCTGTCCGGCAGGCCCGCGCCCGCTTTGGGGAAGACGGCGACGCACAGAGATGGGGGCCCGGCCCAAGGCACCCCGTGGAGCAGGAGCAGTTTGTGGCACGTATCGCAGGGGTGAACATCCCCACCAACAAGCGCGTGGAAATCGCGCTGACCTACATTCACGGAATCGGCCGCACGCGCGCCAAGGAAATCACCGTCAAGCTGGGCTTCCCGCCCGAGCGCCGGGTGCAGGACCTGACGGACGCCGAAGTGCTGCAGATCCGCGAGACGATCGACCGCGACTACACGGTTGAAGGCGATCTTCGCCGCGACACCGCGATGAACATCAAGCGTCTGATGGACCTGGCCTGCTATCGCGGCCTCCGGCACCGCAAGGGCCTGCCCGTCCGCGGCCAGCGCACCCACACCAACGCCCGCACCCGCAAGGGCAAGGCGAAGCCGATCGCAGGGAAGAAGAAGTAATGGCACGCGCACCCGAAAGGCTGAAGCGCCGCGAGCGCAAGAACATCACGGCCGGCGTTGCGCATGTGAACGCCAGCTTCAACAACACCATGATCACCATCACGGACGCGCAGGGCAATGCGATTGCCTGGTCGTCGGCCGGCACGATGGGCTTCAAGGGCAGCCGCAAGTCCACGCCCTATGCCGCGCAGGTCGCGGCCGAGGACGCCGGCAAGAAGGCCGCCGAACATGGCGTCCGTACGCTCGAAGTCGAGGTGAAGGGGCCCGGTTCGGGCCGTGAATCCGCGCTTCGCGCGCTGCAGGCCGTCGGCTTCCAGATCACCTCGATCCGCGACGTGACGTCGATTCCGCACAACGGGGTTCGGCCGCCGAAGCGCCGCCGGGTCTGACACTGGCATACCCGTCCGGCGGTCCCCCCCACCGGACGGCAGCGCCCCATGGTCCCGACGGGGATAGCGGGGCGCGTGAGGGGCACGGAACCCGCGAGGGTTTCACATCACAGGGCAGGCCGCCGACGGGTGGCCCTGCGACAGGCGAAGGTGAAAAACACGTGTCAGCAGCCTATGCAAAGAACTGGCAGGAACTGAAGAAGCCGAACGCGTTGGACGTGAAGTCCGGCGGCACCTCGGCGAAGAAGGTGTTCGTGGCCGAACCGCTCGAGCGCGGGTTCGGCCTGACCCTTGGCAACGCGCTGCGGCGCGTGCTGCTGTCGAGCCTGCAGGGCGCGGCGGTGACGGCGATCAAGATCGACGGCGCGCTGCACGAATTCTCGTCGCTGCCCGGCGTTCGCGAGGATGTGACGGACATCGTCCTCAACGTGAAGCAGATCGTCGTGAAGATGCAGGGCGACCAGGTGAAGCGGCTTGCGCTGTCGGCATCGGGCCCCGGCGAAGTCACCGCCGGCCAGATCGCCGTGTCGGGCGACATCGAGATCTCCAACCCCGATCTCGTGATCTGCACGCTCGACGAAGGCGCGACCTTCAACATGGAGCTGACGGTGTCCACGGGGAAGGGCTATGTGCCCGCCGCCATGAACCGTCCGGCCGATGCGCCGATCGGGCTGATCCCGGTCGATGCCATCTATTCGCCGGTGCGCCAGGTGGCCTACAAGGTGGAACCCACCCGCGTCGGCCAGGACCTCGATTACGACAAGCTGACGCTGACGGTGGAAACCGATGGCTCGGTTCCGCCGGAAGATGCGGTGGGCTATGCCGCCCGCATCCTGCAGGACCAGCTGCAGCTGTTCATCAACTTCGAAGAGCCAGCCGCCCGCCCGGTCGCCGCGGCGCCTGTCGCCGGCGCGATCGAGGACGCGCCGACCGACGTGATGATGAACCGCAACCTCCTCAAGAAGGTGGACGAGCTGGAACTGAGCGTCCGTTCGGCCAACTGCCTGAAGAACGACAACATCATCTACATCGGCGACCTGGTGCAGAAGAGCGAGCCGGAAATGCTCCGGACCCCGAACTTCGGCCGCAAGTCGCTGAACGAGATCAAGGAAGTCCTCGCTTCCATGGGGCTCCGCCTCGGGATGGACATCCCGGGTTGGCCGCCGGAGAATATCGAGGACCTGGCGAAGAAGCTGGAACAGGAGTTCTAGCGAAGGCGGCTGCGGCCTGGAGGCACGATTGCGCAGCAATCGTCCGAAGGTCCGCAGACTCGCCGCAGCGATCGGCCGGTGGGTTTTCGGCGGGCCCGCTTCGCGGGCTTTGCCCGCAAACGCGGGTTCGGCGAAAAGCCCGTCCGACGTCACGGACACCAAGCCCAAAGCGCTCGGGGCCAAGCGAGCGTGGACTGGGGTACCTGATACGGCCCCCTTACGAACGGAGACTTGAAAAATGCGTCACAAGATTGCCCATCGCAAGCTCGGCCGGACCACCGAACACCGGATGGCCATGCTGAAGAACATGTCGGCCTCGCTGATCAAGCATGAGCAGATCACGACCACGCTGCCGAAGGCGAAGGAGCTTCGCCCCTATGTCGAGAAGCTGGTGACGCTGGCGAAGAAGGGCGGGCTGTCTAACCGCCGCCTGGCTGACGCCCGCCTGCAGGACGATGCGCAGCTGAAGAAGCTGTTCGACGTGCTGGCCGTGCGCTACGCCGACCGTCCGGGCGGCTATGTCCGCGTGCTGAAGGCCGGCTTCCGCGCCTCGGACCAGGCGCCGATGGCGGTGATCGAGTTCGTGGACCGCGATGTCAGCGCCAAGGGCCAGGATTCGGGCCCCGTCGCCGAAGACACGGCACAAGCGGCTTAACGTCCGCGCCGTGCGGGGCTAAGAGCCCTGCCATGGCAACGGACTTCAGCTTCAACTATGGCCCCCGCGTGATCGCCGGGGCAGGGATCGCGGCCCGGCTGGCAGAGCATCTGCCGGCCGGGCCTGTCCTTTTCGTGACCGACGCGGCGCTCCTTGGCATGGGGCTTCCCCGCACAGCCCTCGCGGCGCTGCGCAAGGCGGGCCATGACATGGTGATCTTCGACCGTGTCGAGGCCGACCCCTCGGCTGCAACCGTGCTCGTCTGTGCCGAGGCCGGGCGGGCAGGGGGCGTCACCTCGGTCGTCGGGTTCGGCGGCGGCTCGCCGATGGATGTGGCGAAGCTCGCCGCCTATCTGATCGGCAGCGGCGACGCGCTGGACGACATCTACGGCGTGGGGCAGGCCAGGGGCGCCCGCCTGCCGCTGGTGCTGGTGCCCACCACGGCCGGCACGGGATCCGAGGCGACCCCGATTTCCATCGTGACGGTGGGTGACACCGAGAAGAAGGGCGTGGTTTCCGACCCGCTGATCGCCGACATCGCAGCCCTGGACCCGGGCCTGACGGTCGGCCTGCCGCGCCATGTGACGGCGGCGACCGGAATCGACGCGATGGTGCATGCGATCGAGGCCTACACCTCGGCGCGGCTGAAGAATCCGCTGTCCGATGCGCTCGCGCGCGAGGCGCTGCGGCTGCTTGCGGCCAATCTGCTGAAGGCCTGCGACGCGCCGGAGGACCTGGAGGCGAGGGGCGCAATGCTGCTCGGCAGCCACCTTGCCGGCGTTGCCTTTGCCAATGCGCCGGTCGGCGGGGTGCATGCGCTCGCCTATCCGCTGGGCGGGCATTTCCATGTGCCGCACGGGCACAGCAATGCGCTGATGCTGCGCCAGGTGCTCCGCCACAACCTGCCCGGCGCGGCCCCGCTCTATGCGGAACTGGGGGGGGCGATCGGCGCTGGCGGCGGCGCCGAGGGCTTCATCGACGCGCTGGAGGCGCTGATGCTGGCGACCGGGCTTCCGCTGGAACTGAAGGCGCTGGGCATCAGCCACAACCAGCTGCCGCTTCTGGCGGCCGAGGCGATGAAGCAGCAGCGGCTGCTGATCAACAACCCTGTTCCCATCACTGAGGGCGATGCGCTAGGGCTTTACCAACAGGCTTGGTAGAAAGTTAACGGGGGCAGAGAATGGCGGAGAAGCGACCGATGCGACAGCGTCGGCATTACAAGGCATGGCGTCCGATCGCGACCCGCTGGATGGACAATGACGTCTACGGCCATGTGAACAACGTGGTCTATTACAGCTTCTTCGACACGGCCGTGAACGCCTGGCTGGTGGAAAAGGGCCTGCTGGACATCGAGCGCGGGCCGATCATCGGCCTGGTGGTGGAAACGGGCTGCACCTATGCGCGCCCCGTGGCCTTCCCAGAGGAGGTGCAGGCCGGGATCGCCGTCAGCCGCATCGGCACCACCTCGGTCCGCTACGACATCGGCCTGTTCGTGAAGGGCAACCCCGAGCCTGCCGCGGAGGGCTTCTTCGTCCATGTCTATGTCGAGCGCGAGGGCCGAAAGCCCCGCCCGCTGGACGAGCAGTGGCGCACCGTGCTCGCCGAGATCGTGGCTGCATCGGAGGGCTGACGGCAACCTCTGGCGTCCGCCCGATTCTGCCCTTATGGCCCCGCCATGTCAGTCTCAGCGGAAGCCCAGGCCAACACCGTCCTGATCCTCGATTTCGGGAGCCAGGTCACCCAGCTCATCGCCCGCCGCGTGCGCGAGGCGCATGTCTATTGCGAGGTGGTGCCGTTCCACGCCGCCGCGGCCGCGCTGGAGCGGCTCAGCCCCAAGGCCATCATCCTGTCCGGCGGCCCGGCCAGCGTCACCGAGGCCGAAAGCCCCACGCTTCCGGCGCAAGTGCTTGCGGCCGGCGTCCCGGTGCTCGGCATCTGCTACGGCCAGCAGGCGATGGTGCAGGCGCTGGGCGGGCGGGTCACCAAGGGCCACACCCGCGAATTCGGCCGCGCCGAGGTGCAGGTGGTGGCCCCCTGCCGGCTGTTCGAGGGCGTGTGGGACGACGGCGCAAGGCACCTCGTCTGGATGAGCCACGGCGACCATGTTGACCAGCTGCCCCCCGGCTTCGAGGTGGTGGCAAGGTCCGACGGCGCCCCCTTCGCCTTCGTCGCCGACGAATCCCGCGCGCTTTACGGCGTGCAGTTCCACCCCGAGGTCGTGCACACCCCCGACGGCCGGGCGCTGATCGAGAATTTCGTCCTCAAGGTCGCCGGCGCCAAGCCCGTCTGGAGCATGGCGAGCTTCCGCGAGACCAAGATCGCCGAGATCCGCGCCCAGGTGGGCAAGGGCAAGGTCATCTGTGGCCTCTCCGGCGGGGTCGACAGCGCGGTCGCGGCCGTCCTCATCCACGAAGCGATCGGCGAACAGCTGACCTGCGTGTTCGTCGACCATGGCCTGATGCGCCTGCACGAGGCCGAACAGGTCGTGACGCTGTTCCGCGACCATTACAATATCCCGCTGGTCCACGCCGACGTCAGCGAGCTGTTCCTGGGCGGCCTTGCGGGCGTCACCGACCCCGAGGCCAAGCGCAAGTTCATCGGCAAGACCTTCATCGACGTGTTCGAGGCCGAGGCGAAGAAGATCGGCGGCGCGAAGTTCCTGGCGCAGGGCACGCTCTACCCCGACGTGATCGAGAGCGTGTCCTTCACCGGCGGCCCCAGCGTCACCATCAAGAGCCACCACAATGTTGGCGGGCTTACCGAACGCATGGACATGGCGCTGGTCGAACCCTTGCGCGAACTGTTCAAGGACGAGGTGCGCGCATTGGGCCGCGAACTCGGCCTGCCCGACGTGTTCGTCGGCCGCCACCCCTTCCCGGGGCCGGGCCTCGCCATCCGCATCCCCGGCGAAGTCACGAAGGAGGCTTGCGATATCCTCCGGCAGGCCGACGCAATCTATCTCGAGGAAATCCGCGCAGCCGGCCTCTACGATCACATCTGGCAGGCCTTTGCCGTGCTGCTGCCGGTGCGCACCGTCGGCGTGATGGGCGACGGCCGCACCTACGACCGCGTCTGCGGCTTGCGCGCCGTCACCTCGGTCGACGGCATGACCGCCGACATCTACCCGTTCGAGGCGAGCTTCCTCAGCCGGGTCGCCACCCGCATCGTGAACGAGGTGCGCGGAATCAACCGCGTGGTCTACGACTACACTTCCAAGCCCCCCGGCACGATCGAGTGGGAGTGAGCAGCCGCTGAGCGCCGGGCCCGCTCCCGGTCCAGCAGCGCCCGCTTCCGGTCCAGCCCCCAGCGATAGCCGCCGAGCGTGCCGTCGCTGCGCAGCACCCGGTGGCAGGGAATCAGCACCGCGATCCGGTTGGCGCCGCAGGCGCTTGCGGCCGCGCGCACCGCTGCCGGGCTGCCGATGCCGTCCGCAAGCTCGGCATAGCTGACGACGACACCGTCCGGGATCGACAGCAGGTAGCGCCACACCCGGATCTGGAAGGCCGTGCCCCTGAGATCCAGCGGCAGGTCCGGCCGGGGTGCAAAGCCCTCCAGGTGCGCGGCAAGCGCCGCCATCCAGGCCTCCAGCGGCGCCTCGGCCTCGGCGCCCGCCTGCACCAGCGTCGCGGCGGGATATTCGGCCCTGAGCTGCGCCAGCAGTGCCGCCTCGCTGTCGCCGAACTGCACCATGCACACCCCGCGTGCAGTCGCGGCCATCAGCAGGGGCCCAAGCGCCGTGTCGCGCACCGCCCAGCCGACGGTCTCGCCGGCGCCACCCGCCCGATAGGCCGACGGCGTCATGCCCAGCCCGCCGTCCACCTGTTCATAGACCCGGCTGGTCGAGCCATAGCCGGCCGCGAAGGTGGCCGAGAGCACATCCTCGCCCTGCCGCAGCCGGCCCTTCAGCAGCCGCATCCGCTGCGCCGCCTGGTAGTCGCGCGGGCTCACCCCCAGCTCCGCCGTGAAGCGCCGCTGGAAGTGCGACGGGCTCATCCCCGCTTGCCCGGCAAGCCGGGCAAGCGGCAGCGTCTCGTCGGCATGGGCCGCGATCCAGTCCGCCATCGCCTGCATCAGCGGCGTGTTCGCCGCCATGTCGCGGTCCGGGTGGCAGCGCCGGCAGGCCCGGTAGCCGGCCGCAACCGCGGCCGCCGGGTCGGGCAGCACCCGCACATTGTCCCGCTTCGGCTGGCGCGACGGGCAGGAGGGTCGGCAGAAGATGCCGGTCGTCCGCACGGCATAGACGAACCGGCCGTCGGCGCCCTTGTCGCGCGCCGTGATCGCCGCCCAGGCGGCATCATCGGGCAGCAATTCGGTGGGAGCCATCATGGCCGGTCGATCCTCGCCGCAAAGCAGCCGCGCTTTGCGTAATGGGCGTGAAGATAGGCGATCTCAGGCTTCCCGAACATCGCCGCGATGATCGGCTCCAGCGCCGTGCCGTCGGCGAGCTCGGCGTCCACCATCCGTCCGTCCGCATCGAAGGCCCTCAGCGAAATCGGCCGGATGCGGATCACCTCGGGCAGCACGTCCTCGAACAGCGCAGGCTCGTTCGCCCCTTCGCGCACGAAGATGGCATGGCGGGCCCTGTAGGGGGTGGCCGCCGGCTGGTGCTCGAAGTTCAGGAGCAGCATGGTCTCCCCCGGCACCCCGTCCCTCAGCTCCACCCGGTCGGGGAAGCCGGGGCACGCAGTCACCACGTGCCGCTCCACGCCGTGCCGGGCCAGCGCCCCGGCATCCAGGCCATAGAGGTGGCGGAACGGGGCCGGATCCAGCCCCATGATGCGAAAGCGAGCTGCGCCGGCCATCTCAGGCGTTCCCGCCCAGCTGGAGCAGCAGGCCTTGCTGGAGACCCCAGCAGAGCAGCAGAAGGGTAGGGGGCGCAATCCTCTGCAGGAAGGCAGTGAAGCGGGGCATCGGGCATCTCCTTTGGCTTGGTGATGCCCCTTCCTATCCGGCCGCCCCGCCCCCGGCCCTCCGAAGCTTGCGCTGGTATTCGCGCGCCTCAGGCCGCGGCCAGCGCCATGGTCCGCGCAATGCCCCGCTCGAAGCCAGGCCGCGCCTGCAGCTCGTCCACCCAGCGCTGCACATGGGGCGCGGCGTCCAGCGCGACGCCGGCGAACTCGCGGCGCCACAGCCAGCCGAAATGCGCGATGTCGGCAATCGTCAGCTCGTCACCGGCCACGAACTGTTGCCGCGCGAGCAGGCCGTCGAGCAGCCGCACCAGCCGGTCGGCCTCGGCCCCGAAGCGCTCGATCGCAGCCGGAATGGGCTCGGGCGCCAGCTTGCGGAAATAGCCCGCATTGCCGAACGCAGGCCCCAGGCCGGATGCGTGAACGAACAGCTGCTCGAACACCCGGGCGCGGGCCGCGCCCACTGCCGGCAGCAGCCGGCCCGTCTGTTCGGCGAGATGGATCAGGATCGCGGCGCTTTCGGTCAGCACCAGGTCGCGCGCCCGGTCGATCAGCACGGGCACCTTGGCATTGGCATTCAGCGCCTGGAATTCGGGTGTCTTCTGCGCGCCCTGCCGGATGTTCACCGGCACCAGCGTGTAGGGCAGCCCCAGTTCCTCAAGCGCGATCGGCACCTTCACGCTGTTGGGGGTGGAAAAGGCATGGACTTCGAACATGGGGGTGATCCTTCAGGCAGGCCCGCGCCGCCAGGGCGGCGCGGGGCTTCGGCGGTTGGGGACAGCGCGGCTCAGGCCGCGCGGGCGAGACGGCCGGGGGCTTCCCATTCCGCGCCCTTCATGAAGGGGTCGAGCGGGGTGTCCGCCAGGTGGTTGGTGTAGTTGGAAATGAGCTTGGTCGCGGCCAGCACCAGCAGGTCGAGCACGGCGCGGTTGTCGTAGCCGGCAGCCTTGAAGGCAGCGACCTCGGTGTCGCTCACCACGCCGCGGTTGGCGGTCACCTTGGCGGCGAAGCGGCGCAGCGCCTCCAGCTTCGGGTCAGCAAGCGGACGCCCGTCGCGGATCGCCTCGATCTCGCCAGCCGGCACCTTCGCCATCTTGGAAAGGTTGGTGTGGCCCGCCATGCAGTAGCGGCATTCATTCTCGTAGATGATCGCGAGGTAGGCGATGTTGCGCTCGACCGGCGTGAAGGCCGTCTTTTCGGCCAGGCCCCACAGCGTGCCATAGGCCTCAAGCGCGGCCGGGCTCCCGGCGAGCACCCGGTGCAGGTTGGGAACGAAGCCCCAGGCCATCTGCACGCCGTCGAGCAGGGGGGCGGAGTCCGCCGGGGCGGTGGCGGCGTCCAGGATTGCAAAGCCATTCTTCATCGTCTGTCTCCCACATGCGCCGGCAGTGGCGCTGAAGGGACAATCATTCATTCCCACCCCTTCCGGAACGCCGCCTGAAGCGATATGCTCCATTCCAGAAGGGAATATATGGACCGTCTCCATGCCATGGAGCTGTTCGTCCGGGTGGTCGAAACCGGCAGCTTCACCGCGGCCGCCGCGGCCGCCCGCATCGGCCAGCCCGCCGTCTCCAAGACGGTCGCCAACCTCGAGGCCGAGCTCGGTGTCCGCCTGCTGGTGCGCACCACCCGCGGCCTGCAGCCGACCGAGGCTGGGCAGATCTATTTCGAGCGCGTGCGCCAGGTCGTCCGCGACGCCGACGAGGCGCGCCAGCTCGCGCGCGGCACGGGGCAGGGGCTCGACGGGCGCCTCAGGGTCTGCGCGCCGGTCACCTTCGCGCGCCTCCACATCGTGCCCCGCATCGGCGCCTTTCTCGCCGAGAACCCGCGCCTGCAGCTCGATCTCGTGATGGACGACCGCGCGATCGACCCCGTCAGCGAGAACATCGATGTCGCGCTGCGCCTGGGCGACCTCTCGGATTCAAGCCTCGTCGCCCGTCGCCTGGCGACCTCGCCGCGCCGCGTGGTCGCGACGCCGGCCTATCTTGCCCGCACGGGGCAGCCGCAGGTCCCGCTCGACCTGATGGGGCACGCGGCGATCATCTACGCCCAGTCGGTCGGCGGCGAGCGCTGGGCCTTCGCCCGCGACGGCGAGACGGTCGAGGTGCCGGTCAGCCATCGGTTGGCCTGCACGGCGGCCGAAGGCGTGCGCGAGGCCGTGCTTGCCGACCTCGGGGTCGCGATGGTCTCCGACTGGATGATGGCCCCCGAACTGGCCGACGGGCGCGTCGTTCCCGTGCTTCAGGACTGGGCCCTGCCCGGCCTCGACCTCTGGGCCCTGTTCCCGGCCGGCCGTCTGCCCACGGCGCGCGCCCGCGCCTTCGTCCGCTGGCTGGAAGGCCTGTCGCTTGCCTGACAGAAGCGCAGGATATCCGAACCGCAAACGCAGCTGATCGCTTGTCCGGGTTGGCGGGCGCAGCGAAGGTGCCGGGAACCCGCGCGATGATCAGACGAGGAGTCGCACGCATGAAACTGTTCCGCCGCGCCGGCTGGGGGTCGGCCCTCGTCGAGTATCAGCTCGCCTGGTACCGCCACCCCTTCGAGCGCGTGGACGTCGCCGACCTGTTCCAGTCCGAAGAGGCCCGCACCTTCGTCCGCGCCGTCAACCCCGTCGCCCAGATCCCGACCCTCGTGCTCGACGACGGAACGGTCCTCACCGAAAGCGCCGCCATCACCCTGTGGCTCGCCGAGCGGATCGGGTCCGACGCGCTCGTGCCCGGCCCCGGCGCGCCCGAGCGCGCGGCCTTCCTGCGCTGGCTTATCTTCCTGGTCGCCAACATCTACCCCTGCTTCACCTTCGCCGACGATCCCGCCCGTTTCGTGGGCGTGCCCGAGGCGCAGAAGCCCTTCCGCGAGGCCGTCAATGCGCACGAAAAGCGCCTGTGGCAGACGGTCGAGGCGGCAGCCGGCACGCCCTGGTTCCTCGGCGACCGCGTCTCCGCGCTCGACATCTACATCGCGGTGATGACGAGATGGCGCCCCGGACGCGCCTGGTTCGCCGGCGAAACCCCGCGCCTTCACGCCATCGCCACCGCGGTCGAGGCGCTCCCCGAACTCGCCGAGGTGATCGCTGCCAACCACGACCCGCTTCCGGCCTGAACAGGGGAGCGAGCCCCCGGCCGATCGGCACGCCGCAAGCCGATTGCGACGAACCGACTGGAGCCGACGGCCGATTTTGGGCATGGGGCGCGCGAGAAAGGGCCCGGCCATGATCGTGATCCACCACAATCCCAAGTGCGGCACGTCGCGCAACGTGCTTGCCGCCATTCGCGCCAGCGGCACCGAGCCGGTTGTGATCGACTATCTGTCGGTCGGCTGGACGCGCGCGCAGCTGCTCGGGATGTTCGCGGCCGCCGGCCTGACGCCGCGCGAGGCCCTGCGCGGCAACGCCCCCGAGGCGGACGGGCTGGACGGTGCCGACGACGAGACGTTGATTGCAGCCATGGTCCGCCATCCCGTGCTGGTGAACCGCCCGTTCGTCTGTTCCCCGCGGGGCGTGCGCCTGTGCCGGCCGTCGGAGGTGGTGCTGGACCTGCTGGAAGCGCCCCTTCCGCCCGATTTCCGGAAAGAGGATGGCAAGCCGATGGTGCAGTCATGATCCACCCGTTCGCGCGTCTTGCCTTGTTTCTTGCCATCGCCCCGTTGCTCGCGCTTGCGGCCTGCAGCCCGACCAAGGTGGTGACAGCGCCGGTGCAGGCGGCGGGGCAGGCGGCTGGTACCGTTGTGCGCACCACTGCCCCGGTGGTGACGGGCACGGCGGTGGGCGTTGCAACGGCCAACCCGGCCGCCGGCATGGCAGCCGGACGCGCAACCCAGGGTGCCATCGCCCGGCCCGCCGACGCCCCGCCTGCGGTTGAAGCAGTGCCCGAGGCGGAGCGTCCCAAATGACCCGTCTGCTGCTCACCCTTGCGCTGCTGCCGCTGCTGGGGGGCTGCATTGTCGCGACCGTTGCCGGTGTCGCCGTGGGCGCCGCCAAGACCACCGCCAAGGCAGCCGGCACGGTCGTGGAAACCGCCGTCGACGCAACGACCACCACGCAGCAGGAGGCCGACGAGGACCGCGGCCGGGCCATGCGCCTGGAAGAGGAACGGCAGGCGAAGGAGGCCGAGCAGCAGCGGAAGGCCGAAGAGAAGGCTGAACGGGAGGCTGCAGCCGAGCCCCGCTGACATGGGCCGTTTGACAGGCTAGGGGCAATCCATGTCCACCACCTTCACCCTCGACACCTCCACCTCCCGCGCGCACCCCGTGCCGGAGCCCGTTCGCCGGCTGACTGTGCCTGCCATCCAGGCCCGCAAGACGGACGGCGCGACCGCCGAGCCCGTCGTGATGCTGACGGCCTACACCGCCCGCATGGCACAGCTGCTCGATCCGCACTGCGACATGCTGCTGGTGGGCGACAGCCTGGGCCAGGTGATCTACGGCCTCGACACGACGGTCCGCGTCACGCTCGACCTGATGATCGCGCATGGCGCGGCGGTGGTGCGCGGCAGCTATCGGTCGGTCGTCGTGATCGATCTCCCCTTCGGCACCTACGAAGCCTCGCCCGAGCAGGCGTTCGAGACGTCGGCCCGCGTGCTGCGCGAGACCGGTGCTGCGGCAGTGAAGATGGAGGGCGGCGAGGTGCTTGCCCCCACCGTCGAGTTCCTGGTGAAGCGCGGCATCCCCGTGGTCGGCCATGTCGGGCTCACCCCCCAGGCGGTGAACGCGCTGGGCGGCTATGGCGCGCGCGGCCGCAGCGAGGCTGAGGCCGCCAAAATCGCTGCCGACGCCCGGGCCATCGCATCGGCCGGCGCCTTCGCACTGGTGATCGAGGGCGTGGTGGAACCGATCGCGCGGGCCATCACGGCCGATGTTCCCTGCGTCACCATCGGGATCGGCGCCTCGCCGGCCTGCGACGGGCAGGTGCTGGTGGTCGACGACATGCTGGGCATGTTCGAGCGCGTGCCCCGCTTCGTCCGCCGCTTCGACGATCTTGCCGGGCGGGTGACGCAGGCGGCCGCCACCTATGCGGCTGCCGTGCGCGACCGCAGCTTCCCGGCCGAGGCCGAGCTCTATCTGCCCAGATCCCCGAAGGCCTGACCGGCCGTTCATCCATCCGCAAGCCCGGGCGCCGCAGAAACGGATGCGATCCGAGGGGCTTTCGGTTTTGCGAACCTCTCTCTAAAGAACTCCGCAAACGAGGGCCGCGCCGATCGGCCCGACCGGACATGCACAGGAACCGACCTTGGCCACCACTCCGCCGACCACACCGTCCAACAGCCCGGCGCGCAAGTCCGCCGACCCCCGGGACGATGCCTTCATCCGCGAGGTGGACGAAGCCTATCGCGAGGACGAGCTGAAGAAGTTCGCCACCAACTGGGGCCGCTGGATCCTGCTTGCCGTCGTGATCGGCCTTGCAGCGCTCGGCGGCAGCTTCTGGTGGAAGGCCGAGCAGCAGAAGCGGGTGGAAGCGCTGTCCGAACAGTTCAGCGCAGCGCTCGGCAAGGTGGAAACGGGCGGCTCGACCGAGGCGCTCGCCGAGCTGGAGAAGATCGGACAGTCGGACAATCCGAGCTACCGTGCCCTTGCCGCCATGACGAAGTCGGGGCTGGCGCTGCAGGGCGGCGAGGTGGACAAGGCGACCGCCGATCTGAAGCGCGTGGTCGATGATGCCCAGGCCGCGCAGCCCTTGCGCGATGTTGCCGAGATCAAGCTGCTGCGGCTGCAGTTCGACACATTGAAGCCCGAAGAGATACTGAAGCGCACGGAGCGTTTCGTGACCGGCGACAGCCCCTGGTTCCCGGTGGCGGGCGAGATGGCGGCGCTTGCGCATCTGAAGGCCGGCGCGCCCGACAAGGCGGGCGCGCTGTTCTACCGGATCGCTGCCGACGAGCGCACACCGCAGTCCACCCGGGCCCGGGCCGAGCAGATGGCCGCCGCGCTGGGCCAGGACGTGACGCGGATTGCAGCGGATCGCGAAAAGGCCGCGAAGGCGAAGGCGGATGCCGGCCAGCCGGCTGCGGCCGACGCCGCCCAGCCTGCCGCGGCCGACGCTGCCCCTGCAGCCGAAAAGGCGGCCCAGTGAACGGTCGGCGCGATCGGCTCGGCAAGGCGGCCGTTCTGGCCCTGGTCGCGACTGCACTGGTTGCGCTGCCGGGCTGCAAGATCTTCCGCGGCTCGGGCGAAAAGAAGGCCGCGACCGCAGGCCAGCGCGTGTCCGTTCTCGATTTCGAACGGCAGGTCGAGGCCGAAGCCGACCTCGCCGGCGTGGAAGTGGTGCTGCCGGCCGCGCAGGTGAACGCAGAGTGGACGCAGCCGGCCGGCAATGCCGCCGGCAACCTCGGCCATCTCGCCCTGTCCGAGGCGCCGCAGCGCGTCTGGAGCGCGAAGATCGGCCGTGGCTCCGACGCGACCCGCAGGCTGAACGGCACCCCCGTGATCGCCGACAACCGGCTGGTGGTGATCGACACCGAAGGGCAGGTCTCCGCCTTCGATGCGACCAGCGGCCGGCTGCTGTGGCGCAAGACGATCGCGCTGGAAGGGGAGGGCAACCGCCCGGCCTTCGGTGGCGGCGTCAGCCTGATGGGCGGCCGGGTCTTTGCGACGACAGGCTTCGGCGTGGTGGCCGCCTTCGACGCGGCTACCGGCACGGAGGCCTGGCGCATCCGCCTGCCGACGCCGCTGCGCGCAGCCCCTGCCGTCGAAGCGGGCCGCCTGTTCGTCACCAGCCAGGACGGGCAGTTGACCGCGCTCAGCGCCGACACCGGCGAACAGCTGTGGCAGGCCAATGCGACGGTCGAGCCTGCCTCCATCCTCGGGCCGGGCTCGCCCTCCGTCGCCCTCGACACGGTCGTCGCCGGCTTCCCGTCGGGCGAACTGTTTGCGCTCCGCGTCGAGAACGGCCGCACGGCCTGGCAGGACCAGCTTTCGCGCACGGGCCGCACGACCGCGCTCGGCGCGCTTTCGGGCATCGCGGCCTCGCCCGTGATCGACCGCGGCCGCGTGTTCGCCATCGGCCACGGCGGCCGGATGGTCGCGCTCGAGCTCGCAACCGGCACCCGGGTGTGGGAGCGGGAATTCGCCGGCGTGAACGCGCCCTGGCCGGCAGGCGACTGGGTGTTCGCCGTAACGGTTGAGGCCGAGCTCGTCGCGCTGACGCGGGCCGACGGCAAGATCCGCTGGGTCGCCGATCTCGGCCACTGGAAGGACCCTGAGGACAAGAAGGGCGCCATCGAATGGTTCGGCCCGGTGCTCGCGGGCAACCGGCTGATCCTGGTTTCCTCGCGCGGCCGCATGTCCGCCGTCTCGCCGCAGACGGGCGAGATCCTGTCCACCAGCAACCTGTCCGACGCCGCCTATCTGCCGCCCGTCGTTGCAAACGGGATGCTCTACATCCTGACCAACGACGGAACGGTCACGGCCTACCGCTAGGCCATGGCAGAGGCCACGCGCCCGCGCGTCGTCATCCTTGGCCGGCCCAATGTCGGCAAGTCGACGCTGTTCAACCGGCTGGTCGGCAAGCGGCTGGCGCTGGTCGACGACCAGCCCGGCGTCACCCGCGACCGGCGCGAGGGCCGTGCCCGGCTGTTCGATCTCGACTTCACCGTCATCGACACGGCGGGCCTGGAGGAAGCCGAAGCGGGCAGCCTGTCGGACCGGATGCGCGCCCAGTCCCGCGCGGCGGTCGATGGCGCCTCGGCTGCCCTGTTCGTGATCGACGCGCGGGCGGGCCTCACCGAGGCGGACCGCTATTTCGGCCGCTGGCTGCGGCAGGAGGCGGGGATCCCGATCGTGGTCGTTGCCAACAAGTGCGAGGGGCGCGCCTCCGAACCGGGGATGATGGAGGCCTTCGAGCTGGGCCTCGGCGACCCGGTGCCGATGTCGGCCGAGCATGGCGAGGGGATGGCCGACCTGTTCGATGCGCTTGCGCCGATCCTGCCGGACCCCGCGGATCTTCCCGCCCCCGATACGAGCGAGGACGAGAGCGAAGGCCCGCTGAAGCTCGCTGTCGTGGGCCGGCCGAACGCGGGAAAATCGACCCTCATCAACAAGCTGCTGGGCGAGAACCGGCTGCTGACCGGCCCCGAGGCGGGCATCACCCGCGATGCCATCACCATTCCCTGGGACTGGAACGGGCGGCCGGTCGAGCTGATCGACACGGCGGGCATGCGCCGCAAGGCGAAGGTGGTGGAGAAGCTGGAGAAGCTGGCGGTCGCCGATGCGCGCCACGCCGTCGACTTCGCCGAGGTGATCGTTCTGCTGCTCGACGCGACGCTGGGGCTGGAAGCCCAGGACCTGCGCATCGCCGACATGGTGCTGCAGGAAGGCCGGGCGCTGATCGTGGCCATCAACAAGTGGGATTCGGCCGAGGACCAGAGCCGCCTGTTCAACGGCATCAAGAAGGCGCTGGACGAAGGCCTCGCCCAGGTGAAGGGGGTGCCGCTGCTGACCGTGTCGGCGCTCACCGGCAAGGGCCTCGACACGCTGATGGAGGTGGCGTTCGAGACGCGCGAGCGCTGGAGCCGGCGGGTGCCGACCGCCGCCCTCAACCGCTGGTTCGAGGCCGCGCTCGAGCGCAACCCGCCGCCGGCGCCGGGTGGCCGGCGCATCAAGATGCGCTACATCACCCAGGCGCGCAGCCGGCCGCCGACCTTCATCGTGTTCGGCACCAGGCTCGACGAGCTGCCCGAGAGCTACAACCGCTATCTCGTCAATTCGCTGCGTGACGATCTCGATCTGAAGGGCCTGCCGATCCGCATCAACATGCGGTCGACGAAGAACCCGTTCGGCGGCTGACGCCATGGAGCGGCTGGACCAGCTGCTGGCCTGCGGAGCGCCGCAGGCGGTCGCGCTGGTGGAGCGCGACCGGCGGCTGACCTATGCCGAGCTCGACGCCAGGGTGTCGGCCGTGGCCGGGGCGCTTGCCGCCCGGGTTGCCGTGGGCGACCGGGTGGCCGTCTGGCTGCCCAAGAGCATCGAGTGCGTGGTGCTGCTGTTCGCGTGCCTGCGCGCGGGCGCCGTGATGGTGCCGGTGAACCCGGTGCTGAAGGGCCAGCAGGTGACGCACATCCTGGCGGACTCGGGGGCCGCGCTTCTTGTCACGCATCGGGCGCGGGCAGCCGGCCTCGGCGAGGCGCCGTGCCCCGTCCTGCTGCTGGAAACCGACTGGGCGGATCTGCTGGCTGCCGAGGCCCCTGTTCCCGATGCGCCCGGCGGGGCGGCGCTGGCAGCGCTGCTCTACACCTCGGGGTCCACGGGCAGGCCGAAGGGCGTGATGGTGACCCATGCCAATCTGCTGACCGGCGCGCGCAGTGTTGCCGCCTATCTCGGCACTGCCGCAGATGACCATCTGCTGTCCGTCCTGCCGCTGAGTTTCGACTTCGGCTTCTCGCAGCTGACGACCGCCTTCCTGTCGGGGGCGTGCGTGGTGCTGCTCGACTATCTGACGCCCCGCGACGTGGTGCAGGCCTGTGCCCGCCATGGTGTCACCCAGCTTGCCGCGGTGCCCCCGCTCTGGGTGCAGCTCGCCGCGCAGGACTGGCCTGCCCACGCGATCGCCCCGCTGCGCACGCTGTCGAACAGCGGTGGGCGCCTGCCGGTGCCGACCGTGCGCCGCCTGCGCACCCTGTTTCCGGCAGCCCGCCTGCACCTGATGTACGGGCTGACCGAGGCCTTCCGGTCGACCACCCTGCCGCCGGAGCTTGCCGACAGCCACCCCGACAGCATCGGCCGCGCCATTCCGGATGCGGAGATCCTGGTGGTGCGCCCCGATGGCACACTGACGCACGATGGCGAGCCGGGCGAGCTGGTGCATTGCGGCCCGCTGGTCACGATGGGCTATTGGCAGGACCCGGTGCGGACCGCCGAGCGGTTCCGGCCCGCGCCCGCTGCCTCGCGGCTGGGGGGCATGGCCGTCTGGTCCGGCGACACGGTGGTGCGCGACGGCCAGGGGCTCCTCACCTTCGTCGGCCGGGCGGACGAGACGATCAAGACGATGGGCACCCGCATTTCGCCGACCGAGATCGAGGAACTGGCCTACCAGAGCGGGGCCGTTGCGCAGGCGGTGGCGCTGGGGGTTGCCGACGAGGTGGCCGGCCAGCGGATCCGGCTGGTGGCAGCGCCGGCGGCCGGGCTGGACCCGGCGGCTGCCGAGGCGCAGCTGATGGCCCATTTCCGGAAAGAGGCAGCGCCCTTCATGCACCCGGCCGCCGTGGTCTGGCTCGATGCCCTTGCGACGTCGGCGAACGGCAAGCTGGACCGCGCGGCCCTGCGCGAACGGTTCGGCGCATGAGCGACCGGGTTCCGCCCGGCTTCGGGCGCGATGCCGAGGGGCGCCTGCTGATCGCGGGACGGGCGGCCGAGGACTGGGTTGCCGATGCCGGCGACACGCCCTTGTTCCTGTACGACAGCGCGCTCCTGTCGCAACGGGTCGCAGCCTTCCGCGCGGCCATGCCGCAAGGGCTGGGGCTCAACTATGCGATCAAGGCCAATCCGTTCCCGCCGCTGCTGGCGCACATGGGGACCCTGGTGGACGGGTTCGACATCGCGTCGGGTGGCGAGCTTGCGCTTGCCCTCGAGGCCGGGGTGGCGCCTGCGCGCATCAGCTTCGCCGGGCCCGGAAAGCGCGACCGGGAACTGGAGGCCGCGATCCGAGCCGGCGTTCTGCTGAACATCGAATCGGCCGGCGAACTGGCGCGGGCGGGCGCCATCGCCGACCGTGTCGGCCAGGAGGCCCGGGTCGCGCTGAGGGTGAACCCTCCGTTCGCGCTGAAGGGTTCGGGGATGAAGATGGGGGGCACGCCGAGCCCCTTCGGGGTGGACGCCGCCGATGCGGCTGCCGTGATCCGGCAGATGCAGGGTCGGCCCTTCCGCTTCGAGGGGCTGCACCTCTATGCCGGATCGCAGAACCTGTCGGTCGAGGCGATCCTGGAATCCCAGCGGCAGACCATCGCGCTGGCTGGCGCGCTGTCGGCCGAGGCCGGGGTGACCCTTGCGCATGTGAACCTCGGCGGCGGGTTCGGCGTGCCCTATTTCCCGGGCGACCGGGAGCTCGACCTGCCCGCGCTTGGCCGGGGCCTTGCCGAGGCGATCGGGGACCGCCCGGCGGCGCTTGGCCGGACCCGCTTCGTGCTGGAACTCGGCCGCTGGCTGGTGGCCGGCGCCGGGGTCTATCTGTGCCGGGTGATCGACCGGAAGGTTTCCGGCGGGGAGACCTTCCTGGTGACCGACGGGGGGCTGCACCACCAGCTTGCCGCCACGGGCAATTTCGGGACGGTCATCCGCCGCAACTATCCCGTTGCCAATGCAAGCCGGGCAGGCCCGGGCGCGGGGCCGCTGACGGTCGTCGGCTGCCTGTGCACGCCGCTCGACCGGCTGGCCGACAAGGTGGACTTGGCCGGCGAACCGGGTGACCTGATCGCGCTGTTCCACGCGGGTGCCTATGGCCGGAGCGCAAGCCCGGAGCGGTTCCTGGGGCATCCGCCCGCGCTCGAAAGGCTGGTCTAGGGTCTCAGCGTCAGTTGCTGCGGAAGCGATCGGCGATGGTGGCCGCCCCCCGGTCCACATCCGTGCCCGGCATCAGGAGCATTGCGGTCGCGGCCCCGGCCACGACGCCGAGGGTGAGCCCGATCAGCCAGACCAGCAGCATTCCACGAATGCGGGGCTTGGGACGTTCCTCCATGCTTGTCTGGCTCACTCGCTCTTTTCTCAGCTTCTGCTGCGATTCCCATAATGGGGCATGCAAGTCCGGTGCCACCTGCGAAAGAATGTTAATTCAGAAACTTGTGACTTCGCCGGTGCTGAAATCTGTAAATGTTTCCGACACATCCGTGTAACGCGCCGCGGTGAACCACAATCCGTCCGGTGGCGCGTTCAGGCCCAGGGCCTGGCGGTTCCGTGCCGCGAGGGCGTTGCCCACATCGTCTGCGGTCCAGCGGCCTTCGCCAACCAGCACCAGCGCGCCCACCATCGAGCGCACCTGGTGGTGCAGGAAGGACCGTGCCTCGGCCGAGACGACCACCAGGCCGTCGCGGTCCCGGACCTGGAGGGTGTCGAGCGTCTTCACCGGGCTCTGCGCCTGGCAGTGGACATGGCGGAAGGTGGTGAAATCGTGCCGGCCGGTCAGGCGGGCGGCGGCCGCGTTCATGGCCGGGATGTCGAGGGGGTTCGGACGCCGCCAGACAAGCCCCGCATTCCAGGTTAGCGGGGCGCGGCGGCAGAGGATGCGATATTCGTAAGACCGCCCCGTGCAGGCGAAGCGGGCGTGGAAATCGGGGGCTGCGTCTTCGGCCGCGAGCACCGCGACGGGATGACCTGCCAGCTTCAGCCGGGCGTTGATGCCCTCCATCAGGCGGAAGGCCGACAGTGCGGAGGCCAGCTCGACATGGGCGGTCATGCCGCTGGCATGGACGCCCGCATCAGTGCGGCCGGCGGCGTGCACGACCGCGGTTTCTCCGGTGATGTCGGTGATCGCGGTTTCCAGCGCTTCCTGCACGGAGGGGCCGTGCGGCTGGCGCTGCCAGCCCATGAAGGGCCGGCCGTCCCATTCGAGCAGCAGGCGGATCCGGCGGGTCAAAGCGGCTCGCCCGGCAGGATGCGCCGTCCGCGCAGCCAGTCGGCGGCGGGCATGCGGGGCTTGCCTTCGGGCTGGACGGTGACGAGGCGCAGCGCGCCGTCCGCGGTTGCGACCCGGTCGTCGGCAAGCAGGGTGCCGGGTGCGCCGAACCCGTCGGCGGGTTCGGCGGCGATCAGCTTCACCCGGGTGCCGCCGCTGTCGAACCAGGCCCCGGGGCTGGGCTGCATGGCGCGGACCAGGCGGTCGAGCCGGAGGGCGGGCTGCGCCCATTCGATGCGGGCTTCGGCCTTGTCGATCTTGTGGGCGTAGGTGACGCCGTCTTCGGGCTGCGGCGTGGCGGGGGAAGGGAGGGCGGCGAGGGTTTCGACCATCAGGCGGGCGCCGAGATCGGCGAGCTGGCTGGTGAGTTCGCCTGCGGTCTGGCGGGTGATGGGGAGGCTGCCGACCTTGAGCATGGGGCCGGTGTCGAGGCCCTTTTCCATCTGCATGATGGTGACGCCTGTTTCCGGGTCGCCGGCGAGGATCGCGCGCTGCACGGGGGCGGCGCCGCGCCAGCGGGGGAGCAGCGAGGCGTGGATGTTGAGGCAGCCGAGCCGCGGCGCATCGAGGACGGGCTGGGGGAGGAGGAGGCCGTAGGCGGCGACGACGGCGACATCGAGGCCGAGCGCTGCGAAGGCGGCCTGGTCTGCCGGGTCCTTCAGACGCTCGGGCGTGCGGACGGGGAGGCCGAGTTCGTCTGCGCGGAGGTGGACAGGGGAGGGGGTGAGGCGGCCGCGGTTCGCGGGGCGGGGCGGCTGGGTGTAGACCGCCGCGACTTCGTGGCCCCCCGCGACCAGCGCGTCGAGCGCCACGCGGGCGAAATCCGGGGTTCCCATGAAGGCAATTCGCATGGCAAGGCCGTTACGATGGACGACGCCTTACAGCAACTGACGGCGCTGGTGGCGCGGCTGCCGGGGCTGGGGCCGCGGTCGGCGCGGCGGGTGGTGCTGCACCTGATGAAGAACCGCGAGACGGTGCTGCAGCCGCTGCTGGCCGCGCTGAAGCGGGTGGATGCGAGCCTTGTCGACTGTTCCGTGTGCGGCAACCTGGACACCGCCGACCCCTGCCGAATCTGCACCGACCCGAAGCGGGATCCTGCGCTGTTGTGCGTGGTGGCCGATGTGGCCGACCTGTGGGCGCTGGAGCGGGGGCGGCTGTTCGCCGGGCGCTTCCATGTGCTTGGCGGATCGCTGTCGGCGCTGGACGGGGTGGGGCCGGACGATCTGAGCGTGGATGCCCTGAAGGCGCGGGTGGCCGACGGGGTGACCGAGGTGGTGCTGGCGATGAACGCCACGCTGGAAGGGCAGACGACGGCGCATTTCGTGGCCGAGGCGCTTGCAGGGGCAGGCGCGCGGGTGACCCAGCTGGCGCATGGCGTGCCGGTGGGTGGCGAGCTGGATTATCTGGACGAGGGGACCTTGGCGCAGGCGTTGCGGTTGCGGCGGCCGGTGTAAGCTTGACCCTTCGGGTCGGCTTTCCTAGCTAGGGCGCATGGCGATCCTTCCGATCCTTGAAGTGCCCGATCCGCGGCTGCGGCGGATCTCGACGCCTGTGGAGGCCGTGACGGACGAGATCCGCACGCTGATCGCCGACATGTTCGAGACGATGTATGCGGCGCCCGGGATCGGGCTGGCGGCGGCGCAGGTGGATGTGCCCATTCGGCTGCTGGTGATGGACCTGGGCGACGGGCCGGAGGATGCCGAGGGGAACCCCACGAAGAACCCCCGGGTGTTCATCAACCCCGAGATCCTGGACCCGAGCGAGGACCGGTCGGTCTATAACGAGGGCTGCCTTTCGGTGCCCGACCAATATGCCGATGTGGAGCGGCCGGCGACGGTGCGGGTGCGCTGGCTGGACGAGACGGGTGCTGAGCGCGACGAGCGGCTGGACGGGCTGACGGCGACCTGCCTGCAGCACGAGATGGACCATCTGAACGGGGTGCTGTTCATCGACCATCTTTCGCGGCTGAAGCGATCGATGGTGCTGAAGAAGCTTGAGAAAGAGCGTCGCGAGAAGACGGCGGCCTGAGGCGGATGGGCCGGCTGGACGCGATCGAGCACGCCCGGGCGCCGGACAATCACGGCGAGATCGAGAAGGCGCTGCAGCTGCGGCTGTTCGAGATCGCGACCGCCTATCACCGGCAGGGGCGCTCTGCCGCGATCCTGCTGGAGGGCTGGGATGCGGCCGGCAAGGGCGGCCTGATCAAGCGGCTGACGGGCGAGCTGGACCCGCGCTTCTTCGAGGTGGTGCCGATATCCGCGCCGAACGAGATCGAGCGCAAGCAGCACTACATGACGCGCTTCTGGGCGAAGCTGCCGCCGGCGGGCAACTGGACCATCTTCGACCGCAGCTGGTACGGCCGGGTGCTGGTGGAGCGGGTGGAGGGCTATGCGAAGCCGGAGGAATGGGGCCGGGCCTATTCCGAGATCAACGCGCTGGAACACACGCTGGCGACCGACGGCTGCAGGCTGGTGAAGCTGTTCCTGCATGTGAGCCAGGACGAACAGGACAAGAGGCTGATCGACCGGCTGGAGCAGCCCTGGAAACGCTGGAAGGTGGGGCCGGACGATTTCCGTAATCGGGCCAAGCGCGCGGCCTATGTGGAGGCCTATGAGGAGATGTTCGAGCGTTGCGACACGGCCCATGCGCCGTGGCACATCATCGGCGCGAACCACAAGAAGCAGGCCCGGATCGAGGGGCTGAAGATCATAGCCGCCGCCCTGGCCGACGGCGTCGACCTGACCGACCCGCCGCTGGACCCGGAGCTGCGGAAGCTGGCGGAGAAGGAGTTGGGGGTTCGCCTGAAGGCGGCTGACGCCAGCGCGTAAGCGCTGGTCGACAGACTCGCCGCAAGGCGCGGCCGGCGGGGCCGCGCAGCGGAACCCGACCGACGAGCGGGCTTTGCCCGCAGTTTTTCTGTTTTTTGTTCTTCATAGCGGACTCGGCAGCTTTGCTGCCGGCCGCTGATGCCGATATGGTTAGTTGCGTCGGCGGAAAAGTTCCACGTGGAACAATCCTATTCCATTTCGTATCAGATGCTTGAGCGAAATCCCTGTAGGAAAAATTCCGCCGCCAGCGTTCGGATTGATCCGTTTGCAGCCGGCTTCCTCTGCATCACATACATGACATGTCGCGTGCTTTTGGTGCTGGTTTTGCGGCTGTTCGGGTGGGTTCGGGGCTGCATTTGGACGTGACGCGCGCCGGGACGACGCGGCTTTTTCAGGGATAGCGGATCGCCAGTACCTCCAGCACGCGTTCGCCGGCCGGCAGGCGGACGGTTCTGCTGTCGCCCACGCGGGCGCCTTTCAAGGCAACTGCGACGGGGCTGTTCCAGGCGATGCGGCCTGCGCTGGCGTCGGCTTCGTCGCGGCCGACGAGGGTGAGGGTCTGGTGGCGGTCGTCTTCATCGGCGACGGTGACGGTGGCGCCGAAGAAGATGCGGGTCTTGTCGGGCTGGTTGGTGGGGTCGATGACGGCGAGGTCTTTCATGCGGCGGGCGAGGTGGGCGAGTTCGCGGTCGATCTCGCGCAGGCGCTTGCGGCCGTAGATGTAGTCGCCGTTTTCGGAGCGGTCGCCGTTGCCGGCGGCCCAGCTGACGGTTTCGACCATGGCCGGGCGTTCCTGGGTGAACAGGTGGTCGTAGCGGGACTTGAGGGCCGCCATGCCGGAGGGGGTTATCGGGTCTGACATTTTGCGGGCGCTTGCGGGACCTTCGGGGCTTTGTCGGCACGAGGTCCCGGGTCAAGCCCGGGACGACGAATAACTGGCGGGCGACGGTTGTTTTACGGGTTCTTGAGCCATTGGGAGGCTTTGGGTTGGGCGCCTTGCCTGGTGGGTTCGAGCATCGAATAGACGACGGCGTTTTCGGTGACGCGCTGGACGTAGGTTCGGGTTTCCGAGATGGGGATCATCTCCACCCAGTCGATGTAATCATGGGTGAGGCTGCCGCGGGGGTCTCCGTTCTGGGTGATCCATTTGCGGACATTGCCGGCACCCGCATTGTAGGCGGCGATCGCCATCATCGCGTTGGAGAAATTGTCGCGCCGCAGCCGGATGTACCAGCTGCCGAGCGTGACGTTGTAGCCGGGATCGTCGAACAGGCGGCTGGTGGAATAATCGAGGCCGAGCTTGGACGCGACGTCCTGCGCGGTGGCGGGCATCAGCTGCATGAGGCCGCGGGCGCCCGCCGAGGAGAGGGCGGTGCGGTCGAAGCTCGATTCCTGCCGGGCGATTGCGTGGCTGATGATCCAGTCGGCGGGCGGCACCGGCACGCTTGCCGGCAGGCGCGGGAAGGCGAGATCGAAGGTGGAGAGGTCGCCGCGGGGGCGGGCGGCCTTCCAGGTCCAGACGCCGAGGTCGGGGCGGTTGAGGCGCTGGCCATATTCGGCGGCGGCGCGCGCCTCTTGCGGGGTCGTCACGCTGTCGGCGAGTGCGCGGACGAAGAGCGAGGCGCGTTCGCGTTCGCCGGCGTCGACAAGGAGCTGCAGGGCGCGGGCGAGCGAGGTGGATTCGAGTTTCTGGCGGTCGGCCTGGGTGAGCTGGAGGCGGGGGACCATGGGGAGCGACGGGCCACGGCCGAGTTCCTCGGCGGCGAGCTGGCCGTAATAGTAATCGGCGTGGCGGGCTGCGCGTTCGTAAGCCGCGGTTGCGGCCTGGGGCTGGTTGCGCAGCCGTTCGGCGCGGCCGAGCCAATAGTCGCCGCGGGACTGGCTGATCGGCGTGGTGACGGCCGCGTTGAAACGGGTGAAATGCTGGGCTGCGTGGTCGGGGCGGTTGAGGCGGCGGAGCGCGATCCAGCCGGCGAGCCATTCGGTGTCGGAGAGGTCGACGCGGACCGAGAGGGGAAGCGTGGTGGGGTTGGTGCCCGGAGCGACTGCCCTGTGGTTGGCGAGGATGCGGTAGGCCGTCTGGTTGTCGCCCCGGCGCATGGCGGCGCGGCCGAGCGCGAGGCGGCGTTCGAGCCAGGTTTCGGGGGCACCGACGCCCTCGGTGGTGTCGCCGGCGGCGAGCAGGGCCTCGGCCTCGGAGAGGCGGCCCTTGCGTTCGAGGAAGATGGAGCGGTCGTTGGTGAGGCCGGGGTGGCGGCGGAGCTGGGCGGGGACGGACGCGACGCGGGCTTCGGCATCGGGGGCGCCGGTGCGGAGCGCGATGCGGGCCTGGGTGAGGGCGCGCTGTTCGTCTGCCAGGAGGGGGAGGAGGCGCTGGGCGGCGCTGGTCTGCCCGGCCCAGAGGAGCGCGTCGGCGCGGGCGGCGTGGTCGTCGCGGGTGAAGAGTGGGCCGAAGCGGGTGAGGAGGGCGGTTTCGAGTTCGGGCGGCACGCCGGTGCGCCGCCAGGCCTGCCTTGCGAGGCTGTCGGCTTCGGGGCCGGTGGAGAGGAGGGCGAGGCGGGCCTGTCCGGCGGAGGTCTGCGGGGGGACGGCCGCGAAGAAGGCGCGGGCTTCGCTGTCGGCGGATTTGGCGGGGTCGGCGGCCTGGCCCTCGGCGCGGCGGCGGATGCTGGTGTGGGCGGGCCAGCCGGGGTGGGCCGTGAGCCACTGGGCCTGGACGCCGAGCGGGTAGCTGACGCCGGCGGGGGGCGTGCGGCGGAGCCAATCCCACTGGGCGAGCGAGTTGGCGAGCGGGGTGGGGGCGCCGACGGGCTGCGCGGAGCTGAAGGATTCGTAAGCATCGAACTGGCGGCTGACCCAGGCGCGCGAGGCGGGATCGGACTGGGCGGCGCCCTGCGTTGCGGACGCCGCCGCGAGGAGGGTGGCGACGGCGGCGAGGAGGCGATGTTGCACGGACATGATGAAGTCTTTAGGCAAGCCCCACGTTTGCGCCAAGGCCGCGTGCCGGGCCTTGCCCGAAGGACCGGGCGGCGCACCGCCAACAGGATCGACGCGAACCATGCAGATTACCGGCTCCATCCCCGCGCTCGTGACGCCCTTCCGCGACGGACGGGTGGACGAGAAGGCGTTCGAGGCGTTCGTGGACTGGCAGGTTTCGGAAGGGTCGGCCGGCCTTGTGCCCTGCGGGACGACGGGCGAATCGGCGACGCTGTCGATCGAGGAGCATGACCATGTGGTGGGGCTGACGGTGAAGGCGGCGCGGGGGCGTGTGCCGGTGATCGCGGGCTGCGGTTCCAACGACACGATGGTGGCGCTGCACCATATGGAATCGGCGGCACGCGCCGGGGCCGATGTGGCGCTGGTGGTTTGCCCCTATTACAACAAGCCGGGGCAGCGTGGGCTGCTCGCGCACTTCCGGTATCTGGCGGACCATGGGGCGCTGCCGATCATCCTGTACAACATCCCCGGCCGGTCGGGGATCGACATGGCGACCGAGACCATGGCGGAGCTGGCCGAGCATCCGAAGATCATCGGCTGCAAGGAATCGACCGGGGACATCGAGCGGGTGAGCGAGATCCGGCAGGAATGCGGGCGCGATTTCCTGATCCTTTCGGGCAATGACTATATGACGCTGGGGATCATCGCGCATGGTGGGCATGGGGCGATCAGCGTGACGGCCAATGTGGCGCCGGCCTTGAATGCGGCCCAGGTGAAGGCCTGCCTGGACGGGGATTTCGCGACTGCGCTGGCGCTGCAGGACCAGCTGTATCCGCTGCACCGGGCGCTGTTCACCGATGCCTCGCCGGGGCCGACGAAGCATGCGCTGAGCGTGCTGGGGAAGATGGGGGCGGAGACGCGGCTGCCGGTTGTGGCGCCTTCGGAGGCTTCGAGGGCGATGGTGGATGCCGCGATGGCGCACGCGGGGGTGGCGCCTTGATTTGCTGCCCAAGCCCACGACGTTAGAGCCATGGCCCGCCCCAGACCTGCGCCCGACAAGGTGAAGACCGTCGCCGAGAACCGGCGGGCGCGGTATGAATATGCGTTCGAGGACATCCTGGATGCCGGGATCGTGCTGACCGGCACCGAGGTGAAGAGCCTTCGGTTCGGCGAGGGCTCGATCGCGGAGAGCTATGCCGAGGTGAAGGACGGCGAGGTGTGGCTGGTGAACGCCAACATCCCCGAGTTCAGCCACGGGAACCGGCACAATCATGAGCCCAAGCGGCCGCGCAAGCTGCTTCTGACGGGCCGCGAGATCGCGAAGCTGCACGGCGCGGTTGCGCGGCAGGGGATGACCGTTGTGCCCTTGAGCGTCTATTTCAACGCGCGGGGCAAGGCGAAGGTGGAGCTGGCCGTGGCGAAGGGCCGCAAGCTGCACGACAAGCGCGCGCACGAGAAGGAAAAGGACTGGAAGCGCGAGCAGGGGCGGTTGCTCAGGGAGCGGGGATAGGGTTGTTTGAAACCCGGTTTGGCGTTCGGCACGGTCCTTTTGCCGAATATCGCCCACTTGTGCGGCATTTTGCGATAGTTTGGTTGAAGGTCCGGCGCGCGGGACACATCTTTGCCGCATTGGCCGTTAATTGGCGAACCCGCTGCATCGGCGGGGTGGTGCGGCGTTGAGCATGAGGGAGTGAGGCCGGGGTGCGCCGCTGGGTGAAGTTGCCGACGCGCGAGGAGATGGAGGCGAACCGCTTCCTGCGCCCGTTCGCGCGCCACCTTGCCTCGCCGCTGGTGTGGCGGTTCAACCGGCGCGGTGTTGCCCGCGGGGCAGCGCTTGGGCTGTTCGCCGGCTTTGCGGTGCCGGTGGCGCAGACGCCTTTTGCCGCGCTGTTCGCGGTTGCCGCGCGGGCGAATTTGCCGGTGGCGGCGGTTGCCACCTTCATCACCAACCCCTTCACCATGCCCTTCATCTGGGTGCTGGCCTTCCTGGTGGGCAAGGAGGCGATCGGGCTGAAGACCGACACGCTGGTGGCGCTGGGGCCCGAGGCCGGGCGAATCGAACAGGCGCTGGGCTGGGCGGTGAACCTGGCCGGGCCGACTTACCTGGGCCTGCTGATCTTTGCCGCAGTGGGTGCCGTTGCCGGGTTCCTGACGGTACATCTGGGCTGGCGTTTGTGGGTGGGGCAGCGCTGGACCCGGCGGCGGCGGCGGCGGGCGAAGGCCGGCGAGGACCTGGGCAAGGGTGCGGGCACGACGGGCGCCGGGGCGTGAAACACTGGAGCAGGTTTCGATGGGCGATTTCAACGAGAAGCTGACGGCGGCCAAGCAGGCCTGGGCGCGGGCCGGGCGGCTGCTGACGGGAACGACCGATCCGGACAAGGAGATGCGGCTTCCGCCCCGGCAGCGGCTGGTGACCAACTGGCCTGTGCTGGACCTGGGCGTGCAGCCGCATGTGCCGGTGGAGACCTGGCGGCTGGACGTGGACGGTGCGGTGGTGAACCCGGTCAGCCTGGACTGGGCGCAGTTCATGGACCTGCCGCAGGCCGACGACCAGTCGGACATCCACTGCGTGACCCAGTGGAGCCGGTACGACAACCGGTGGCAGGGGGTGAAGACGGGCGTTCTGCTGGCGCTGGTGCAGCCCCGGCCGGAGGCGCGCCACGTGATCCTGCATTCGCACGACGGCTACACGACGAACCTGCTGCTGGAGCATTTCGCCGAGGACGACTGCCTGATCGCGCACAGCCATGACGGTGTGCCGCTGACGCGGGAACATGGCGCGCCGGCGCGCGTGATCGTGCCGCGCTATTATTTCTGGAAGAGCGCCAAGTGGATTAAACGGATCGAGCTTTCGGCCGTTGACCGCCCCGGCTTCTGGGAGGTTCGCGGATATCACAATGTCGGAGACCCCTGGCTGGAGGAACGGTACGGCTGACGGCCCGTCTGGGGATCACGGCCGTCGGGCTGCCCTCCCGGCGGTCGCCGGTGTCCAGCCCCTGCGCACCGAGGCGGTGGGGTTGCTGGCGGCGGGGCTGGCGCATGATCTGAACAACATGCTGGGCGGGATCGTTGCGACCGCCGAGCTGCTGTCGATGCGGGCGGTGGTGCACGAGGATGCCCGCGATCTCGACGCCATTGTCGACCAGGCCGTGAAGGCGAGCGAGCTGGTGCGCCAGATCCTGGCCTTTTCCCGGCAGGACCTGCTGAACCCCGTGACCGCCGAGCTGGGCGAGGCGGTCGAGCGGCTGGAGCCGGTGCTTGCCGCGCTGACGGGGAACCGGGTTCGGCTGGAGGTGGCAAGCGGCGCGCCCGTGCTGGTGCGGGTGGACCCGACCGCGCTGGAGCGCACGGCGATCAACCTGGTGCTGAACGCGCGGGATGCGATCCTGGAGGCGGGGGGCGGACGCGGCGGGGGGCTGATCCGGGTGCGCACGGCGCGCATCGGACCGGGCGAGCGGCCTGCGGGCGGGCGCGGATTCATGCCGGCGCTGCCCTATGGCGTGCTGGCGGTGGAGGATGACGGGCCGGGTGTCGATCCGTCGGTCGCGGCGCGGATCTTCGAGCCCTATTTCACGACGCGCAAGCACGGCCAGGGGCTGGGGCTTTCGAGCGCCTTCGGGCTGGTGAAGCAATCCGGCGGATTCCTGCTGAGCGAAGGGACGCCGCTGGGGGGCGCCCGTTTCGCGGTGTACCTGCCCGAGGCGGAGCCGCTTGTGGGGCAGGGCCCGCCGGAGCGGGCGCCCGGCGGCCGGGTGGTGCTGCTGGTGGAGGATGAGCTGCTGCTCAGGATGTCGGTTGCGCGTGGGCTGGAGCGGCAGGGCTGGCGGGTGCGGCAGGCATCGGACGGGATGGCGGCGCTGAAGCGGCTGCAGGCCGAGCGGCCGGCGGTGCTGGTGTCGGACATCCGGATGCCGGGCCTGGACGGGATCGGGCTGACCGAGGCTGCGCGCGGGCTGCATCCCGGGCTGCCGGTGCTGTTGACATCGGGCTTTGCCGACGAAGCGGCGCGGGCGGCGGTGCCTGGCCTGGGGGTGGGGTTCCTGCCCAAGCCCTATACGGTGAAGACGCTGGGGGAGCGGATCCGCGAGCTGGTCTGAGCGGGGTGCAGCCGCGTATGAAAGCGGCTGTTGCATGGCCGGAACAAAACAAGTACATGGCTTGCACGGCCGGGCCACGGCGGCTAGGCGGATGGCAGGGTCTTTGCCCGTTCGGGGGCATTGGGTGCGATTGGGGTGTTGATGGACAGGGAAAAGGCTCTCGAGGCGGCGCTGGCGCAGATCGACCGGGCGTTCGGCAAGGGATCGGCGATGAAGCTGGGCCAGCGCGAGACGCTGGAGATCGAAAGCATCTCGACCGGATCTTTGGGGCTGGACATCGCGCTGGGCATCGGCGGGCTGCCGCGCGGGCGGGTGATCGAGATCTACGGGCCGGAATCGAGCGGCAAGACGACGCTTGCGCTGCATGTGATTGCCGAGGCGCAGAAGGCCGGCGGCGTTGCCGCGTTCGTGGATGCGGAACATGCGCTGGACCCCATCTATGCGAAGAAGCTGGGGGTCGACACGGAGAACCTGATCGTGTCGCAGCCGGACACGGGGGAGCAGGCGCTGGAGATCACCGACACGCTGGTGCGATCGAATGCGATCGACGTGCTGGTGGTGGATTCGGTTGCCGCACTGGTGCCGCGGGCGGAGATCGAGGGCGAGATGGGCGACAGCCATGTCGGCCTGCAGGCCCGGCTGATGAGCCAGTCGCTCAGGAAGCTGACGGGCTCCATCTCGCGGTCGAAGTGCATCGTGATCTTCATCAACCAGCTGCGGATGAAGATCGGCGTGATGTACGGCAACCCGGAGACGACGACGGGCGGGAATGCGCTGAAATTCTATGCCTCGGTGCGGCTGGACATCCGGCGGACCGGGCAGATCAAAGACCGCGACGACATCATCGGGAACACGACGCGGGTGAAGGTGGTGAAGAACAAGGTGGCGCCGCCGTTCCGGCAGGTCGAGTTCGACATCATGTACGGGAGCGGCATTTCGAAGACCGGCGAGATCCTGGACCTGGGGGTGAAGGCCGGGATGGTGGAGAAGTCTGGCGCCTGGTTCAGCTATGACAGCACGCGGATCGGCCAGGGCCGGGAGAATGCGAAGAAGTTCCTGATCGAAAACCCGGAGATGGCGGCGAAGCTCGAGTCGGCGATTCGCGACAATGCGGCCGGCGTTTCGGACGCGCTGATGGCCGGGCCTGACCCGGAGGATGACATCTGAGGGGGTTCGGGGGCCGAAACTGGCCTCCGAACTGCCGGAATGGGCCCTTCAGGGTAGAATTGCTGTCATATTTCTGCTATGGCTGTCGGCCTCGGAATGATGGAACGCCGGAGTCGGGCGCATCGTGCGCAAAGTCCCGTCGGGTAGCCTTGGCACCCAGACAGCGCGGGAGACCGATGGCAGGGTTCCCTTTTCGGGGTGTCGCCAACTGGCGGAATGCCTGACGGTCTTGCCCGGCATCCGCCACGAACATGATGATGTCGCGCGAGACCGGTTTACGTTCATTGCTGACCCGCCCGTGGCTGCCGCCGGATTTTCCGGCAATCGGCCCGGGGTCTTGCACCCATCTGCACAGCCTCTGCCCGGAGCGTTGCGGGGCGGGTGTTGCAAGCGGGTTGCGGCAGTGGCGGACACGGTCCTGACGCCGCAGAAAGGAACTATTGGCCAATGGCAGCGAAGGCACTCAGCTTCCAGGTGGGTGACAACGTCGTGTATCCCAAGCACGGCGTCGGTCGGGTCATCGAAGTGCAGGCGAGCGAAATCGCCGGCACCAAGCTCGAACTCTATGTCCTGCGTTTCGACAAGGAGCGCATGACGCTCAAGGTTCCCACCAACAAGGCCGAGTCGGTCGGGATGCGCAAGCTTTCGAGCGAGGCGACGCTGAAGGATGCGCTGCTGACGCTGAAGGGCAAGCCGCGGATCAAGCGGATCATGTGGTCGCGCCGTGCGCAGGAGTATGAAGCCAAGATCAACTCGGGCGACCTGGTGTCGATCGCCGAGGTGGTTCGCGACCTGCACCGCGCCGAGGACCAGCCCGAGCAGAGCTATTCCGAGCGGCAGATCTTCGAAGCCGCCATCTCGCGCCTGGCGCGGGAAGTGGCGGCGATGAAGAACATCGACGAGCCGTCGGCGCAGCGCGAGATCGAGAGCGTGCTGAAGGCCGCGTAAGCGGCCGAAGCAGGCTCAGCGTGCCGCGGTTGGTGCGCAGCACCAATCCGCGGACTCGCGGTCGATCACGGCCGGCAAGCGAAAAGGCGGGGTTTCGACCCCGCCTTTTTCGTCTTGTCCGACGGCGCGGCTTCGCCGCGCATTTTTCTTCCCTTCTCTTGTCTCCCTTCGCCGGACTCGCAGGGCTTTGCCCTGCGGCCGGTTCTTGCCGGCGCCCTGACCCACCCCCGGCCCCTCCCTTCTCCGCCTTGCGGGAGGGAGGGGAGGGTTCGTCACCGCTTGCGCTCCTTGGAGTGCGGGCCTAGGTTGCCTTTCGAGAGAGGGACAACGCAACCGGGGAGACTTTCCTTGCACAGTCCGCTCGTCCGCCGTCCGTCGGCCTTTCTTGCCTTCTTTCCGATGCTTCTCGCCGCGCCCGCCGTTGCCGCCGAGCGCAGCTTTCCGGTCGGCGCCTTCAGCGAGGTCGTGCTGAGCGGCTCGATGGATGTGGTCGTGACCACGGGTGCCGGCCATTCGGTGCGCGCCGAGGGTGCCGAGGCCGATCTCGACCGGCTGGACATCAAGGTGAAGGGCAACGCGCTGGTGATCGGGACCAAGCCGGGGAGCTGGACCTGGAGCAGCCGGGAGAAGGTGACGGTCCGGGTGTCGGCGCCGAACGTTTCGGCGGCGTCGATCAGCGGCTCGGGCGACATGCAGGTCGGACCCACCAAGGGCGATTTTGCCGGGCGCATCAGCGGCTCGGGCGACATGGCCGTTGCCTCGGTCGATGCGCCTTCGCTGTCGCTGGCCATCTCGGGATCGGGCGACATCGCGCTGGGCGGCGGGCGTTGCGGGACGGGCGCCTTCTCGTCGAGCGGGAGCGGCGACATTTCGGGGGGCCGCGTGCGCTGCGAGACGGTGACGGTGACGACAAGCGGTTCGGGCGACATCACGGCGCAGGCGACGGGAACGGCCGCGCTGAGGACGAGCGGATCGGGCGACATAACGGTGACCGGTGGCGGGCGCTGCACCTCGAAGTCCAGCGGCTCGGGCACGATTTCCTGCAGCTAGGACCGCTCTAGAGGAGCGCGAGGCCGGCGAGTTCGGCGGCGAGGTCCTGGGGCAGGGTTTCGCCCCCGGCCTGGTCGGCGGGCCAGTCGGGCTCGGCGAGGTAGCGCCAGCCCTGGTGGGCGCGGTAGTGGCGCGGGACCACGGGGACGATTTCGGGGGACAGGCGGATGAGGGCGATCTGGCCGTTGGGGCCGGGCGCCTCTTCGACCGACAGGATCGCCTGTCGGGCGATGAGGCTGTGCTTCAGGATCCAGAAGAGGGAGCCGCCCGAGAGATCGCGGCGCGGGATGCGGGCTGAGGTGAGCAGCACGTGGGCGTTGGCCCCTTCGCCGAAGGTGAAGCGGGACTGGCGTTCGGGGATGTCGGCAGGAGATTGGCAGGCGAAGGCGACGCGGGTGAGGCCGAGGCGCTGGGTCATTTCACGAGCCCGGATGCGCTGGCGAGGCCGAGGAACAGGAGGAAGCCCATGGAATCGGTGATCATGGTGACGAAGACGGACGAGGCGACGGCGGGGTCGACGCCAAGGCGCTTGAGGCCGAGCGGCACGAGGACGCCGGCAAAGCCCGCGATGACGAGGTTGAACAGGGTTGCAGCTGCGATCACGCCGCCGAGCAGCGGATCGGCGAAGATGAGGGCGACGCCCGTGCCGAGCAGGATCGCCATGGTGGTGCCGTTGAGCAGCGCGATCGCGGCTTCGCGGGTGATGGTGCGGCGGGTGTTGGCGTTCGTCATCTGACCCGTGGCGAGCGCGCGGACGATGACCGCCATGGTCTGGTTGCCGGTGTTGCCGCCGATGGAGGCGACGATGGGGGAGAGGGCGGCGAGCACAACCATCTTCTCGATGGTGGCGCCGAAGCTGGCGATGATGCTGGCCGAGACGATGGCCGTGAGCAGGTTGGCGATCAGCCAGCGGATGCGGGCCTTGTAGCTGTCGAACACGGGCTCGAAGATGTCGCCGTCGCCGGCGCCGGAGAGCTTGAGGATGTCCTCGCCGGCTTCGTCCGAGATGATGTGGACGATGTCGTCGGCGGTGATCATGCCGGCCAGCCGCCCGTCGCGGTCGACCACGGCGGCCGAGATGAGGGCGTATTTCTGGAAGCGGAGCGCGACTTCCTCCTGGTCCATGTCGACCGGGATCAGGGTCTGCTGGCGCTGCATCACGTCGGAGACGGCGAGCCAGCGCGGGGAGGTGAGGACCCAGGACAGGCGCATGGTGCCGACGGGCTTGTGGTCCGGGGAGACGACGAAGATCTCCCAGAAGTCGATGATGTCGTTGCCTTCGGCGCGCAGGAAATCGATCACCTGGCCCAGTGTCCAGTGTTCCGGCACCGCGATCAGCTCGCGCTGCATCAGGCGGCCGGCGGATTCCTCGGGGTAGGAGAGCGCGGTCTCGATGGCGACACGGTCGGCCGCCGGCAGTTCGTCGAGGACGGCTTCCTGGTCTTCGGGCTCGAGCTCCTCGATGAGGGCGACCGCGTCGTCGGTGTCCATTTCGGCCACGGCCTCGGCGAGGCGGTCTGGCGCGAGTTCGCCGACAACCTCGTCGCGCACCCAGTCGTTGAGTTCGGCCAGCACCTCGGCGTTGAGGTCGGTGCCGAGCGCGGTTGCGAGCGTTGCGCGGCTGTCAGGGGAAAGCTGTTCGAAGAGGTCGGCGATGTCGGCCGGGTGGAGCGGCTTGACGAGGGCGCGGACCTCGCCCTCGTCCTCTGCCTCGAGCGCGGCCTCGATCGCGCGCAGGAAGCCCGGCTGAAGCCGGTTGTCTTCCATGGCAGCGGGCGTGGTGTCGGGCTCGGTCATCGAGCGTGGCTTGGCCTCGGCACGCACGGATTGCAACAGCGCGCGCGTCGCGGCTGCTTGTGGGGCGCGCGGACTAGCGGAGGGCGAGGAAGGCCATGCCCGCGCCGGCTGCGAGCACGCTGGCGACGAGGGGTGCGGCTGCGCGCAGGCCGTTGCGTCCGCCGGCGAGCGCGAGGGCGAGGCCGGCCTTCAGCACCATGTTGGCGACAACGGGGAGCGCGAGCAGAAGGCCGGCGCGCGAGGGCGAGAGCGTGCCTGCCGGAAGGCCCGCCAGCGTGATGACGGCGGCATCGACGTCGGCGAAGCCGGTGAGCAGCAGCAGCGCGCCGACGCCTGCGTCGCCGAAGCGCTGCAGCGCCCAGCGCGAGCCGATGGCCAGCAGGGCGACGAAGGCGGCGAGCCCGAGGGCGGGGCCGAATTCGAGCGGGTTGCCGAGCTTGAGGTCTCCGTCGGCCGGCATCGGCGCTGTGCGGCGCACGGCGGCCCAGGCCAGTGCGGCGGCGACAAGACCGGCCGGGAGCGCGGCAAGGGCGAGCGGGCCGAGCGCGAAGGGGACGAGAATGGCGGTGAGCAGGAGGACCCGGGCGTACATGATGGCCGACGCCACTGCGATTCCGGCGATGAGGGCGCTGTCGGCCGGCGAGGGGCTGCGCAGGCGGCGTGCGTAACCGGCGGTGACGGCGGTCGAGGAGACGAGGGCGCCTGCGGCGGCTGTCGCGATGAGGCCGCGCGTGGGGCCGACCCGGCGGGCGAGCACATAGCCCGCGAAGTTGAGGCCGAGCACGAGCACGACGACCATCCAGAGCTGGCGCGGGTTCCAGGCGTCCAGCGGGCCCATCGTGCGGTCGGGCATCAGGGGAAGGATGACGAGGGCCACGATCGCGAAGCGGGTGGCGGCCTCCATTTCGGCGGCCGAGATGCCGCGCAGGAAGCGGTGGAGCCGGGTTCGCATCGCGAGCAGAAGCACGAGAATCGCGGCACCGGCGAGCGCCTCTATCCGGTGGCCCATTGCGGCAAAGCCACCGAGCGCGAGGGTGAGCAGCCCTGCGACCGTTCCGGTGGCGCTGTGGTCGGTCGCCGTGCTTTCGCGCAGGTATCCGACAACGAGGGTGGCTGCGGTTGCGGCCATGAGGATTGCACCGAAGGTGGCTGGAAGGAGGGCCGCGAGGCCGCCTGCTAGGCCCAGCAGGGCAAAGGTGCGGAAGCCGGCGACCCGGTGGCCGGCCGGTGCGTCGCGCGCCTGCCATCCGCGCTGCAGGCCGATCATGAGGCCGATTGCAAGGCTCAGGGCCAGGGGCTGCAGCAGGGCGAGCGTCTCCACGGGTTCATCCTAGACCTTGGAGGCCCTCGGCACGAGCTTTCCTGTGGGGACCGGGCGCCCGCTATCAGACAGCGGACGAGAAGCGGCCGGCGCCTTCGGCGCGGTAGCTGTCGAAGCAGGAGGCGATGGCCCGGGCGTAGGGCAGGCCGTCGGCCGTGAGGGTCAGCCGGTCGTCGACGAGGGTGCAGAGGCCTTGCGCCAGGAAGGGCTTGAGGCGGAGTTCGGCCCAGCCGTCGAGGGGGAGGCCGGAAAGGTCTGCCGCGCGGCCGCAGAGCAGGTCCTCGATCACGAGGGCGCGTTCCTGGTCGTCGGCGGAGCGGCGGACGCCGCGTTCGGCGGACGGGTGGCCGCCGAGCACGCGCATCCGGTAGCGGCCGGGGTTCTTCTCGGCCTGGACGATGAGGTCGGGGAAGGAGCTGATCGAGGTGGCGCCGACGCCCAGCAGCACCTCTGCCTGGTCGTCGGTGAAGCCCTGGAAGTTGCGGCGCAGGCGGCCTTCGCGGGTGGCGCGCGCGATCGGATCTTGGACCTGCGCGAAATGGTCGAAGCCGACCGGCTGCAGCCCTGCGCCGAGCAGATGGTCGTAGCCCCGGGCGGCCTGTTCGAAGCGCTCGGCCGTTTCGGGGAGATGGTCGGCGTTGATGCGCCGCTGGCGGGCGATGATCTGGGGCACATGCGCATAGCCGAACAGGGCGATGCGGTCGGGCGCGAGCGCCAGCGTGCGGTCCAGCGTGTCCATCAGCTGCGGCAGGCCCTGGCCGGGAAGGCCGTACATCAGGTCGAAGTTGAGCGAGCGGATCCCGGCCTTGCGAAGCCGGGTCACGGCGAGCTCGATGGTCTCGGCCGGCTGGATCCGGCCGATGCGGGCCTGGATGTCGGGGTCGAAGGTCTGCACGCCGAGGCTTGCGCGCGTGGCGCCCACCTTGCCCAGCAGATCGGCCCATTCGGCGTCGAGCGAGCGCGGATCGAGCTCCACCGAGATTTCCGGGGTGGAGGTGCCGAAGGCGGTGAGGATGTGGCTGACGAGGCGCACGAAACCGACGGGGTCGAGCGCGTTGGGGCTGCCGCCGCCGAAGCTGATGCGCGCGAGATCCACCTTGCCGCCGACCTGGCGGGCGGTCCAGTCGATCTCGGTCTCGAGGGCCTCGAGGTAGGCGGCGACGCGCTCGATCCGGTTGGAGCGGTTGGTGTTGCAGCCGCAGTACCAGCAAATCTCCTTGCAGAAGGGGATGTGCACGTAGAGCGAGGCGGGGGTGCCGGGTGGCAGTGCCTTCAGGGCTGCGAGGTGATCGGCAGGGCCCACCATGGTGCCGAACTCGGCCGCTGTCGGATAGCTGGTGTAGCGCGGGACGGCGCGGGCGAGCAGCTGGGGATGATAGGGCCACATGCCCCGTTTCTAACCTGTCCCGGCCCTGCCGACGTTGATCGAGGTCAACCCGATCCTTGGGGCGGATCAAGGACGCGATCTGGGCACGGGCCCAGAAACGGCGTCGGACCGGGTGGCGCTTCGAAGGGGGGCGCCGACCACCGCCAAGGTGGAAAATGGCCCGGCAGACGAGGAGAAGACGGTCGATGGTTTCGAGGACTTCAGCCCTGAAGGGCCTTGCGTGTGCGGCATCGCTTGGGGCCGCGATGATTGCTGCGGGTTCGCCTGCCCATGCCGAGGCCGGGGATTTCCTGGTTCGCGCACGGTTCATCGTGGTTGCCCCGCAGGATGGATCGAGCGGGATCACGCCGGCCTTTCCGAACGACGGCGTGTCGATCGACACGGCCTATGCGCCCGAGATCGACTTCACCTACATGGTGACCAACAACATCGGGCTGGAGCTGATTGCGGCCACCACCAAGCATTCGGCGACCGGCAAGAGCGGGACGCCGGCGGCCGTGGGCAAGCTGCTGGACACCTGGGTGCTGCCGCCGACGCTGACGCTGCAGTATCACTTTGCGCCCGATGGGGGTTTTCGGCCCTATGTGGGCGCAGGGCTGAACTACACCATCTTCTACAAGGAGCGCGCGTCGGGGAGCCTTGAGACTGCGCTGGGGCCGACGGACGTGAGCCTGTCCGACAGCTTCGGCTGGGCGTTGCAGGCCGGGGCCGACATCCCGCTGAACGGGAGCCTGTTCGTGAACTTCGACGTGAAATACATCGACATGGACACGACGGCGCGGCTGCAGACGACGGCAGCAGGCCAGCAGAAGGTGCGCGTGGACATCAACCCGATCGTTGTCGGGTTCGGGATCGGGATGCGCTTCTAGCGCTGAACGGGCGACCGGCCCGGGCGCTCAATCCGGGGCGCCCGGTGCCTGTGTTTTTTGGGCGCTTCGCGCCTGTGTCCTCGCTTCGCTGCGGGCGCGCGGTCGCGCTTGCGGCTGCTGCGCAGCCGGGATTTTGCTGGGCGCTGGCGCGCCTGTGTCCTCGCTTCGCTGCGGGCGCCCGGTCGGGCTTGCGGCTGCTGCGCAGCCGGTTGGGGGGCTGGTTGTTGGTGGCTCCGGTCAGTCGCCGGCGAGGGCGATGAGGTGCTGGCGGTCCAGGATGTGGAGCGAGCGGCGGCCGGGGAGTTCGATCACGCCTGCCGCGCGCAGGGATGACATCTGGCGGCTGACGGTTTCGATGGTGAGGCCCAGCACGTCGGCGATCTGCTGGCGATCGAGTGGCAGTTCGAAGCTGTCGAGCGGGCCTTGGCTGTCGCAGCCGGCCTCTGCCAGGCGGCTGGACATTTCGAGCAGGAAGCTCGCCACCCGCTCTGTCGCGGACTTGCGGCCGAGCAGCAGCATCCAGCGCCGGGCCCGGTCGAGCTCGTCGAGGGCGCGGTTGAGGAGGCGATGTTCGAGCTCGGGGTGGGCGTGGGCGAAGCGGTCGAACGCGGCGCGCGGGAAGAGGCAGACGCGCGAGTCGACGAGCGCGGTCACGCTGTGCTGGCTGCGCTCGCCGAAGGGGCGGCCGATGAAATCGGACGGATAGACCACGCCGACAATCTGTTCGCGCCCGTCCGACGTCGAGGTGGAGAGCTTCAGCACGCCTTCGATGACGTTCGCGACGAGCATCGCATCCTCGCCCTCCCAGACGAGGGTGCGCCCGCGCGGGACGACCTGGATACGGCCTTCGCGGCCGAGCAACTGGCGATCGTCGGGTTCGAGCGCTGCGCAGATGGCCTTGCTGCGGACAACGCAGCTGTCGCAGTGGCCGGTGCTTGCGGCGCGGCGTTCGGCAGTCTGATTCGCGGCTTGCTGCACGGGTCTCGTCCTTCGGCCTCAGCTGACGGCAGCATGCCCAAAAACCGGCCCATGTGTAAACCCGAATTGACAGGTGTGGCTGCCATGCGCGCTTGCCATGCGTGCCTGGACGCCCGCTTGCCCGCCCTCTTGCCGAAAGCCCGGCCCCAGCGGAGAATGGTTTTCTGGTTCGAACAGCGCTAGGGCGGTTGACATGGCCGGCAGCGGGTGCCGGAAACCGGACGCACCGGGATCGCGCGCCCGCGGACGCAGGACAGCGGCCGGAACGGGATTGGGACGGCTTCAGGAGAAGCAGATGACGGCAAGACGACGCCCGACCGAGGGGCGAGCCCAGCAGGCCAGGGGGCCGGGTTTGCCGGTGGATCGCGGCGAGATGCGAAATGCCCCGGAAGAGCCCGGACATGTGCTTCGCCGGCTCAGGCTGGAACGCAATCTGACACTTGCGCAGGTGAGCGAGCGGACGGGTCTTCCGGTGTCGACACTTTCAAAGGTGGAAACCGGCAAGATGTCGCTGAGCTACCCCAAGCTGATCAGCATCAGCTCGGGCTTGGGCATCGACATCGCGACCCTGTTCAGTTCCGGACAGGCCCCCGATGTCCAGGCCGTGCCATCCGGGCGCCGCAGCATCACCCGCGCCGGAGACGGGCCTGCAATCCGGACAGCGACCTGCCTCTACACCTATCCGGCCGCCGAGCTGCTGCGGAAGTCGCTGAACCCGATGGTCCTGGACCTGAAGGTTCGGCGGATCGAGGATTTCGGCGAATGGATGCGGCATCCGGGCGAGGAGTTCGCCATCGTGCTGGAAGGCTCGGTCGATTTTCATTGCGACCTCTATGCCCCGGTGCGGCTGGAGGTGGGCGACACGATCTACTTCGACGGGATGATGGGCCATGGCTATCTCGCGGCGTCCGATGGCCCGTGCCGGGTGCTGTGCGTCTGCTCGGCGCGTGACGAGGAGCTGAAGTCGTCGCTGAACCCGATTTCCTGACCGGTTTTCCATTTTTTTCCATAACTGAAAAACGGCCCGGGCGGTTCGGCGGAAAGGGGCGGCGGACGGCGTGCCGCCCCCCGGATCAGGATGCGGGCCGGGCGGCGCAGGCCCCTTTCAGGACGACGCCGGGCCGCGCGCCGGTGACCTTGCCGCCATCGACGGCGATCTGGCCGTTCACGAGCACATAGTCGATGCCGACCGGGGACACGGTCGGCTGTTCGAAGGAGGCCCGGTCGTCGAGCCGGTCATAATCGAACACGGTGATGTCGGCCTTGAGGCCTTCGCGCAGGACGCCCCGGTCGGCGAGGCCCATGCGTGCGGCGGGCCAGGAGGTCATCTTCCGGACTGCATCTTCCAGCGTCAACACGTTGCGGCGCTTCACATATTCGGCGATCGTGCGGGCGGCGTTGCCATAGGCGCGCGGGTGCGGCAGCGCGACCCCGTCGAGCTTGCCATAGACGGGGACAGCGCCCGCATCGCTGCCGATCGAGACCCAGTTCTTGACGAGCGCGGTCTCGATGTCGCGTTCGTCCATCATGAAGTAGAGCGCGACGGCGCGGTTGGGCAGGGCCTCGAGCATGATGTCCCAGGCGACGTCGGCGGGGTCCCGGCCTTCCTGCCTGCCGATCTCGGCGAGCGTCTTGAACCGGTATTTCTCCCACTTGGGGTTGTGGGGATTGGCGAGCACGACCTTGTGCCACCCGCCGGCGGCATAGACATTGTTGGGCCAGCCCGGCTGCGGCCCTGCCGCCAGATCCTTCTTCATCCGTTCCCGTGCGACCGGATCCCTGAGCAGGGCGACGGCGGCATCGAAGCCGTTCGCGAACACCCAGTTCGGGGCCGAGATTTCGAGGCCCGTTCCGGCGAACGGGTACATGTACATGTCGGCCGCCACGTCGATGCCCCGCGCCCGTGCGGCGTCGATGAGCTTCACGGCCTCGGGCATGGTCTTGCCGAAGGTGGGGGCGTAGGCGGCCTTCAGGTGGAAGATCTCCACCTTGACTCCGGCCCGCTCGCCGATCTCGATGGCTTCCCGGATGCCGTCGAGCAGGCCTGCGCTCTCGTCGCGCATGTGCGTTGCGTAGATGCCGTTGCAGGGCGCGGCGGCCTTGACGATCTCGACCAGCTCATCGGTGGTCTGGAAGCTGCCGGGCGGGTAGATGAGCGCGGTTGCGAGACCGAAGGTGCCGGCCTTCATGGCGGTTTCCACATTGGCCTTGATCTTCACCATGTCCGCAGGCGTGGGGGGTGCGGCCTTGTCGCCGATCACCTCGCGCCGGGCCTGGGTTGCCGAATAGTAGGTGCCGAAGTTGACGGCGATCTTCTTTGTTTCGAGCTCGCGGAAATAGTCCTCGATTGCTGCGGCCGGCACGGGTGTGCCGCCTTCGCCGGCGATCACGGTGGTGACGCCCATCAGCAGCTTGTTTTCGGCGCCGCCATTCTGGCGCAGCACCGCGCCCGACTGGTCCATCATGTCGATCCAGCCCGGCGTGACATAGCGGCCGCGCGCGTCGATCTCGCGCGTGCCCTTGCCCGTGACCTTGCCGATGCGGGCGATGCGCCCGTCCTTGATTGCGACGTCGGCGGAGACCCAGGGGTTGCCGGCCCCGTCGAGCACGCGCCCGTTGCGGATCACGATGTCGTAATCGGCAGCCATCACGCTGCCGGGTGCGGCCGATGCGAGAAGGGCGGCGGCGACGAGGGCGGGACGAAGGGTTCGACGGAACGGCATCGGGGCTCCTCCTTGAAGGCGGGTTTGCACGCAGGCGAATGGCGGCCGGGCCGGTCTGCCGGGTGGCCCTGGCCGCCGGGTGGAGGCTAAACGCGAATTCTCCGATCAGGAAGAGAATTTCTCATGGGGCGCGCGATCGGCGGGCGGCCTTGCGCCGGGTGCGACCTGCTGTCGCCTGTGGCTGCGGGCGGGGCGCCGGATCGCGAGGAGGAAATACATGGCGTGAAATCAATGTTTTGGTGATGGGGGGTGGCGAGCCTTGGGGGCCGGGGATCTGCAGTGTCGAGCGCGTGGGTTCGGTGGGGCGGGGGGTGGCACTGTGCTGTGGGGGATACGCCTGTTGGCGAAAGAGAAAATTGGGCTTGACCGGTTTTTCAGAATCGCGAATGGTTCGGCCAACTCCGGCGCAGTCCGGGGAGCAGCCTGGGAGGATATCAACGTCGCAGAGGGGATCCGTTATGCTGCCAAGACCGTCTTGTTCCCTGTCAGGCGCCGCGCGGGTGGCGTCCCTTCTGGCCACCACCGTTCTTGCGGGCCATGCGCTTCCGGCTGTTGCGCAGGCGCAGACGGCTTCTGGCGGAGGTGCCAGTGAGGCCCCGCAGCCCGAGGACATCATCGTCACGGGTTCGCAGATCGCCCGATCGGGGTTCGACACGGCGACGCCGGTCACCGTTGTCGGGATTGCGGATTTCCAGCGGGTGGCGACGCCCAACATCGCGGACACGCTGAACCAGCTGCCGGCGCTGAAGGCGAGCGCGACGCCGCAGTCGAGCACGAACCTGTCGAAGATCGCCGGCGGCAACTTCCTGGACCTGCGCGGCCTCACCTATCTGCGCACCCTCGTGCTGGTGGACGGCAAGCGGTTCATGCCCGGCTCGCCGGAGGGCGTGATCAACGTCAACAACATCCCGCAGGCGGCGATCGGGTCGGTCGAGGTGGTGACCGGCGGGGCGTCCGCCGTCTATGGCTCGGATGCCGTTGCCGGCGTCGTCAACTTCAAGCTGGACGACCAGCTGGACGGGGTCCGCAGCAATGCCCAGTTCGGGATCAGCGACTATGGCGACCGCGACAACTGGCTGTTCTCGGCTGCGATCGGCAAGAAGTTCTCGGGCGGCCGTGGCCACATCCTGATCGCGGGCGACTATGGCAAGAACGAGGGTGTCGCCCGGGTCGGAAGCCGGCCATGGGGCGACCAGACTCTCATCTTCAACCCGGCCTTCACGTCGACCAATGCCGAGCCCCAGTTCATCCTTGTGCCGGACGGCCGGACCTCGAACACGTCGCCCGGCGGGGTGATCAACAGTGCGGTCGGGCCGGGCGGTACGGCCCTGCTGAGGGGCATCAATTTCCTGGGCGGCGGGCAGATCGGCCAGTTCGATTATGGAACCCTGACGACCGCGACGAGCCAGCAGGGCGGCAGTGGCATCAACAACACCGAGGACCTGGTGCTGGAGCAGCCCTATGAGCGCTGGTCGGCCCTGGTGAGCGCGAGCTTCGAATTCTCGCCGGAATTCACGCTCTATGGGCGGTTCAGCTATTCCGGCTCTGCGCTTGTGGGCGACAGCATCATCGGGGCCGACCAGATCGCGATCCAGCGGGACAATGTGTTCATTCCCGCGCCGGTCAGGACCATCCTGAATGCCAATCCCGGCATCACCAGCTTTACCATGGGCCGCACGCTCAACGATTATGCGCGCGGCTATTTCGACCAGGATGTGTGGAACTGGCAGGCCTATGTCGGCCTCAGGGGCAGCATCATCGGATCGTGGAGCTATGACCTGTCGGCGAGCTACGGGAAGAGCGAGAACAAGACGGTCTTTGCCGACACCCGCATCACGGCGCGCTGGCGCAACGCGGTCGATGCCATCGACAATCCGGCGACGCCGGGCGTCGTCGACCCGATCTGCCGCTCGACGCTGACCAACCCCGGGAACGGCTGCATCCCGCTGAACCTGTTCGGCCCGATCGCGGCGGGGGAACAGGCCAACGCGATTGCGGACATCCTGGGCCCGTCGCTGAGGGTGTGGAACCAGACCCAGAAGACGATCGACTTCGTCGTTCGCGGCGACCTGTTCGACCTGCCTGCAGGCGCGGTTGCAGCCGCCGGCGGGGTGCACTGGCGGAGCTTCGACAGCGTCACCACGTCGGATCCGCTGTCGGCCTCCCGGCCCGGCGGCGCCACCGTCTTCCGCGTCGGCAACACCATTCCCTTCTCCGGCTCCGAAGATGTGTGGGAGGCCTTCGGCGAAGTGCTGGTGCCGATCCTGTCGGACATGCCCTTTGCCGAACAGCTGGATGTCAGCCTTGCGGCGCGGCTGACCGACTATCGCACGTCGGGCCAGGTGACGACCTGGAAGATCGGGGGCAACTACGCCATCACGCCCGAAGTCCGCCTGAGGGCAACCCGATCGCGGGACATCCGGGCGCCGAACCTGCAGGAGCTGTTCGCGGCCGGCCAGACGCTGATCTTCAACATCAACGATCCCGTCCGCAACGAGATCTATCTGGTTTCGACGACCCAGGGCGGCAATCCCAACCTGGTGCCGGAAGAGGCCGACACCTTCACGGCCGGCATCGTGCTGGCTCCACTGTCCCGGCTGCGTCTGTCGGTCGACTATTACGACATCCGGGTGGACGGGGTGATTGCGGCGCTCACGGCCCAGCAGATCATCAACAGCTGCAACGCAGGCGATGCAGGCGTCTGCGGCCTCATCACCCGCGAAGGCAGCACGGGCGGCACCAGCCCCGGGCGCGTCACCGGCATCCTTCTGGCCCCGGCCAACTTCCAGCGCGTCAAGACCAGGGGCATCGACTTCGAGGCAGCCTACAACTTCCCGCTGTGGAGCGGGACGGCCGACATCCGCGTGCTCGCAAACTATCTGATGGACTTTGAGCTCACCGGTGCGCAGGGGGCCGTCACCAACCTGGCCGGCAGCGTCGCCCAGCCCTTCATCGACGGGCTGAACGGAACGCCGGACTGGCGCGGCCAGGCCGTGCTCGGCTGGAGCAACGAGCGGTTCCGCTTCAACATGACGGGCCGCTATGTCGGTGGGGGTGTCGTCACCCGGGACTTCGTGCCCACGAAGCCGGACGTGCCGATCACCGATCCGATCAAGGTCAACGGGCGCTTCTATCTGGACCTGTCGGCCGAGGCCGGGCTGTTCGACGTCGGCGACAGCGGCAAGTTCTCGGTCTATGGCACCATCCTGAACGCGTTCAACACGCAGGGGCCGATCACGGGCTATGATGGCTATGGCGCGCCCAGGCATCTGTTCGACGTGATCGGGCGGCAGTACACGATCGGGGTCCGGTTCAACTATTGACCGGTTGCGCTGCCGACCGGAGATGCGCGCGAAGGAGCCTGCGATGCCGTTGAAGACGCTGCTTGTGGTCGCCGGCCTTGTGCTTGCGACCGGTGCGCCGCTGCCGATGTCCGGGGCGCTTGCCGCGCCGGCAAAGTCCGATGCGAAGTCGCCCCAGGCGCTGCTGGTGGCGCAGGTGGCGCGGCTGGCCGCGCAGACCGACGGCACGGTGGGGTTTGCGGTGCAGAAGGTCGGCTCGAAGGAGATGCTGACCCACAACAAGGGCACCACCTTCCCGATGGCGAGCACCTTCAAGATCGCGGTCGCCGGGCGGATCTTCGAGCGGATCGACAAGGGCGAGCTGAAGCTCGACCAGATGGTGGAGGTGGACCCGAAGCTGGTGGTCAATTCCGACGGGATCGCGCGGTTTGCGCCCCATCCGGGCGTGTCGCTGTCGCTGCACAACCAGCTGGAGCTGATGCTGACCCGGAGCGACAACACCGCGACCGACGTGCTGACCGCGCTTGCCGGCGGGCCGGCGGCCGTGACCGACTGGGTGAAGCGCCAGGGGGTGACCGGGCAGCGGATCGACGCCGACACGGCCCACCTGATCTACCGGGCGCTCGACATCGAGCCGGGCAAGGGCACCTTCAAGGACACCGTCGAAGCGGCCTTCGCTGCCGATCCGAAGAAGCGCGAGCGCGATGTGCAGCGCACGCCCAATGCACCGTTCAACGCGGACCCGCGCGACAGCTCCACGCCGGAGGCGATGGTCGAGCTGCTGCTGGCGATCGAAAGTGGCAAGGCGCTGAGCCCGGCAAGCACGAAGGAGCTGATCGCCATCATGGAGCGCTGCATTACCGGCGAGAAGCGGCTGAAGGGCCTGCTGCCGACGGGAACGGTGGTCGCCCACAAGACGGGCACGCTGATGAGCATCGCCAACGATGTCGGCCTTGTGACCCTGCCCGACGGAAGCAAGTTCGCGATCGCGGTCTTCGTGAAGGGCGACACCAAGGGGGTCGACACGCAGGAGCGGGTGATCGCGGAGCTCGCGCGGACGGCCCATGATTACTATGTGCTGGGCGGGCGCTGATGCGCGACCTGGGCGTGGCGCTCCTGCTGATCGGCGGGGCGCCGGCCCTGGCGGCGCCGGCGCCACCGGCGGAGCGGCCGGCCGAGGCCGCGGGCATCCGGCCGATCGCGCCGGCCGTCGCCGCCGCCCTGGAGGGGGCCGCGCGCGCGGAGCTGGCGGACAAGCAGGTCCCCTCGATCGCGCTCGCGGTCTTTGACCGGAGCGGCATCCTGTGGAGCGGGGCCTGGGGGCAGGCTGCGCGCGACGGGAAGCGGCCGGCAAGCGCGGACGGCATCTACCGGGCAGGGTCGATCAGCAAGTTGCTGACGGACGTCGCGGTGATGCAGCTGGTCGAGCAGGGGCGGATCGACCTGGACGCGCCGGTTGTGACCTATCTGCTGGATTTCCGGCCGGACAATCCGTTCGGCACCCCGATCACGCTGCGCCATCTGATGACGCACCGCAGCGGCCTGGTGCGGGAGCCGCCGCGGGGGCATTATTTCGACAGCGCAGGCACCGGCCAGGCCGATGCGGTTGCCAGCCTGAACGGGACACGCCTGGTCGCCGAGCCCGGGACCATCACCAAATATTCGAATGCCGGGATCGCCGTTGTCGGGGAGGTGCTGGCGCGGGTGACCGGCAAGCGCTTCGAGGAGGCGGTCGAGGCGCAGCTGCTGGCGCCGCTGGGCATGCGGGCGAGCCGTTTCAGCCGCGCCGACGTGAAGGGGCCGGTTGCGGATTCGCTGATGGTGTCGTTCGATGGGGGGCGGTGGCCGGCGCCTGCGTTCGACCTGGGCACGCCGGCGGCCGGGAGCCTCTATACCAGCGCGAACGAGCTTGCCCGCTTCGGGCAGGCGATGCTGAACCGGGGCGCCTTTCCCGGCGGCCGGCTGCTGCGGGCCTCGACGGTCGACGAGATGTGGCGGCCGCAGTTTCCGAAGTCCGGGCCGCGGGCGTTCGGGCTGGGCTTCGTGCTGGGGGAGATCGATGGCCAGCGCAGCGTCGGCCATGGGGGTGCGGTCTATGGCCATGTGGCGGAGCTGAGGCTGCTGCCCGACCGCGGGGTCGGAGTGGTGGTGTTCGCGACGCTCGATTCCGGGACCACGGCGGGGCGGCTGGGCACCCACGCCCTGCAGCTGATGCTGGCGCAGCAGGCGGGGGGCCCCCTGCCGGCCTGGCAGCGGAGCGAGCCGGTGACCGGGCCGGCGGCGCAGGCGCTTGCCGGCCGCTATGTCGACGGCGCGGACAGCCTGCACCTGCGCCCGTTCAACGAGGGGCTGGTGCTGGATGCGCCGGAAAGGGCGGCCGAGGTGCGCCGGACGGCGCAGGGGTTCGTGCTGGACGATGCGCAGACCTTCGACCGCCGGATCGCGATTGCGCCCGACGGATCGGCCGTGACGCTGGGGGCGCGGACCTTCCGGCGCGCGGATGCCGGGCCGAGGCCTTCGCCGCCGGCGCCCGCGATTGCGCAGATCGTCGGGGAGTATGGCTGGGACTATAATGTCCTTCGCATCTACGAGCGCGATGGCAGGCCCCATGTCCGGATCGAGTGGACAGACTGGCTTCCGCTGACACCGCTGGGGCCCGACCATTTCGCCTTTCCCGTGGACCGGGGGCTGTATCCGCTGGAGTCGCTGCGGTTCGAGCGCGATTCTGCGGGTGCCGTTACGGCCGCGCTGCTGGGCGCGATCCGCTTTCCGCGCCGCGATTTCGGGGCCGAGGCCGAAGCGGAGGTCAGGGCGGCGATGGACAGCGGTCTCCCGGCGCTCCGGCAGAAGGCGCTGGCCGCCTCTCCGCCGGTCGAGCCGGGGGTGACGGGCCCCTCGCGGCTGGTCGATCTTGCGACCGTCGACCCGACGCTGAGGTTCGACATCCGCTATGCCGGCACCGACAATTTCATGGGGCAGCAGATCTATGAAGAGGCAGGCGCCTTCCTGCAGAAGCCGGCTGCCGAGGGCGTGGGGCGGATCCAGGCGCGCCTGAGGGATCGTGGCTTCGGCCTGCTGATCCACGATGCCTATCGGCCCTGGTATGTGACGAAGATGTTCTGGGATGCGACGCCCGAGGCGAACAGGACCTTCGTGGCCGATCCGTCCAAGGGTTCGCGGCACAATCGCGGTGCGGCGGTCGACCTGACGATGGTCGACCTGAAGACCGGGAAGCCGGTCGTGATGACCGGCCGCTACGACGAGTTCTCGAGCCGTTCCTATTCGAACCACATCGGCGGCACCGACGAGCAGCGCTGGCTGCGGGACGTGCTGCGCGACGCGATGGAGTCCGAGGGGTTCACGGTCTATCCCGAGGAGTGGTGGCACTTCGACTTCAAGGGCTGGCAGGCGTTCCCGATCGGCAACCAGCGCTTTCAGGACATCCGGAAAGGCAGTCCGTCAGGCGGCTGACACCTGCTTCGTCACCGCCCGCAGGCGGGCGGTCCCGCCCCCGTCATGCCAGGCAGGCGTCGACCAGCGCTTCGAAGGCGGGGCCGCCGCGGATCGGGTCTGCGACGGGCAGGCCGAGGCGGCCGGCTTCGGATCGCATCAGCGTCTCGGCATCGGCTGCCCCGAGTGCCGAGGTGTTGAGGCTGACACCGGCGCAGCGGATGGCGGGGTTGGTGCGGCTGCCGAGGCGGATGGTCATGTCGATCACCTCCTCGATGCTGGGCAAGGCATAGTTGTCGAGCCCGAGCACCATGGTGCGCGAGGGGTCGTGGCAGACGACGAACAGGTCTGGCTGGCTGCCGTGCAGCAGGCCGAGCGACACGGCGGCGTAGGCCGGGTTGAACAGGGAACCCTGCCCCTCGATCAGGTCCCAGTGGTCGGGCGCGGCATCGGGGCTGAGCAGTTCGGCGGCCCCGGCCTCGAAATCGGAGACCACAGCATCCATCGGGATCCCGCGGCCTGCGATCATGATGCCCGTCTGGCCCGTTGCGCGGAAGTCGGCGTCGATCCCGCGGGCAACGAAGGCCCGGTGCAGCGCGAGTGCGGTGTATTTCTTGCCGAGTGCACAGTCGGTGCCGACTGTCAGCAGGCGCTTGCCACTGCGCTTGCGGCCCGTGCCGATGGGGATGCCGGGCGGGGGGACCCGCACGTCGATGAGCTGCCGGCCGGTGCGACGGGCGGCATCGGCGAGGGCCGGGATGGTTTCCAGCCGGCTGTGCATGCCGCTGACGATATCCAGCCCGGCCTCCAGCGCTTCGACGAGCGCTGCGACCCAGGCCTCGCTGATGAAGCCGCCCTGGTTTGCAACCCCGATCACCAGCGCGCGCGCGCCGGCTGCATGCCCCTGGGCGGGGGTCATCCGGGGCAGGCCGACGGACACGGTGCAGCCGGCAAGACCGAATTCGCCGATGCAGCGGTCAGGGGCCCAGTCGACGAGGCCGCTTGCCGTTTTTGCAAACCCGAGTTCCGTGCTGTCGCCCAGGAACAGCAGATAGGGTTGCGGCAGCGAGAGCCCGACGGTCGTGTCTTTCAAGAGCGAATTCATGCCGCTGTCCCTAACCGGAGCATCGCTGCGCCGCACCGGGACGACGCGTGAAAATGCTATTTTCCTGATCGGAAAAGGTCAACCTGATCGAGACTGAAAATTCACCCCCAGATCGCCTGCGGGCAGTGGATATGGCCGTCCGCATAGGTGACTCCGGGCTCCCGATCGGTTGCCAGGAAGGTGGGCCCGTCGAGATCGACGACGTCGCACAGCTGGCCGACGAGGTAGGAGGGCGCCATGGCAAGGCTGGTTCCCATCATGTTGCCGACCATCACCTCGAGCCCCAGCGCCCGGGCGCGGTGGGCGATCGCCAGCGCCTCGGTGAGGCCGCCGCACTTGTCGAGCTTGATGTTCACCACGTCGAACCGGCCGACCAGTGCGTCGGTGTCGGCGAGGGTGAGCGCGCTTTCGTCGGCTGCAAAGGGCAGGGGGCGGGCGAGGCCGTCGAGCGATGCCTCGTCGCCGCGCCGCAACGGCTGTTCGAGGAGGGCGATCCGCGCGTCCACCAGCACCGGCAGCAGCTGCTCCAGCGTGTCGCGCACATACCCCTGGTTGGCATCGACGCCGATCCAGGCCGTTGGCCGGGCTTCCCGGATCGCGCGCACCCGGGCCGTGTCCTGCTCGAGTTCGCCGGTCAGCTTCACCTTCACGGGGGCTGCCGGGTCCAGCGCCAGGGCTGCGGCCGCCATCCTGTCGGGCGAATCGGCGCCCAGCGTCAGGGTGGAGCGCAGCGGGCGCGGCTGCGCGAGGCCGGCGAGCTGCCAGGCCGGTTTTCCGGACTGCTTCGCCTCGAGGTCCCAGAAGGCGCAGTCGAGCGCGTTGCGGGCGCCGCCTGCGGGTAGCAGCTGCTGCAGCTCCTGCCGGCCGGCCCCGGCCTCGATGGCCGCCACCACGCCCTGCGCCGCGCGCAGCATGTGGTCCACATCGTCGCCCAGATAATAGACGCCGTCGCCCTCGCCGCGCCCCACATGGGTGCCGTCGCTGATCTCGGCCAGCAGGACGGCAGTCTCGGTGAAGACGTAGCCGGAGATGCGGAAGGGCTGGCGGTAGGGAAAGGTCTCGACCTGCAGTCGAACCTTCAGGCCCCGGCTGGTCATGGGCGGAACGTCCTTGCACTTGGGGCGCCAAGCTTGCGCGCCGATGCGCGCGGGCTTACCACCGACATGGGAGAATTTTCGGCGTATGTTTTCAAGAATAGTCCTGATTGGAAAACTGTCAAACATGCCCTGGAGGGCGTGATGGCGACGCAATCGAGCCAGCCGACCCTGGGAACGGTGTTGCGCGCCATCCGCACCCGCAACGACTGGACGCTCAGGGAAATGAGCGACCGGTGCGGGATTCCGGTTTCGACGCTGTCGAAGGTGGAGCATGATCGGCTGACGCTGAGCTATGACAAGCTGCAGCAGCTCAGCCGCCGGCTGAACATCCGCATGTCGGACCTGTTTGCCGAAGGGGCGGACGAGCGGACGCCCCAGGTGATGGGCCGGCGCAGCATCGCGCTTGCCGAACAGGCGCTGCGCGTGGTGACCGACAATTACGACTATCGCTATCTGAGCACCGATCTGCGCCGCAAGCGGATGATTCCGATCCTTGTCCGGATCAGGTCGCGTTCGCCGAGCGAGTTCGGGGAGCTTGTGCGGCACCAAGGCGAGGAGTTCCTGTACGTGCTGGAGGGCCGGGTCGCAGTGCATTCGGAATTCTATGATCCCGTGGTGCTGGAGACGGGGCAGGGGATCTACATCGATTCCACCATGGGCCATGCCTATCTGGCGGCCGAGGGATGCGAGGAGGCGCTGGCGCTGGCCGTCTGTTCGAGCGCCGACGAAAATCTGCAGGATTCGCTGATCAGCCTGCACAACTGAGGCGGGCGGTTGCAGGCGCGGCGGTCAGTCGGGGGCGACCCTGTTGCACCGTGTTTCGGGGATTCGGGGAGACTGGTGCGGGACGCAGTCCGAAGCCATCCGGTGTCTCCCTGATATTCCCATCTTTCGTGTTGGAAACAGGGAAGTCGATACGTCTTCGAGGCTCTCGCAGCGTTCCGAGATCGCCGATGCCGCTGAAAGATTGGCAGATTCCTGCAAGAACGCTGGCCTGAGCCGCCTGATTTCATCCAGCGGGGATTGAAGCCGGACCATGGTTGTTGCGCCCGGGCGCGGTGGAAGAAATGGCTGTGGAGCGGAGCCTGAAGGGTGCAGCGGAACCGGCGCACGCAGGCATGTTCATCGGGACGCACTTTCCCTGCACGCGATTGGCGTGGTGCTTCGCGAATGCACGGGACGCTGCTTGCCGAGAGCCTGCTACCGTTGGATATCGATGTGGCCGAGGGACATGTTTTCGATGTCGCCAAGCGAAGCGCGCAGGAAATCGCCGGGTACCGAGTGCGCCCACTGCGCAGAGGCCACCGCGAAATTCAGGGTTCGCTCGCGTGGCCAGTCGTTGGCAAATCCGTGTACGATGCCGGCGGCAAAGGCATCCCCCGTTCCCACGCGATCGACAATGTCATCAAGCGCAATCGCGCTCGTTGTGGTGCAGCCGTCGCGGTCGGCCAGCAGCCCGGCCAGATCCTGCCGGTTGGTTGCGTGAAGGGTTCTTCGTGTGGCCGCCACCGCCGACAGCCGCGGCGCTGCATCGAACATCCGCCTTGCGGCGGCCTGAAAGCCCGGATCGGGGTCGCAGTGGCCAAGATCGCCCCCGACCATCATGGCAATCGCCCGCTGATCGGCGAACAGCAGGTCGGCTTCGACGCACAGGTCCCGCAGGATGGTGGTTGCCTCGCGCTCCCGGCCCCGCCAAAGCGCCGGCCGATAGTTGGTATCGAATGCGATCCGCACGCCGGTGTCGCGCGCTGCGGCAATGGCCGCGCGCATGCTCGCCAATGGCCTTTCGCCGAGCGCCGCCGTGATGCCGCTGAGGAACAGCCAATCGACGCCGGCGAGGATTGCAGGCCAGTCGACAGCCGCCGGGTCCATGGTCGCGAACGCGGACCCGGCCCGATCATAGGTGATGGCTGAGGGCCGCGACATTGCACCGGGCTGCAGAAAGAGCAGTCCCATGCGGGTGTCCGCCAGCCTGGGGGCATCTACGGCGACGCCGAAGGACTGTACCTCGCGCAGCGCTGCCACCCCCAGCGGATTGTCCGGGACCGCCGTGACCAGCCGGCATTCGTGGCCGAAGCCTGCGAGGGCAACGGCGACATTCGCCTCGGCACCGCAGATGCTGGCCTGCAGCTGCATGTCCTGCAGCAGCAATGTGGGCGGTGCGGAGGCAAGCCGCAGGAGCAATTCGCCAAAGCAGACAATGCGTGCGCGGATGGATGATGGCTTCTGTGACATTATCTGGCCCTGTCCGAAGATGCCTTGTTGTTCACGCCCGTCGCCGCGGCGCCGAGCGCCGTCTGGCCGGAGCCGCCAAAGAGGGGCGCCGGCAGGCCCCGGGTTTGGGTCTTGAACACAAGCACATCCCCGGCGAGCGGCTGCGCGGCGAGTTCCGCGGGCGAAAGTCCCTCCCGTGCGGTGGTGACGAACATCAGGTCAAGCGCCGGGCCGCCGAAGGCAATGCACGTCGCCTGGGTGACAGGCAGGTCCAGGCGGTCGTGCACCCTGCCGTCCGGGCTGTAGCCGGTTACGCGCCCGCTTCCCCACTCCGCGTTCCACACGCGCCCGGCGGAATCGACATCGGCGCCATCCGGGAAGGCCCCCTTTGGCAGTCGCGCGAAGCTGCGGCGACCGGACAAGGCTCCGGTTTCGGGATCGCAGTCGAATTCGGCAATTTCGCGCGTGGGTGTGTCGGCGAAGTACATCCGGTCTCCGGAGGGCGAGAAGCAGATGGCATTGCTGATGTAGATCCCGTCAAGCAGCCGTTGTGGTTCGGCCCGCTCGGGGGAGTCCAGCCGGTACAGGGTGCCGCGCCCTGAAGGCGCACTCGCGGGATCCTCAACCATGCTGCCGGCCCAGAAGCGGCCGGCACGGTCGACCCTTCCGTCGTTCATGCGGATGCCGCAGTCGGGCGGCTCGGTCCGGGCGATCCATCGCAGTTCCCCTGTGCCGGGATGGAACCAGGCAAATCCGCTGGCAAAAGCACAGACCAGCCTCTCGGGATCGACAGTCAGCCCCAGCGAGCCCAACCGTTCGGGCAGCTGGAAACGGTGCAGGCAGCCATCGTTCCAATCGAAGCGCAACAGCAGCGATTGCTGGATGTCCGTGAACCACAGCGCGCCGAGCCGCGGGTCCCAGACAGGACCCTCCCCCAGCGTGCATTGCGCGGCGATGGTCGCGACAGGGTGAAACTGTGCCGAAGTCACGCCAGCTACCACCACGTCGCGTAGAGCGCGACAAGGATCGAGGCGACGGCCCCCGAAGCGATGTTGAAGCCCGGGCTGGTGCGAAAGCTGACACCCTGCATGGTGATGCGGTCGGTCTGTGCCGCTGCGGGCAGGGCCAGGGACAGGAGAACGGCGACCGCGAGGGCAGCCATGAACACGATCGACATCCTGTCCAGAAAGGGAATGTCCGGTGCCATGACCTTCAACAGATAGGAGAGCATGACCGAGGTTGCTGCCGCGCCGACGGCACCGGCCTCGCTGGCTCTTTTCCAGAACAGGCCCAGGAGGAAGATGACGGTGATGCCCGGCGTGAAGAAGCCCGAGAATTCCTGGATGAACTGAAACGCCTGGTCCGACCCGCCAAGGAGCGGTCGTGCCGTAAGGACTGCCAGCAGGGTGGCAACGATCGCGCTTGCGCGGCCAACCATCACGAGGTGGCGTTCCCGGCCGGGGGCATCGGCCACATTGGCGGAACTCCGGCTGAAATTGCCATAGAGATCGAGCGTGAAGATGGTGGCCACCGAGTTGATCTTGGACGCGGTCGAGGCAATGACGGCTGCCATCAACGCTGCGAACACAAGGCCCAATATGCCCGTGGGCAGATAGCGCATCATCGTCGGATAGGCTTCGTCGGGCTTGGCGAGATCTGGGGCAAGGATGACGGCGGCAATGCCGGGAAGCACAACGATGACCGGCATCAGCAGCTTCAGGAAGGCGGCGAAGACCATTCCCTTCTGCGCCTCGGCGAGGCTTTTGGCTGCCAGCGCGCGCTGGATGATGTACTGGTTGAACCCCCAGTAGGAGAGGTTGGCGATCCACATCCCGCCCAGCAGGACGGACAGGCCCGGCAGGTCCTTGTAGAAGGGATGGTCGGGCGGCAGGATCATCTGGAACCTGGACGGCAGTTCTGTGGTCAATCTGGAAAAGCCGCCGGCGAGGCCGGCATCGCCGCCGATTTCGGCCAGTGTGATCCCGGAAATCAACAGGCCGCCGAGCACCAGCAGGGTAACTTGCACAATATCGGTCATCGCCACGGCCTTCAGCCCGCCGCGCAGCTGGTAGAGGAGGGCAAATCCGCCCAGCGCGAACAGGGCGACATCCTGATCGACGCCGGCCACCTTGTTGACGGCGATCGAGCCGAGCCAGACGATCGATGTGAGGTTGACGAAAATGAACAGCGCCAGCCAGAAGATGGCCATGAGGGTGCGGATGCGCTTGCCATAGCGCTGCTCGAGGAACTGCGGCATGGTGACGATGTCGTTGCGCAGGAATATCGGCAGGAAGAATTTGGCAACGATCAGCAGTGTGATGGCGGCCATCCATTCGTAGGATGCGATTGCCAGCCCGATTGCGTATCCTGAACCCGACATGCCGATAATCTGTTCGGCGGAAATGTTCGCGGCGATGAGCGAAGCGCCGATCGCCCACCACGGCAAACTGCGGGACGCCAGAAAATAGTCCGAGCTGTCTTTCTGGTGACCTGGCTTGTCGCGGCTGACATACTGGGCCAGTCCGAAGATGAAGATGGCATAGGCGACGATCACGACGACATCGATCGTTTGCAGCCCCATGCGCATCTCCCCTTGCTGCTTGTGATTTGCAAAAATAATATAATTGAGGGATGGCGCCGAAATCAAGCAAGGAACCATGGCCTCGCCAATTCGGACAGGAAAGGCACGATGATGCAGGACGAACGTTGGCATGGCCGCGTGCCGCTGGTGGCGATCCTGCGTGGCGTGGAACCCGATCGCGCGGTTGATGTCGGCTCGGCCCTGGTGGCCGCCGGGGTCAGCATCATCGAGGTGCCGATGAATTCGCCGGAACCGCTGGAAAGCATCGCTCGCCTGGCACGGTCGCTCGGCGGTCGCGCCCTGATCGGGGCAGGCACCGTCCTCGACCCGGCAGACGTCGATAGGCTTGCCGGCATCGGCGCTTCGCTTGTTGTTTCACCGGGCTGCAACCCCACGGTCATTGCGCGGACTGTGCGGGCGGGGATGATTGCGCTTCCGGGGGTGTTCACGCCCAGCGAGATGTTCATGGCGATCGAGGCGGGTGCCAGCGGTCTGAAGATTTTTCCGGCCGAACTTTTCCCGCACACGGCGCTGAAGGCCGTGAAGGCCGTCTTGCCCGATGTGCCGGTTTTCATGGTTGGCGGCATTCATGCCGGCAACATGGAGGCGTATGTGGCGGCGGGTGCTGCCGGATTCGGCATAGGCGGATCGCTGTTTCAGCCGGGGAAGCCGCTTGCCGATATCGCCAGCGATGCTGCGGCGCTGGTTGCAGCGGTTCGCGCGGCCGGAGCGGCCTGATGCCATCATCCAGTCACTTCCCGCCGGGAAATTCGGTGCTCCGGCACAAGCCCCGACACCGTTGGTGTGAATTCAGGTCCGGCCGCCATCGATGACGAAAGACTGGCTCGTGATCATCCGGCTGTCGTCTGCCGACAGGAACAGGGCCAGGTTTGCCGCGTCACATGGCAGGATACGCTCTTTCAGGGCAACCTGTTCCATCCAGTCTGCTTCCGCCTCGGGGGTGAGCCACAGATCCAGCTGGCGTTGCGTAACGACCCAGCCCGGGAGGATGCAGTTCACGCGAATGGCCTCAGGACCGTATTGGCGGGCCAGAGCCCGGGTCATGCCGATGAGCCCGGCCTTTGCCGTCACGTAGCCGGGCATGTCGGCTGGACCCAGCAGCGCATTGATCGACGAGAAGTTGATGATGCTTCCACCGCCGGCCTGCCGCATCAGGGCGACGGCCTGTTGCGCGGCAAAGAAGGCGCAATCGAGATTGACCGCCATGCAGCCCCGCCACGATTCCGGGGTGGTTGTCATGGGATCGTGGCGACTGTCGTTGGCGACATTGTTGACGAGCACGCCCAGCCCCCCCCAGGCGGCCGCGAAATCGGCGATCGCTGTCTGAAGGGCTGCGGTGTCGGTTACGTCGACTTGCCGGAACCACGGGCGCGGCAGCCCGGCGGCCTCCAGACGATCGGCGAGGGCTGCGGCTGCATCCTCGGCGAGGTCGATCTGGCCGACAAGGGCACCCTGTTCGGAAAAGGCCTCTACCATGGCCGCTCCGATGCCGGTGGCGCCGCCGGTGATCAGGATGCTTCGTCCTGCGAGGCTGGGGTAGCGTGCGAACTGGAGCATCCATTGCCTTTCCGCCTTGCAGGGATGTGACGGCCGATCGGCGTTACGGGGTCGGAAATTATCCTATAAATGCAGGCGTGCGTGTCAATCGGGTGGCACTGGACGCTGCCAGATGCGTCGGTGTAGCAGCGCATGTCTGTGAAGCGGATGCGTGCACAGGGCCGTGGTGCCCATCACAAGCGGTTGGTCATCAAGTCCCGCGTATCGAGCAGCAGTTGCCGCAACGCTCCGGCCGCGCCGGTTGCATCGCGGGCACGCAACCGCTCCGCGACGCGATGGTGTGCTGCAAGCTTGTCCTGTTCATTCCGCGCGATGCTGTCCGTGTAGCGGATCGAGAATGTGAGAGCCGTTTCCACGAGCGGCTTCAGCCGTTGCAGGAACCTGTTCCCGCTGGCTTCCAGGATTGCGATGTGAAAGGCAATGTCGGCGGTCAGCGGATCATCGTGCCCCTCGTCCGCCGCCGCCATGCGGGCATAGCCATCGGTCACGGCCTGCAGGGCCGCCGCATCGGCGTTGCGTGCTGCGAGTTCGGCTGCCATTGGTTCGATCGCCAGGCGGACATTGGTGAATTCGATCAGCAGTGACAGGGAGATGTCCGCCCGCAGCATCCAGCGCAGGATATCGGGATCGAACAGGTTCCACCTGTCTGGTGTGGTGACGGTGGTGCCCAGGCGGGGGCGTGACGTCACCAGTCCCTTCGCGTTCAATACCTTCATGGCCTCGCGCAGCACACTGCGGCTGGCCTGGTAACGGGTGCAAAGGTCAGCTTCGATCGGCATCATGGATGCCGCTTCGAACTTTCCCGTTACGATCGCCGCGCCAACGTCATCAACGATGGACTGGGTTAGGCGCCCAAGGGAGTTGCGGGCGCGGATCTGTCCCCCATCGATGTCCATCTTGCCAATTTATTGGATTCATTGGCTCAGTGCAATGCAGCAGCAGCCTATCCAACCGATCAGATATCGGCGCATGGATGATGGCTGGCTTTCTGTGGTCCGTGTCAGCCCCCCTTGTTCGACCACACTCTTGAAATTGACCCCTTGTTGACCTTTTTGCCCGCATGCGCCTGGGCTGGGGCTGGGCTGGCGGACAGTCGGACCTTTCATGCCGGCGTCTTGTTGCCGATCAGTCACAGACTGGCGCTCTCCGCGATAGATCATATTTTTGAGTTGACGCATTTATCATATCATTCCTATGTTCCGGCAAAATAAACCGGGAGGATGCCTTGACCAACCAGACGTCACTTGCCGCGCGTGGCTCGCGGATCGCCATTGCGGCGATGCTTGCTGTTGGGGTGTGCCCTGCGGCGGCGCTGGCGCAGGCGCAGCCCGATACTGCTTCTCCCGGAAATGAAGAGGACGTGCCGGCAGCGGAAGACATCGTGGTAACCGGCATCCGGGGTTCGCTCAGCCTGGCCCTCGAGGTGAAACGCAACACGGTCAATCTGACCGAGGTGATCAAGTCCGAAGACATCGGGAAACTGCCCGACGACAATCTTGCCGAAGTGCTCGAGAACATCACCGGGATCCAGATCGAGCGCAATGGCGGTGTCGGCACGCGGGTTTCGATCCGTGGCGTTGATTTGAATGATGTGCAGCTCAACGGCCGTGCCACGGTCCCTTCCGACACGGCGCGCGGTGGCATCAGCTTCGAGGATCTGCCGGCGGACCTCATTGCGTCCGTCGAAGTGACCAAGGTGCCGTCTGCCAACCAGATCGAAGGGTCGGTCGGCGGCATCATCAACCTCAGAACC
>JAIXYT010000032.1 GCA_027490095.1 Sphingomonadales bacterium | reverse complement strand
TGCCTGGCCCACCACAAGGAGAATTTCCTCTACACGAATTTCGAGGAAATTTGCGAAATCATGAGGGCTTATGACATTTCGTTCAGTCTTGGTGACGGGTTGCGGCCCGGCTCTATCGCCGACGCGAACGACGAGGCCCAGTTCGCCGAACTCTACACGTTGGGCGAGCTGACCAAGAAGGCCTGGGACATGGATTGCCAGGTGATGATCGAGGGGCCCGGCCATGTGCCGATGCACAAGATCAAGCTGAACATGGAAAAGCAGCTGGAAAGCTGCGGCGAGGCGCCCTTCTACACCCTCGGGCCGCTGACGACCGACATTGCACCGGGCTACGACCACATCACCTCAGGGATCGGGGCTGCTATGATCGGTTGGTACGGCTGCGCCATGCTTTGCTATGTGACGCCCAAGGAGCATCTGGGCCTTCCCGACCGTGACGATGTGAAGGTGGGCGTGATCACCTACAAGCTGGCGGCCCATGCAGCCGACCTTGCCAAGGGGCACCCGGCTGCCCAGTTGCGCGACGACGCGCTGTCGCGTGCGCGCTTCGATTTCCGCTGGCGTGACCAGTTCAACCTCAGTCTTGATCCGGAAACGGCAGAGAAGTTCCACGACGAGACCCTGCCGGCCGAGGGCGCGAAGACGGCGCACTTCTGCTCCATGTGCGGGCCGAAGTTCTGCAGCATGAAGATCACGCAGGAAGTCCGCGACTTCGCCGCGAAGCAGAACAGCGACAGCTTCCTCGCGGCAGAGGACGGAATGGCTGAAAAGGCGCGCGAATTCCGTGCGAAGGGAAGCGAGATCTACCTCCCCGAGGCCGGTTGATCGGCTGCCGCTAGAGCCGCCGGATCCGGCCGATCACCGTGACGAAGAAGGCGGTGGACCAGCCGAGAAGGATGAGCCCGTTGATCCCCTCGATCCCCGCGACCATGCGCCAGCTGGGATCGAGCGGCTCGGCGTCATAGCCGATCGAGGCGTAGGTGATGGTCGAGAAATAGAGGGCCGTGCTGAAGTCGGCGATCGCACCGAGGGCCTGGAAAGCGGCGGCGTAGAGCCAGATCTCAGCTCCGTGCAGCGCGAACAGGCCCAGAACAATCGCAAGCGTGACGGCCGCACCGCGAACGGACAGGGGCGGCAGGTGGCTTGAATGCTCTTGGCGCTCCTCCAGCCGGAGGAACCGCGCCAGCAGGATAAGGCCCGCCCCGTGGATCACGACCGTCAGGACGACAAGTAGCGAGCCGACGGCCAACTCCAGCGCGAGATCCTCCGTCATGGCCCGCTGTGGCAGGGCTGGGTGCCACGGGTCAATCCGGTTGGCCGGGTTTCCAGCCTGGCGGTGCCAGCTCGAATCCTGCGAATTCGAAGGCCGGTGCCACCACGCAGCTCACGAGCGCCCAGCCCTTTTCGGCATTGGCCGCCTGCCAATGGCCTGCCGGGATGACCGCCTGAACGGTTTCGCCCGCGAGCACATCAGGGCCCAGCGTAAGCCAGGCCGCCTCTTCCGCACCGGTCTGCGCCGTCCCCAGCGCAAGCGGTGCGCCGGCATGCCAGAGCCAGATCTCGGTCGCATCGACAAGGTGCCAGTGCGAGCGCTGGCCTTCCTCCAGAAGGAACAGGATGGCGGTTGCCTGGCCGCGCCCGCCGGCTGCGGACGGTACCCGCAGCGTTTCACGATACCAGCCGCCTTCTGGGTGCCGGGATAGTCCCAACTTGCGGATCAGCCTGGCTGCCTCGTTCTCAGCGTCCTGCGGCTCCGACATTGTTGCCCCCCTTTCCAAGCTGGCATAGTCTGCAAGCGGGCAAGGGCAAAGAGAGGGGCTTCGGTATGAAGGGCAATTCCGCGGTCGTTGTGGCGCTGCTGCTGGCATCTCCGGCGTTGGCGCAGACGCAGAAGGTGGTGCCGCCAAAGACGGTCTACTGGCTGTCGGCCGCCACCCAGAGCGGCTTCGGCATGGCACCCGGCGCCCAGCCCTCCAGCGCCGACATGATGCGCATGGCGATGGGCGGTGGCGGCGGTGGTGCGATGAAGCTGCTCGATCTCGACATCGGCTCGAAGCTGCCGCCGTCGGGACCGCCGGCCGCCGAACATGCCATTCCGCCCGCCATGTCGATGGGCCCTGCCCTTCCGCTGCGGACGCCCAAAGGGACCCCCGGCAAGGTCGGGGAAACGCCCGAGGACTTCGAGCGACCCAAGGGCAAGCTTCTGCTGTTTTGGGGCTGCGGGGAAGCAGCAAGGCCAGGGCAGCCCGTTGTGTTCGATTTCGCAAAGATGGCTGCCGGGCAGATCCCGCCCAACCTGTTCGCCGGCGAACGGGTGCGAATCAGCCGTCCACCCAGCCAGTCGGGCTGGCCCACCTATGGCCGCTGGCCCAACGATGACCGCAAGGCCGGCAACAAGGCCGTGCCCACCAATGCGAGCCTGCTGGGCGCGCACCGCGTGACGGGCAATTACACGCCGCAGATCGATTTCACGCTGGCGCAGGACTGGATGGCGCCGCTCGGCCTCAACCAGGCGAAGATGCCCTCGGGCGCGGTCACGCTGAAGTGGACGTCGGTGCCCGGCTCCACTGCGCATTACGCCTCGATGCTGGGCGGCAAGGATGAAGGGGGCGAACCGACAGTCGTCTTCTGGTCCTCGAGCGACACCCAGACCTTCGTATCGGCCCTGTCGGACTATATCCCGCCGTCCGAGGCGACCCGGCTTGTCGGCCGCAAGCAGCTGATGCCCTCTTCTCAGACGAGTTGCGCCATCCCCAAGGAAGCGATCGCGGCTGCCGAGGGCGGGCTCATCAGCTTGGTGTCGCATGGCCCCGAACAGAATTTCATCCATCCCCCCCGCCCCAAGGACCCCAAGGTCGACTGGGTTCAGGAATGGTCGGTCAAGGCGCGCTATGTCTCGCGCGCCGGGGCCATGCTCGGCATGGACGAGATGCCGGGCGGTGCCACCGCCACCGCCAGCGGCAAGCCGAAATGCCCGGTCGACACCAGCGAAGAAGCCGGCAAGGCTGCTGGAGGCGCGATCCTGGGGGGTGGCTTCGGCCGTTCGGTGGGCGGTGCGATCGGCGGCCTGATGGGCGGCAAGAAGAAGAAGCCGCAGGATTGCGAGCCCTGAGCCGGGCCTTTTCACAACCGGAGTCACAGATGGGCCGCCGCTGATGGCATTGACGGACCCTCAGGCCGTTTCCGCGACCACCGCCCTGCCCAAAGCGCAAAGTCGGCTGCGGCGACAATGGTCCGCCTGGCATCGTCGGGCCGTGATCGGGCAGGTGGATCATCCGCTGGTGCTCGAACGCGTCTACGCGGAATCGCACTGGTCGGCCCGTTTCGCCTTCATGATCGCCATGTCGGCCGGTATCGCGATCCTCGGCCTCCTGCTCTCCTCGCCGGCCGTCATCATTGGGGCCATGCTGATCTCGCCCCTCATGGGGCCCATCATCGGGCTCGGCTTTGCGCTTGCAACGCTAGACTGGCTCGAGGTCCGGCGGAGCATCCTGGCGCTCGCGGGCGGGACGCTTCTCGCCATCGGCTTCACCAGTGCGATCGTGCTGCTCTCCCCGCTCCAGGACATCACGCCCGAGATCCTGGCCCGAACGCGCCCCAATCTGTTCGACCTGCTCGTCGCGATCTTCTCCGCTCTTGCCGGCGGCTATGCGACTGTCCGCGGCCGCGGGGAAACCATCGTCGGCGTGGCCATCGCGACCGCGCTGATGCCCCCACTCGCCGTCGTGGGCTTCGGCCTTGCGACAGGCAACATGCTCATCTTCGGGGGCGCCTTCACACTCTATGTCACGAACTTCATTGCGATCGCGCTGTCCGCAATGCTGGTCGCGCGCTTCTACGGGTTCGGCTCGCACCTGTCGCCCAGCCAGACCCAACAACAGGCGATCGCACTTGCCCTTGTGTTGATCGCGCTGGCCGTGCCGCTTGCCCTTTCCCTGCGGCAGATCGCCTGGGAGGCCTGGGCCACGCGGACGGTCCGCAGCGCCGTCGAAGCGGAGTTCGGCGACGGCAGCCGGATTGCGAGCCTCGACCCCAATTTTGCAGGTGAGGATGTCCGGGTAAAGGCAACCGTCTTCACCGAGACGCTGCGCGACAAGGCGCGGGATGATCTCGAGCGCCGGCTCTCAAGCCGCCTGCAGCGCCCTGTTCGGCTGCGCCTCAGCCAGATCCTCGTAAACCAGGGCGCCAATCGCGCGGAGCTCGACCGGGCCCGATCCGCCGAGGCCGAGGCCCGGGACGACAGGCTTGCGCGGGCCGACATGGCGGCCCGGCTTTCGCTGGTTGCGAACACGCCCGTCGAGGCAGCCCTGGTCGACCCGGTCTCGCGCCTCGCGACCGCGCAGGCGGTCGGCAACCGCCCGCTTGTCGAGCTGATGGCTGCCGAGGCACGCCTTGCCGAGGATTCGCCGGGCTGGACCGTGCGTATCCTGCCGCCTGCAGGACCATTGCCCGGGCTCGACATGCCCGATGGCGAGCCGGGAGCCGAGACGCAGCAGGCAATCCAGGCCACCGTCTGGGCGCTTGCCCGGCGCGGTACCAACAGCGCGCGCCTGGTTGTGCGGCGGGTCTCCGGAGAGCCGGCAGGGCGGGCGCAGGCCCGCCTCGACCAGGCGGCGGAAGCGTTGCGCACCAGCGGTCTGGTGATCGAGACCGCCCCGCTTCGCGGTGTCGACAGTGCGCTCGAACGGGAAAGCGGAATCTCGCAGGCGAGGCTTGTGGACGTGGAACCCCTGCCACCGGTCACGCCGGCCGAACAGGTGGGCGCAACGGATTCGGTATCCGCCCCGCCCGCTGCCGAGGGCTGAATCCAGACATGGAAAAGGCGGCCGGAAGGGCCGCCTTTCCATTCGAACAGCCGGATGGCGGCGTCGGCCCGGTCAGGCCGCCTTTTCCGCGCGGAGCAGCTGAACCGGTGGCTTCAGGCCCTTCACGACCTCGCCGTCGATGCTGACTTCCTCGACGGTCTCGATCCCGGGAAGCTCGAACATGGTGTCGAGCAGGATGCCCTCCAGGATGGAGCGCAAGCCCCGGGCGCCTGTCCTCCGTTCGATTGCGCGCTTGGCGATTTCCGACAGCGCGTCCTCGGTGAACGACAGCTTCACGCCCTCCAGCTCGAACAGGCGGGCATATTGCTTCGACAGGGCGTTCTTGGGCTCGGTCAGGATCTTGATGAGGGCCGGCTCGTCCAGGTCCTCCAGAGTCGCGATCACCGGCAGCCGGCCCACGAATTCCGGGATCAGGCCGAACTTCAGCAGGTCCTCCGGCTCGCAGTTGCGCAGGACTTCGCCGGCGCGCCGTTCATCCGGCGCTGCAACATGTGCACCGAAGCCGATGGATTTGCCTTGCAATCTGTCGGAAATGATCCGGTCGAGCCCGGCAAATGCGCCGCCGCAGATGAAGAGGATGT